>NZ_JBDKWZ010000006.1:0-413487 GCF_039710355.1 Rapidithrix thailandica | reverse complement strand
AGGTGGAACGTGTCCAAAAAACAAGCCTACAGGAATTCTATGCTATAGAAGACCTACAAAATCCAAATCTCTCTGAAAACTTAGAGCAATGGCAATTTCATTATAATTGGTATAGACCCCATAGCTCTTTGAATGGCAAAACTCCCATGGAAAGAGTTTGTGAACTTAGTACTATAACTCCTTTTTGGGAAGAAATTGGTGCCATGTATGATGAACGTGTCGAGCGTATCCAAGAACAAAATTATATGTCAAACCTGGCTTTGAGGAAGTTGATAAAAAGAACCAATCCTGAGGCTTTATAAAGCCTCAGGATTGGTTCTTTTTAGGTATGTTAAATTGAAAGGATGTATATGAATCTCACACTTTATTCTTTTGTTATGACGACAAACTTATTCCCAAGAAAGAACTCTATTTTAAGAAAACTGATCAAGATAAAAGGACTAAAAGCTCTTGGGCTTTTAGTCCTTTTTTATGAGAAATTATCTCAGAGATACCGTAAATTTTAACTCGCTGCTACTTTCGCAATTGCCTTCTTGTTCCGGAAACCGAACGAATCGAATTTTACATTGAAATCGGCATTCAAGGTCTCATAGGAATCATTCAGGGTATACAAAGGGATCTCAATTCCGGCAAACTCCGAGGAGAAAGTTTTGACGATAGCCACTAACATTTTGGCAAGAATACCTTGGATCGCGGAAGTGGCCAAACTAAATGGGAAGGGCAATTTTAGTCCCCAGTCAATGGTGATCGAATCAAAATTCGGAATGAATTTAATGACAATGGTTTTGCCGTCATTGGCCGTTTTTAATTGGACCATTAAATTAAGTGTGACCAAACCCGGGGTCAAAGCAATATCCAACCACTGCCCAAATACTTGCACTCCTACCGAAGCTTTTGCTCCCAGTTGTGTGGAGGCAGTTGCAAAGTCATCGCCAATGTGGATACTTGGTTGATCCACTCCGGCAAATACTCCCACTCGAACACCAAACCCGGCACCACTGGCTTCTTCCGTTTTCTTAAAATTAGGCAAGTCAATGATGTGTTGCCCGACAAAATTCAATGCACTTTGGGGAACGGCCAGGCTTACACGGGCATCTGTTCCCTCTTCGAGAGGACTCACCAAACGATCCATCGAAATCCCGCTGGAAGTTACATTGTAGTCCAATGCGATTTTGGCTTTGACTTCTTTTGCCTTGATTTCAGCCCCTTCAATACCGGCCCCAAAGCCGAGAAACAAGTCCAAATGAGGTAACGGATAATCACTAAAACGGTCTTCAATAGCTCCTAAAAGTACTTTTAAAAGTAAAGTCGCAAGGGCATCTGTATTACCATTTGCTTTTACTTTCCCGTCAATAGGCAAAAGATGCAGGCTGTTTGCAGTCGCTCCCAATGCGCCCAATACTTCAATATCAATTTTTAAACGGCCGATTTCCTTTCCTTTCTTCTCCCCGGCATAATCGTAAATAGTAAAATCAGCGTTGTTCAAACAAGCATTTAAATTATTTTCCGGAGCCGTGAAATCCATTTGTTCAAGCATTTTTGCTCTTTGTTCCAAAGGCAAACCCAGCTTGTTTAAACCCAACTCACAAATTTTCTCCGTGGTCTTAGGAGACAGCTCAATAGAAGGAGCCTTATCCACTTTTAATTCAATCAAGTATTGGTAGTCCTCCCCGGCAATGGTCAAGGGCACTACCTGTTCCAAATTGAAATACTCTTTATTGGCTAAAAAGAACTTATGGGAGAGGTAGTTTAAAGAAGCTTCATTGATTACCGCCTCACCGGATTCCGGAGCGGTTATTTTGCTCAAGGGTATTGGTTGCGGTATATTGCCAAAGTCGGTTTTGGCCTTTAGTTCTTCCAATATTTCGCTATATGTCATTTCCATGAAGCCATAAACATACGGCTCCATCTTTTGAATCGCCACTCTTAATTCTTCCGAGCCAAACTCTTGCAGGCTATTGGAGATATTGATAATGCTTTCCCGGCCTCCCTGTTCGGTAATCAGATCAGAAAAGACAACCTCTCGCGTTTGAACGAACTTGATGGCTTGATTTAAAATCATAGGGCCATTGTTTCGGTGCCAAACGGTAGCCACTTTTTTATTTTGATTGATGAGCTGGGTAACTTCACTACGGTGAAGGGTAACCAGGTTATAAATGTAAGCAGCTAGAGGGTGTTTTAATGTTTCTTGTTCTAACTTTTTAAGCAATTCTGTTTGATTGAGTACAAAGCGTTCCTCTTCTGGTAAAGCTGGCGCCTCACTGGCAGTAAGTACGCTGATATTCAGTTCGGACATGACCTGTGCTATTGGGGAACCACTAGCAAATTGTTTGTTCTTGCCAGTACCCCAAAGCAGTCCTACAACGTTACCATTATCGTCCACAATGGCAGAGCCCGAATCCCCGGAGTCCGCGAACTGACCGTCAATATAAAGTTGGTTAGTAAAATTCCAATTATCATTACGTGTACCGGAGAAATTGAGCCGTGTAATCCGACCGCTGGAGAGCTTTGTGGTTCGGCCGTATTTTTTTACAGGGTACCCGCCTCCAAGAATATCGGTTGGAGTTACCGTATAGCTTCCGTTCACCTTACCTATTTTGATAATGGTAGCTTCATAACTGGTGTTGCCAATAGAGCATACAGCCCCATCCACATTGGCAGAAAGGACCGAACGGATGGTGCTTCCGATTTCATCACCACAACAAACCTTGGGTTGTCCTACTTTCTGCCCTTCATTTCGAATCACATGTTGATTACTAAGAGCGATTACTTTTCCACCGTTTTTATTATCACGAACCAAGCAACCTAAGGTGCCAAAGTGTTCAGTTAAACCTGTTTTTATTTGAAGTTGGCAGCCTCCCCGTAATGGGCGGTATTTTGAAGTATCCTCACTCCCTCCAAGCTCAAAACCTACCTTTGTGAGTGGGCCAAGTTGTTCTTCATAACTGATGATCACCTTTACATTATCTACCTCATTAGGCAGGTTGACCAAGCCTTTCATATGGGGATGTACATGCAAGTAAATGGCAAAATTACCGGTTCCCTTCCCATCAATTTTCTCTTCTCCTATGCTGATCCCATGAACGCCATCCATTTGGAGCATGGAAGATTCAACGCGGTTTTTAATGGACAGAACTTTTGAAAAGTCTTTCATACGTTATTTGGTTTTAAAATCAAGAGTGTACTTTTAAGATGTTTAATACATAGCATTTCCGGATTCCCTTCCATGCAGTGCGCGTAATGATACCGCAATGGTAGTTAAGTGAGTAACTTCACAAAAAACAGTTTTTCATTTTCAATTTTACTTTATAAGATTAAACTCGCTTTCTACAATATACTACGTAGCAATCGTAACGCCCAATTGCCTCTGCCTTCATCCTGGCTTATACCCAAAACTTAAGATTTATTAACTTTTGGCAGGGAACTTTATATCATTTCAGTACAAAGACTTCGGTCGGGCAAGAAACAGAAATGGACTTTTCAATAGGAATACCGATATTTATGCCGTACTCTTACTTGTTTGCTGATGTCAACGTGAAGAAAACCGCGATGACTTCGGGGAAGTATTTATGGAACGTTTGTTTGCAGGCTAAAATAAAAATCAATGGTATTAGGCGTTTATTGGTATTTTGAATTTCCTTCCGGATTATACGAATTTGAGTATTTTCAATATCGTAAGGGCCTCGGTGGGCATGCGGATAACCCTGCGGAATTGGTGGCGTATATCATCTGCGAAAATCCGGGGCATTTGATTAAAAACTTGGAGCGATTGACTCAACAATACAAAGAGAGCTATTTATTCATTCGGATGGAGGGAAACCGTTTACAAATCGGCACAGGGAGTCACCACCTGTTTGATTACGATTTTGAATTTATGGTAAAAGTGGAAACTTTACTTAAAAAGGAAGCGGTCGTGTTGGTTGATAAACATGTCTTTGAAGCTCCCCGGTTAATCAGGTTATTTTCCCCCAAAGAAAAAATGGCTTGGCCAACTAAAGACTTCTTGCGAATAGTAGGCTCCTCAATCCGGAAAAACAATGCCGAGACCCTCGCACTCAGGATGGATTGCCATATTGGGGAGGGAGTAAAAAACGCTTTTTTAGAGGAGTTAGGCCTCATAGCAGATGCTGAAAACATCCGTGTACTTTATTATTTGGAGAAAAAATACCATGACCGGATAAACCTGATGTTGTTTTTTTCCAATGGGCGCCAGGGGCTAGGACTCCAACCCAAACAAGTGATTCAACTACCGCGCCTCGAAATGAAAATTGAAGCTTTGAAAGAACAGTATGGTATTGAATTTGGGCATACCGGAAATTATCCTGACAGTACGCCTCAAATCATCAAAATGGTGGACCAAGAGTTTGTGTTGGGAAAAAGATAATTCTCTCTTTTTTTGAGCAAAACTCTTAAGTAAGAGGGAATTGAAAAGGGATGACTTCCTGGGCTACGTGTAGACTGTTCCGTTACTTCGTTTTACACCTCGTAAAATAGGTGTAGAGTGGGCATATATAAATTTAAACCTTACATCCGGTATGTTGGTGATTTTCTGATACAACCATGAGCGTTTCCATATTTCAAATAGGCTTTAGTATATTTGCCGCCCAGGTATCATCCTATTTTCAACGATTCATATCATAGATTAAAAAAAGTAAATTCATAAATAGGTGATTGTTAGAAAAATAAATCATTTGAAGTGGTTTACATGTATAGTTTTTGACCGAAGATGGAATCAAAATCGGCTCATCAAGGCACTTTTTGAAAAGAATAGCCAAAGCTATTGTTGCAAAAAATAACACAGAGGAGGCGTTTTCGAAACATTTTTTAGGAAAAAGAAAAAGGTTAATTCACTTCTTTGTTAAACTATCTATTTTACAACTGAGTCCTCTGGTAAGAACGGAAGCCTCCGTGATAGGACGAAACACTAAAACCAATAATGAAAAACATTCAATCGTTAATCGCAGTCGATTTAAAAAGCAAAGATTCCTTACAAAAAGCCTTGGAGGCCTTTTTAACCCGGTTTAAAAACGACCAACCACAAATAGACCTTCATAATTACAACGTTTTCTTCTGCACGGAAGAAAATGGAGAGAGGCGACCATTCACTTTTTCGGATGCTGTGCAGCCAGAGAAAGTAGTCCGTGCATTGGCAATCCGTGCATTGATAAAAGGAGAAGGTGCGAAAATTTTTACAAGTTCTAAGGAAGCATCCTGGCAAAAGGATCCTTTGGTAATAGAAATCTTGGTTTTTGTGGCGGCATTGGAACACCCCGAACTGAAAGATTTGGTCGTGGAAATCGCGCAAGAGATCGTTGCCTATGCCCTTGCTAAAAATGAGACCGAAGACTTATGGATTGAAAAGTGCCGCCAGTTATTCGGCTTGGATATCCTTTACACTTTGGCCCTTACCGATGTGGAGTATGCTTATCTGATCGGTTTGTACATCTTCCCCAATTGGGACACTGAACATGCCATCTATGCCTTTGACTATTTGTCCGGGTTGGCTGATGAACACGGTTTTAGCCGGCCTATACTCAAGGCCATTGCTCATTGTTATAATTTAGAGTTGATTCAGACAATTTGTACCAGTTATCCATACGTAACAGATGCCGGTGATCAGCTATACTACCTGTACGAGCACTTCAAACAACACCCGGAGGAGTATCCATATTTCTGTGAAGAGTATCTCAACCATGTGAAAAAATATCCGGTTGAGAAGGAAGATGACGAAGGCCTGCATATGGTAGAAAAATTCTTTCAGAAGGTATTCCCACCTTTGTCAGAGCAAGAGATTTTGATCTCAGATACCTATGAGAACGAAATTTTCGGGCTTATCAAGCAGGTAAATAAGATTTTGGAAGAAGTGCCCGAATCGAAACTTCGCTCTCAGAAAGACGAGGAGAATCCGTATTATTATGATGAGGAGGACTTCAATGGGGAGGAAGCTATAAACAAAGATTTTTTTATCAATGGTTTCGATAATGGAGAAGCCATTTGGGACTATGTACGGGAGGGCAAAAACCCGGAGGTATTGAACGATATTCCTCCCCAATCAATAGAGTCACTTGCCTATAAACGGAACTTGAAAATTCTACCCCGGCTGGAATTTAGCGGGGCTGATATAGATGAGGTTCTTCCTTATTTTTTTGACGAATATCACGAGGTTGCCGATGACGAATTTTTCACTCTTAAACTTAATATTAATGGGGATAATGTTAGAGGGGGTGGTATTAACATCAATGGGAACGAGGTTAGTGGGGTCGATATCGCTATGCGTATTGTCGATGTATTCTATCATTTGAATGGGAAAAAGGTTTTTGATAACTATACGCTAGACTTGATTGTCAATACTTATAAGCTATGCACGCTGGAAGCTTTTCAAGCAAGGTATGCCATTGAGGATGAAAGGATGCTGATAGAGGAAATTAATTCCTTGATGGATTCCTTTCACAACAAGTATTTGTCGGCCCAAAGCCTGGAACGGATTTATCTGTTGTATAAACAAAATCCGGCTATTTGGAAAGAGGTGCTGGACGAAGCCATTGACTTTAGCCGTAGCCAAATGGACGAAGACATGCTGGCAGTACTGCCCAAGGTGAAAGACCGGGAGCTCGTTTCCGGTACCCACTTATTGGCGGTAGCGTATATTTGTTACCGTGAAGGGGCCATGTCTCCTGATGCGCATTTGAAAATATTGGTAGACTTCTTTGCCAAGCACTTTTGGGAAACCTTTTTACATGAAGTTATCTCTGAGTCTATTCTAGGCAGAGAAGGTGACGAGTCAGATAAAACTAAAGCGGAGATAGAGGCCATTTCGGAAGCTATTAAAAGCTATTGCATTGGCGCTAAAGGTACACCCCCTCCTAAAGAAATCATCATGAAACTGATGAAAGGAGGCCCGGCTTCTTTAACACCCGAAGAACTCGCTATTTTTGAGGCGGCCAAAAAACAAGCAAAGCCCAGCACGGAGGAAGAGGCAAAAGCAGGCCTGCATCGCCTGTTCTTTTATGAAAACTGGACCGATGAATTGGGCATTCCGCAAGTAAGTTTATTCTTGAGTTCTGACCATATTGCCACTCTTCTGGCAGCAGCGGCATACGGAGCAAAGGGCTTACCATTCGTATTTGAAAAGCCTTTAAAAAAGGTGTTCAAACTTTTTGTTGAGCTGGCTCCGGTAAAAACCTTGCATGTGGTGTTCCAGTGCTTTAAAAAGGAAGGGCGTGATTTTGATTTACGACTCGTCAGAAACTATATGGAAACCTTGGAAAAGCTGGGAATCCTGCCAAGTCAGATAAAAGCCTGGGAAATTGTGTATACTCATAAAACAATAAAGGCGCTGATGAAGCCGGGAGAAGCGGAATTGAACCATTACAAGGCATTGATAGAGACTTGTGCGCATATGGACGAACTGGACGAAGACCAACCCATGCTTTGGCAAAGGGAGGAGAAAAAGGAAAAAGCGGCCATGAAGGAGGCCCTGCAATATATTGATAAGCATAAGTTGCCCCAGTTCTTACATTCGGCAAACCAGATCAAACCGCTCGAAGCCTTTGACAAGTTAAGAAACCAACAGTTTCAAGATGAGCTTTACAACTTTTGCCGCCGGACTGTTAAACCGGAAAATAAAGACCATTTATACGATATATACGACTGGAGTGATGAGGAAAAACAGGCATTTAAAAAACAAGTGGAAATGGCCTGTTCCTGGATCAATGATTACCTGTTCCAAACCGGTGATTTTAAAGAGATTGAGGAAAAGCTCATGCCGCAACTGATGAAACGCATTTCAGGTGATCTGGACGAAGTGATCTGGTTGTTTGAAGATACTGTGAAACACCGGGCCCTTTATATGTTGGCGCGTTTTGGCCATATGAACCGTGTTTACGACTACTGGTCGAAATGGAGCAACAAGGAAGGAAACGAAAGAGATATCACCCCTGAATTCTACCGGTTGTTGATTGATATCGGGTTGGGAGAAGCTTATGCATTGGAATTTATGCTGACCAATGACCAAGCCATTCACCGGAATTGTACCTTTGAAGAAAATAGTTTTGCACAACAGTTTCATGCGGTATATCCGAAGATCAACCTGCTTGAAAATATGCAAAATATGCCGGCAAACCTGGTTATATTCGGGCTCCGTCAACTGCAAGACGACTTGACTATGACGCCACAACTCCTGGAGTTTTTCAACTATCCTAAGCGGAAAGTAAGGGATGAAGTCATCACGATTCTGAAACATCGTTTGGAGGAGAGGATTGAAGAGTTCGAAGAAGTATTTTCCGATTATGCAGACAAAGCCAAAGGCAAGGCGAAAAATACATTCCAGGCCTTTCTGGAAGAAGTGAAACCTTTGGGAAAAAATTCCGAGGTGTTAGCACAGTGGGAAACAAGATTAGAAAAGAAATAAATCTGTTTTTCAAAGTCTGATTTACCACAAAGCCACCCGGTTGAGGTGGCTTTGTGATTTTATGATGAAGGATGCGGTTATAGCATATACCAAAGAAACATTGCTTTTCGAGCCTCTTTTGCTTTACAGGCATGTTCCTTTAATTGAGCAATCAGCTCCATTGCTTCCGGCAGTTCCCAAAGTTGCATTTCGTCAGTTGCTACCCATACTTGCGCTATTTCTTTGATTTTGGATGTATCCAATTCAGCATAAGAATTCATCACGAGTTCGGGAATTAAAAATACCCAAGGACCTTCGTATTGATCCCCTCCGGCTAATTGAAACGAACTTTGAATTTCATTGGAATACTTCTTATTGGTAATACTACAATAAAGTGTAGAAAGGGTAATGGAATCCAGATTTCTTGCTTCCAAGGTAGGCCATTTTTCTGAAGGTGTTTCCGCCTCTCCTATTTTTTCGCCTTCGTGAACATCGGCAATGATGATATCAGAAAAATTTCCCATAATGCTTAATTGTTTTAATGTATTGATTCGTATAGAAATGTAAATTCGAAAGATAAAGCTCTCTCTTTAATGCCTTTTGGGTGACAATCTTTCCACCTTGTAAATATCCTCTAAAACAGATTTTGTCAACCCATTTGATACACTCAGATAACAATAACTACCTCACCTGAGAGGGTTTATTATATTGTGTGCCGGAGAAAATATCTTTGTACACAAAGTAATATAAAGCAAAGGCAATATGCAAAAGGTTATTTTCCCGGTAATTACGCAAATTCTTTGTCCATGATGGAAACTATCCTTGCCAAGTTTATGACTTTTGGCATTTGACGATTACTAACGGAGTAGTCTCCTCTGCGAATTTTTCCGAATAAGGAACCAAAGCTTTTATATTGGTGAAACCAACCGTTTTCAAGAGCTGAGAAAACGCTTGAATCGAATAAAGTCGCACCTGTATGATTTCTGTTTCCGTCTTGACGATCTCTCCCTTAGTGATTTTTTGATACTCGCATTTTGTGGTTTCGAACTGATTGTCCGCATCATATTCGCTTGTACTGGTCAATCGGATTTTTGCATTGTCTCCTTGTATTTCCTTTGTCATGGTTGACGGGCCTACCGAAGCCGAAGCGGGAGTCTCTATTTCAATGATTAATTGTCCATTTTCCAGCAATTGATCAAAAAGGTTTTTCAATGAAATCAACGCTTCCTGCCGGTTTAAGATAAGGCCAAAAGAGCCGGAAGGAATAAAGATCAATCCGTATCTCCTGGGAAGTTCCAGTTCCTGGAGTTTTTGAAGATAGAGCTTGGGTTGTAATGCTTTGGCTCTTCCTTTTAGCTCACAACTTTCTAACATTTCAGAGGATGCATCTGTCCCGTCAATATCTACGTTTTTTTCCATTAACGGAAGAAGAAACCGTCCCGAACCACACATGGGTTCCAATACGGGTTGTTTGTGGGTGTGGATTTCATTCAGGTAATACGCTATGGCCTCTTGGGGGGCATTGGGTTTGTCCAGGTCATAAAACGCTGTACAAAGCGATTTATAGGTGTCAATGAGCGACATTTTGATACAAAAATTATGGTTCGTTTTTTATGAAAGTTCGAGCAATTCCCTCCATCGAAGATAATAAGATATGACCGGATAAACGGTATCATAAGGACCAAAATACTCAAACTTTTTGCGATTTTGTATCTTCGAGGCCTTACAAGTGGAATAAAACCAGGCAAGAGGCCGGATTCGTTGCGTAGTTTCAAATGGCTAAAGTCGAGCTTGATTTAAAGACTTTCATAAAAATACGCTACACATATCCCTTATATTTTTGAATAGTCTTCCTGCCTAAGTAAATTCGAAGCGATAAATATTTCCCGTCGTGGAGGAACCATCGTGGAACAGCCATCGTGGAACAGCCATCGTGGAACAGCCTCAATAGAAAACAAATCAGACAAGTATAAATTTGAGAGTATATCTGTCTTTTGAAAAAAATAGTGTCATAAAAACAAAAGCAAATGAAAGCAATCGTATTGAAAGACTTTGGAGGAGTGGAAAATTTTGACCTTCAGGAAGTTGCTGTTCCTGAAGTCAAACCCCATGAAGTATTGATCCGTATTAAAGCCACGGCATTTAATCCTATTGACTATCAAATGCGTCAGGGGTCTACAGAAAGTAAATTATTGAAATCGCCTATTTTAGGCAGGGAGCTTTCCGGGGAAATTGTAGAAACTGGTGAAAAGGTTACTCGTTTGCAAACAGGCGATAAAGTGTCGGCTTATGTGGGTAGTCTGGCCTCCAACGGCACCTACACCGAATACATCAGCGTGCCTCAAGAGCTTGTGGCGAAAAATCCAGACAATATATCCTTTGAAGAAGCCGCGGCTTTGCCCATGGTGGGAATGACGGCTTTACAGTGTTTCAAAAGGGTGGATATCCCCAAAGACAAGCCTGTTTTTATTACGGGAGGAGCCGGAGGAGTAGGCACTATTCTCATCAAATTGCTTTTGGCAAAGGGTAACCAGTCGGTTTATACTACCGCCGGAAATGAGCGCAGTATTGCGCACTTAACCGGACTGGGTCTTCCTTCTGAAAATATCTTCAATTACAAGCAGGATGATTTGACTTCTGCCGTTCCATCCCGGTTAGGCGAACAAGCTCTGGAGTACTGTATAGATTTGGTGGGGGGTAAACTGTCAGAACTTTGTGCCGGTCTGTTAGACGTATACGGCACTTATGTGGATATCACTTTCCTGACTACACCTGAAGCCAGGGAACTACTATTTGATAAGGCAAACATCATTGTCAATGTTGCCAATTACGCACATACGTTAAAGAAGGGGGAAATGGACCTCTCATATTACGGAGAATCCTTGCAGGAACTGTTTCGTCTGATTGAAAACGGAAATATCACTCCGGCAGCCATCAATACGGTGGGTGAATTAAGCGTAGACACGGTAAAAAAAGCACATACTTTGATGGAAAACAACCAAACGAAAGGGAGTAAATTAGTCATGATCAATTATTAATTTGCACTCTACCCTGGTGTATGAGTAGTAGTGCCGGTTTCCGGAATGAAAGTAAATGCCGTTACTGCTTATGCACTAGGGCGTTATGTGTTTTCATAAAATGTATTACTATATGGATCTTCAAACAGAAATAGCGATAAGCCGGATACAAGAAAAAGATGCCTTTGCTTTTTGGACGATGATCGAAAAGAATAAAGAGCATATACAAACCTATTTTCCAAAAACTTTAAACCAGTTGTATGACCTTGCGTCAACGGAAGAGTTTGTAAGAAGTAAAATTGAGGAGTATGAAACCCGAAAGGGGGTTTATTTCAGCTTAAAGAAAGGCGGAATGATGATCGGGATGGTGCATGTAAAAAATATTGACTGGATCATCCCTAAGGGAGAAATTGCCTATTTTATTGACAAGGATCATCAAGGGTATGGAATTATTTCGTATGCTGTGAGTTGGCTTGTAAACTATTGTTTTACGGAAATGAAGCTGGAAAAAATATATGCAAGAGTAAGCCCCGGGAACCTTGGAAGTAAAAAAACTTTAATCAAAAATGGTTTCCGGCAAGAAGGTCTTTTACGGAAAGATTACCGTGACGGAAAAGGAAACCTGACCGATACGGAATACTATGGGAAAGTAAAAGAAAGTTGAGAGTTGCTTCAAATGAAAATGATGGAATTACTGACTAAGAGCATGTTTAAAATTCGTATTTGGTAGCGAAACTTTCAAGTTCTTAAGAAATTATTTTTGATGGTCCGACACTTCAAAGGTCCGACTATTCGAAGAATAGTGGAATTATTTGACCGGGTGCCGGCCACCGGAATGCCGGCCACCGGAATGCCGGCCACCGGAATGCCGGATCACTCAAAAATGATGAACTGAGGTTCCTGAAATGGGAATTTGCAGTCCACAAGATGAAATTTAAACATGCTCTAACACTCGTAAAATGAATCGATAATATTTATTTAATTTTTACCTTCCCTTGTTTTAGGACAAGGATCATATGCATATAACGGTCAACATTTCTATTGCCAATTTTTGCACTATCCCATTCTTGACTTTCATCCAATATTGCTATAACTTTTTCAATATATTCGGAGTTTTCACGGTCAGTGTGAATAAATCCGGAAGCTTGCCCTTCACAATTGATAAGGAACATTAAATGAGCAGAGTATCTGAGTTTTTTATCAAATTGAAGCTCGTTGTTAAGGGTTTCTTCAAGTGCATCCATACCCGGTTTATAGGTGGGTTCTTTAGTAACAAAAAGATATATACTATCTTGATTACATGCTTGGCTCAAATCAACTTTTCTTTCCTCAATCAGTTCTCCGGATGAATTTCTGATATTAAAACCTGATTGTCCGAATGCGAAAAGCTGAATCAGAAACAATAAACTGTTAATCAAGAATATGAATTTCATGTTTTTCGTCATTAAACTTATTAGAATATGGAGAATTTTCCTATTATTATTTAAATAGGGTAGAAGTCTGCAAACATACCCATTTTGAAATATTTTCAACTGAGTGAAGCCAAATCTTTATGATAACATAAGATAAAGTAATTGTATTTTTACACATATAATATACCGTTTCTTCTTACACTTTGCTATGTTTTGTTTGGCTTTCAATGTTAAAAGAAAAATAAAATATTTTTTGGATTAGCCTACTAATGCGGGAAACAATTGCCATGATAGAAGAGGTATTCAATGCTATTTTGGGTTTTATGGAAGAGTACGAGGTCGGGTTCATTTGGGGATCGATCTCTATACTTCTAGGGAAAAAATTGTGCGACAAACGCCATTGCATTGACTGATGATTTTACCTGTGACATTGAAAAGAATGAGGTGCTTCATTTGGAATACTATCGTCAGTCATGATCAATAAGTTCTGTAGACGCTAATAAAGTTCACCGCAATTATTTAGAAAAAGGAGATTGTCCCTTTTCGCTTAAAAAGCATCACTTCAAGTATAAAATTCTTCCAGGGTTGTTACAATTTGTTTGACATTTCCTTTGTAAAAGCCGGCACTATTTATACAATTTATTTCCATGATTTTCCAGCCCTCGTAGGTCAAACAAATGTCCATTACGTAGGCGTCTGTCACATGATACCGTTTGGCCATTTCCCGGGCAAATAACAAGCCTTCCTCCGCTACCGTTTCTTCAAAGTCAATATTTCCGTGAAACCTATAATAGGAACTGGTAGCTACTTTTTGATCGACAATCCATACCCTGGCCTCTTTGATGATATGTTGTGGAGGAGAGACTTGGATCAACGTTTTAGCTGACAAGACGCGGTTGTTCTGATCCTTAAGCGAATAGTATACAAAATCTTCCCATTCGGTTTTGGAGAAGAGTTTTCCGGTAAACACTTTTGCCTCTTTACTGGGTTTTATAAAAAGCTGTTCATGGCTCCCCCAATTAAGATCATCTGAGAAGGCATAAGTAAGGCTGTCATGATTAATATGGTATTCCCCCATACCCTTTGGCATAATGCTCAAATTCATGATTTTTTCCATAAAATGAACCCGGTGTCCAATCAAAATCCCTGGTCACTTTAGCCAATTTCACCGCTCCGTAAACAAATACATCTTTTCGTGTCGTGCGGTAGTTAAAGATATTGCTATTCGGCTGGAATTCGACTTCTTCATAAGATAAACCCAAGTCCGTTACCGCTTTAAATAGTTGGTTGTACCCTGGGTCTTTAAAGACATTTTTCTGAATCAAATAATGTATTGTCTTGAGTAAATGAATATTTAATTAAGAGTTGAAACTATTTTAAAAGAAGCAAACAAAAGGTCTCTTTCTAAGTATGTAATATGTCGAAAATATATTGATTAGCCTCCTTATCAAATTCAACAGCTACTCTTGGAAAGGTGCAAACCGAAATACTTAGTCAAAGCCTCTTGAATTGTACAATATAAACCTTCTACTTGAAAGTGAGCATAGTTTATAGTAATATCATTGATATGAATATAGGTATTTGTTTTCTTACCCACTATATCTGTCAGGAGTGTTGAAATATCATTGATTCCTAATAAAGTGGTTTAAACTTATAGTTTTTGACCGAAAATGGAATCAAAATCGGCTCATCAAGACACTTTTTGAAGAGAATAGCCAAAGCTATTGTTGAAAAAAGTAAGACAGAGGAGGCGTTTTTGAAACATTTTTTAGGAAAAAGAAAAAGTTTAATTCACTTCAATGTTAACCACTTGAATTCTTCATCTGTAAGAAAAAAAGTTTTTCTTCTTATGAGAAATAAATGATCTTGAATTTTAGTTTGCAGGCCTTCCCTTTTTTCATGGTTTACGTCTAATTCCATGTCTATTGCTATGCCCCATGGCCCTTTTAAAAGTCTATATTGATAGTTCACTTTTACAAGTTTTTAATTAGTGGTCTTTCCTTATTTACTAGAAGCTCTTTTTTTAAGATAAAATATAGGGCCTGGTCAACAGTGCCGGAAATTACTTTTATCAGGCTGTACTTCAAAAATAGGAATGCATTCCGTATCCGGAAAATTTAATATAACGGGAGAGGGCATTACGTAAAACTTTTCTCTCCGTGACGATAGAAGCAAGAGGGCTCTTGAGTGTTTATGAAACATAAAAAAGCAGTTGCTTTTTCATACAACTGCTTCGCCAAACTTTATAACACAATCTAAGAGAAAGTATCCATTCAATTTAACCTGTGGATCCACCCGCTTATCTTTTGGCAACACTCCTCATAAGAGTGTTTGGAGTGTTCCCCACCCATTGCGGCACTGTTCATACTCAACACCTCAATTTCTGAAATACCAATGATCTTGAATACCGTTTTCAGATAGTCGGTTTGAAAATTCATATGTTGATAGAATTCACCTTTTTCATAGCCTCTTCCTCCTCTGACTAAAAGGAAATAGGCTTTTTTATTTTCCAATAATCCTACATACGGATTTTCAGGGGTTTCGGGATTAATGGCCAAGGTTTCATTCATGCGTAGTACCTGATCAATATAAGCCTTCAGAACACTTGGAATCGACCAGTTGTACATAGGAGTTGCTAAAACGACAATATCTGCCGCTTTGAGTTCTGTAACTAATGCATCACTTACTTTCAGTGCGGCTTGATCTTTTTCGGTTCTGTGTTCTTTGGGTTTAAAGGCTCCTTCAATCCAGGCTTCCGTAATATGAGGAATGGCGGTCTGCCCTAAATCCCGTTGAACAATTCGATCTTCCGGGTATTTGGAAATCCAGTTTGTAATAAATTCTTTTGATAGGCTTCGACTAAACGAATCAGCGCTTCTTGCACTTGCATTGATCACCAGAATATTGTTCATTTTTTATGTTCGGATTAGAAATTTATGGATTATAAGCGGACTACCTCCGCTTTTTTGGGAGGTGTCGTGCTTATTACCTTGAAACGGGTTTTGAATTTATTTCTCAGAATTGAGCCTTAATGCAAAATGGTGAGCGACCATTTTATACGACTGGTTTAAATACAAGCGGTGTGCATCGGTGAGTGCATATCCACTGTCAAGGATCACCGCATCTTTCCGTAAGGATTCTGCTTCTTTTTGAACATGCTTCAGAAGTAAAGTTGCCAAGCCTTTATTTCTGTGTAAAGGGGAGGTGCAAAGGTCATCTAAGTATAAGATTCTTCCGTTATGTAAGGTCGTCATAGAGCGGTAACCGGCATAGGCAAGCACCTGTTGCTTTTCATCCACCACTACAACGGCTTTGTATTGATCCTGCTCCAACATTTCGGTCACGAAAGTGACAAACTTTTCCTCTTGAAATTGAGGGCGGAGATGTTGGACTACTTCCCAACATTGTTTGATTTCTTGTGTGGTGCGTATCGATTTAATTGAAAAATTTGTTTCCATCTGTCTTTCAGTTAATTCGTTTTTGATGGAACAAAAGTAGAATGTAAAAACACAAGTTTCGTAGCCCAGTTTTCAAATCAATAATGGCCCAAAATCAAGATGTCAATCCCTTTTTTAAAATGTCTAAAGCTGTTATTATTTCCTTTTCTTGTAAAGAAGCAAAGCCCAAGCGTAAAGAGTTTTCGGAAAATACTTCGTTTTTATAAATTTCAGGATTGGGAATGTCCATACCATGTTTATTTACTTTTTGTACAACATCCATTAGGTTAATATCCTCATCAAAATGCGTCCAAACCGCCATTCCACCTTCGGGAGTTGTAAAGTGGAGAGAGGAATGAAAATCGTCTTTTAAAATCCGGCAAAACAGATCCCGCCTCTCCTGGTAAATTTTAACCGATTTCCTGAAATGCCGCTCCATTTCTCCGTTGTCGTACATTGCCGACAAGGCTTCTTCCAGCAGTGTATCTCCTTGCCGGTCGATCAGACTTCTTACGGATGTGGCAGCATTGATAAAATCAGACGAACCGGCCAGGAAACCAATGCGAATACCCGGAGCAAACGTTTTGCACAAGGAGCCAATATAGAGTACGGATCGGTTATGATCTATACTCGCCATAGGCAAATAGGGTTTGTTGCGGTAGTGAAAATCAAAGTCATAGTCATCTTCAATGATGGCAAACCTGTACTCCTTGGCCAAGTTTAATAATTTCAACCTCCTTTCCATCGATAAAGTAACGGTAGTGGGCCAATGATGATGTGGAATAATATACACGGCCTTAATTTTTTGGCTTTGTAAACATTCTTCCAAATAGTCGGTATCCATACCTTCCGCATCTACCGGAATGCGTAACAGGTTAGCCCCCCGGTTTTGAAAAGTGTGATCGGCTGCAAAGTAGTTGGACATTCCTACTGCAATGGTGTCTTGGGGGGTTAACACTAATTCGGTTACCAAATAAATTCCCATCTGACTCCCCTTTGTGACCAAAATATCTTCGGGATCAACGGTGAAGCCGCGAGTTTTGGATAGATAATCGCTAATGGAATTGCGTAAATTTTTTGAGCCTTTGGGGTTTCCATACTTAAGATAAGACTTTCCGTAATATTTTTTTGAAATGCTTCTGTATTCCCGCATCAAAGTATCTATAGGGGTTAGGCGTACATCCGGAAAGCCGTCATCAATTTTCAACCTTTGCTGCTTGTACTCCGTTGTGCTTCTCAATCGCAACGTGTTGGGTTTATTCCATACAAAAGCCTCTTTCAGATCCTCTTCACGGGGGGCATCTACCAGTGGTGCCTGCATGGTTTCAGGCAACTTGGACAGCACAAAAATTCCGGTTCTATCGACCGGTTCGGCCCACCCTTGGCTAATCAATTCGTCATACGCAAGCTTTATCGTATTTCTGTTTACCCCTAATAACCCGGCAAGTTTTCTGGAACTTGGCAATGCTGCTTTGGGTTTGAGTAAACCTTTGGTAATAAGTGCGATAAATTGATTGCAAAGTTGAACATATACGGCAACGGAAGAATTACGATCGAATGAGATTAAAGATTTGTAGGGCAGCATCTGGACTATCTTCTTTGTGGGAAATACCATACAAAGATAATCCAATACAAGCATAAATAGGAATGGAAGATATGTTGATCGTGGTCAGTTCCCTCACAGCCGGTTTGCTAATGTGGCCCGTACCTCCATCAATAGTTTTCCCAATAAGTTTTTTCCTGTCCAGTTTTTTTGATCAAACCTCTTGTCATCCTCTTCCGCTAACCCGATACCCCATATCAAATCCGTAGGACTGGCTTCCGCTAAAAAATTATCCCCGGTATCCAATAAGTATTTTTTTAATTCCGCATTTTGTGAAAACTTAGCCAAGTTGCCTTGATAAATGATTTCTTCACGCTGGTTTACCCAAATGTCATTTTTAAAGTAACGGATCTGCCGGCCTAATTTACGTTGAATATTTGCCCGGGATTCCTCTAGGATTTGCCGGGCCTTTTCTTCATCCTTAAAAAGTATCGCCTTAGAATACATCATCCATTGTTCACAACAGTTAAAGGTGATTTTACCTATTTCAAAATCCGAATAATACCATTGGGATAAGGGATGGTGATAACCGTAAAAAAAACTCATATTCTAATTTCGAATTCATAAACGTTAATTGTTTTTAAATCAATAGTTTACCTGTTGTAATATTTTTATTCCCTATAATAAGAACCGGAGGTAAAGTCAATAATACAAACCTTTTTACAAGTAAAGAAGCAAATAGCATTTGTGATACTTGATTCCAATATATTTTACGGCTTAAAAGGCAGTATCTTTAACTGGCTATGAGGTATTTTTGATGGTATTGGAATTATCAAAAAAACAAGTTATGAATTTAAATCAAATTACTGTTCCCTCAGGGGATTTATCTAAAGCGGTTCCATTCTACGAAAAACTGGGCTTAAAACTGATTGTGGAAGCTTTGCCGCATTATGCAAGGTTTGAATGCCCTTCCGGTAAGGCCAGTTTTTCTATACATCAAACAGAAAAACGACCCGAAGGAGAGGGGGTTTGGGTGTATTTTGAATGTGAAAATCTGGACGAGTATGTCAAGGAGCTTATCGACAAGGGGGTAGCATTTGAAGAGCTCCCCAATGATAAGCGCTGGCTTTGGAGAGAGGCAAGGTTAAAAGATCCGGATGGTAATCAACTGATTTTGTATTATGCGGGAGAAAACCGTTTAAATCCTCCATGGAGAGTTAATTAATTACAAAGGGAGGCTGTGACTTTTCTCTTGTTTGAGAAATTCGTAATGAGCCAACGTGTTTTGTTAAATGCTACCTATATAACAACAACAAGTTTTAGATGGGTATACCCGTTTGAGAAGTTATAGAACTTGTATAAATTGCTGCCTTTTGTACTGATAACGAATATATCGATAATTGGAAGGATATACATCAACAACCTCCTTTACCATATTCGATTCGTGCCATTACAGCCACTGCAATCTTGATGTATCCCTTGCAAAAAATGGTTAATATCTTTAAGGACAAACCTGACTTATTACAACTTTGTATTGATTTATCTCAAGAGATAATTGAAAAGAAGCGAGAGCATTATGAAATACTTACCATCAAATCGCCTTCAGATAGATATTCATACCTTTTAGAGAACCGGAAGCAATGGTTGTTCGAAATTTCTTTAACGGACTTGGCAAAGTATTTACATATTAGCAGAGAAACACTAAGCCGTGTCAGAAATAAGCAGTTGCATAAATAAGTATTACAGAGGGTTTTTGCCCTTATTTTCCTCGCTCTGATTTTTGTGGAAAAAACAAAACCGGAGCGTCCCTTTCTGTCGGTTTTCGGACTTCATTTGTTGTGGAAGGTTATTGATACCGGGCGTTTCAATTGCTTTTTTTCGGTAAATAGAAGTTCAATGGATTTATGCTTATAAAGGTCAAAAAAATCAGGAAATAATAACCAGATATTTGGAAATTTAGTGAATTCGCCTAATTTTAAGAATCAAAATGTAAACCCTGACCATCATAATACAATTCTTGCTGTGGCACGGTGCTATGGAGATTGTTCTTGTGATGTACCTACACTACTTACAAAAAATTAAAACCGATGGACAAATTATCAAGGTATAACCAGAAGCTTCTAGCCGTTATCGGAACGGCCCTTCTTGCTGCGGCTGCAATCTCTCTCATTACCGGACTTGGCGCGTTTGTTATTTCTCTGATGGACACGAATGGCTCTCAGGATAACGGATTAAGAATTCAACAAGCCCATTCGAACGGAAGTGATTCCGTGGAGTTTGTGAGAACCCAAGAAATTACTTTTGACTCACCCTTGCAGCTGGATACTGCCCAGGCAAAATATATCATCCCCGTAGGGCAAGTCAATTTGAAAACCGAAGAAAAAGTACGGGTGGAAAGTGGTAGGGGACTTAAATTTTCGAGTTTTAACTATTACTACGAAGCCTATGCCGGGCTGTTTAACAACTTTATCTATTATGACCATCCTAAAAAGTTTACAAAAAAAATATTTGATGAAAAAATTGCCATTACGTATTGGTCTTTCCTGAAAAAGGATGGTGTTGAAGTGTTGCTTTTCAAAGGCACCACCACAGACGATAATGCAGATAAACAAATGGATGACAATGATTATCAAACACTCTTTGCGTACTACCTTGCTGACGATACCTTAATGAGGTATGAGTTTGAAAACAAAACTGTCCTTGGCTTTCAACCGATGCATAAGACAGATCTCGTTTCCATTCAACTCGGGGTAGACAAGGACAAAGATTTTTTCTTTGATATAAACAATGAACCACAAGAAATTACTACCTTAAATGTAGTGTCAAGAAGCATTCAAAATGTGATTACGGGCGATATAAAAACAGAAATCCAAAATATCATTGATGGTATAGGTAAATAAAATGCCGCATCCTAATGGTATGCCTTTTCCTGTATCTTCTCTTGTGGTGTTGCTATGCTTCCCAATAAGTACTTATCGATAGCCTTTTTGGCAAGAAGCAGTAAAGGAATGGCGGCAAGTGAAAGAAGCAAATAGCTGATGGCCATCCCGGATTGGCTGTCGATAGTCAATAAACTTATGATACTGTAGCTGGCTATGGAGGTCATTAAGTAGCTCCCCCCACTCGTTAGCCCACTGGCAACTCCGGCATGTTGGGGAAACCGTATTAAACAATAGGTGAAATAAACATTATATACAAAACCGGAGAGCATATGCATTACAAAAACAAAACCCATAAGGGTATAGATATTCGAAACATAGTTGCTCGATACAAACATAAATACGGCTACACAAATGGCAGCGATGATCCCGTAAATCAACTTCGGGAAAAATGCATAGTGACTTATGGATTTACCCAGTATGCCCCCGGTCATCAGGCCGAAACCGGAAATCAGTGCACAATAGCCTGTGACCACGGGAGTGAAATGAAAACGGTTTTCAACAAGAAACGGAGCGGTCATCCCAAATACCATGACCATGCTGTAACAGAGCCCCAATATCATCAAACCGATGGAAAAGTCCGTACTCTTCAGCACATGGGCATATGAAGACAGAATGCTTTTCCGCTTGAATTTCTTAGGACTTGACAAGGTTTCTCCGGAGAAAAAACATTCGATAATCAAAGTTACCAAGGAGTAGGCCCCCAGTAAATAAAAGTTGGCTGTCCAGCCAAATCCTTTTTGCAGGTATCCTCCGATAAAGGGGGCTGAAATAGGCGCTACAGACCATACAATGGTAATTAAACTGGTGTAATGCTGTAGTTTTTTTCCGCTGTAGATGTCCACTAGGAATGCACGTTTACCTACCACTATAAAAGCCGTAGCAATTCCTTGTATCACTCTCATACTATAGATAAAATAGATGTTATGGATGACTGCAATGGCAAAACTACTCAAGGTAAACAACAGAAGGGAGTACAATGTCAGCCTATACCGTCCGAAACTATCGACAATACTTCCTGTAAACAGTTGGGTAAGCCCATAGCTAATCAGGAAGCAAGTCAATGTCAGTTGGATACCGGCACTTTCTGTATGAAGTTCTTGCTGCATTTCCGGGAATGAGGGAATATACACATCTATGGCCAGTCCGGATAGCGGTATTAATAAAAAGACAGATAATGTACTGATACGTTGGTATTTTTTGTTGTATGTTTTCATGGAAAGGAGGTTTAAAAAATCTGAAGGGACAAAATTATCGAGACCTCCTCGTTGAAAAAATAATCAATTCAAATCAAAAATTAAATAAATCAAAGATTCTCTGTTATTTTGGTTTTGTATTGCTTTGGGCTGATTTCCATATGTTTTTTGAAAAAAGCGTTGAAATGTTGGGGGTATTCAAAACCCAGGCTGTTGGCAATCTCAAAAATCCGCCAGTCGCTGAACTGCAATAAATTCATGGCTTCCGCCAGGATTCTTTCCTGGATCAGACCGGAAGTTGTTTTACCGGTTTGTGATTTGATGCTGTGATTCAGATGGTTGACATGGATGTGCAAAAACTCCGCAAAATCCGCCGGGGATGTAAGCTTGAGTGAGGCGGTGGGGGACTCTATCGGGAACTGGTTGTCCAGGAGTTCCATAAACCTGGCGACCAAGTCTTGAGGTTGATTTTCCGGGTGTTTTTTATGGTCTGATGTTTTTATTTTAATCCCCGTGTAGATAATCAAGTTAAGAAGATCTTGTAACATAGAGTCCCTGAAAGGGAAATTACTATAATATTCATTTTGCATCAGGGAGAAGTATTGTTGTACCTGTTGGTATTGAGCTTCTTCCAGGAATAAAAAGGGGTAGATATCTTCTTTGAAAAGTGAAAATAATTTCCGGAAGGATTTTCGAAGGCTAGGGGTGACAAAGTATTCGTTAAACAAACAGGTATAGCCCTCTTGTTCGCTGTCTAAATTTTGCCAACCGTATCGGATGCTCCGGTTTGCGAAAAACAAGGCGGGCTTGTCGATCATTACCTCTCCTTTTTCAGTAAACAACACTGCCTTGCCTTTTGTAAGAACGATCTTATAGTAGTCCCTCCGGAGAAAATTCAAGGCAGTAAAACAGTTTTTCCTTTTGAGGATATTAAAATGCGCAACCACCCCGGTTGAGGATAATAAATCCTCCGGTATTTTTTTATAACTATGAGCGTAATAATCTTCCAGCGTTTCTTTCTTTTCCATTTTACAAAAGTATAAAAATCAAATATATGTGTACAACGATTATCTATCAAAAAGACTTTGTTAGTTTGTGTGATTTACTACAATGTTTGATCAAGAAGTCAACTTTGAACCTTTTTCTGTTTTCTACTATACAGGCTGTCAATTCTAGTGCAGAACAATTATCTTTAGTAAGATGCAAGCCAAATAGGTTATATTGTTAACCTTACCTGGTTTGTAGTATTTTTTTTTAAACTCAAAGTGAATCAAAAATGAAAACAGTTGTTTTTTGCGCGATACTTTTTGGAATATTAACTGCATGTGATCAAAAGTCCAAGCCTTCTCAAAAGGCCAATGCATCTCCGGCTGAAACCGGAAGTAGAAAACTGGTGGACCTCTCCCATGATTTCTCCGATAAGACGGTGTATTGGGTCACTGCGGAACAATTTCATTTAGACACCCTCTTTAAAGGACAAACCTCCAAAGGATACTTCTATTCCGCGAATAATTTTTGCGCGGCCGAACATGGCGGTACGCATATAGATGCGCCCATCCATTTCTCCGAAAACGGACAATCGGTAGAGGAAATACCCCTTGAAAAGCTAATCGGGAAAGCGATTAAAATTGATGTTTCTTCCAAAGCGTTGGCGAACGCTGACTATCTGATAAGCGTGGAAGACTTTCTCAATTGGGAGAAGAAAGAAAATACTACTCTTCCCAATGGCAGTATTGTGCTGTTACAAACAGGTTACTCCAAGTACTATCCGGACAGAAGCAAATACATGGGCACGCAAAAGCGCGGAGACGATGCCGTTAAGGATTTACATTTTCCCGGCCTTTCTCCTGAAGCGGCCCAATGGCTCGTAGACAACCGGAACATTCATGCCATTGGCATCGATACCCCCAGCATTGATTACGGCCAATCGGAATACTTCAAAAGTCACGTGATTTTGCTTTCTCAAAACATCCCTGTTTTTGAAAACCTGGCCCACCTCGACCAATTGCCCACGATGAACTTTGAGATCATCGCTTTGCCTATGAAGATTCAGGGAGGTAGTGGAGCGCCCTTGAGAATCGTAGCCGTGATGAACGAGTGAATGTAGAGCTACTCACTATTTCACTCCATCACTCATTCAAAAAAAATAAAAACCTGGCCCATTTCGATCAGATACCTGCGATGGGTTTTGAGGTGATTGTTTTGTCCGTGAAGATTCAGGGAGGTAGCGGAGCACCCTTGAGAATCGTAGCCGTGATGAACGAGTGAATGTAGAGCTGCTCACTATTTCACTCCATCACTCATTCAAAAAATTTGAAAACCGGTCCATTTCGATCAGATACCTGCGATGGGTTTTGAGGTGATTGTTTTGTCCGTGAAGATTCAAGAAGGCAACGGAGCACCCTTGAGAATCGTAACTGTGATGAACGAGTGAATGTAGAGTTACTCACTCCATCACTCATTCAAAAAAAATAAAAACCTGGCCCATTTCGATCAGATACCTGCGATGGGTTTTGAGGTAATTGTTTTGTCCGTGAAGATTCAAGAAGGTAGCGGAGCGCCCTTGAGAATCGTAGCCGTGATGAACGAGTGAATGTAGAGTTACTCACTATTTCACTCCATCACTCATTCAAAAAAAATGAAAACCTGGCCCATTTCGATCAGATACCTGCGATGGGTTTTGAGGTAATTGTTTTGTCCGTGAAGATTCAAGAAGGCAACGGAGCGCCCTTGAGAATCGTAGCCGTGATGAACGAGTGAATGTAGAGTTACTCACTATTTCACTCCATCACTCATTCAAAAAATTTGAAAACCGGTCCATAACCGTAATATCAGTATCAGAACAATGAAAAATTATCAACCGTACTTTCCGCATGTTACCTACCCGTACCTTGGAGATGATTGCCCTCGTGGGGTGACGTATCATAGCGATCTGCCATTGGATACAACAAATGTAGAGATTCAAAAGCCCTATAAAGACATTGATAAAATCACCCGGTTGAAAAACATTGAATTTATCTATGTCAATAGGTTGGAGAATGAATGGGTGGAGTACTTCAAAACACTTCCCAACTTGCAACATTTGGTAATATCCCATTGCAAAAAACAAGAAGAACTCCCGTTACTTACGGACTTAAGAGCACTACGTGTTTTACAAATTATACGTTGCAACCAGTTGAAAAACCTGGGTTTTCTTGGGAATCTACCCAATCTACACTCACTCTGTCTGAGTGAACTGAAACAGGTAACAGACTTATCGCCTGTTGCACATTTTCAGGAGTTGAGAGAGCTTTGGGTAGACGGGTCAATCACAACGCGAGGGCCTAAACTAAAATCATTAGCACCTGTTGGGGAACTCAAGAAATTGGCGTTTTTTCATTTTATGCTGGATATTGAAAAGGAAAATAAAACGCTCTCACCTTTATTGAATTTGAGTGAATTGAAACATCTGCAATTGAACAATAGAAGATACAAAGCAGAGGAACTGGATCGATTGATTGAAGTACTTCCGGATTTAAAAGACATAAAATTTAATGCCGGAAGCACCTGGTTAAAGGATTTGAAAAAGTAGGATATAACAAGCGGTAAGGGAGCCTTTGTTTTACTGGGAAAGCACCGGAGGGATTTATTCCTTTTAATCAAAAGGAGGCCTGGAAACAGGCCTCCTTCTCAAATATTTTTGAGAGATTGTATTGAACATTACTTTAAGTCAAAGCGATCGAGATTCATCACTTTGTCCCAGGTGGCTACAAAGTCCTGTACAAATTTCTCCTGAGCGTCCGCGGATCCGTATACTTCCGCAAGAGCACGCAATTCGGAGTTCGAACCGAAAATCAGGTCCACACGGGTACCCGTCCATTTGAGTTCACCCGATTTTCGATCACGTCCTTCAAAGAGTTCGGCATCTTCCGAGGTTGGTTTCCACTCCGTACCCATGTCGAGCAGGTTAAGGAAGAAATCGTTGGTAAGCGTTCCGGGCTTATCCGTAAAAACGCCATGCTTTGACTGGTCAAAGTTGGTGTCTAACACCCGCATACCACCTACAAGCACTGCCATTTCCGGTGAGGTCAGTGTCAGGAGTTGTGCTTTGTCAATCAGTAATTCCTCGGTGGACACCGGGAATTTGGTTTTGCGATAGTTGCGGAAACCATCGGCAGCCGGCTCAAGAAAGGTGAAAGACTCTACATCGGTTTGTTTCAATGATGTATCCACGCGGCCCGGGGTGAAAGGTACCGTTACTGTATGCCCTGCGTTCTTTGCCGCTTTTTCCACCCCAACACAACCTGCTAACACGATCAGGTCAGCCAAAGAGACCTGTTTGCCTCCGGACTGAGCATCGTTAAATGTTTTTTGAATACCCTCTAAGGTTTTCAGTGTGCTCGCCAGTTGGGCGGGGTTATTTACTTCCCAGTCCTTTTGCGGAGCCAAGCGAATGCGTGCACCGTTGGCACCACCCCGTTTGTCGGAGCCCCGGAAAGTTGAAGCGGAAGCCCAGGCAGTAGAGACTAACTGAGATACCGGCATCCCCGCATCCAGTATTTTACCTTTCAAACCGGCAATGTCTTTATCGTCAATCAACGGATGCTTAACAGCCGGGAGAGGATCTTGCCAAATCAGTTCTTCCTTAGGCACTTCCGGGCCCAGGTAACGGACGAGTGGCCCCATATCGCGGTGGGTCAGTTTGAACCAGGCCCGGGCAAAGGCATCGGCAAACTCGTCCGGGTTTTCCATAAAGCGCCTGGATATTTTTTCGTATTCGGGATCGAACCGTAAGGAGAGGTCTGTAGTCAACATGGTAGGCAGATGCTTTTTACTCGAATCAAAAGCATCAGGGATGTTTGCTTCGGCATTTTTTGCCACCCATTGCTTGGCACCTGCAGGGCTCTTGGTTAATTCCCATTCATAGGCAAACAAGTTCTCAAAGAAGTGGTTGCTCCATTGCGTGGGGGTTTGGGTCCAGGTTACTTCAGGGCCACCCGTAATGGCATCCGGGCCTTTTCCCGTACCGTAGCTGTTTTTCCAGCCCAAACCTTGTTCTTCTATGGGAGCTGCTTCCGGTTCCGGTCCTATATGTTTCCCCGGATCGGCTGCCCCGTGGGTTTTACCAAAGGAGTGTCCTCCGGCAATCAATGCAACGGTTTCCTCGTCATTCATCGCCATTCGTTTAAACGTTTCGCGAATGTCAACGGCCGCGGTTACCGGATCACCATTTCCATTAGGCCCTTCGGGATCTACATAAATCAGTCCCATGACTACAGCCGCCAGCGGATCTTCGAGGTCTCGTTTTCCGGAATAGCGTTTGTCTTCCAGCCAAGTGGTTTCAGAACCCCAGTAAACATCCTCCTCCGGCTCCCATACATCTTCGCGTCCGCCACCGAAACCGAAAGTCTTAAACCCCATCGATTCCAAAGCAACGTTACCGGCCAGGATCAATAGGTCGGCCCAGGAGATTTTTTTGCCGTATTTCTGCTTGACCGGCCAAAGCAACCTGCGCGCTTTATCAAGACTGGCGTTGTCAGGCCAGCTGTTCAACGGAGCGAAACGTTGTTGTCCGCTTCCGGCACCGCCCCGGCCGTCACCAATGCGGTAGGTACCCGCACTGTGCCAGGCCATACGGATAAACAAACCTCCGTAGTGACCAAAGTCTGCCGGCCACCAGTCCTGGGAATCAGTCATTAGTTCATTGAGGTCTTTTTTTACCGCTTTCAGGTCGAGTTTTTTAAACTCTTCTGCGTAGTTAAAGTTCTCTCCCATGGGATTGGATAAGGAGGAGTGTTGGCGAAGAATATTCAATTTTAACTGATTAGGCCACCAGTCGCGGTTCCTCATACCACTACCTGCACTTTGTTTGGGAGGAGGACCTAAAAAAGGACATTTTCTTTCACCGTTTGTATTGCTCTCATGTGTTTTATTTTCCATAGGTGATAAAGTTTGTTTGGTTTCCAGGTTCTAATTTATAAAAGTTTATAAATAGTTTTCATTGATATTTTTTATAAATATATAGATGTTATCTATTTTACTACCGCCCGATATCCTTATTAATTTACAAAATATTGTTTACAAAAAAATATCAGAGTATCAGTATCTTACCCGGTCAGCACCGGGTCAAAAAAAACGATGGAGGGGAACGTTTTTTCTCTCATTTGTCCTTTATCCCATTCACTGAAAGCTATCCAAGCAACATTTTGCAATTGGGATGAAAGTACAAAAACAATGTCCTGTAACTTCCGGCTATATATAGTTTTCTGTTGAAAAGTAAAAGGTAGGTTGGTGTTTGAGAAAGGTGTATAGAAATTGTTCTCTTCTTGTCAATTAGAAATGATTATAAAGTGTTGCGAATCAAAAAGAAAGGATATGCAAGCGAATATTTATGCAAACGCTTACCCGCAAAATAAAAAGATTAAATTATCTTTGGAGGCATGAAAGTAATGGCATTGCTATTGGTGTTGATAACTCTCTATCTTTCCGTTATCCCTTGTTGTGGGGAAGATGATAATTGTATAGCGGAAGGAGCCATCATGATTGGTCACGAACATTCTGATGATCATGAGGGGGAGGGGGATATGCCTGATGCGGATTTGCTTTGTTCCCCCTTTTATGCTTGCGGGAATTGCTTGGGACTGACTTTCTCATCCATACATTCCTTTCACTTTTCACCGGGTTCCTTTTCTGAGCAAAACTTCAATGGTATATACAGGGGATTCTTGCCCGGAAGCTATCATTCTCCTTTGTTAAAACCTCCCATACAGATTTAAAAATACATCCTTTTTGACGCTTTCAAAACAGAGCGTACATTTTATATTTATTTTTTAAATCTGATAAAAATGAACCTGAAATACTTTTTAACGGGTGTGGCTGTACTGTTTTGCCAATTCGTATTTGCCCAGCATACTTTTACTGCTAAAATAGTCGATCATGAAAGTAATGCCCCATTGACAAATGTTACCGTCTATTTTAGTGAGCTGAGCAAAGGCGATGTGACGGATCCTGAGGGAAAAGTGACCGTTGCGAATATTCCCGGAGGGCAGCATTCGATTCGCATTAGCTTTGTGGGGTATGAGACCCTTACAATCAAAAGGACTTTCCCTCTAGCGGATGCCCAACAGGGTGAAACCTTTGAGTTACACCACGATCACGAAGAAATGGAGGAAATCGTGATCAGTTCTACACGAAGCAGTCGTACCATTGAAGATATCCCCACACGGGTAGAATTCATTGCCGGTGAAGAGCTGGCTGAAAAGGGAAATATGAAACCGGGAGACATCCGTATGTTGCTCAACGAAAGCACGGGTATTCAGACCCAACAAACCTCGGCTACCAGTTATAATTCCAGTATCCGGATCCAAGGGCTGGACGGTAAATACACCCAACTCCTTCGCGATGGACTACCGCTTTATTCAGGCTTTTCCGGAGGACTAAGCTTGATGCAGATCGCTCCGCTCGACCTCAAACAAGTAGAGGTAATCAAAGGAGCTTCTTCCACGCTGTACGGTGGAGGAGCCATTGCCGGCTTGGTTAATCTAATCACCAAAACTCCGGAAGAAGAACCGGAACTCAGCTTTATGCTGAACGGCACCTCGGCCCTGGGGCTGGACGCCAGCGGTTTCTATGCGGAAAAATACGGTAAAGTGGGCGCTACGGTGTTTGCTTCTTACAACAAAGGAACGCCCTATGATCCTGCGGATATCGGCTTGACAGCTATCCCTAAATTTGACCGTTTTACGCTTAATCCACGGCTGTTTTTTTACCTAGACGAAAATACAAAATTGAATGCGGGAATCAACTTTGTGACAGAAGACCGCCTGGGCGGCAACATGGCCTTTGTAGAGGACAAAGAGGTAGAGGATCCTTATTTTGAACGGAACGAAACTGACCGCCTTTCGACTCAGTTTGAATTCAATCACCGCTTTGGGGAAAGCGGCTTGTTTACGTTAAAAAATAGTTTGAACTTTTACGATCGCTCAGTGGAAATTCCTGATTTTACCTTTGCCGGAAAACAGTTTTCTTCCTTCAGTGAAGCGAATATCAGTTGGTTAGGGGAGAAAACGGAATGGATTACCGGTTTGAATTTATGGACAGACCGCTTTGAGCAAAGCCGGGGAGGCGATGACCAAGACCTGGGCTTTTCCCAGGCGACCCTGGGTGCTTTTGCCCAGAATACTTGGAATATGAATGAACAATGGACGTTAGAAACCGGTTTTCGACTGGATTACCAGTCCGACTATGGGGTATTTCCCTTGCCTCGCTTTTCATTGATGTACAAGCCTTTAGAGGAAATGACTCTCCGCTTGGGCGGCGGCTTGGGTTATAAAACTCCTACTGTCTTTTCCGAAGATGCCGAGCGCTTGCAGTTTCAGTACATACGGCCTATAAATCCCGATGCATTGGAAGCGGAGCGATCTCTCGGGGCCAATTTTGACATCAATTACCGCTTCGCGATCACCGAGGAACTGACCCTTTCTTCCAATGTTCTGTTCTTCTACACCCAGATTCAAGACCCCTTGATGTTAGCCGCAGCGGGTAATAACTTTGAATTCGTACAGCCTGAAGGGTATGTGGATACCAAAGGCGTGGAAGTCAATTTGAAGTTTAGTTATCACGACTTCAAATTATTTGTGGGCTATACCCATGCCAATGTATTGCAACATTACAACGGTGAATCAACAACCTTTCCTTTAGTAGCCGAGCACCGTCTGAACAATGTGTTGATGTATGAGAAGCACGGCAATTTCTGGATCGGCCTGGAAGCCTATTATTTCAGTCCGCAAAAGCTGGGAGACGGCTCCACAGGGCAGTCGTACTGGATTACCGGCTTAATGACTGAAAAGGCATTCGGAAAACATTTTTCCATCTTTCTGAATTTTGAAAATTTCCTGGATACCCGCCAAACGGAATTCGACACTATTTTCACCGGAAACCTCAGTAATCCGCAGTTCCGGGATATTTACGCTCCGGTAGACGGCTTTGTAATGAATGGTGGTTTTAAATGGAAGTTGTAAGCTTGGAAGTCGAATAGAGGCTTGATTTCAATGAATTACTGAAAGCCCGGCCCGGTATACGCTTTCGTACCGGGCCGGGCTTTATCGTTGCTGTGTAAGCCTTTGAAAGTCGATATATATATTTGGCAAACGTAATTGCTCTCTTTCCTAAATTTAGGCTTATCAAAGGGTTTTGCACTGAAACACTTCCCAGAGATAGATTAATATTCTACTTTTAATTAAAATTACAAAAATCAAAAGTTCAAAAAATGCTACACACTGTGTCATTAAATATGCGAGTGACTTAGAGCAAGGTGATAAAATTCCTAAAACGATGCAAATGCTTCACCAAGAGTTGGAGGGTTCGGCATTGTTTGCACCTGATAGCTATGGTAAGAAATAAAAACTGTCAATGAGCAAGAAGGGTAAAGATGGCTGTTCCGTAACATCATGAAAAACCATATGAAAATCAATCTTTTAAGTCCTGAATTGAAAAAAGCAAACCGCTACACAAACTTATCATGGATGTGTATGGCTTTTTTTATGGTGACTTTTTTTGTTTTCTTATTTTTTCCGGACCGTGAGGTAGCGAGTCCCTTCTTTGGCGTATCAGTGTTTATTTCAGTTTTTTATCCTAATTACCCTGATTATGGTATATAGGATATTTCTAAGGAAACCATCCAATTGGATGAAAGGCAATTTATAGAGGTGCTGGTGAATTCTTCGGTGCCGGTTGACGAGATAAAAACAAAGCAGGAAATAGGATATTCAGAGCCTGTTTTAAGCTGTATCCTGTGAGGTGCGTTTAAACATACTTTACTACATATGGCAATTTCCTGTTAGTGTTTTATCGTTCGGGTATAGAGCAACAGGATAGCCAGTTGTTTGGATTCCTCCTTCAGTTACTGTTGCATCAATGTCTCCAGACCGTTATCGAACCGGGCATACAAACAAGGTTTGGATTTAGAACCGGTTAAATTCTTGAAAATTTTTCGCTTTAGTCTTTCTAATGCATTGGAAATGAACTCTCTATTTTATTTTAAATCCGGGAAAAAAATAGCAAGCCCATGGGATTATAGGCTAAACTAATTAACTTTAGGTACGATTAAGAAATTCGAAGTTGGCAAGACTATTCAATAACTTCCTGTAATTGCATTAGCCATTGTAAAAAGCGAAATGTTATACGGAATGACTTTGCCCGATACCAAACCGGTAGGGCAAGTTGAACAATGCTTACGAAGTATTTCCAAATCCGGGAATCACAAAAAACCTTAAAAACTGAATTGAAAACAATGAAAAGCATCGAACAGATTAATTACATCAAAGTCCCGGCTTCTATCGTGTACGAAGCCTTGACCACAGAAGAAGGTTTAGGGCATGTCTGGACCAAAAAATTAGTGGTAAAACCCGAAACCGGCTTTATCAATGAGTTTGACTTTGACGAAGGGTATACCACAAAAATGAAAAATATTGAATTGGTAAAAAACAGTAAAGTGCTGTGGGAATGCATCGAGTCGGATAAGGAGTGGATCGGCACCGGAATATCTTTTGAGCTTTCGGAAAACGAGGGTGTGACGAAGATCATGTTGAAGCATTTTGACTGGAGAGAGTTGACTGATTTCTATCGCTGGTGCAGCTACAATTGGGGCATGTTTTTATACAGCCTCAAGAACTACTGTGAAAGTAAAAAGGGCTTGCCCTATCAGGACCGGGAGTTTTAAAAACAGTATCTTTTCTACGGATCATAACAAAAACCAAGGGAACCACACCGGAGTCGTTTTCTTGGTTTTTCTGTATTTTAGCCAATTAACTACCTGATTTAGCTCAAGAATAAACTTGATTTTGTAATGAAAAAATGCCATGCCAATACCCTGCTCTTTATTGTTTTAATATTCTTATTTACGTCCAAATCTTTTGGGTGTGGCTGCGGGTTTGAGAGAATTACCCAGGAAGATTTCGATAGATATTCATTGATCTTTACAGGTAAGCTTGTTAAAGCAACAGCGTGTGACGAGCAAGGATCTCAAAAATTCACTTTTCAAATTGAGACGATTTATAAAGGACAGGCCACCCGGTTGGTTTCAGGGCTCAATAATTGTGGGGGAGGATGCAATTTTTTATTTAGCGAGGGTCAAACATGGTTGGTTTTTTCTAACCCTGAATACGGGTATATTAATGACCAACATGCATGTAATCGCAGCGTGATGATTACATCTGAGGAAAATGAATTCTTAATTGGTAAAGAAGATTATGTAACTAAACAAGAATGGGAATTCGAGATTGACTTTTTGCAAAGTAGAATTACAGAGGATGCCAAAATTGTCAATTTCCAATTTGAACGACTCATCCCCCTGTTGAAAAAAGGTATTGCTTTCTGTATAGTTATTTTATTTTTTATACTATGCTTTTGGTTTAAGCAATGGCTCTTACCCTATGGTATTTTGCTAGGACTAATCAATGGGTATTTTTTGAACTTAGTCGTTCATTTAGACCTATTACAAGGGTTAAATAAATTCGGGATTTTGGGGTTTACTCCAATTATATCTGGACTTCTAATTGCTTCAAATATAATCTACCAGTTTTTGGTAAAAGAGTTATTGAATTTTAAAAAGTCGTTTATCCTGAACTATATCATATTCTTGTTCATGATCATCACACATGGGAGTATCATGTATCTGAATCGTCCTGAGATATTACAATTTAATGCCGGTTTTTATGATTTCTGCCTGACTATACTGGGTACCGGACTGCTTTTCAGTGCTTTTGTCGCATTATTTTTTAAAAAGAATAGAAGCAAATTGAAAATAAAAAAATAATCGGCACAAAACAGAGCTTATCAGCTCGCCTTTAGGCATGTATCCTATCAGCCTCGAAAGAGGCGAAATTTTTGCGGGCGAATAATTTATTTCGCTCTTTTTAGCCACAAAGGCTCAATTTTTTTCTTCGCAGTTGCTACAATTAATGGGCAAACTCCGGCTGGACGATAAAAACGGTAAATCTTATTCTTTGAGTTTGCATGTTTATATTTTGAAAAAAAACAAGAGGTTGTCCGCAAAGCCGGTATATAGCCACAAAGGTACAATGATACTGATTTTTTTAAATAACTAACTGTAAATTATGTATTTACAACCCTTTGTGTCTTTGTAGTATTTTATACTCTTTTGACTTTTCGGACAACCTCTTTAACATCCTTTCAACATCTACACCTTATTCCACCACAAAGCTTTTCTCGGCCAACAGGTTTCCTTCCGTATCGTGGGCGGCCATCTGGTAATGCCCGGGAAGGAGCTCTTCGTTGGGGTCAAAATACCAACCCAAAAAGATATTGGCATGGCTGTAGCCGTTTTGCGTCCATTGGGATTGGGATTGGGTCAGCTCTTTCGTTTCGGCATCCCGGTGAGGATGGCTGACCGTTACCCGGTGTACCAACACCTTGGGGGCCGTTTCCGGGTGGGTGGCAGTAAAGCGCAATCCGAAGTACATGCCTATTTCCCCTTTAAACTGAGAGGTCTGTACCAAACATTGTGGTTCACGAGCGGTTTTCCGGGTAGAGCCTGTTTGCGGGTCAGTGGGTCCACCCATTACATAGACTCCGTAATCCACGATATGGCATGGAACCGTTTCCTTCATTTTGATCCGGTGAAGTACAAATAGCTGCTGAACATGTTCCCGTAGTTTGGAAGAACTTGCATTCTCCAGGCTGATAATCAAGGGGTGATACTGTGGAAAGGGCGCCAGTACAGAAAGAATTTTGATCTGATTGGCAATCTTTTCTTCTAACACAAAAGGAGAGACGTCTACCTTCAACGCTACTTTGGGAATCAACCGGTAGTTTTCTTTATATACCAACATTTTATAGATGGCTTTTCGGTCTACCTGGGAATCGATCAGTAGCTGTACGTATTCTTCCTCCTTGAGATCAATGCTCAAATTCAGAGATTGATAGGAGATCATGCCCAAAAAGCGGAGTGCATAGCGCTGAACGGCATCGCTCAGCTTCAGTATCAGGCTACCGAAACTGACTTCATAAAAGTTGTCTTCTTTGAGAAAGCGATAGTGAATGATCCCGAATCGTATGATATGCTCTACTTCGCTCAGTGGTGTACTTCCCATCAGGTAGCTGATTGCCTTGAGCCGCCACTCTTTGCGATAATCTGTCTTCGACCACATGAGTAGATCATCAATATATTCCTGCGGGCAGCTGTCATCAATAACGATCACATTAAGTGATGCCTGTAAAATTTTTTTTGTTTTTGCATCGAGCCCGTTTTGCAGAAGCCACAGTTCCTCTTTCCCTAACAGGAGTTCCAGTTGGTTATCCTTTCGACTCAGTACCAGGTATTTATTTCTTATTATAGCAGTATATTGTTCGTAAGCTTGTTCCTTGCTTAAAGGAGGACGTGACTCTTCAGGTGCGATCTGTAGTATTTGTTGAAGCAAATCTTCGTGTTCTGACCACTCATACCCTTTTATAAATTGGCAATAGAGGCCTTCAAATTCCAAGCGTTCTTTAAAGACGATCGGCAAATCATTCAGGTTGGGTTTTAATAACTCATCCTGATCGGACTCTGGTTTCAACTTGCGAGCAACCAGTTCAAACAGGTGACGGTTGTAGATACTTGTATAGTCATTGTTGGGAAATGCCAAGGCGGCATCATCCACAATTTCCAGTTGGGTTCTGTACGGAAGCAATTGTAGCCCGTCCAGCAAGGCTTTTCTCTGTTTCCGGTGTATTTCTTGCAAGAAGCCGGAAGGTGCGAGTTGGTGTACATCATTCCATTCGGCTAAAAGCTGCCGATAGTGAGGGATCTTGTAGCTTTCATCGCGCCCTGCAAATTGCTCCATCTGGAAAGCCCAATAGCCTTCGTCTGAAAGCCCTTGTGCTTGAAACTTGCTCAATACATCCAGCATACTTTTGGGGGAGTCCATCCAAGAATCGCGATATGATGTTTTGTATGCTTTTGCCAGTAGGTGTGTCGTACGGACAGGAGCCAATGCAAAAGCCAGCTTCAGTAGTCGCTTTAAGGCATCCGAACAAAGTAGTGCGGGGTGTGAAGCACCTACGTGGGCCACATAAAGCAGTTTTTGCGTTTTGTCGCTAAAATTCCTCAGCCATTTTACCTCTCGTTGTTTATCGGAGATCACCTCTCCGTATTTACTATTCTTTTGCAAAATGGCGAGTGCTTTGCTCTCGCTGGCTTGTTGTGAAAGACGCTGGCCTTCATCCATCATATATCCTTGGCGGACAAACTGATCAAAGGCCACAAAATCAGGGTAGTGCGTCATAACCTCCTCAATATGCTCTTTATGCGCAGGGTACGCATAGTCTCCGGTTTTTGCAGTTTGGATAGTTATATCGGACGGAAAGTCAGTGTCAGACCTCAAATCATCCAATAGTTGGTCCAGGGCATGATGTTCTACATAAGCTTTGGAAGCTATTGTCAGTGCATCGTTACGACCGTCTTTACTATCCTGACTCACGATGTAAACCGCTACCACAAGCAGTTCGGCAGTACTGTAATTATCTTCGATATCCTCCTCTTCCTGTGTATCAGTTACTTCTAAGGAAAAGAGAGTTGCAGGTAATTGCTCACAGGCTTCCTCCCTGTTCGTATGGATCGCTTCCCAACAAGCCTTTATGTCTGACTGCATTACCTCTTCGGAATGCCCGCTAAACTTTCGTATGTTGGCTTTCAGTTGGGCAAACCAATGTGCCGAAAAACGCTTTTCGAAGGTTTCCTCCTCACACAGTTCATAGCTATCCACAATCAAGGCTTCTGCACTGCTTGCAAAAGGGTCCCTCCCGTTTAGACGAAAAACTACATCTAAAAACCGGAGTAAAAATGTTTTTTGCTGTTCTTCAGTGGCACCCTCATCTTCTAAAAATGCATCAAACAGCGGTGTCAAAATATCGTCCAGGTCTTCCCAAACAATTTCCATAGAATAGGCATGTTTGTTCAGCTCTTTATACAGCTTGAACTTGCCTTTCTTGGACAAGATATAGATATCCGTTTTTTCTAAGGAGTCCAGTATCTCTCTGTTCGTGCCTTGTTCTATATAAGCCCAGACCTCTTCTCCGTTTTTGATGGCTTCTGTGATAAAAACCTGCCAGTTTTCAAAGGGATCTTTTACTTCTTGTGGATCTGTAAAAGGAGTAGGTTTTTTGGCTGTAGGATATGAACGAGAGACGATCGGTCTGCCCAGCTTTTCCTCCACATAGGCTTTGATATCAGCTATTTCCTCTTCCGCAGGTGCCTTGATAAATGTCTGGGTGAGGTATTCATCAATATCAAAATCATCGTCCCAGGTGTCATAAGGATAATGCAACATCATAATGTCCAACACCATCGACTTGACCGGGTTGGCATTAAAGTCCCTTTCATCATCGGTATAGTGAAGAAAAGGCTGCTCCTCAAAGCGGGCCACCAACAGGTCTTTGAAAAGCTGGAAATCTTCAGGCTTATTTCTGAAATGCTCAATCAGGTCAAACTTACTTTCGATCTTCTCGTCTTCTTCATACATCCCACCATCAAAAGTGCTGTAGCCTAGCATTTGTTCCCGGGCGCTGCTGTTATCGCAAAAGCAGAATGCCTTTAAGGTATCAGGGGTGATCCCAATTTTATCCGACCAGATTCCCAATCGTTCAAGCGACTGAGGCATGTGTTCGTCATCCCAATAGGGCACAAAGAAACCCGCCAACAGGTAGCCGTATTTCGGGTTGATCGTTGCCAGAATCTCAAGCGGGCTAAGCCCAAAAGGCTCTTCGGAAGTGATCCACATTTCTGACGAGTCATTAGTGCTGCGGGCAAAATAGACAATGCTCTCACAGGCGGCTTTGATATCGGCTTCCAGCTCGGGATACTTGGCTGCACATAAAAAGAAAAGCGTTTCTGTCAGAACCGCTTCTGTCAGATCTTCTTTGTTGTCATCCTTCTTATCAAAGTGGGTTAATCCACCGGTCAGGTATCGCTGTAAGTTGGGATGTTGCTCAAAATCACTCAACGGAACGGCCGCAGTCGGCTCAAACTGTACGACACAGTAGCGATCCTGAAAGCCTTCACCGGATCTGATGAGTTCGCTATACTGTCCTATTGCTTCACGCATGGAAGTCACATCATCAGGCGTATAACTGATGACATATAGTGGTTCTGCTTCTTCTAGTCTCATTGATAATGATTGATAATTAGTTTTTTAAACGGTAATTGTATTGGTTGAAATTTCCTGTGAGTATGTCTTCCTTTATCTTTGCCAGAAAGAATAAGTACCTGTTGAATGGTTTTCCATGAATTCTTTAAAATTCATATTCTCATAAAAAATCAAGGGAGATTTCATATAACCTTAAAAGAGAATAGGGGACAAAACTAAGAACAATCATTGACAATGTAAATAGCAGATTTATGGATAAATTAATTTTTTCATACCCGGTCTGGCAGGTTTTTGACTTGAAACCGGAAGGAGGGTAAATACTTCTTTTATCTGTTTAAGTTACAATTCCGGCTAACAAACGGTGAGTCTCCATTCGGTTTTCTTGTTTTCTCTTGAAGAAAATAAAGGAGAAGAATTCAATTCTAAGAAAATGAGATATCCACTTGTTTTTCACCCGGTATACCGAGTTCTCTTCTGTCTATTTCTTGAATTGTAAGTCCTAATACCCTCAAAAAGAAACGGGCTGGCAATGTAGACATCTTCCCTTTAGTAGGCGCTAACGTACTAGCGAATGTGCAGTCTGTTCGAGTCAAAAAGTGCTGTATTCCCTTGGTCGTTGTCGGGCAATTTCCTGAAAAAATTGATTTGTACGGATTTTGGTACCTTTTCAACGGAGGCTTGTAAATACAGTTTTTGCTTTCATTATCCTTTCAATGCCCCAAAGATTGCTGGCAATGGTCCCATTCTATCGGTGTTATTCTTTATTATTTTACCGAACGTTTGGTTATTTAAAATTACTCTTTATATTTGTAGCATGAGACCACAAAAAGTAGATGATCAGAAATTGCTCTCCGGACTGATGTCCGTGCTTCGCTCCAAAGGCTATGATGGCGCCAGTTTAAATGAATTGGCCAGTGCATCAGGTCTGCAAAAGGCAAGCTTGTATCACCGCTATCCCGGGGGCAAAAAAGATATCACCTTGGCCGTCTTACAATTTGTCAATCAATGGCTTGAAAAGCATATCGTAAATATTCTTACTCATCAGGAAAGGGAACCGGAAGAGCGCTTGCGTGAAGCCTTGAAAAACATCAACCTGCTCTATGATTCCGGTAAGTTGACTTGTATCCTCAGGGCTTTGTCCATGGACAGCGGCTTGGACTTATTCAAACTGCAACTGCAAGAGGCTATGCAGGCCTGGATCCATGCTTTTGGCATATTAGGGAAAAACATGGGAATGAGTGAGGAACTGTCAAAAAAGAAGGCCGTACAAACGCTGGTGAAGGTACAAGGGAGCTTGGTGGTTTGTAAAACCTTGGAAGACTATAGTTTTTTTGACGAAGCCTTGAAGGATATTGAAAAAATGTACAGGGATACTTAAAAAAAATTTGCCTTTATATTTTACTGAACGTTCGGTAAAAAATCAAAAAAGAAATTCTTTAACCCTATAACATATCAAAACAATGAGTAAAACAGCAATTGTAGTTCTGTCAGAACCCAAAGCAGGTTCCGAAGAAGCTTTGGGACGCGTATTCAATGCCTTGGCAGCCCTTCTAAACTTCACTCGCCTATGGAAAATATATATCACGAAGGAGAAAAGGAAGTCCAAAGAAAAGCCGGGGAAGAAATCCAGGCCAACTCCAACGGCAGGATTGTTACCGACAGCATCATCAAGGGCGCCATTAATTTCATTGAGAAACAACCCATGGCCATTGTAAGCTCTGCAGACCAACAAGGCAAACTCTGGACTTCCTTACTGATCGGAGACCTTGGCTTTGTATCCGTACCCTCCCCAAACAGGATATCCTTTGATCGAAATATGATTTACAGCGATCCCAATGATGTATTCTTTGACAATATTGAGAGCCAACCGTTTTTAGGTTCGCTATTCATTGAATTAAGCACCCGAAGAAGATTCCGGGTAAATGGCCGGGCCCGTACGGATCTTGATAAAATTGATGTGGACATCTGGGAAGCCTATCCGAATTGCCCGAAATACATTCAACAAAGAGTGGTTTCCACTCCTGAAAAGTTTCAGAAAACAGTGGCCGGCAAAGACTTCGGTACAACATTCACAGCGGCTATTTCTGCGTGGATTGCCTCCTCGGATACCCTGTTTGTAGGCAGCCAAAGCAAAGACCAGCGCTTAGATGCTTCGCACCGCGGGGGGCAGCCCGGTTTTGTGGAAGTTCTGGATGGGCAGACTCTCAAAATACCGGATTATCGAGGCAATAGTATGTACAACACCTTGGGAAATATGGTTCAGAATCCGAATGCGGGCCTGCTTTTCATCGATTTTGAGCAACAAAAAACACTTCAATTGACCGGAAAAGCCGAGGTCTTTTTCGACCAAAACAGTGCTGACGATTTGAGCAAAACCGGGGGCACAGGGCGCTATTGGCTCTTCACCGTTTCTGACTGGGTGATTACCCACGATCATCATACTGTACATTGGGAGTTTATGAGTTATTCGCCTTTTAATCCGGCATCATAATTTTGTAGATTTCATGGCAGAAAAAATAGTGCAGGAGAGCAGTAACATCTGCTTTTTGTATTCATAAATGTTTTACAATTTCCTCAGTGGATGGTTCGTGTCATTCTCTATTTACGTCCTTTCTTCGATTAAAAATATTATCTTATTTAACGGATTTTGAAAAGAGTAAAGGCGTTTGGTACTTCATCCAAACGCCCTGTGTTTTTATGCATGCTTGCCGCGAGTTATTACTTGTTCATTTGTCCCAGTTTTTCGACTTTTTTTAACCATTTTGCTCTAAACGTTTCTTTAGATAACCTTATAGGCCCGATGGTGGTGATTCGCACTTTTTTTACCCCGATAAAGTTCATCGTTAATTTTTTCATGGCATTATGGCTTGGTCTTCCGTAAATCCATCTGTAATACCAGGAGGGTTGGTCTAATGTGCAAATTATTCTTGCCGTTTTGCCATTAAAAAGTTTATCCCACCACAACGACTCTTTTCTTTTGTTAAAAGCAAACCCCGGAAGTAAAACCCTGTCTAAAAAACCTTTCATTATTGCAGGTACGGAGCCCCACCAAACAGGGTATACCCAGACTAAATGGTCCGCCCATTTTAGTTTGTCTTGTGCTTCTAATAAGTCTGGTTCTAGTTCGGTTCGCTGTCTGTATCCGAATTGAAGGTTCGGGTTGAACATCAGCTCTCGAATAAGTATTTCTTTAACTTCTGCGCCTGCTTCTTCCGCACCGTTTTTATAGGCTTCACTGATACCAAAATTGAAACTTTCCTTATCGGGGTGCCCGTTAATAATTAGTATTTTTTTCATCTGTTTTTTTTACAAAAATCAATCTCCCAGATGGGATCTCATTTGATATAAATCAAATTCGGTTTCTTCAGAGTGCAGTGAAAGCCCTGTTATACAATGTGAGGACGAAGCCCGGGAGTGCAACTTCACGAGGGATTTCGTTGAAGGTACGAATCGTTGAGCGGAGAGAAATTCAAAACAATATTTTTATTTTTTCTTCAAATCTCGTGTTGATGAAATTATCTTCTTTGAAGAATTTGTATAAAAGAAAACAAGCAGGCATTGTTAAAAAGACAGTGCAACCGGCAAAAGTGGCAACACTACATATAAGGTCTAAGGTTAGCGTGCCAATTTCTCCAATATATGATGCCAGGCCCTCCTGATGCTTTTCAAAATAAGTATGAACACCTTGAGCGTAATGATAAAAACGGATTGAAGTTTCATACATAAGCCAAGCCGGATACACCCATTTTCTAAGAGGTTCCCACCAATTTCCCCAGATTGATTTTTTTTGCTGGTTTTGTTCTTCCATTTTTTTATGCTTTTTGACAAAAGTCACCTTAATGGAAGAGTATTCATTTGATATAAATCAAATTCGGTTTTTGGGGTTTCTGATTCTGCTTAATGTCTCAAGCGTAATGCCTAAATAAGAAGCAAGATGTGTTAGGGGAACCCTGTTGGTTATATCAGGGCGAATACTTATCAATTGCTCGTACCTGTCTTCCGCTTTGTTGAATAGTATTGAGGATAATCTTTCCCGGAGCCCCAACATGGTGGCCGTTACAACTTTACTGATGAGGCGTTCGAAATCATGGTATTTGTCGGAAAGGCTGTTAACGGTATCCCTTGAAAACTCAATGACGGTTGACTCCTCAACAAATTCGACATAGTGGGGGCTAGGGTCTTCGCTAAAAAAGCTGACAATGGAAGCCATAAACTCATTTTCAAAAGCAAACCAATCGGAAATATCTTTTCCGTCTTTCAAATAATAGGCTCTTGCACAGCCTTGTACAATTAAATATGCTTTATGAGAATAATGCCCTTCACGCACAACAATTTCGCCCCTCTTATGTGTGAGAATCTCAGAATTGGCCATGAATTCTTGTTGACATGCAAGGGATAAGGGAGAATACATTTCCCCAATTTTATTTAAGATTTTTTCAGTATCCATTTTTCTAACTTGGTTACAAGTTCTAGCGAATACAAATATAGTTTAAACCCCCTTCAACCACTAAGCCATTAGTGATTACAGATTTATCTCAAACGTTTTGGAACTTTTAAGAGCGTATTACAAGTAATATTAGCCAAAAGTATCTTTATTTGAAGATGAGGCGGGGGCAAATTGGAACTGGCCGGGGCATCGGGCATGGTGGTTGCCGCATGGGAACTTGTGAAACAAAACCATGTAAACGATGAACCGGGGCCTTTGATGGAAGCCCATTGGCTGATCACAGTCTTAAACTTATTTAATAATAAACCGGTAAACTATGTCAGACTCACATACCAACTTTATGAAAATGGCCGTAGCGCTGGGCAAAGAAGCTCTTGCAAACGGGAATCCGCCTGTCGGGGCCGTGATCGTTTATGGCGACGAAGTAATAGGCAAAGGCATTGAATCGGGAAAAACTACCCGTGATATTACGAACCATGCCGAAATAGAGGCCGTTCGTGATGCCATTCAACAGGGGCATGCCGACAAGCTTTCGCAAAGCATACTTTATACCACCCATGAGCCTTGTATCATGTGTTCTTATTTAATCCGGCATCATCGGCTTCCTCAAGTCATTTATGGAGTGTCGGTCAAAGACGTAGGAGGGTATTCTTCCGAATTTAAAATCCTGAGTACGGAGAATATTCCCAAATGGGGGAAGAAGCCTGAAGTTACAAGAGGGGTATTAGAGGAGGAATGTCAGCACCTTTCCAGGCAGTTTGAAAGGCAGCAAAAGTAAAGGGTAAATATGCATGGCGTATTATCTGTACGTCATGCATATTTACGCCCTGGTCGCCTTTGCACGGCTTGTGTGAAGGATGGATCTTGCCCGGTACATCAATGGCTCCCAACCGTTATTCCTATGATCCGGTTGATCCAATCTCTTATAAGTGTAACATGCGTTTAGAAGTTTAATCACTTTCTCAGTACAAAAAGGGACCGGTAATTGAATATTTAATCACTACCTTTAGCCAATAGTACGCGGGATGCGTTTAAATGTATAAAAAATCAAACGGTATATGAAATCATAACCGTACAGGGGAAGTTTCAAACATGAAAAGATCGAGATTACGTATGAAAGGAATATGCTTATTCATCACCTTGTTCCTGTCTTTAATGGCCTATGGACAAGAAAGTAAAAAAACATATCATGAAGTCGGTTATATGGATCGTTATGAGGCATTGCCAACAATGGAATTTACGGATGCCACCAAAGCGGAATTCGATCAGGCAAAACCCGCTGTAAAAAGCAAGCTACCCGAAGTCGAACTTACGGAGTCGCATTTTTTTATAAAAACCAAAGGCGATAAAATTAAATTTGAGAACTATCATTACGATGCAACAGCGGAAGGTCATCGCGGGAGTGAATTTGTGGGGTACTATCCGGAAAGTAGTATGTATGTGGTGATCCATTACTTTACTTCCGAAAGTTTGGGTTTCGGTCAATTAGTGATGGTCGATAGTCTTACAAATAACCAATATGAAATCATTTCCATTGGAGATGGAGCTGTGGAGCTTCCAATATCCTCCCCGGGAAATGACTTTTTAGTCTATTACTACAACTATATGTATGAGCAGAAGGAATGCTTTATGGGTGTCATCAAGGTGGACGAGTCGAATAAAAACCATCCGCAGAAATATTTAACGGAATATAGCAGTTACCCCTCTACGGATTGGGCGGTGGAAGAAATTAGGTGGGCTGACAATGATACTCTCATTATCAAAGTGTACGAAAAAGAGTTTGAAAAGGAAGAGTGGGTTAAAAAATATTGGTATGTCAAATCAAGCTTTCCATCACCATAGCGAATAATGTCCTCCAATACGGGTGTTCGGACTGCAATGAGGAAATAAAAGCTGCATTTTGAAATCCATAAAAGTTTCACGTACTTGAGCTTGCAAAATAGGTGTTTTTACGTAAACTATAATGCTTATGGCACGCATATTATCGTTTGCAAGCTTCAATTTGTACAACCTTCAGTTACCGGATACACCCTGGAGAGACAAACGTTATACTCAGGCGGAGTATGCCGAAAAGATCGCATGGACCGGACAAATGCTCAATGTATTGGATGCGGATATCATCGCTTTTCAAGAGTTGTGGTCAAAGGAATGTTTGGTGGAGGCTTTTGAAAAGGCCGGCTTGCAAGACGCTTACAACCTGTTTTTTATCAAAGACACATGGTACGATATCGCAGTGGCAGCGGCTGTAAGGAAACCCTTGGCCGTTTCCCGGACTGCCGTACATAAAAATTTTCCGGAGGGGTTCCGCTTGATAAAAAGAGAAGTGGATCATAGCAGTAGCCCGGTGGAAGATGAGGATGACGATATTGAAGTGGTCATCAACAAATTTTCACGTTCTATTTTACAATTGTCGGTACAACATCCTGATTTTCCTGAGGAGCCCGGTATGGAGGTGTTTGTTACACATCTTAAATCCAAACTTCCCACCCGGCTGGACCGCAAAGAAGGCCAAAACCAACAAACCAATCGGCACTCTCAGGCCTTGGGAGATGCATTGTCTACCATCAGAAGAGTATCGGAGGCCACTGCCTTAAGAATGATTTTAACCAATACCTTAAAGGGAAATGATATTCCTGCGGTGGCGCTTGGTGATTTTAATGACAATGTGACCAGTAATGCATTGTCTATTGTCACTGCTCAGGCAAGTTACCGCTTGTACGATGCGAGCCATGTGGCAAGCTCCAACGACAAAGGCTTGTACTCAAGTGCCATCATGCAGAATTTCAGGTCTATCAGTGATAGTACCTATACACACGAACACGATGGGATGAAAGACACCTTGGACCATATCTTATTCAGCGAACAATTTTATCCTTATTCCCGCAAAAAATTATGGTCGTTCAAAGAATTGAAAGTCTGGAACGATCATATTGGTGATAATGCAAAATATACCACGGATCATGGGCTGATAAAAACTATCTTTGTGCGGTAGCGATTTATTTTAAAATGGTGAATGAGTGAAATGGTGAATGGGTGATTGAAAGTCCAAATATTCGCCCTTTCTACGAAAAGTTATAGTTGTCATCATCTCACTATATCATTTCCTCACTCATTCAGTAATGGACAATTCATTGAGTGAGATTGTGAATGAGTGAAATGGCGAATGGGTGATTGAAAGCCCAAATATTCGTCCTTTCTACGAAAGCAAATATACGGAAGAAAAAATCTTCAAACCCAAGTTAGGGTTATCAGAGTTTGCCAAACAATCAGGCAATATATTTCAAGTTTGTAAAGAAATATAGTGGAGATAACCCGTTGTGCTAGTCAACTTATAGCGACTATCAACTTGGTTTAGTGAATTTTTGTTCGTTTTCTAATTTGTTGAATTTCAAGTTGATGTTTTTTATTTTGACTATTTGTTCACTAGCACAGGAGGTTTTTATTAAGCTCCAGGTTTATCCAATATAAAATCTAAAATAGCTTGCACATGAATTTTGGTGGTGTCAAAAATAGGGATTGAGTTAAAATCACTTTCGTTAACTAAAAGAGGTATTTCGGTACAACCCAGAACAATACCTTGTGCTCCTTTTTGAATAAGGTTTTCAGAATATTGAATGAATTCCTTCTTCGAACTTTCCTTGATAATACCTTTTCCTAACTCTTCTTTTACAAGATAATGAATACGGTTAATATTGGTAAGCTTTTCAGGAGTCAATATTTCTATTTGATATTCGCTAAACTTCTTTCGATAAAAGCCCATTTCCATCGTAAACTTTGTGCCCAGTAACCCTATTTTATTTATTTTTTTCGAGTTAATCCCCTGTGCTGTTGCTGTAATAATATCTATCAACGGGATATCAATTCTTTTCTGAATTTCATCCGCAAATAAATGAGCTGTATTGGCACATAATGCAATTCCGTCTACCTTGCTTTTTTTCAACTCTTCACAGGCATTTAAAAGTAACTCAAAAGAGTTTTCCCAACCTTTATTCTGGATATCCGCAAAATTCAGGGAATAAAGAACAATTTCGGCGGATTGTAACCCTCCTAATGCTTGATTGACCCCTTCATTAATGTATTTGTAATAATCGATGGTGGATGTCCAACTAATTCCACCCACTAATCCTATTTTTTTCATTTGTATATCTTCCTCTAAAGTTGTTAAAATGTTTTCAATGTTACTACTTTTTTGTACAATGGTTCAACCCTTTCCCCACTATGAGCTAGAAATGAAATCATTTATAAAAGTAATGCTTAGCTTATTCTTTTCCGCATCGATTGTTATTTCTTTCCTTTAGTGATAGTTTCGAAAAACCATCAAAACTACTATGCTGAGAACCCTAAACTGAAAATTTTCACCACCTAAGAAGCAGCCTCTCGAAGGAGCATCTCCCACAAAGAGTTTTAAACATGTCCTTAGCTCTTTATTTGCTTTTTTATGGAATAAACTTTGCCTGTTTTTGGGGAAACGTCAATTCTTTTGCCTATAATTTTTTTTCTGTTTCTGGATAGTTTTTACAAATCAACTGTTTGGGATGATTGTGTATTTCTACTAAATCCTTTTTTAAGCTAGTAAACGTCCTAAAGTACCATCATTTTCATTCGATTCTGTACTACTATCGCCTTTAGGTAAAAAACCGGGATAGGCTCCTAAATCCCCGAATTGTACAATCAAATCCATTTTTTTCCCAGTCTCTTGTTGATACAAATCCACCAGTTTAAACGGGAGTAATAGTTTTCCATGAAGGTCTGCAAAATCGCGATGCGCATGTTGGGTGATTTTGCTGGGTGCTAAAAGTAGTTATATTTTCTTCCATTATGATAATGATTTGCCCCTGGTTCCGGAAAGGAATAAAATGTTACTTCCCTTTGGTTTAGCTGCGGATATTGCCTGCCGTAAATATCGTATTCCACCTCCCCGTTATAGGCGGCAATGGGTTTGCCGATATAATCGAAAATGATGCTGTTGTGCCCCTATTTTGATGGTCTTTGTAGAAGAGGGGGAATATAATAAAGCCCACAAAAATTTGTGGGCTTAAAATTTATGTCAACTTTTAACCTAAGTTACGGGGCTAACTTCTCAATGACTATAAAAGATTATTGATTAATAGTTTCTATCCTCAAGGAGGAATTTTGTTCTTTTAAGATTGTGTCTCGTGTTACTCCTATTAAAATAGTAAACCCATCAAAATTTAATGCATTAAAAAACAGATACTGTATGGAAATCCCTAATCAGATACATAAGAATGACTATCCTTAGATAGCCTTAGTAAGGTAAACTTATCAACCTATTTCAGGGCGGGTTACAGAGTAGTCTCATTCATTTTCATAGAAGAATTATGTATATTTCTCTTTGTAAATATTCTTATCAAGATATTAACCTTTGAGAAATAGAAAAAATATTTATCAGAGGTATGCATCTTAATTCATGAAAAAAGAGAAACCAATAGCGGCAAAAATCGAATTACTTCTAGCTGAAAGAATAATTCTGGAGAAGATTTCATTAGTCTCTCAGGTACGTTGTACCAACAGCATCTTATTTATTTAGAACCTCGAGAACTAAGACGTAAAAATGATTCATTAGAACTCATTGTGATTTTTAGAGATAGAAATTCTTTCATTAATTGGCTTTCAAGCTCAAAAGTACAAGAATATTGGTCTGTAAAATTTAAAAATCAACTTGTGACCAATCCCATTACCACAGAAGAGTTAGATGTGATTATTGAGTTAGACAATATTGAAAACTGTCAATGTAAAGCTTCTGAATTTTATATCCTTCGAGGACTCTCTATCTCCTCCTTTGATGAAGAACTTATTTGTGGAACTTGTTTAAAGCAAATTCCCTATTCGAGAATTCCTCTTGACATTACTATAGAAGAGTGGCAAAATTATCATCAACGGTTTTATCTTAACTGGTTGGCAAGTGGTTTTTTTGGAAAAGATGCCTTGGGTGAGTTGACGAACTATAAAAATGGAAAGCTCAATATTGAAGGAGAACGAATTAGAAAACAACTTGCTGAATACTTAGAGGCTCCTGTGTATTTTAATTTCTTTGTTGAAGAACCGGGTGAAAATCATTCTTGTCCGATATGTGGTAGCCAAGGCTCAGACTCAGGGTTGTTAAGGCCAAGTAAGATATGTAAGGATTGTAATTCGATTTTTGATTAAAAGTACTGAGGGTTGTATAATATAGATCATATCATATTTTAAGTAATCAAAATGCTATCAAAAGAACTTACATACTTATTAGAGAAATTTCTACAAGGAGATAGGCAATTAATGGTACTGACAGGTGCTGGGGTATCGGCTGAAAGTGGTATCCCTACTTATAGAGGAGTGGAAGGGTATTGGACAAAAGGGTCCCGAAACTATAAACCGGAAGAAATTGGAACCTTGCGTTTTTTTCAAAAAAAACCGGAGGAAGTATGGAAGTTTGCTTTGTACCGTAGAACTATTTGTAAAAGAGCTCAACCTAACTTGGGACATACTTCTATAGCAAAACTGGAAAATATTTTTCGGGATAGGTTCACTTTGATCACTCAAAATGTAGACGGTCTCCATTTAAAAGCAGGCAACAGTGATCATAGAACTTATCAGATTCATGGAGATATTGACCATATTCGATGTAGTTTAAATTGTACTCGGACATTATATGAATTTCCCCAAGAAATAGGCGAAAAGAAACAAGGAGAAGGCCTCACAGGTGCGGAATGGGAGTTGTTAAGATGTCCTGAATGTGATGCGATATGCAGACCAAATGTGTTATGGTTTGATGAGTTCTACAACGAAAGGTATTATAGATCGGAATCGGCCCTTAAAATAGCTGGTAAGACGGGGCTCCTCTTGATTGTGGGGACGATGGGAACAACAAATTTACCCAATCAAATTTTTGATACCGTTAGGTTTAAGCAAGGTATTGTAGTGGATATAAACCTTGAAGATAATTTATTTAGTGAAGAGATAAGAGACAGTAGAACAGGATTTCTCCTGAGAGGAAAAAGCAGTGAACTGCTTCCCCAACTGGTAGACGAGATACGGAAATTGAGAGGTTGGCAACCATTCGAAGAATCAATCTAAAGAAGGCATTATAAACATAAAGCCCTCAAAGCACTTCGTTTGGTGACCGTATTGGATTTTGCGAATACAAAAGAGAGGCTGGTGTACCTGATCAGATCTGTATGTTTTATAGAATTTTTCCTCGATTATCGCTTGAAAAAAAAGGGAATTAACAAACGTTATGAGATAGAACATTCTCAAATTTTAAGCATCGTTTCGTATCATTTCTTATCTTCACTAACCGGGAAGGTCTATAATACCTACCTGCGACTAACTCCAAATATCCTCATGAAAAGAGGCTCACTACAATTTATTCAAAAAACCGCACATGATTTTACAATGGAAGTCCAATCAAATTCTCAAAAGAAACACTATCCAGAAGGAATACCGCATGAAATAAATGCTCATCAATATGAATCCTTGGTCGATTTGATAGAGCAAGCCTTTCAAGACTACGGCCCATTACCGGCCTTTGATTGTATGGGCACTTCGATCTCTTATAAGGCCCTGGACCAGCTTTCTCAAAACTTTGCCACCTACCTGCAACAAGACTTGGGCTTAAAAGCCGGAACCCGTATCGCCATACAAATGCCGAACGTATTGCAATATCCCATTGCCATGCTTGGAGCTTTGCGGGCAGGTTTGATTGTCGTAAATACAAATCCCTTGTATACCGCACGCGAAATGAAACATCAATTTGTAGATTCCGGAGTGGAAGCCATCGTGATCCTGGCTAATTTTGCGTATAACCTGGAGAAAATTGTAACGGAAACGTCTATCAAACATATTGTTATTACCGAAATAGGGGATCAGTTGGGCGGTTTGAAGAAGTTGATCGTGAATGGAGTGGTGAAGTACATCAAAAAAATGGTGCCTGCTTACCGGCTTCCTTCAGCTGTATCGTTTCGTGAGGCTTTAAAAAGAGGCAGTCGAAAACGGTTCCAACGAGTGGCGGTCAAAGGCCAGGATACCGCTTTTCTTCAGTATACCGGAGGGACTACGGGGGTATCCAAGGGAGCTGAATTGTCTCATACCAATTTGGTAGCCAATGTAGAGCAACTTTCCACTTGGTTGTCAGTACGTTTGATAAAAGGGGAGGAAATTGTGATTACTCCTTTGCCGCTCTATCATATATATGCCCTGTCGGTTAGTTGTTTCACAGTAATCAAGTTGGGGGCTAGAAATGTATTGATTACGAATCCGCGCGATATAAAAGGCTTTATCAAAGAATTGGAAAAATATCCTTTTTCTGTTATGGCCGGTATCAACACATTGTACAACAGTATGATGAATCATCCGAACTTTGACCGGGTGGATTTTTCTCATTTAAAAGTTGCTTGTGCCGGGGGAATGGCTTTGCAAATGGATGTAGCCAAACGTTGGAAAAACAAAACCGGAGTTCCCATAGCAGAGGGCTACGGCTTGACGGAAACTTCCCCCGTGCTGACGTCTAATATTCCTCTGACAGGGCAAGAGAGAATTGGAACGGTGGGCTTGCCAATACCCAGCACTCAAATTATGATTGCCAATGATGAGGGAGAAGAAGTGCCTGCAGAGATACCCGGGGAGATTTATGTGAAAGGGCCTCAGGTAATGAAAGGCTATTGGAACCGGCCGGAGGAGACCGAAAAGGTATTTACCAAAGAGGGATGGTTCAAGACCGGAGATATTGGCGTCATGGACAAGGATGGGTTTCTCAGGATTGTGGACCGTAAAAAAGAAATGATCCTTGTGTCCGGGTTCAATGTATATCCTAATGAAATTGAGGAGGTGGTCTCCGGACATGAAAAAGTACTGGAAGTGGGTGCTGTGGGGGTACCGGACGATAGGTCCATTGAGGTAGTTAAAATTTTTGTAGTGAAGAAAGATCCGTCTTTAACCAAAGAGGAGTTGCTCGCCTATTGTAGGGAAAACCTTACGGCTTATAAAGTCCCCAGGCATATAGAATTTAGAGAAGAATTGCCGAAATCGAATGTAGGAAAGATCCTTCGCAGGCTACTGAAAGAAGAGCCGCCCCGTTCAACATAAATGCTCTACGAAAAGGAAAGCGGATTAGGACGGGCTTCTCCGTCCGAATCCGCTTTCCTTTTTTGCCCGGTTCATCAATGTCTCTTGTCCGTTATTACTTCCTTTTTCCTCTGGTAGCTTTGAAAAACAGATGATTTTTGGAGATCTTCTCAGATGGGTTACTTTTAATGGAAAACTAATAAAGGATATCACGAATGATTTCTTATAGAGCAATTCCTAGAAATAAACAAACCATTATTCTAGCAAATTTCGCAGAAATCAATGTCTGAAATTTCCTATACAAAATCATTCGTGATAAGGTTTAATAGATATAGTTTTGGTTTTAGCATTAATTATTATGAGTAATTAAAAATGAATCAGGAAAAGCCCCCGAAAAATATGGTGGAATTAACCAAAGCGTCTCTGAAGGAATACATTGAGTTATGTGATGGTTTAATGGATTATTCTTTTTTCGATGATCAAGAAAAATCTAATTGGGTAGGGAATCCGCACGGAATACATATTCGTTTCCAACATAAAAAAACATCACAGGTAGTGGAAGTCCCATTTGCTAAAATCAAAAAGAGGAAAGATTTTAATACTTTTTTATGGCTGGAATTTGTGAGGTCTACTCCCAAGTTTAAGCCAGTAGAAGATTTTTTTAATCAAAGAAAAGGTTTAGAGGAAGACTTCGTAAACGACTTTTTAGACAAAGAATTTTTTGAAAATAGAGAAGTCATAATTCCTGAATTTAAAACAGGTGATTTTATTCAATTACGAGATTCGGTATTCGAAGAAGATTTTAATTCAAGGGCTTATTGGGATTTGAAATATTATTACGAGGATCAAATACAACATATATACTGGCCTTTAGAACGGAATTTTGAAAGGTATGGATGTAACGTCCCCACAATCTTAGGAGGTATTAAGTCGCGTATAAAAGAAGTCGTAATGGACAATTCAGGAATTTCAAAAATTTACACAGACTTGTTTATTGTTGACATGCCATATGCCTATGAGAAAAATCAATTTCAACCTGTTGGTACTATTGATGATTATAAAGTAGATGAGTGGGTAGATTTTTTGATAAATCAATTGTCATTTTATGAATATAATTGTATGCTTGGCTTATTCACCCCTTCAGAGCGAGAAAACAATAAAATTCATTGTACTCAACAATATTTTGAGCGGATAGGAGAAAGGTTTTGGCAGTTTTAATGATATCATGTATGCGATGATAGGAGGTTTATTGGGGTTGGAAGGAGAGGAGCAAATTTCTTAAGGCTAATTAAGAGAAAGTCGAAAATTTCTGTTTCAAGGTGTTGTTGACTTTGTTTTGCTTTTGTATTTCCCTTTCTCTTAATTTCGTTGATTGTATGTTTTAATTTGGATCTAGCGAAAAACGGAGAGTTAATTTATAGAAAGTAATTTTGAGGAATTATAACAAATTACAATTGGGAATTCAACCATGAAGTCTTATTACTCTAAAAAAGAGTTTAAAAGTTGTAGGTGAGATTAATTTTAAAGTTTGATAGTCATTTTTTCTTGTAATATATAGAATATTATATTCATGGTTCACACTAAACAAAAGTTGGAAGAATTAATATCACAAAAAAAGACGATAGGGTTATATATCTTTGATGAAGAAAAAAAAATCTTTACTTCCGATGTTGAGATAACATTAGGGATAAAGAAATTAAAAGATGGTTTGTATAAAGCGGAGTATTACTTCTTTGATGGTTATGAGACTGGTTTGAGCGAGGATTTTCAACTTTACTTTGAAGGAAATGAAAATGAAGCTAAAGAGAAGGCAATATTAAGTTGGAACGAAGACGCTGAAATATTCATGGGATATCCTATTATTTATACAAATATCTATTGTGAGATTGAAAACGTTTGACCCAATTCCCGATAGAAGGTACCTCAATACTTCTAGTTCATCCAAGATGAATCAAAATTCATGTAAAGGTCTATTATAATTAGATATGAATAAGAGGTCTTTATGATACATACCTGATACATTTTGTGGAACGTAGGAAGTAGACTTAATAGGGGAGTCGCTCTTGAAATAACTCGTTAAAGTTTTCAGGTCCTGATGGCAAAGTGAAATATGAGAAAGCATTTAACCATCAACATCTTGAAGAAAAAATAACAAGCGGGTAAAGACAGATTTGGATGGATAGGAGCTTGCCTGAGTTTTGTCCGGTTCATCAATGTCTCTTGCCCGTTATTACTTCCTTTTTCCTCTGGTGGCTTTGAAATAAATTGGCTAACTTGCCAAACTGGTTATGGCCGTAAATATTTCGAAATATGAAAGCTGTCAGTTACTTGATTTTGATGGGTTTTATGCTCTATGCCTGTACCCGGGACAAGGCTGAGGAAAGTGGAAAATCGAAGAATATGATGGCAGATACGGTTCATGCCCATTCAACTCCCGACAAGAATATAGCCCCTCTCGCTACATCAGATAACAAAACCCCCTCCAAGGATACAATTCCGGTTCATGTATTTCAAAGGGGGGAAACGTTATGGAATTTGTGTAGAACCTATTATGGCAACCGGCATTATTCCTCCATTGTAGCGATTTACAATGACATTGTGAATGCCATCAAAGAGAGTACTTTGATCCGGGTCCCTTCTTTGAAATCCTTGCTTTGCGATCCCAAATTAGGCCTTGATCCGGTTATTCATAATGAAATCGAGAAAATAATCGAAGCAAGAGCACGGTTTATGAGGCATGAAAAAGCCTTGTTTGAGCTGAGAAATAATCAGAGCAAAGGAACGGTACTCAAGCTTCCGGACAATATAAAAGAAGATCTTGAAACGGCTGCTGAGTTGGTGGATGCGTCTGTGATTTCATTAAATAAGTTGAACTCTGATTCCACAAAAGTGCCCGTAAAAATGGTGGAACAATTGAAAAGTGTTGCTCTGAACCTTAAAAACTTATCACAAGGAATTCATGATGGCCCGTATGGCTATGATTTGGATATGGTACATCAAAGGTTGATCCATGCGCTAAAAAGTGGTATAGCCTGGGCACGAAACGCTTATCAAAACAGGCGATGACAAAATTCAAATGTATGAAGCCTTTCTTAAAGAAGCTGCTAGTGTTTTTGTAAAAAGCGAATTCCAATAAGAATATGCCGGAAATTCGTTGTGGGGCCGCTCCTCGGGAGTTGTTCCTTTGTCGGTGAGTATCGGTTTAAAGCTCTCAAAATAGATGCTGAGGCTCCTGAAATAGGGGGTTGCAAAATTTTAGACAGGCTTTCAAACAATCTGTATACGTAGTATCAGCCTACTTTTTAAATATTATTTAGAATTATTCAAAGTAAGTTGCTTAAATAGAGAATAGCCACTAAGTTCGCGTTATTATTTTTATTTAGTCTAAATAGTCGGAATTTACAATGTTATGATGAGGTTGTTTGCAAAGTGAAAAGAGCATAAAATGTCACAAAGCCTTTCAGCTACAGGTCTTTTATTTATGAGTGGTTATCCTTATGAATTCTTAGTGTTTTTGTGGCAGTATATCAATTTTTCAGACGGCACGATCCAAAATCATATAGAGGATTCTATAGCTAATCGTCTTGATTGCCAATAGTGCTCATTGTTATTCCCTTTTTTATTCACTCTAAAGAAAAAAAGATCATGAAAAACAAGATCAAACTACTATGCCTCTCTTTCCTGTTGTCATTTGTAAGCCTGAGTTATGTTCAAGCACATGCACTCTATATTGATACCGAGGGCTCGGGAAAATTAAATACCAAACAGGATGTAAAAGTATACTACAGTGAATTTGAAGATAGAACAAATGAACAGATAAGCGACTGGTATTCCGATGTCGCAAAATTTGAATTATGGCTGATTGCACCCAATGGAAAAAAGAGCAAACTGAAGACAAGTGCTCAAAGCGATCATTTTGTGGCGGCATTTACACCCAAAAAAGAAGGGGTTTACCGTTTGGAAATACATCATACCGCTAAAGATCCTGCTGACGGAACGGCCTATCAGTTTAATGCTTTTGCCCAAGTGCTTATAGGTAAGAGTTCACCGGTGCCACCCGTAGGCCCCAATGCGATTGGCTTAGCTTTGATAGAAGAAAGTGTATCTTTAAAAAAGCAACCGGCAAAAATATTCAAGACGTATCTAAATGGTGACATCAAAGGAGATGTATCAGTAACTGTCTTTTTACCTTCCGGTAAAGAACAAAAAGTAAAAAGCAATGGCAAAGGTGAGTTGAAAATTAACTTTGATGAAGAAGGAATATACTTTATAGAGGCGACTACCTATAATAAAGGCGAAGCGGGTAAAACCAAAACAACAGCCTACCAATCTATATGGAGATGTGCCACTCAAAAAATTAGTATGTAAACTTTCTTTTAATAGGCATTATCACGAATGGTTTAGGCCAGACATGCTTCTAGCGAAGTCCGGCTATAGCTCCGGGTATCTGAAAACCGAGACCCGTAAACTTGCCGGTACGAATTCATTGGTGATAATGTCTACTACAAATTTCATATCATGGTTACGATAATTTTCTTTATCGCTTTTTTAGGGTTTTATGTTTTTTATAACACTTCGAAAAAAGCGGATCTCAACCGTTCCGGAAAGCTGGAACTTTGGGTACAGAATCACCTTCAATACAGTAAATATATAGGTAGCTTTTTACTCATTGTAACATTGGTCGTAAGTATCATTCATTTTGGGGTCGGCTCGGGAATTTTTGCGTTTTTTGTAACACTGATGACCGTAGGAAGTTTGATAATCGTCCTGTCACCTTTGCAATATGTCACTATTAGAATTGTCTCAGTGGTCTTTTTACTTTCTCTCCTTTTAGAAATTATTTAATCATAATGCCTGCTAATAAAAAATATTTAACCAAATCATTTAGCCAACGTTTTGCCAAAATATCTGCTGGAATATTGGGGGGATACATGGTCACTATGTCACTGCATTTGGCTCTGGCGTATTGGTTAAACCATGCCAACGTCATTATGACCCTCAGGTTTGTAGGATTCATCATTTGGGTAGCTCTGTTAATTATCGCTTTTCTGGTAAAAAACGGTTGGAAAACCTGGGGCATTTACTTAGCGATTACGTTCGTATTTGCACTAATTATGTATGTCGGAAAAATTTACCATCCTATCCCATGATGAAGATGAGCAACAGAGTTTTCAATATATTATTCCACACTCATACCATCAGTGGGATTGTGATCAGCGCAGTACTTTATGTGATATTTTTTGCCGGCTCTTTTTCTTTCTTTCGAGACGAAATAATTAGCTGGGAGAGAAATGAACCTGTATTGGAAAGTAACTTGCCGGATTTGGACCTCAATGCAATGCTTGATACCCTCCAACAAGGGCAGGATCTATATGGTAGAGATATTACTTTTTCAAAGTACCTGGAAGGCCAAAGAATAGCCGTGAACCTATCCGCTCCAAAAGCTACCACAGGCGAGCAAAAGGGTAGAAAAAGGGGAAGCTACTATTACATGAATATCGATGACTTTAAAACGTATACTTATGCCAGTAACTACTCCATAGGCGAATTTTTGTACCGCTTACATTTTTTAGCACAGCTCAATTTATATGGGAGGTCCGGGTATTTGATTGCAGGAATTGTCTCTTTCTTTTTTCTCTTTGCGGTCATTACAGGGGTGATCGTACATTGGAAAAAAATCATTTCTAGTTTTTATGTTTTTAGGCCGAAAGCAAGTTGGAAAAACATTTGGACCGATGCCCATACCGCCCTGGGCATTTTAGGGCTTCCCTATCAATTCGTATATGCCGTAACGGGCGTATTCCTTATTATTAGCACAACAGTAATGTCTCCCCCTGTTCTGTCCTTTTTGTACGAAGGGGATACCCAAAAAATGTATGACGACTTGGGGCTCGGTAATAAAGAATTTCCGATGGCAATGGCTAAACTGGAGGGAGAGGTAGATTTCAATCGCTTTGTTGAAACAACGCAATCGTATTGGTCCGACTTTTACATAAAGTCTGTTAAGATCTACAATTATGGAGATGCCAATATGCACGTAGCCGTGGAAGGGCATCCCGAATATTCCCGTGACTTTATTGGAGAGGGGGAATTAGTGTTTAATGGCAAGAGTGGGGAGATAATCCATGAAAAAAATCCCTTTGAAAATACTTCTTATATAGACGGAGCGACTGGAGTGTTGTACAGACTGCATTTCGGGGATTTCGGAGGAACCGGCTTAAGAGTGGTATATTTCATTTTAGGAATTGCTTCTTGCTTTGTGATTCTATCCGGGGTTTTGATTTGGCTAGTGGCCAGGGATAAAAAAAATGTAGAAGAGAGAAAACGGAAATTTAACAGATGGCTCGGATGGGTTTATCTGGCGATTTGTTTGAGTATGTTTCCTGCCACTGCCTTTACGTTTTTGGCTGTCAAACTATTTGTACATGAGTTTGATGCTTCCCGGATGACATCCATCTATCAAATCTTTTTCTATGCCTGGCTATTTTTTATTGTTCTGTTTACGGCCAAACGTGACAATTTTTTTACCAACAAATACAGCCTGATCATTGGCGCTGTATTGGGTGTTCTGGTACCTGTAGCGAACGGTATTATCTCAGGCAACTGGATTTGGGTCACCTACTCCAGAGGATACAATGATATCTTATTGATTGATATATTCTGGTTAATCGGTTCTCTTCTTACTTTCTCCATTGCTATTACCTTGAAAAGAGACGAAAAAAGGAAAGCCGCCCCCCGTGCCATGAGCCGAAAAGCCAAGGTCGCTTAGTAAGTATAAAAGCCGGGCTAATATTTCCCAATCATATTAGCCCGGCTTTTTTGTATTTTCATCAACTTGTTTTTAGCCTAAATAGCCTGCCGTTATTATTACATTGTTTGGTGGAAATGATAAAAAAGTAAGGGGAGGCAACACTCCCCCGGTACTTAGAGACCAATCGCTGGTGTTAGAAGTGAAAATATCCCGTTTTTTAGGTCCAACGAAACACCGCCCCTTTCTTCGGCAAAAGAAAAGATTTTCCCATTCTTAATACTACTTTGGGGAGAGACAGTGATAGTCCCAAAACGTTTTTTTGCCTGGTAGTACGCTCTTTTGGAGCGATGATAAGCACTGAAATACTGTTTTAGTGGTAAATTACTGACAGATTTTTACGCCTTCCGGGATAATTTTCCTACTTTAACAGCTTGCTTTTATACAACTAATTATGGAAGTGAATTAAACTTTTACTTTTTGCTGAAAAATGTTTCAAAAAGGCCTCCTCTGTGTTACTTTTTTCAACAATAGCTTTGGCTATTCTCTTCAAAAAGTGCGTTGATGAGCCGATTTTGATTCTATTTTCGGTCAAAAACTATACGTTTAAACCACTTCATGGTATGAAAACCAATGATTAGCGACCCAACCCTATCTGAGAACTTTATCAAGTTTCTGAAATGCTTATGAAAAAACATCTACTTTTCCTGATTGGCTTTTTATATTTTACCACTTCCGGCCTGGGGCAAAACCAGGCGACCATTGACAGTCTTAAAACTATTTTACCTAGTGTTTCCGGGGAGAAGAAAGTGATGGTCCTGAGGGATTTATGTTTTTATAACGGCTCTGTTAATTTTGCGGAAGCTGTCATTTTCGGAGAACAGGCCGTTTCGTACGCTATGGAAATAGGCAATCAAAGTCAATTAGGATCTTCTTATCAGGATTTAGGTTCTGTATATGCGCATTTGGGCCGGCATGAAACAGCCTTGGGTTTCTATGAAAAAGCCAGAGCTATATTTTCGGCCACGAAAGACCGGGAAAGTGAAGCCAGCATACTCCATAATCTCGGGTTTGTTTATTCAGCCAAAGCGGATTACCCCACCGCATTAAATTATCTATTCAAGGCTTTGGCATTGAAAGATTCCTTGGGAGGGACAAAGTCAACCAGCACCCTCAATACGATCGGGGAGGTGTACCGGCATCAAAAGAAGTATGATAAAGCCTTGGAGTATTATTTTCAGTCGCTTGAGAAAAGTCAAGAAATTCAAAATAAGTCGTACATTTCGGATGCACTGAGTAATATTGAAATCATTTACCGGAAAAAAGGAGATTTTGAAAAAGCCTTGGACTACAGGATGCAGGTAATCGCCATTGACAAAGAAACGGGAGATGACTATGGCTTATCTATCAGCTACAATAACCTGGGGGAACTTTACGATGAGCAGGGCGATCTTCCATTAGCCATTCTGTATTTAGAAAAATCATTGGAAATCAAAGAGCAATTCAATAATCAAAAGGGAGTAGCGCACACCACCGAGAGGCTGGCAAAGGTTTATTTGAAGTTAAAGGATTTTAAACAGGCTGCCGGACTGGCCCAAATAAGCCTGAACCTTGCCAAGGAAGCCGGTGACCAAAATATGGAGTCCAATATTTATCGGACACTTTCCAATATTTATCAAACCTTTGGGCAATATGAACAGGCACTTTTATACCATAAGCAGTACACCTCCTTAAAAGATTCCGTATTTACTAAAACCAAGGAAGTCATTATTTCCGATATTGAAACTAAATACCAAACCGCTAAAAAAGAAGCTGAAAATACATTGTTAAAGTTGCGGACAGAGCAGCAAACCGCTACGATAGCCCAAAAAAACAAACTGGTTACTTTTTTCATTATCGGTTCATTATTATTAATAATTTTATCCGGCTTATTGTTTCAGGCCTATCGGCAAAAGCAGAAAACCAACCAATTGCTAGTGGCTCAAAAAGAAGAATTGGCCCAACTGAATGCGACTAAGAACAGATTTTTCAGCATTATTGCCCATGACCTGCGGGGACCGGTTACGGCTCTACAAGGCATCTCCGGGTTGTTGAATTATAATATTAAAAAAGGGAATATTGCCAACCTGCATAAAATTGCATTACAAATAGAAGACTCTGCTCAGAAAGTAAATACACTCCTCGATAATTTATTAAAGTGGGCCTTAAGCCAGGAAGGGGCCATGCCTTATCAGCCTCAGCGATTGGCCCTCAAATCGTTAGTAGATGAAAGCCTGCAATATTTTAAAGATATGGCAGCTGCCAAAGATATTCACCTGGAAGCAACGATCTCCAAAGAAGTGCATGTACATGCCGATAAAGAAACCTTAAGCACTATTTTTAGAAACCTGATCAATAATAGTATTAAGTTTACGCCTAGTGGAGGGACTGTGCGTTTGTTTGCTGAAAAGAAGCCTGAAGGAGTACGAATAGATGTAGTAGACAATGGTATGGGAATAGAAGAAGAGAAACTTAAGCGGCTTTTTACCTTTGACGGTGCTAAAAGTACACTTGGTACCAGTGCGGAAAAAGGAACGGGTTTGGGGCTTATTTTGGTCCATGATTTTGTCCGGATGAATCGCGGAACGATTGAAATTAAAAGTAAACCCAATCAAGGAAGTGTCTTTTCGATTACACTACCTACAAAATATGCTAAGGCCAGCTAAACGAAACGAATTCAAATGTCAAAAGTAAAAGTACTGATCGTAGAAGACGATTTTATTCATGCCAACCGCCTGGAGATGTATTTGGATGAAATGGGCTATGACTTGGCGGGAATAGCCCAAGAGGCAGAACAAGCTCTGGATATGATAGCCACTGCTCAACCGGATTTGCTTCTGGTGGACATACATTTGGCCGGAAGTCTTGATGGCGTGCAAATGATGGAACGCCTCAACAAGAAAAAAGCCCTTCCCGCCATCTTCATTACTTCCTACCGAGATAAGGAAACCTTTGAAAGAGCCAAGTTGACCGACCCTTATGCCTATATTATCAAACCGTACGATAAAGAAACCTTGCAAGCAGCCATAGAGTTGGCCATCTATAAATTTTCCAAAAGCCAGCATGATCAGGAGCCTTTCCAAGGCTGGCAGGAAGACCACTTTCTGAAAGGGGTACTCTTTGTGAAATCGAAGAGAAGGCTGATTAAAATTAAAATAAGCGATATTCTCTGTGTAGAGGCGAAAGATAAGGTCTGTCAAATTAATGTCGAAGAAGAAATAATTGAAACTCGCATGCCTTTACAAAAATTGGAAGAAAAACTGACGAACAATGCCTTTTTAAGGGTGCATCGTTCTTTTATCATCAATAAAGAAAAAATTTCACAAATAGATCTTTCTAAAAATGAGATCCTGCTGGGCGCCTGCAAAGTACCGATTGGCAGGTTGTATAAAGAGGCCTTTATCAATTGTATCGCTCCCTTTCTGGATTAAAAAATAGGGCTTTAGCATGAAGTCTTTACTGTTTTTACAATAGACTGCGTAGCCTGTTCAGCCCAGCTCCCGGTTTAGCCTCTTTTATTTTCTCGAGCGGCTTTGGGACATTATTTGGGTTGTCTACGGCAAAACTTGGATAAACTGTGTTTTATAACGTTTTTTGCCTGAAAAAAAGAGGCTAATGGATTAGCATTACTTTTCGTGAAAGCAGAAAGAAAACAGGTATCGCCATACCGGCACAAACAGTTTTAAAGGATGAAAGGAATCGTTAGGGTTATTTTATTTGGCCTTACTTTAGGTTTGTACAGCACACCCTTGATAGCCCAGGAACCAAGCTTTCAGTGGGCCCGGTCGATGGGGGGAAGTAGTGTTAATAAAGGCTATTCCATCGCGGTGGATGCGGAGGGGAATGTGTATATTACAGGTTTTTTTTCAGGAACGGTGGACTTTGATCCCGGCCCTGGGAGTAGTAATCTGACTGCCATTGGAGATTCGGATATCTTCGTACAGAAGCTGGACGGGGAAGGTAATTTTGTCTGGGCCAAATCCATGGGGGGAAGTAGTTATGATCATGGCTATTCCATCGCGGTGGATCCGGAGGGAAATGTCTATACTACAGGGTATTTTCGTGAAACAGTAGACTTTGATCCCGGCCCTGGTACTAGTAATCTGACTGCCATTGGCCTTTATGACATCTTCGTGCAGAAGCTGGACGGGGAAGGTAATTTTGTCTGGGCCAAATCCATGGGGGGAGTAGGTAATGATTATGGAGAGTCCATCGCGGTGGATGCGGAGGGGAATGTGTATACTACGGGATCTTTTTATGAAACGGTAGACTTTGACCCCGGCCCGGGTGCTAGTCACCTGACTTCCAATGGAAGCAATGACATCTTCGTGCAGAAACTGGACGGGGAAGGTAATTTTGTCTGGGCCAAATCCATGGGGGAAGTAGGTAATGATTTTGGAGAGTCCATTGCGGTGGATGCGGAGGGGAATGTGTATACTACGGGATCTTTTTATGAAACGGTAGACTTTGACCCCGGCCCTGGTACTAGTAATCTGACTGCCATTGGAGATTCGGATATCTTCGTACAGAAGCTGGACGTGGAAGGTAATTTTGTCTGGGCCAAATCCATGGGGAGAAGTAGTGATGATAATGGCTTTTCCATCGCAGTGGATGCGGAGGGAAATGTGTATACTACGGGGTATTTTTATGGAACGGTAGACTTTGACCCCGGCCCCGGGAGTAATCACCTGACTGCCAATGGAGGTTGGGATATTTTTGTGCAGAAATTGGACGGGGAAGGTAATTTTGTCTGGGCCCGGTCCATAGGAGGAAGAGGTAATGATTATGGAGAGTCCATTGCAGTGGATCCGGAGGGGAATGTGTATACTACGGGGTCTTTTAATGAAAAGGGAGATGTCTATACTACTACGGGTTTTTTGGGTGAAGCGGTAGATTTTACTTCCAATGGAGATTCGGATATTTTTGTACAGAAATTGGACGTGGAAGGTAATTTTGTCTGGGCCAAATCCATGGGAGGGAGTCGTGATGACAAAGGCAGTTCTATCGCGGTAGACCCGGAGGGAAATATCTATACGACAGGGTATTTTGAAGGAACGGTAGACTTTGACCCCGGCCCCGGGAGCAGTAACCTGACTTCCAATGGAAGTGAAGATATTTTTGTGCAAAAATTGAGTCAGTGTGACTCCAGCTATAGTACGGATGTGGTCACGGCCTATGGCAGTTATCAGTGGATAGACGGCAATACCTATACTTCTTCCAATAATACGGCCACCCATACCCTGACCAACCAGGCGGGTTGTGATTCGGTGGTGACCCTTTCCCTCACACTTTTGGATATTGAAGTGTCGGTGGATAATCCTGCGGTTACGGAAGGCAACAGTGGAACCGGCAATTTAAGGTTTACGGTCTCTTTGCCCCACCCAGCTCCTGACGGAGGAGCAACGGTACAGTATGCCAGTGTAGACGATTCGGCTACGGCAGGGAGTGATTACACAATTATCTCCGGTACTCTGAGCTTTGCCAAAGGGGAAACCGGCAAAACGGTAGATATTGTAATTTTGGGGGATGAAATGGTGGAGGCTGATGAGACAGTACTTCTTACCCTGAGCAATCCTACCGGTTCCAATGTAGTGATTACAAACGGCACAGGAACCGGAACCATAAGCAATGACGACCACCTGCCGGTAATTTCTCCGGGACAGGTGTTTACCTTGGGCAATGGCATTGATAATGGTACTGTGATCGGAACGGTGCTGGCCACGGATACGGATGCAGGGACTTCCTTTTCCAACTGGACCATCCTCAGTGGGAACCGGGGCGATGCCTTCGCCATTGACCCCACTACCGGGGAATTAACTTTGAAGGATATCAACGGACTGGACTTTGTGACGGCCCCTGTCTACACCCTGACAGTCACAGTGAGTGATGGGAGCAACACCAGTGCTGAGCAAACCATTGAGATCAGGGATACGGCGGGCCTGTACCGGATGTCGCCACCTTACCGGAAGTGATGGGGTATTGTGAAGTCGCGGTACCCCGCCTACTTATCAGAACAATGAACAGACGAATGCCGGGAGCTACACGGTCAGCGCTATGCTGGCAACGGGATACTCCCGGGGCCCTTCGGTCACATTGACGGCTACTTTGACCATTGATAAAGCGCCCCAGGAAATTATTTTTACGGAGATCCCGGACAAAACCATCTCCCAGAATGCCTTTCAACTGGAAGCCAGCGGAGGTGGATCAGGTTTACCGGTGACCTTTCTATTGAGACAGAACCTGGCTCAAGTGTAGCTTAAGGGTCGCCAACAAAAATTCAGGCGTCATCCGCTTAGCCAGGTAAAGCATGGTGGCATCGGTTGTTCACGGCCAAATACGGTTGTCTGCGACAGCAATTGGAAAAATTGTTCTTTTCATACGTTTTTCGCATGAAAAATATACTCGTAAAAGCTTCATGGAATTGGGTTGTAGCTGCAAGGATACTCCATGAAGTATTAATACTGGTTTTGAAACTTGAGGACATAGACATGAACATTTTTTTCCAATACTTCGAAAGCACTAACAAGAAGAGTTTTATCAAAAAAATATTGATCCTGCCACTCGGCTTTCATGTAGCAATTATAATTTGCCTTTGTTTTGCAAGTCTTAGGGTAGCAAATGCGCAAAACCTTATTAATATAGGTACCATTTCTAATAATCATGCTTTTACAAAGCAGGTGGGAGACAATACCAGTAGTGGGAATAACTCCTCCGCCCAGGCCGGTAATGATGTTCATTATTCCTTTTCCACCGGTACGGAAATGAGCCTAAGGATAGACCTCAACCTTAGTGGCTATACCTTACCTGCCGGTACAATTTATTTATATAATGAGCATAGTAATTTACTTGGTCAATCAACTACCAGCCCGGTGGGTGGGGTCAATGTCTTAGGGGTGAATGACTTGCCCATTGGAGATTATAAGCTGGTGGTGGATACGGAGGCTGGTCATGATGGGACTTTCGAATTACAGTTCAGGCCATTAATAGCAAAATTCCAACTGAATCCAAGCACCGGATGTAACACACCTCATACAGTCTTTTTTACCGATCAATCTGTATTGCCGGATACCTGGAAATGGGAGTTTGGAGATGGGAGTACTTCAACGGCACAAAATCCAATTCATACTTATACATCTGCCGGGGAGTTCCAAATTAAGCTTACTATCAAAGATACCATGGTCAACCTCTCCTCGGTAAGTTATGGTACCGTAAAAGTAAGCTTCTCAACAGCTGATTTTACAGGAAGTACATTGTTTGGTTGTGGTCCTTTAACAACAACTTTTACAGATGCCTCTTCAACTTCAACAGGAGCAACCCTTACCGATTGGCTTTGGGACTTTGGGGATGGGAACACTTCTACCAAGCAAAACCCAACACATGTCTACGAGAAGCCTGGCATTTACACTGTAAAACTAAAAGTAACGGATTCCAACGGATGTACCGATCAGAAAACGCGAACAAACTATGTGCAGGTGATTGGGCCGGATATCAAATTTACAGCCAGCCATACAGGTAATGACTATTCCTTTACAGATGCTACGGCATCCGGAGCGCCATTGACTAGTTGGAAATGGAATTTTGGGGATGGATCAACTTCCAATACTCAAAACCCAACACATACCTATACCACCGAAGGAGTCTATGAGGTAAGCCTGACTGTCACTGATTTGGACGGCTGTTCCAGAACACTTACAAAAACAAATTTTATCAATACCATTCCAGGGGCTTACGATATTTCCAATGCTATTTTTGCTGGCGATGAAGATTGTTTTTCTATAGGCAATGAGAATCATTTTGCTAATTCCCTTTCATTTAATCATGATGGGACCAAGATGTTTGTATTAGGAGGAGTAGGGAAAGATATTAAGGAATATCTGTTAAGTATCCCATTTGATGTATCCACAGCGGTCTATGCCGGAGATGATGAGAAGTTTTCGGTAGCGGCACAAGAAAAAAACCCGGTTTCTTTTCTTTTTAATACCGATGGTTCCAAAATGTTTGTGTTAGGACACGATGGGAGAGATGTGAAAGAATACCAATTAAGTACCCCATTTGATGTATCCACAGCCACCTATGCAGGCGATAGCCAACGGTTTTCACTGGCCGCACAGGTAAGCTCCCCTCACTCTCTAGCTTTTAGCCATGATGGCACCAAGATGTTTGTTTTGGAAAGAAATAAGCAAGATATTTATGAATATAGCTTGAGTACTGCTTTTGATGTATCCACTGCTATCTATGCAGGCGATAGTCAGCGATTTTCAGTTTCTGCACAGGAAACATCCCCCACTTCTCTTGCTTTTAATCATGATGGGACCAAAATGTTTGCGGTAGGGACCTCGGGGGATGATATCAACGAATATTCACTTTCCACTCCCTTCGATGTGTCCACAGCCACCTATGCCGGGGATTTGGAGCGATTCTCTGTTGTGGCGCAGGAAAGACATCCTAAATCACTTGTTTTCAATGTTGATGGTACGAAAATGTTTGTGGTAGGTACCATGGGTAATGAAATTATTGAATACTCTCTTGTAGCACCGGTAGTTACTGGGGCGGTAACCAACCAAACCATAAATGACAAGGCCTCCATCAATCCGTTCGCGGCTATTACCGTTCAAGATCCCAATGGAGACAATGTATCCGCTACTATTACTTTGGATGACAATGCCAAAGGAATACTCACCGGAGCAGGATTAACAGGAACAGGGCCTTATGTATTAGCCATTACCGATGCCACCAGCCTGCAGGCTAGTTTAAGAGCACTTGTTTTTAACCCGACAGACAATAGGGTTGCCCTTGGCGATACGGAGACATGCACCTTTACCCTGGAAGTAAGCGATGGAGGGCGGAGCGATATTGATAATAGGACTACTGTAATTACCAGCCCGGTAGCACCAGCTGTTTCCATTACCAGCACAGCTACTTCCCCAACCAACACATTTCATGTAACCATTACTTTTAATGAAGCTGTCACTGGTTTTGAAATAGGAGATATTTCCATAAATAATGGTACAGCCAGTGATTTCAATGCAGTCAGTCCATCGGTTTACACCGCCACCATTACACCAACCACGGATGGACAGGTTACCGTAGATATTGCCGCTGGCGTAGCTCGGGATGCTGGAGGAGCTGATAATACCGCTGCCTCTCCATTCAGTATCCATGCAGATATGACAAGCCCGACAGTTACAATTACCAGTGGGGCTACTTCTCCAACCGATGGTGCTTTTACAGCCACTTTCACTTTCTCAGAAGATGTAACAGGATTTGCAATTAGCGATCTTACTGTCGGTAATGGTACAGCCAGTGATTTTACGGCAACCAGTGCTTCTGTTTACACGGCTTTGATTACCCCGGCTTCTGACGGAACCGTAACCGTAGACGTGCCAGCCAATGTAGCCCAAGATGCAGCCACTAATGGAAACACGGCCGCTCCCCGGTTCAGCATGGACTATGATGGCAGTGTTACACAAGTCCTCTGTCAGAATATTACGGTATCCTTGGATGCCAACGGAATGGCCACTATTGAAGCCTCTCAAATCGACCATGGGTCTTCAGATAACTATGGCATTGCCTCCATGGCATTAGATAAAACAAGTTTCGATTGCAGCAAGATAGGAAGTAATCAAGTAACCCTTACCGTTACCGATGTAAATGGAAATACCGGTTCGTGTACTGCTATGGTGACTGTCGAAGATGTGACTCCTCCTACAGTGCTGGTCAAAGATATCACGGTACAGTTGAATACTAACGGACAAGCCACTATTACTGTGGACGATATGGATAACGGCAGCAGTGATAACTGTGGAATAGCCAGCAGAACCCTGGACATCTCTAGTTTTGAAATTCCCAAAACACCATCCACACCGGTTACCCTTACCGTGACGGATCTTAGCGGTAATAAGGCTTTGGGTACTGCTACTGTCACCTTTCTAAAGGTTCCTCAAACCATTCTGTTTTCTCCTTTACCTGATAAGAAAGTAGGGGCGAATCCCGTCACACTACAGGCAACAGGCGGTGAATCGGGTCTACCGGTTTCCTTTTCGATCGAAACCCAACCTACCTCAGGAGTGGCTTCTTTAACAGGCAATACAATTATTATTGAAGGTGTGGGAACCGTCACGGTTACGGCCCGTCAGGAGGGAAATGATATATTTTCTGAAGCCCAACGTGTGACTCAAACTTTTGAAATCACTGCCAATGAGCTGTTTCTGCCGACCCTGTTCAGCCCAAATGGCGACCAAATGAACGATCGCTTTATCCTGCGGGGGGGTGGCAATGTGGCCAGCATCAGCTTCCGCATTTTTGACAGGGAAGGCAAAGAAGTATTTCATTCGGATAATTGGGAGGAACTTTCTCGCTCAGGATGGGATGGCACCAGCGAGGGCAAAAAGCAACCCCAAGGCACCTACATATGGACCTTGAAAGGCCAGTTCACCAATGGAACTCCCTTATCCATTGCCAACAAAGACTCCGGGATTATCCGCTTGGCCAGGTAAATCATAGTCACACCGGTTGTTCACGCCCAAATACGGTTGTCTGCGACAGCAATTGGAAAAATTGTTCTTTTCCTGCGTTTTTCGCATGAAAAAGGACCGTTGGGCTTTGCTTTTGGTGATAATACAGGAAAAATAGGATACTAATCTTGCGAAAGAATGAAAGGATTACGCAAAAGAATTATTCAGGTTATTTTATTTTGCTTCACGATCGGCTTGTGCAACACTTTGCTGATAGCCCAGGAATTAAACTTTCAATGGGCCAAATCCATGGGGGGGAGTAGTTATGATTATGGCAAATCCATCGCCCTGGATTCCGATGGCAATGTGTATACCACAGGGTATTTTTACGGAACTGTTGACTTTGACCCCGGAACTGGTATCCATAACCTCAATGCTATGGGATATAGTGATATCTTCATTCAGAAGCTGGACCGGGAAGGCAACTTTGTCTGGGCCAAATCCATGGGGGGGGGGTATTCATGACCAAGGCAAATCCATCGCCCTGGATTCCGATGGCAATGTGTATACCACAGGGTATTTTAGTGGAACGGTTGACTTTGACCCTGGTACTGGTATCCATGACCTCAGTGCTAAGGGAAGTTATGATATTTTTGTGCAGAAACTGGACCAGGAGGGCAATTTTGTCTGGGCCATTTCCATGGGAGAGAGTGGTAAAGATGAAGGTAATTCTATAGCCCTGGATTCCGATGGCAATGTGTATACCACAGGGTATTTTAGTGGAACGGTTGACTTTGACCCTGGGCCTGGTACCCATAACCTCAGTGCTAAGGGGTCTGGAGATATCTTTGTGCAGAAACTGGATCAGGAGGGCAATTTTGTCTGGGCTAAATCCATGGGAGGAAGTGATAGTGCTATTGGCCAAGCCATCGCCTTAGATTCAGAAGGTAATGTCTATACCACGGGATATTTTCAAGGGACTGTTGACTTTGACCCTGGTACTGGTATCCATAACCTCAGTGCTGAGGAATATAGCGATATCTTTGTGCAGAAGCTGGACCAGGAGGGCAATTTTGTCTGGGCTAAATCCACGGGAGGAAGTGGTTATGATGATACTGGCTATTCCATCGCCCTGGATTCCGATGGCAATGTGTATATTACAGGGAGTTTTTACGGAACAGTTGACTTTGACCCTGGTACTGGCATCCATAACCTCAGTGCTAAGGGGACTGGAGATATCTTTGTGCAGAAGCTGGACCGGGAGGGCAATTTTGTCTGGGCTAAATCCATGGGGGGAAGTGGTTATGAAAGTGGCTATTCCATCGCCCTGGATTCCGATGGCAATGTGTATATTACAGGGGGTTTTTACGGAACCGCTGACTTTGATCCGGGGGCTGGTTCCCATAACCTAACTGTTAATGGAAGTGAAGATATTTTTATCCAGAAACTGGACCAGGAGGGCAATTTTGTCTGGGCCATTTCCATGGGAGGGAGTGGTAAAGATGAAGGTAATTCTATAGCCCTGGATTCGGAAAATAATGTCTATACCACAGGGCCTTTTTACGGAACAATTGACTTTGACCCCGGGACTGATACCCATAACCTCAGTGCTAAGGGATTTAGCGATATCTTTGTACAGAAACTCGGGCAATGTGACCCAAGTTTTAGCAAAGATGTGGTCACCGCCTACGGAAGTTACCAATGGATTGATGGCAATACTTACACTGCTTCTAACCATACCGCTACCCATACCCTCATTAACGAGGCGGGTTGTGATTCTGTGGTCACTCTTTCCCTCACGCTTTTGGATATTGAAGTTTCGGTGGATAATCCTGTGCTCACAGAAGGCAACAGCGGGACGGCCCATATGACCTTTGAAGTCTCTTTGTCCCACCCCGCACCGGCCGGAGGAGCATCGGTGCAATATGCCACCTCGGATGGTTCGGCTACCGCAAGCAGTGATTACATCCCCAGTGCCGGTACCCTCAACTTTGCCGTAGGAGAAACTACCAAAACCATTGGGCTTGTCATTTATGGAGATGAAATTGTTGAAGCCGATGAAACCGTATACCTTACCTTAAGTGATGCTACCGGAACCAATGTCGTCATTACAGGCAGCCCAGGAATCGGAACCATCATCAATGACGACCACCTGCCCATCATTTCTCCGGGACAGGTGTTTACCTTAGGCAATGGCATTGACAACGGCACTGTCTTGGGTACCGTTTTGGCCACTGATGCTGACGCTGGGACTTCCTTTTCCAATTGGTCCATCTTGAGCGGGAACCGGGGAGATGCCTTCGCCATTGACCCTGCCACCGGGGAACTCACCCTGAAAGACATCAACAGACTGGACTTTGTGACCGCTTCTGTCTACACCCTCACCCTCACAGTCAGTGACGGAAACAATACCAGTACATCAGAAACGATTGAAATCAAAGATACAGCAGCACCTGTACCCGATGTGGCCAACTTGCCCGAAGTGACAGGTTTTTGTCAGGTACTAGCTTCCGAGCTCACCTCACCTACAGCCTCCGATAATACTCATGGAAAAGTCTCGGTGAGTTCTGATGCCAGTTTCCCGATAACAACCCTGGGAACCACAATCATCACCTGGACCTTTGAAGACGAAAGTGGGAACACTGCCACCCAAACCCAAAATATTGTGGTCAATCCTTCTCCCCTGGCCAAAGTTACCTTCTCGGATGCCAACTATCCCTATGACGGTGCAGTGCACAGCCTGGTGGTAGAAGGCCTGCCAGCCGGGGCCTCGGTGACTTATCAGAACAATGAGCAGACGAATGTCGGGAGCTACACGGTCAACGCTATGTTGGATCCGGGAGTATCCAGTTGTCCTCCGGTTACATTGACGGCTACCTTAACCATTGAAAAAGCACCTCAAATCCTTCTCTTTGATCCCATACCTGATAAGAAAGTTGGAGGAGATCCGGTTTCCCTTTATGCAACGGGTGGAGAATCGGGTTTACCGGTTACCTTTTCGGTAGAGACCCAACCCGCCTCGGGTGTGGCGAGTTTAACAGGTACTACGATTCATATTGAAGGCCCGGGAACGGTTACGGTTACGGCCCACCAGGAGGGGAACGAAAATTACCTGCCGGCAACAGCGGTGGTGCACGTTTTTGAGATCGGTTCCAGTGAACTGTTTTTGCCGACTTTGTTCAGTCCGAACGGTGACCGGGTGAATGACCGTTTGATCCTGCGGGGCGGAGGGAATGTGTCCAGCATCCGTTTCAGTATTTTCGACCGTGAAGGCAATGAGGTGTTTCATTCGGAAAGCTGGGAGGATCTCTCTCAAAGAGGCTGGGACGGTACGCATAAGGGGAAAGAACAAGCCCAAGGCGCCTATGTATGGGTGCTGAAAGGGCAATTTACCGATGGCAGCCCTTTAAAGGTAGCCAACAAAAATTCAGGCGTCATCCGCTTGGCCAGGTAAAGAGTTTTGTTGTTCACGCCCTATTTGGGTTGTCTGCGACAGCAATTGGATAAATTGTTCTATTCAAACGTTTTTTGCATGAAAAAGGGCCTATAGGTTGGGCTTTGCTTTTGGTGATAAGACAGAATAAATGGGATACCAGTACTAATAGTTTTAAAGAATGAAAGGATTACGCAAAAGAATCATTCAGCTTATTATATTATGCTTTACAATTGGCTTATGCAACACCTTGTTGATAGCCCAGGAATTACACTTTCAGTGGGCCAAGTCCGTGGGGAAAGGAGGTAATGCTGTTAGCCAATCCATAGTGGTAGATTCGGAAGGCAATATGTATACCACGGGCTATTTTCAAGGAACCGTTGATTTTGACCCTGGTACTGGTACCCATGATCTCAGTCCTAAGGGAGCTTATGACATCTTCGTGCAGAAATTAGACCGGGAGGGCAATTTTGTCTGGGCCAAATCCATGGGAGGAAGTAATTTTGATTATGGTTATTCTATAGTGGTAGATTCGGAAGGCAATGTCTATACCACGGGCTATTTTCAAGGAACCGTTGATTTTGACCCCGGGGCTGGTATCCATAACCTCAGTGCTAAGGGGGCTAGAGATATCTTCATTCAGAAGCTGGATCGGGAGGGCAATTTTGTCTGGGCCAAATCCATGGGGGGGAGTAGTAATGATGGTGGCTATTCTATGATGGTGGATGCGGAAGACAATGTGTATACTATAGGGTATTTTAGTGAAACGGCAGACTTTGACCCCGGGGCTGGTACCCATAACCTCAGTGCTAAGGGGGCTAGAGATATCTTCATTCAGAAGCTGGACCGGGACGGCAATTTTGTCTGGGCCAAATCCATGGGGGGGAGTAATAGTAATGATGGCCAATCCATCGCTCTGGATTCGGAAGGCAATATCTATATTACAGGGTATTTTACTGGAACCACAGACTTTGATCCCGGGGCTGGTACCCACAACTTAAGTGCTAAGGGATATTATACTGACATCTTTGTGCAGAAGCTGGACCGGGAGGGCAATTTTGTCTGGGCCAAATCCATGGGGGGAGATGATAGTGATGTTGGCCAATCCATAGCGGTAGACTCGGAAGGCAATGTCTATACTACAGGGTATTTTAAAACAACGGCAGACTTTGACCCTGGGGCTGGTACCCATCCCTTAAGTACTAAGGGAGCTTATGATATCTTCATTCAGAAGCTGGACCGGGAGGGTAATTTTGTCTGGGCTAAATCCATGGGAGGAGGTAGTGATGATCTTGGTTATTCCATAGCGGTAGATTCGGAAAATAATGTGTATACCACGGGAAGGTTTCAAGAAACCGTTGACTTTAATCCCGGGACTGGTACCCATCACTTAAGTGCTAAGGGAGATTTTGATATCTTCATTCAGAAGCTGGACGGGGACGGCAATTTTGTCTGGGCCAAATCCATGGGGGGAAATAGTTATGATACCGGCCGAGCCATATTCCTGGATCAGAAAGGGAGTATTTATACCACGGGGTATTTTCAAGAAACCGTTGACTTTGACCCCGGAACTGGTATCAGCAACCTGAATTCAGGGGAAGGAACTATTTTTATTCAGAAACTCGCGCAATGTTATCCAAGTTATAGCACGGATGTGGTCACGGCTTATGGCAGTTATCAGTGGATAGACGGCAAAACCTATACGTCTTCCAATACTACGGCCACCCATACCCTGACCAACCAGGCGGGTTGTGATTCGGTGGTGACCCTTTCCCTTACGCTTTTGGATATTGAACTGTCGGTGGATAATCCTGCGGTTACGGAAGGCAACAGTGGAACCGGTAATTTAAGGTTTACAGTCTCTTTGTCTCACCCGGCACCGGCCGGAGGAGCAACGGTGCAATATGCGACCTCGGATGGTTCGGCTACCGCAGGCAATGATTACACCCCCATTTCAGGTACCCTCAGCTTTGCCGTAGGAGAAAGCAGCAAAACGGTAGAGCTTGTCATTTTTGGGGATGAAATCGTTGAAGCCAATGAAACCGTATACCTTACCCTGAGCAATCCTACCGGAACCAATGTTGCCATTTCAGGCAGCCCGGGCACCGGAACCATTACCAATGACGATACGGCCGAAGTCACCCTTAGCGATGCATCGGGCCAGGAAGATGACGGAGTCGTTACCGTGACGGCTACCTTGGACCGAGCGGTACAAGGCGGATTCACCGTGGATGTAAGTACAATAGACGGCACTGCTACCACAAGCGATAACGATTATACGGCTTTGAACAACCATACCTTGACGTTTGCCGGAACTGCAGGGGAAACACAGACGTTTACCGTCATTCCCACACCGGACAGTAAACAGGAAGCGGATGAGACCTTATCGCTCCGGATGGGTAATCTGTCAGGCACCTCTTTGTCTGTCGCGATTACAGATCAGGCCACGATTACGATATTGAATGACGACCACCTTCCGGTAATTTCTCCGGGACAGATGTTTACCTTAGGCAATGGCATTGGCAACGGTACTGTGATCGGAACGGTGTTGGCCACGGATACGGATGCAGGGACTTCCTTTTCCAACTGGACCATCCTGAGCGGGAACCGGGGGGATGCCTTTGCCATTGACCCTACCAGTGGGGAGTTAACTTTGAAGGATATCAACGGGTTGGATTTTGTGACGGCTTCTGTCTATACCCTCACCCTCACGGTCAGTGACGGAAACAACACCAGTGCCTCGCACACCATTGAGATCAGGGATACGGCAGCGCCCGTACCGGATGTCGCTAGCTTGCCGGAAGTGACGGGGTATTGTGAAGTCGTGGCCTCGGAGGTTACCCCGCCTACAGCTACGGATAATACGCATGGAAAAGTCACGGTGAGTTCGGATGCCAGCTTTCCGGTGACAACTCTGGGAACTACCCTGATCACCTGGTCGTACCAAGACGAGAGTGGGAACACTTTCACCCAAACCCAAAAGATAGTGGTCAACCCTTCTCCTCTGGCCGGGGTCACGTTTTCGGATGCCAGCTATACCTACGATGGTTCTGAGCGGAGCCTTGTGGTGGAAGGCCTTCCGGCTGGGGCCTCGGTGACTTATCAAAACAATGAGCAGACGAATGCCGGGAGTTACACGGTCAACGCTATGCTGGACCCGGGTGTGGCCAGCTGTTCTCCGGTCACCTTAACGGCTACTTTGACCATTGAAAAAGCACCCCAGGAAATTATTTTTACGGAGATCCCGGACAAAACCATCGCCCAGAATCCCTTCCAACTGGAAGCTACCGGAGGCAGTTCAGGTTTGCCAGTGATCTTTTCGATTGAAACCCAACCCGCCTCGGGTGTGGCGAGTTTAACGGGTACTACCATTCATATTGAAGGCGCGGGAACGGTTACGGTTACGGCCCGCCAGGAGGGGAACGAAAATTACCTGCCGGCAACAGCGGTGGTACACGTTTTTGAGATCGGTTCCAGTGAACTGTTTTTGCCGACTTTGTTCACTCCGAACGGCGACCGGGTGAATGACCGTTTGATCCTGCGGGGCGGAGGGAATGTGTCCAGCATCCGTTTCAGTATTTTCGACCGTGAAGGCAATGAGGTGTTTCATTCGGAAAGCTGGGAGGAGCTCTCCCAAAGAGGCTGGGACGGTACGCATAAGGGGAAAGAACAAGCCCAAGGCGCCTATGTATGGGTGCTGAAAGGGCAGTTTACCGATGGCAGCTCCTTAAAGGTAGCCAACAAAAATTCAGGCGTCATCCGCTTGGCCAGGTAAAGAGTTTTGTTGTTCACGCCCTATTTGGGTTGTCTGCGACAGCAATTGGATGAATTGTTCTATTCAGGCGTTTTTTGCATGAAAAAGGGGCCTATAGGTTGGGCTTTGCTTTTGGTGATAAGACAGAGTAAATGGGATACCAGTACTAATAGTTCTAAAGAATGAAAGGATTACGCAAAAGAATCATTCAACTTATTTTATTATGCTTTACAATTGGCTTATGCAACACTTTGTTGATAGCCCAGGAACCAAGTTTTCAGTGGGCCAAGTCCATGGGAGGAGTAAGCAATGATTATGGACAGACTATCGCAGTGGATTCGGAGGGGAATGTGTATACTACGGGGTATTTTCAAGGAACGGTAGACTTTGACCCCGGCCCTGGTAGTAGTAACCTGACTTCCAATGGAGCTAATGATATCTTCGTGCAGAAATTGGATGGGGACGGTAATTTTGTCTGGGCCAAGTCCATGGGAGGAGTAAGCAATGATTATGGACAGGCCATCACAGTGGATTCGGAGGGGAATGTGTATACCACGGGGTATTTTCAAGGAACGGTAGACTTTGACCCAGGCCCTGGTAGTAGTAACCTGACTTCCAATGGAGCTAATGACATCTTCGTGCAGAAATTGGATGGGGACGGTAATTTTGTCTGGGCCAAGTCCATGGGAGGAGTAAGCAATGATTATGGACAGACCATCGCAGTGGGTGCGGAGGGGAATGTGTATATTACGGGGGCATTTGAAGGAACGGTAGACTTTGACCCTGGCCCCAGTAGTAGTAACCTGACTTCCAATGGAACTAATGACATCTTCGTGCAGAAATTGGATGGGGACGGTAATTTTGTCTGGGCCAAGTCCATGGGGGGAAGTCGTTATGACTATGGCTTTTCCATCGCGGTGGATGCGGAGGGGAATGTGTATACCACGGGGTATTTTCAAGGAACGGTAGATTTTGACCCTGGCCCCGGTAGTAGTAACCTGACTGCCAATGGAGCTAATGACATCTTTGTACAGAAATTGGATGGGGACGGTAATTTTGTCTGGGCCAAGTCCATGGGGAGAAGTAATAGTAATGGTGGCCAATCCATAGCTCTGGACCCGGAAGGCAATGTCTATACCACGGGGTATTTTCAAGGAACAGTAGACTTTGACCCCGGGACTAGTACCCATCACTTAAATGCCAATGGAAGTATAGATGTTTTTATACAGAAGCTGGACGGGGACGGTAATTTTGTTTGGGCTAAATCCATGGGGGGAAGTAGTAATGACAGCGGCTTTTCCATTGCGGTGGATGCGGAGGGAAATGTGTATACTACAGGGTATTTTTCAGGAACGGTAGACTTTGACCCGGGTGGCGGTAGTAGTAGCCTAAGCGCTAATGGATATGGAGATATCTTTGTACAGAAATTGGACGGGGACGGTAATTTTGTCTGGGCCCGGTCCATGGGAGGGAGTAGTGATGACAGAGGCTATTCCATAGCGGTAGATCCGGAGGGGAATGTGTATACCACGGGGTATTTTCAAGGAACCGTTGACTTTGACCCCGGGACTGGTATCAGCAACCTGGCTTCCATTGGAGGCGTAGATGTTTTTGTGCAAAAATTGAGTCAGTGCGATTCCAGCTATAGCACGGATGTGGTCACGGCCTATGGCAGTTATCAGTGGATAGACGGCAAAACCTATACTTCTTCCAATACTACGGCCACCCATACCCTGACCAACCAGGCGGGTTGTGATTCGGTGGTGACCCTTTCCCTTACGCTTTTGGATATTGAACTGTCGGTGGATAATCCTGCGGTTACGGAAGGCAACAGTGGAACCGGCAATTTAAGGTTTACGGTCTCTTTGTCCCACCCGGCACCGGCCGGAGGAGCAACGGTGCAATATGCGACCTCGGATGGTTCGGCTACCGCAGGCAATGATTACACCCCCATTTCAGGTACCCTCAGCTTTGCCGTAGGAGAAAGCAGCAAAACGGTAGAGCTTGTCATTTTTGGGGATGAAATCGTTGAAGCCAATGAAACCGTATACCTTACCCTGAGCAATCCTACCGGAACCAATGTTGCCATTTCAGGCAGCCCGGGCACCGGAACCATTACCAATGACGATATGGCCGAAGTCACCCTTAGCGATGTATCGGGCCAGGAAGATGACGGAGTCGTTACCGTGACGGCTACCTTGGACCGAGCGGTACAGGGCGGATTCATCGTGGATGTAAGTACGATAGACGGCACAGCCACCACAAGTGACAACGATTATACGGCTTTGAACAACCATACCTTGGCCTTTGCCGGAACCGCTGGAGAAAGCCAAACCTTTACCGTCATTCCCACTTCGGACAGTAAACAGGAAGCGGATGAGACCTTATCGCTCCGTATGGGTAATCTGTCGGGCACCTCTTTGTCTGTTGCGATTACAGATCAGGCCACGATTACGATATTGAATGACGACCACCTTCCGGTAATTTCTCCGGGACAGGTGTTTGCCTTAGGCAATGGCATTGGCAACGGTACTGTGATCGGAACGGTGTTGGCCACGGATACGGATGCAGGGACTTCCTTTTCCAATTGGACCATCCTGAGCGGGAACCGGGGGGATGCCTTTGCCATTGATCCCACCAGTGGGGAGTTAACTTTGAAGGATATCAACGGGTTGGATTTTGTGACGGCTTCTGTCTATACCCTCACCCTCACGGTCAGCGATGGGAGCAACACCAGTGCCTCGCAAACCATTGAGATCAGGGATACGGCAGCGCCCGTACCGGATGTCGCTAGCTTGCCGGAAGTGACGGGGTATTGTGAAGTCGTGGCCTCGGAGGTTACCCCGCCTACAGCTACGGATAATACGCATGGAACAGTCACGGTGAGTTCGGATGTCAGCTTTCCGATAACAACCCTGGGAACCACAATCATCACCTGGTCGTACCAAGACGAAAGCGGGAACACTTCCAGCCAAACCCAAAAGATAGTGGTCCGGGCTTCTCCTCTGGCCGGAGTTACCTTCTCGGATGCCATCTATACCTACGATGGTGTGGTGCACAGCCTTGTGGTGGAAGGCCTTTCGGCCGGGGCCTCGGTGACTTATCAGAACAATGAGCAGACGAATACAGGAAGTTATATGGTTACCGCATCGCTTGATCCGGGTGTGGCCAGCTGTTCTTCGATCACCTTAACGGCTACTTTGACCATTGAAAAAGCACCTCAAATCCTTCTCTTTGATCCTATACCTGATAAGAAAGTGGGGGCGGATCCGGTTTCCCTTTATGCAACGGGTGGAGAATCGGGTTTACCGGTTACCTTTTCGGTAGAGACCCAACCTGCCTCGGGTGTAGCAAGTTTAACGGGTACTACGATTCATATTGAAGGTCCGGGAACGGTTACGGTTACGGCCCGCCAGGAGGGAAATGAAAATTACCTGCCGGCAACAGCGGTGGTACACGTTTTTGAGATCGGTTCCAGTGAACTGTTTTTGCCGACTTTGTTCACTCCGAACGGTGACCGGGTGAATGACCGTTTGATCCTGCGGGGCGGAGGGAATGTGTCCAGCATCCGTTTCAGTATTTTCGACCGTGAAGGCAACGAAGTGTTTTATTCGGAAAGCTGGGAGGATCTCTCTCAAAGAGGCTGGGACGGTACGCATAAGGGGAAAGAACAAGCCCAAGGCGCCTATGTATGGGTGCTGAAAGGGCAGTTTACCGATGGCAGCCCTTTAAAGGTAGCCAACAAAAATTCAGGCGTCATCCGCTTGGCCAGATAAGAGATACCATTATAACATTGAAAAACATACTATTTATTATGTCCAAACGATTTACAAATTTAAGATTCCCTGGTTTTCTGGTGGGGCTCCTATTACTAGGGCACATGGCATATTCCCAAGTGCCTAATTTCAGTATGTATCATTACACTCCTTTTTTTACTAATCCAGGAGAAATAGGGGCCGTAGAAGATGTGCGCATCATGGCCAACTATCGTAATCAACAGGTAGACTTAGACGAAAATTTTACCTCTTCCACTTTCTCTGCCTATTTTCCCATGTATGTCGGAAAGAATCGTTTGGTGTTTGCCGGTAGTTTTTTAAATGATAAATCTTCCGATTTGCTCACCACCAATGGCGGAATGTTTGCCTTGGCTTACAGTATCAGGACAAAGAAGCACGCAGCCCTTTCCTTAGGTATTCAAGCAGGGTATTTTCAAGGAAAGATCGGGGGGAGTTATATTACGGATGATCAATATGTGGATGGAACCTACGATCCGGATATTGTTTCGGGGGATGCTGTCTTACAAAACACAAAAGGCTACCCGGCTTTTAGTGGTGGTTTGTATTATAAAGTGAAAGACAAAGCTAACCGTGAAAAAGCCTTTATTGGCGCTTCTATTTTTAATATTAATCAACCGGATATCTCTTTGATAGGAACCCGGAAAGACCCTCTTCCCATGTCTGTGAAAGCTTCAGCCGGGTATCGAATATACAAAGGAGAAAAATTTTCCATCATGCCTACGGGTAGAATGGTAAGCCAGGCAGGGAACACCTTTTTTAACTTGGGTTCGAGGTTTGGCTATGAAGTAGGAAATCAGGGGAATGGGGAAAAGAAAATAGAACTGGGTTTGTGGTACCACACCAACTCATACGGTATTTTTTCACTGGCCTATCAACAAGAGAACATGACCATCGCGGCAAGTTTTGACAAACCGGTAAATATGGAACTTGGAAAAGCGCAAAATGGTATTGTCGAGCTGGCGATTTCTTTCCGTTTGAAAAAGAAAAAAAGAAACCTCAGGTCTGGTTATACCAGCACAGAACAGCCGGATACGGAACTTAAGGAAGAAGAACCTGCAAAACCAAATACGGAGGAAACCGAGCCGGAAAATAATAAGGGGGGCGAGGAAGAAGCTACGGTACCTAATACAGAAAAGTCTGACAGTACTGAGACCGAAGAAGTGATCGAAACATTACCCGAAGAAGAGGCTGTTCAGGATACGGCTCAAGTATATCCCGGAAATCATCAACCGGAAAATCTTACTACTGAAGAAAAAGCACTTTTTGCCCAAACCGTTAAGTTTGATTTTAATTCGGATAACCTTGATCAGGAATCAAAAGCCTTTTTGGAGGAAGTAGCCATCGTTTTGCGTAATAAAGAACACTTTACTATTGAATTGGTAGGCCATAGTTGCAATTTGGGACCGGAATCGGTTAACCAAGAATTGTCGGTAAAACGGGCCGGAATCGTCAAGCAATACCTGGTCAACAGAGGGGTCAAAGCAGACCGGATTACGGTGAAAGGCATGGGAGAATCGGAACCTCTGGAAGATAACACTACCCAAAAAGGCAGGGAACACAACCGTAGGGTAGAATTTAAAATTATCTATGAAAATTAACAAAACGATAAAGAATCCATATATTACAGAGTGAGAACTCTTTATATAATGCTATTTTAAAACATATTTAATTTGTAATGAAAGGTTTTTAAAATATTTTTGAACCAAAATCTTTTAACCAAAATTCAAAATGATCAAAAAATCCTTACGAATACTTTTTTCCTTATTAGTGATAAGTGGGTTCTTATCTTACCGGGCTTCGGCACAAAAAATTGAAGATTTCCTGCAAAGGTACACCTCTGAAAACGGCTCGGGATATATGCAACCGATGGTCTATACATTAGGGGGTAATTTAAACAGCGGTTTCATCCATTCGGCAAAAATCCCCAAAAAGGGTCTCCGGGTATCTATCGGTCTTACGGCTATGTCGGCTATGATCAAGGATAAACACAAAACCTTTAGTGCTACTACCGATGGGGATTTCCGTCCGGTCAGTACCATTGATGCCCCGACCATTTTCGGAAGCCCGAAGGGGGCCTCTATCGAAAACGAGGACGGTACCGTGTATAATTTTCCCGGAGGTTTGGGAATGAACAGCATGCCTCTGGCCGTTCCGCAATTGAGTGTGGGTGGCATTTTTGGCACGGAAGTATCCCTGCGTTACTTTGCGCAAGACCTGAGTGATGACCTGGGCAATTTGAAATTACTGGGATTAGGCTTGCGCCACAGTGTGAGCCAATACTTCGAGGCATTACCTTTAGACGTAGCCTTGGCGTATTACTGGCAAAATGTCGAGCTCGACAATTTATTAGAAGCCAAAACCAATCTGATTGCTTTACAGGCGAGTAAAAAGTTTGGTCCGTTGACGATCTACGGAGGGCCTGGGTTTGAAACTTCCTCATTGGATATTTCTTATACCTACAAATCCGGTGATGCGGAAGAGGTGATTGACATCGAATTGAAGAAGAGCTCTTCCCTGAGGTTTACTGCTGGGGCAGCATTGAAGTTCGGACCTTTCTACCTGCATTCAGATTATAACCTGGGCAAGTCCAATACCTTAGCCGTAGGCCTTGGATTTGACATTGGGACAAATAAATAATTCATCATAACCGTATAAAAAAGCATATGAAAAATCTTAATTTTACTTATACCAAATACCTTGTAATTCCTTTTCTTGCCGTTTTGTTTTTTTCTTGTGAAGAAAAAGATTTCGGACTCGTTCTCAACGTAGACAACGAGTATACTTTTACTATTAGCGATGATGGTGTATATGAAGAAAGCAAGTACATCACCCGGGAAGAGATCATGGAACAAATTAACCGGGAAGATGTCTCAAACATTGACGATGTAAATATTGAAAGTATAGCTATCAAAATAGTACCGAAAGAGGGTAACCTGGCTTCTAAGGTAAATATAGGCGGCTCCTTGGTCGATATGAACAATCAATCCACGGCATTATATGCTTCCAGAGAAGTTGCTTTCGATGATTACAAGGATTTTACTCCCTTGACGAGTTTAGAGAGAGCAGGTATCCTTTTGCTTACGGAAAAGGTAAAAGGCTATATCAATGCTACAGACGATGCATCCCTTAGCATCACTACGTTCGGAACTTCCGTACCGGAAGGTGAGCGAATCGAACTGGATGTAATCGTAAGAGTCAGACTTACCGTAAAATATACAGAGTCCTTAAATGTCCCTAATTTCATGGGGAATGAATAGTCTTTTTGCACAATAGACTTTCATGACTTGAACAATTTAAAGCCTCACTACCCATTGGGATAAATCTATGGGTAGTGAGGCTTTTTGACCTTATACGCACTTCCTACAGGCTTACAAAAAGCTTTAAGAGTATGCTTAAATGAACTACAAATTCCCATTTCAGGAACTTCAGTGCAGTATTCCGGTGGCCGACATTCCGGTGGCCGGCATTCCGGTATGTCGGACTATAAAAATACTATGTTGAGAACTCTAAACTGAAAATTTTTACCACCAAAGGGGCGGCCCCGCAACGAATTTTAAACATGTTCTTCGTTTCATCTAATTGTTGAAAATCATAAAATATGAAAAAAGTAATTTTTGCAATAGCAATTTCTTTTATGAGTTTACATGCTTCCGCTCAATTTGTCGCAAAAATGGAGGTCAAAGAACCTGTCAAAGGAATCTGTGACATCAACGAGGTCTATTCTTTATTTCCTATGTTCAAGGGGCAAGTTGAAGCCGTTTGCCCAAAATCGAAAGATGAGATTTTGAAGCATTTGAACACTGAAGTTCAATTTTTAAAAGAGAACCCTAAATATAAGGACAAGGGCATGATTGGACTTATCATAAATTGTAAAGGGGAGGTGGTTCAGTGCAAAATGGACAATAAAACAAAAAGTCCGGAACTTGACAGACAAATTGAAGCTGTTTTCAATTCCCTGGGAGCTTGGAAAGCAGGAAAACTTAACGGGAAGGAAGTGGATACTTCAAGGTTATTCAGTTTTAAAATCAAAAAAGGAGTGATAAGTTTTGATTAAAAAAGCGGATACGGAACCTTATGTAAAGGGTCTGAAAAAACACCGGGGATTACTCGCGAACCTTTCTTAAAAGCATAGAAGTGGTTTATAGTTTTTGACCGAACATGGAATCAAAACCGGCTCATCAAGGCACTTTTTGAAGAGAATAGCCAAAGCTATTATTGAAAAAAGTAACACAGAGGAGGCGTTTTTGAAACATTTTTTAGGAAAAAGAAAAAGGTTAACTCACTTCATAATCGGATAACATCAATATGCAAGTAGAAACGATAAAATACGGCGTAGTAGGTTTTAGTAAAAATCAATTCGATAAGAAAGCGGCATATCAGTTAGTCGATAAATTGTTCGAAGACTTAAAAAGCGAGCACCCTCATCAATTCATTGAAATCGTAAGCGGTTATACCAATTCAGGGATTCCTAAAATTGCCTATGAATTAGCCGATAAACATGGATTTATCACCGTTGGTTACTCAGCAAAACAGGCACTAAAGGTCAGAAGTGGGGTTTATCCGGTGAAAAAAGTAATATTGAAAGGCGAGCTTTTTGGGGATGAATCAACTGATTTTATCAACTATATTGATAGGCTGATAAGAGTAGGAGGTGGGCCACAAAGTAGAAAAGAAACGGAGATGTTTAGATTAAAGCATCAAAAAAATGACCTGGACAAATTATTACTGGAATACGAAGTAGCGTGGTATGGGTAAACCTACCCTTAAGTATTTCGATGATCTTACCATGAAGCCGCAAATGGCATACGGTATGATCAATGATTTTTATAACAAAAATGCTTTTTGTAAAAGGTAAAAAGAGGTATGAGGGATACAATTTTAGATGCGTTCAAACAGGTTGGCCAACACATGATGATTAAGAAAAACGATTTCTTTGTCAGGGAAAGTCAAGTTTGCAACTATATCGGAATCGTGGAAAGCGGAAGCTTATTTTCTTTTTTTGAAGATGAACATGCAAACACGATTGTAAGTGAATTATATAGCACTCATTCCATTATTACCTCCTACAGAAGTTTTCTGACAGGTATTCCGTCTCCTGCCCATATCCAGGCTTACAGCCCATCAAGCCTCTATGTGATAGAGAAAAAAGAATATGAAAAGCTGGCTTCGGATATCAAGTGGATGCACGTTTTTAAAAGTATTGCTGACCAATTGTTTGTCAACAAATGCTTTAAAGAAACCTCCTTGGTAAAACTGAAAGCCAAAGAACGGTATGAGGAGCTAATTAAATACCGGAAAAATATTGAACAGGAATTTCCCCAGCACCTGATTGCCTCTTATCTCAAAATGAGACCCGAAACCTTGTCCAGACTGAAAAGTCTTGATCTACGTCAAGGTGAAGTTTGACAAATCGTTCCCAAGTTTGCAGTGAAACAATGAATCATTATACTATGCCATTAGTTAGAATTTCACTGTCAGCATCGCATAGCGATCAAAGGAAAAATGCGCTTTCCAAAGCGGTTCATCAAGCATTGATAGATGAATTTAAGATTCCGGAAGACGATTACTTCCATATCATAGAAGTACTGGGTAAATCGCAAATAAAGTATCCGCAGGAGTATCTGGGAATCCCTCACACAGACGATATCATTTTTATCCAAATCATTGCGGCCGTAGGAAGAACCATCGATCAGAAAAGAAACCTATACCGCAGCATCGCAACGTTGGTGGAAGCCCGAACGAAAATCAGTTCTAAGGATATTATCATTACCCTCTTAGAAAATCAAAAAGAAAACTGGTCTTTCGGGAATGGAGAATTACAAACTTTTAACCACGTATAAACTTGAAAGTTAAAAATATCCCGTCACTTTTGGCGGCTGCCAAAGCAGATAAAACCATGAACCGGAAAGTAGCATTTGTTACCGGAGACGAATCCTCTTCTCTCTATATCATAGAGCTGTCACCTAAGGAGTTTTTGCCGGCTCATTATCACAAGAAAGGTATCGAAATTTACTATATCCTTTCGGGAGAAGCATCCATATCGTACAGAAATTGCAATGAGAAAGATAAGGGTAAAACCATCACTCGAAAATTAAGTGCGGGAGATGCTATTTCCATTTATCCGGATGTGATCCATCAAATCACCAATACTTCTGAGAATGCATTGCAAGTCTTAGGAACGGCACCTCAAAGTCATAACTCTACCGATCGTTTTTTTGTGGAAGGGTAAAAAGAGGTGATTGCTAACCATTAAGAGTTCTGATGGAGGTATCAAGCAATATTTTGCCCTTGTCCCGCTTTAATCAAAACCGGAAAGCTGGTTTTTGCAATCAGCAACAGCATTTATGCTAGACCGTTACTTAGTTTTCAAGAGACGGGAGTGGAGGTTTTTTGCATCCGGTTAATAAATATTTCAGAGGGGGATGCTATCTTTGGCCGTTAGTACACCTACTATTTGAAATAATACATGAAAACCATAATTTTACTTATTATAATATCCGGATTGTTATTTTCTTGTGAGGAAAACGATACGCCTCCGGTTGAGACTCCCGTTGCCTTATACACCCTCCCGGTAGTGGTGCATATTATCCATTCGGGCGAAGATGTCGGGGAAGGTGCAAACTTGCCGGAGGAACGGGTTAGGGAGCAAATCAAATCCTTAAACGATGATTTCAGAAGAGTACCGGGCACATTGGGTGAAAATAACTCTCCTCTTAGCGATGATGCTTTTATTCAATTTAAACTGGCAGAAATAGATCCGGAGGGAAATCCCACCAACGGAATCCATCGCGTGAACTATTTTGATGCGGAGAATGAAACCGATCTTTTTGATAAGCTTCCAACGATTGCCTATTGGAACCCGGAGAAATATCTTAATATTTGGGTATACGGTGGCCTCCCTCCGAATACGCTTGCCGGAAGAGCCTCATTGCCTACAACTGATTTGCCAGGGCTTGAAGATGAATTGGGAACGATAGGTGACGCTGTGATGATCAACGTGCATCATTTTGGTAAATCGGATGTGGAGGGGCCGCTCAACCTGGGTAAAACCCTGACCCATGAAATGGGACATTTTCTTGGCTTGCTTCATGTTTGGGGAAAGGTTCATGAAGGAAAGCCTTGTTTGGAATTTGATGATTTTGTGGAAGATACACCGCCCGTAAGCAATGCTATAGATTGTAATGGTGGTACCCCGCTCGCTTGTGACGGCCAGCCGGCACCGGTGAATAACTATATGAACTTAACAGCGGATAAGTGTCTGAACATGTTTACAAAAGGGCAAATAGAACGGATGCGTTATGTATTGGAAAATGCCGTAAGAAGAAAATCTTTGCTTACTTCAGAGGCGATCGATAGATAAGTATGATAAGGGGTTTACGAAGGAGAATAGCAGAGATGCCTTTCAGGTTTACAGTGAAGTGAAATAAAGAGTTAAACGTTAGATCAGTTATGGTTACTTGTTTTTTAAAATACACCATTGACCCATTAAAAGTTAAGGAATTTGAGCATTATGGCAAGCTTTGGATTGACCTGGTGAACGAAATGGGAGGGATTCATCACGGGTATCTAAAACCTTACGAAGGTCCAAGCAATATTGGATATGCATCATTTTCATTTCCGACATTAGCCGCATATGAAGCGTACCGGAATAAAATTCCTGATTGTAAAAAATGTCAGGAAGCATTGCAATATGCCATAGACTCGGGCTGTATTATCAGCTATGAGCGATCATTTATGCAGCCTGTTTTTAAGGGAATTAACGATAAGGCAAAAATTGAGTAAAAACGTTCGTTGGGCTGTCCTTCCTGTTAGGGAACTTAGAACACGCTCTTATTACGAAAGTAAATTCATGTATTAATAAACGGACGTTTGTTAACGTATCCTACCCTTCGTAAGAAAGCCTGCATTCGCGCTTTATAAAAAAGACATTCACATGGAATGTCTTTTTTTATCGTTTCCGAAGACGGTGTTTTTCAGAAAAATAGAATGAAGAGCATGTTTAAATTTCATCTTTTGGGTCAAACATTCCCATTTCAGGAACTTTAGCGCAGCATTTTGAGAACCCTAAACTGAGCAATAGGGGTGGCCTCTCGAAGGAGTATCTCCCGTGGGACGGCCCCGCAACGAATTTTAAACATGCTCTTAGGGTGGTAGCCGGATCTATCATTGATGAAATTTGTGCTGGAGGTTTTTCCCTTTTCATACGATTGCTTAATTAACCGTTGAGTACGGCTTGATCTTGCAGTTTTCTGATTTTTGAAAAAGCCGTAACAACCATCAGGTAGGTGCAGGCAATGATCACAATATCGATCCCGGTAGAGCCCCAGTAAACCCCCGACAGACCCGTCAGCTTCGGTAGGAGGAGCATAACGGGAATATAAAATACAACTTGCCGGGCCAGTACCAAAAGGCTGGCCATGCGTCCGTTCTCGATAGAGGGTAATAGCACGAGGGCCATAAAAATTACGGGCAAAAAAGGAAGTACAAAAATGTACACCCGGAAGTTGAGTAGCTCCCCCTCCCCAAAAGCAAAGCCGGGTAACATGGTGCTCAAGGTAAGTTGCGGGAAGAGCGTCATCAATAACCAGAAGGGCAGGATGACCCAAAAACCGGTTTTGGTAAAAAGGGAGTAAGCCTGAATAACCCGGTCGTATTGTTTGGCCCCGTAGTTAATACCGGCTACCGGTTGCAATGCGCGCATCAGGCCGAACAACGGAGTCATCATAAACAGTAAGATCCGGTTGGCCGCCCCGTAAAAGGCAATGTCCGGTTCATTGCCCAGGCCGGCAACTACATTAAATACGACAATGGCCTGGATCACGCTCATCACCGACATAATCAGCGAAGGCATCCCCGTTGAGCAGATAGATTTAAGGAGCTTTTTGTCCCATCCCAGGTAGCTGACATTCACAACAAAAGAAGCTTTATCTGTAATAAAGTACCAGTAACCGATAAGGGTATAGATCAGCATGGCTACATTGGTGGCCCAAGCCGCACCTCTGACCCCCATGTCAAAAAAGAGGATGAAAACCGGGTTCAAAATGATGTTGATCAGAAGGCCGAGGGCCATCATGAGCGCTGCTTCTTTGATTTTTCCCTCTCCCCGGATCAGCATGTTCAGGGCCAGACCGTGAATCCAGAAAAAGGCCCCGATCAAGGTGGTTTTGAAATAGGCCGTACCTAAAGCCAACACCTGGCCTTCTCCGCCCATAAAAGCCACTAGTTCCTCGGCAAAAATAGATGTGGGTACGGCAAACAGCACAGTGATCCATAGGCTGAGCCAAAGCATGTTTCCCAACAGACGTTTCTGGACTTCAGTATCGTTGGCTCCCAATGCAATACTGAGGACTGTCCCTGCTCCGACACCCACCAATGAGCCTAACCCAAAGGTGATTTGTGACAAAGGGTAGGCAATGGAAACCCCGGCCAGAGCGGTTTTGTCGATCAGTTGCCCGACAAATACCGCGTCCAGGAAAGCATTCAGTCCAAACAAGACCATTGCGATAATGGCCGGGAGCGATAATTTCCACATCACTTCAGGCAGTGCACCATAGAGCATCAAATGCTTTTGTTTTTCTTTTAGATCCATATTTATTTTCAGAGAAGTTGTAAAAAAGACGACTTATTTTTAGTCCTAAAAACTTATGGAGCGACCTCTTCAAAGGTTTCTTTGACAGAGGCACACACATCGGGAGACAGGCCGGCTGTAAGCCTCTGATAAAATTGATTGAAGATGGCTTTTTCCTGTCCGGCGGCAACTTCTCCCATCCAGCTATTTAGTAGAAGTCAGCGTCACCTACGTTTCTTGCCGTAATTTCAAAGGTCCTCCGGAGGAACAGTAATAGGAATACCGTTAAACTTTTCATCTGCATGGAGTATTTTTTTTGACTTGCTTATTTAGACTGAATATAAATACTGTTATATTGGCGTAAATATCTATACTGATAGTAGAGGGGTGTGTACGAGATCGGGAGTTTTTATTTACGAATTCGGGACGTGGCTTTCCTGTGAACAAGTGGGCAAGAGGCGAAGTAATTTTGAGGCTTGTCCGGAGCAAAGCTACGTCCCACAGAAATGTATTTCAAAAGGATGAAAGCAAGCATAACCATTGATGATATACAGGAAATGATTTTTGAAAAGGAATATCCTCCGAACTTTAACGCGGCAGAGGGCTTGACGGAAAATATCCTCCACGGTGAGTTTAAAGGAGCAAAAATCAAGGCCAGAGAGCTTCATCTGAACGGTATGTTGCTACTCAAAAGTGAATATTTTTTCAATGAGCTTATGTCTGTACAAGGAGGCTTGAACGAGCCTGTGCTGGAATTGAGTTTTCATTTGAAAGGACGTGTCGATGGGGTTGTACAGGGTTTTAAGGAAACGATTTGCCAGGAAGAAGGAGACCTCAGTTTATTGTATATGAATGAGCCAACCGGGAGCTTTCAATTTGAGAAGAATATGCAGCATGAAACCTTCGGCATCGGTTTTACCCTGGACTATTTTCAACGCTTTGTCAATAGCCAAAACAGGGTCATCGACCGTTTTTTGGAAGCCATCGCCAAGCAAATTCCTTTGCGGGTAGCGCAAAAAAGTAGACTGAATCCCTTGATCAGAAACACCATTGACCAGATTATGCAGGCTCCCTATCAGATGCCCCTCAAACGGATATTAATCGAATCGAAAGTTTTGGAGCTTTTTGCTTATCAATTAGAAGCCTTTGAACAAAAGGATTCCGGGGGAGCTGTGCAGTTACACAGTGGAGACAAACAAAAATTACTGTATGCCAGGGAGCTGCTGGAAAGAAGACTGGACACTCCTCCGACTATTTACGAACTATCCAGATTGGTGGGTTTGAACGAATTTAAACTCAAGAAGGGCTTTAAGGAAGCATTCGGTAAAACGATTTTCGGTTACCTCTCCGACCACCGGCTAGCCCTGGCCAGGCAGTTTTTACTGGACACCGACCGGCCTGTTTGCGAAATAGCCGCAATGATCGGTTACAGCCATCAGCAACATTTCAGTGTGGCCTTTAAGAGAAAATACGGAATCGCTCCTATAGAAATACGAAAGCGTTAGTGGCAGTCAATTGCTGTCGGGGCAGCATCTGCCGTAGTAGCAGAGGTTGAATGTTTTTTTGAAAACCTCCCTGCCGGAGAGTATGTGTTAACCGCACGGTTTATAGGCTTACTGCCACAAACGCAAAAATTGACATTACGACCGGGAGAGGAGGTGAAGGTGGATTTTGTATTAAAAGAAAGTATCCAGGCCCTTTTAGCCTGCCAAGGTATCAGCCCGCCCAAAAGGCAACAAGTTCAGCGCATCATGTAGGCTTTTATATTATTGATGTCAATAGCCTGATTTTTGGGAATTGGTATAAAGAGATGACTCGTCCTTTTCATTACCGAACCAAAATCTCCTCCATCAGGACTGGGTGAGGAGTAAAAGGTCTTCTTTATAACAAACTTCAAACAGCTGGTGCCGTATAAGTTAAGCTTCTCAACTTCAAGTAAGCGAAGATTGTGATTACTATTTATGTAATGATTATAAGGATAATACGCTTCATTTATGCTTAACCCATTCTTGTAAATTTTTACTTCATATTTGTTTTGAAATAATTGATTTTTTAGTTCATGAATGAAGGTGCCCAGCGTAAATGGAAGGATTGGTATTGTTAAAATCAGAATGAATAGTGCCAGTATAATGGAAAGCATAGGATCCGCTACTTTGTAAAGAAAAAACAAAAAAGATCCAATAGGCACCCATATTAATAAGATTTTTAGAAAATAGAAAAACCCCTTTTTCTTAAATTCTTTCGCTTTGAAACTCTGCCAGTATAGCGTTTCATAATGCCAGTGAAAAAGGGGGGTGTTTTCGTATCGCCTGGCCCTGTTTTTATTTGCTCTGTTTCTTAAATTAAAATAAATAAAAAGCATGACACTGACAGCACTAAGGGCCATCACTAAATGAAGTGCTACTTCATACTTTGTACGAAACGTATTAAAATCATTACTTGGCAAGTATTTTATCCCAAATGCCACAAAAAACATTGTAAAAAACGAGACAAATAGCAAAACCAGAAATACCTGAAGTAGAGGGTGTAATTCATTATTTTTCATCGTGTGGGACAACTTATTGATAGTCAATAATTTGTTTTTATAGAAAAGTACATGGCCTACTGGACATCACAAAAAAAGCTGGCCCTTGCTTAGTTTTGAGTTGTGTCACAAAAAGAAGAAAGAGCCAGCTTTTGGACAAAGCTAAGGAATATTTTCCGGAGATGAACTATAGCAACGTGCAAACTACAAATTGGTTGTTGAGGTTCTGTTTGTTAAAAGAAAGCATCTACCTGAACAAGCTCAAACATCATGTCGAAAGATTTTGAGCAATCACCACCGGGCTGACCTGAATGCTACGAAGTTATATGCGGTCTACCGGCTACGTTGGAAAACATGGGGATGAAATCCCCGAAAAAAGTACACTTGCTGCCGGTCCTGGTGGTGGTAGCCTAGGTGTTGTATGTGAAGGCATCCGGCATCTGCACGAAATCAGGCCCAAATGCTAGGTACCGGCCAATGTCCGGTAGGATGACAATGGGTCTAATCAACATCTCAAATGCTTTGCTGCTAAGCCAATTATGTCACAAATACAGTGTTCAAAAGTGATTCCCAGAACGTTTTTACAAAAGTTAAATGCAACAATATTGCATTTTAGGTTGTAATTGATTATATATGCAACATTATTGCAATAATAAGGGTATGCCGAAAACCTTCAAACAGAGTAGGTGTCATTTAAATCTCAATCAAAATGAATCTGAAGAAAGAAGTATTGATCGCTCAAATTCTAGCTGAAAAGTCCGCCAGTGTAAGCAGTACGCACTGTTGTGGTAGCTCACATTGCTGCTCTACATTTTAAACCTGTTTGGGCAGCAGTTATATATTGCTGTCCATCCCTTCTTTATTGAGTAAGATGTATATTTTAAATAACTTGTATCGATGCAAAATGCTAGATTAAAGGCCATTGAACAATACCAAAACGGGGAGGTTATCTCGCGATTTACGGACATGTATGCCATTGACCAAAAAGAAGCGGTTGACCTTTTTCAGGAGACTAAAAAATTTTTGTACATAAGTCCGATTGAAGGGGTCTTCATTCCGGATGATCTGTTGATACTGGATGAAATGTGGCATAACTTCATATTGTTTACAGCTGTATACCATGAATTTTGCAAGCGGTTTTTTGATAACAAATTCTTACATCACTTACCTGCATCAAAAAAGGAAAAGGAGTCTCATATTCGTTTGTTAACGGAACAACCTGAACTGGCCCGGGAAGAGTATCTCAGGAAGATGGAAAAGCTCGTTTCGATTGTCTATGATCATTTGGGTGAGAAGACAGTAAAAAAGTGGTTTCAGATATACCCGAAGAAATATAGCAAGGAAAATATTAAAGCCTTGAGAAAATGAGCATATTCCCAAAACGAGCAGTACAGGGAAGCTCTGTTGTCATACATTGGAATTTCAATACTTCCCAAATCAAAGAGCAACATGTCTTGCCATGGGTGCGAATAGGAGTGCAGGATCCCGATGGAAAACTATTCATGCTTTTTGAAGAGCATGTATTGGGCTTGCCGGATCCCGTTGAAAAAACAATGACTTCCTGCTCTTCTCCTCAATTAAAATACCTGAACAAGAACGTCCCTTTGTTGTTATTGGCCGATTACCTGAGTGGGGCATTCAAAAGAGAAAAGTTGGTCGAAATCCTTGAGAATATTCAGTCCGGTAGGCACTATTATTTCACCTTTGATGTACCTCAAAATGCTCCTTTGGGGAAATATAAATTAATTTCCGAACTCCATATGGATGGGATCGTAAGGCATTCAAAAACAGCCCCTGATGATTTCTTTTTTATAGAAAAGGTATCGTGCAGAAAAGTGGGTGAGTCGGGAAGAGAGAGGTATGCTGTTATCGTTAATCACTCCAGGGAAAAAACCCCGGTTAAACTCGTGGGTTGTAGGCCCGCAGAAGCAGGAACAATGCGTACGACTGTAAATATGTTTGAACTGGAGCCTCTGGAAGAACGCCTTGTGCCTCTTGCGACACCGCTGAATTTCCTGCTTTATAATGAGGAACGGCAGGTTATCCCCTTGCAAGCGGGTTCTCCCGGTTACCTGTTGCGCAATCAGCAAGTGCTGCAAATCAATAAGAAGAATGGCCGTACCTATTTGCTGAAAAAGGATCGGGAAGCTGCTTACCACCTTACGAAACAGACAAAATCCTTGTGGCAAAAGTCAGATGGTTTGCTGAATATACAGGAGCTGAAAGAAGGGGAATTGAAGGTGTATGAGGAATTAAAGACGGAAGGCTTGATCACGGAGCTCCGTTTTGAAAGTTAGCCGTTGATACAACCACTTATCCTGCCTTCTATCCGGAGGAACTTTTCCTGGTAAAATTGTGAACGCAATTCTTCTTGCGTTTGATACTTAATCGTGTACTTGCAATACTGTTGCGTTTATTTTTATGAAAACTTTATATAAATTTCTTGCCATTTTGCTGACCAACAGTAGCTTTTGTTATGGGCAAGGGGCCGCTGTGTTAGGAACTGTGTATTCAAAGAATGGAGAGGGGATACCCGGTGCATTTATTCAGGTGAGCAGCGGGCAAGCTGCCGTTACCGATGAAGCAGGCAAGTTTGTGTTTCAAAACCTGAAACCCGGTGATCATACCCTCACCGCTTCTTTTATGGGCTTTCAGGCAATGCAGAAAACCTTTCATGTAAGTGAAGGACAAAGGCTGACCGTCAATTTTACGCTAAAGGAGGAGGTGAGGCACTTGAATGAAGTGACGGTTACAGAGAAATCCGAAGCTCGTGAATTAAAAGAAAGTGTTGCCAGTGTGGCAGTGCTTGAGGCGAAAGGTCTTTATACCCAGAGCAATAATACCAGTGAAGTTCTCAAGCAGGTTTCCGGGGTAAATGTCCGTCAGACAGGTGGTTTTGGTAGCGAGGCGGAAGTGTACATCAACGGGATGTCCGGGAAACAGGTAAAGTTTTTCCTGGATGGCATTCCGTTATCGTACTTTGGGTCTGGGTTAGGGCTAAATGTACTTCCGCTCAATTTAATGGAACAAATAGAGGTCTATAAGGGAGTGGTGCCGGTACACCTGGGGGCCGATGCGTTGGGGGGAGCGATCAACATTATTCCCAGGACAGAATACAGCACCTACTTGGATGTTTCTTATTCTTTGGGCTCGTTCAATAGTCATAAAGCCAACCTGAACGGGCAATTTGCGGATCGTCAAAATAACTTCCTGGCAGGGGTTAATTCCTTCTATAATCACTCAGACAATACTTACAAAGTAGATGTGGAGACAATCAATGAATCTGGCAATCCCGTACCCGTTACGGTAAGGCGTTTCCACGATCGCTTTTCCAACTATCTGGTAAATCTATATGCCGGGGTGTATGAGAAGGCATACGCAGACCGGTTGATCATTAGTGCCAGGTATTCCGGACTCAACGATGAGATACAGCACAATGCCGTCATGTCCCAGCCCTATGGCGAAGCGACTTATGAGGAGTCAACCTTAGGGTTTTCCTTTGAATATGAAAAGCAGAACATCCTTCCGCAAACTACACTGAAATGGTATGGGGGCATGAATTATACCAGGGGGTATGTTACAGATACAACGTTAAATGCTTATACCTGGGATGGTAAAGTGTATCGAAGAAGGACGGACGGGGGAGAAATATCCACTTCCAGGAGTTTACTGGAACTGAACGCAAAAAATGCGCTGAGCCGTTTCAATGTCCGCTACGAGCCTTGGAAAAACGGCCAGGTAACCTTCAATGTATTTACCTCCTGGTTCAGGCGCAGAGGGGAAGACCCTTTCGCTGCCGAATTCTATGGGAAGGATTACTACACTCATCCAACTGTGCTGGTAAAAAACGCTACCGGCATTGCTTATGAGCACCAATTCGGAAAAAGCTTTACCGGCTATACCGCTTTTAAGCACTTTGTATACGCATCCGATGGATATCTTATCCAAAACATGGAGTTTCGTCCTAACCGGGAGAGCGTTTCTAACATAGGCTATTCTCAATCCTTCCGGTACCATTTTACCGATAAGCTGCTGGCCAAAGCCTCTTATGAGTATGCTACCCGTTTACCGGATGAACTTGAATTGTTTGGTGACTTTACGCTTGTGCGCCCCAATCCTTTTTTGGAACCGGAGCAAAGCCATAACGCCAACCTGGGGCTGCAGTATCATTCCAAAAAGCTGGATATTGAACTCAATGGCTTTTACAGAATGACGGATAATATTATCTGGTTGCGTACCTCTCAGTTTTACGCCCAGTACCAAAACCTGTTGAAAGCGCTGGTAACGGGTTTCGATGTAGAGATTCACTATAAACCATTCCATGGCCTTAGGGTGAAAGCCAATGCTACTTATCAGGACATCCGAAACCGTTCCCCCAAAAATGTCACCGGGTCAATAGATGAGCGGTATTATAATGCGCGATTACCGAATATCCCTTATCTGTTTGGCAATGGAGAAGTCCGGTATCAAACAGAGCGTTTTTGGGGGACGGAAAACCGCTTATCAGCCTGGTGGTCGGCCGGTTATGTACACGATTTTTTTCTGTTTTGGGCTGTAGATGGCAACCGGGAGCGGAAGAATTTTATTCCGGCTCAATTGATTCAGAATGCCGGGGTTACTTATTCCTTGCCGGAAAACCGCTTTTCCATTACAATGGAATCTACCAATCTTTTTGACCGGAAAGCTTATGACAATTTCAGCGTACAGCGCCCAGGCAGGGCCTTTTATCTTACACTAAGAACTTATCTGGATAAAAAAATAAAATGAAAGGAATATGAAAAAAACAATACTGACTATTTTTCACACTGTTGGTCTGATGTTGTCAGCCATGTATTTACTGACAGGTTGTTCAGACGATGAGAACCCTGCCCCCGGCAACAACGGCACCCCCCTTGAATCCGGTTATGCCATTTCCACGGTGAGTGGTGCCTGGCCGGATATGACAACCTATATCCAGTGGGTCCCTGAGCTTGGTTTTACGTCCATAGGTAATGACCAGGCGATTGAGCTTACGGGAAAAGCAAGCACCGTTTCTTACGGAGGAGCTGTTTATGCCATGCCATTCGGAGCGCCTGCAAACCTGGTGAAATATGTGGTGGGGAGTGATTCCGTTCCAAAAGAGGAGGAGAGAATTGTAGTGCCGGGTGCAAATACATTTGCTTCGCTTCATTTTAAAAGCGAAACGTTGGCGTATGGAACCGTATCGGGAGGTATCTCCAAACTCATCATTTTTGATCCTTCTACCATGCGAATTACAGATGAAATTTCCCTTTCAGCAGTGACAGGTAAATTTTCTGAAGCTACCCGAACCTATTATCTGGATATGCTCGAAAGGGATAACAAGCTTTTCATGGGGGTACATTATGAAAATAATTTTGAGCCTGTAAATGACTCTGCCTATATCGCTATCATTGATTTGAATACCAATGAGGTGGAAAAAGTCTTGTCTGATGGGAGAACGGGGATGTTTTTCGGTGGGCATGCACCGAAAACAGGGATGATCCTGGATGAGAAGGGAGATATTTACGTTCAGGCTCTGGGAACAACGAATGCCGGGGGGGAGGCTCCCAGTGGTGTACTTAGGATCAAGAAGGGACAGACGGATTTTGACCAGGGCTATTTCCTTGATCTGGAGGCCGTCACGGGCAATATTTGCTTGGGTATTTATCATACTTCAACCGGGCGCACTTTCACCGCCAAAGTCCAGGACGAAACCGACTTTTGGGAATATGCTACGGGCCAGCCTCAATTCAAGTACGTGGAAATTGACCTTCTTGGTAAGACCAGCAAAGGAGACGTGCCGGGATTACCTGTCACTTATGGATCAAGAAGCATGATCATCCGTGAAATGGATCATCAAAACCTCCTTTTCACTATTGCTACCAATGATGAAAATACCGTCTATGAATTCGATGTGTCTTCCAACAGTTCGAGTACCTATTTCAATTCAAAGGGGGGGTATATTACAGGTTTGGAAAAACTGGATTAAGGTATGTTACAAGCAATAAATCTTACGAAAAAGTACGGTGATTTCAGGGCTTTGAACTCCCTCAATTTGTCTGTGAATGAAGGGGATATCTTTTGCCTGCTAGGTGCCAATGGAGCAGGCAAATCCACCACCATCAATCTTTTTCTGAATTTCATTAATCCTTCGGGTGGCAAGGCTGTCATCAATGGACTGGATGTAACGGAACATGGGAAAGCAACCAAACAATTGCTCTCATATATTCCGGAAAACCTGATGCTCTACCCCAACCTGACGGGATTGGAAAACCTGGACTTTTTTTGTGGCTTAGGTGACAAAAGCTATGCTAAAGGCCAGTTGGAAGAGCTGCTGATACAGTCCGGTTTACAGCCGGATTTTATCCGCAAGCGGGTAAGCAGCTACTCCAAGGGCATGCGTCAGAAGGTGGGCATTGCCCTGGCCCGGGCACGGGAAGCCAGCGTGTTGCTCCTGGACGAACCTACCTCCGGGTTGGATCCGAAGGCCAGCAATGAGTTTTCAGAACTGCTTCTGGAAATGAAGGAAAAAGGAGTCGCTACTTTGATGGCTACTCATGACCTGTTCCGGGCCAAAGATACCGGCACGCATATCGGTATTATGAAGGAAGGGGTACTGATCGAGCAGTTTGCTTCCCAAGATGTGAGTTTTCAGGACCTGGAGAAAATGTATCTTAAACATATGCACAATTAAGCTGTTTATGCGTCAATTATTTTTCATAGTACGAAAAGAAATCGTAATAGCTTTCCGCGAAAAGCTGATTGTTTCCTTGGGAGTTATCCTCCTTTTGCTACTGGGGCTGGCTCTTTATGCAGGCTATATCTCTTACGTGCAGCAAAGGCAGACGATCACTCATACACAACAGGAAAAAAGGCAGGAGTGGCTCAACCAGGGGGATAAGCACCCGCATATTGCAGCTCATTACGGCACGTTTGTCTTCAAGCCCAAAACGATACTCAGTTTGTTTGACTTTGGGCTGGACTCCTATACGGGCACCTCTGTTTACCTGGAGGCACACTTTCAGCACGAGTTCATGTTTCGCCCGGCACAAGACCACAGTAGTATGATTCGTTTTGGGGAACTTAGCAGTGCATTGGTATTGCAGGTACTGGCACCGCTACTTATCATTTTTCTCGCCTTTGCCTCCTTTACCCGGGAGCGTGAAAGTGGCACCCTAAAATTACTTTTGAGCCAGGGCATTTCCTTGCGCACACTCGTCTCGGGTAAAGTTATAGCCTATAGTCTCATGCTGGGGTTAATCGTATGGCCCTTTGTCGTAGGGATTTTGATTATTTCAGCTGCTGGTATTCAGCAGGCAACGATCCCGGATATAGCCCTCAGGGTCGCATTACTGGCCTTGATCTATGGGGTGTATTTGCTGCTCTTTATTGCTTTTTCCGTATGGGTTTCGCTGCATTCGTCTACCGGAAGAAATGCCTTGTTGGTATTACTTACCTGCTGGATATTTTTTGTTATCCTCATGCCCAAAACCTTGGCTAACCTCAGCGAAAGTTTCTATACATTGCCATCGATGCGTGAGTTCAAAGCTCAGATTCAGAAGGACAAACTGAAGGGACTGGATGGTAAAACACCCCGGTCAGTGCGCATAGTCAACCTGGAAAAAGAATATCTGGAAAAATACGGAGTGGATTCCGTACAGCAACTACCCTTCAACTTTGAAGGGGTCCGGATGCAGGAGGGAGAAGAATATGGCAATAAAATCTATGACCATCATGTAGAAAAGTTGCACAAGATTTTTCATAAGCAAAACCGCTTGAGTAGCATCGCGAGCCTTTTCAATCCGTACCTGGCCGTACAGCATCTTTCCATGGCTTTATCGGGCACGGATATGCATACTTTCCTCCACTTTGAAGAAAAAGTGGAGGGTTACCGAAGAGAGATGGTTCGAAAAATGAACAAGGACATGGCTGAAAACTCCCGGTACGGTGAGTTCTATGGCTATAAAGCCGGAAACGATTTGTGGCAGAAAATAGAAAACTTCACTTATCAAACCCCTGCTACATTGGATTTGCTACCGCAGTACCGCATGGAAATCGTATCACTGCTTTTGTGGGGGGCGCTCGTGCTGGTCCTGTTCAATTCTTCTAACCGAAAAATCAAGCCGACCAATGGATAAAAAGATTAAAATACTGATCCGCTACGAGTGGAAAGCCTTTATCCGCAACAAGTTCCAGCTGTTTCTGTTGGCTGTCACGTTTACATTTGGCCTGTATGCGATTTATTACGGACAGTCAGAAATTGACGCACAGCGAGAGACAATCAATGCCATTACTCAGTTGGAACAGGAAGAGTTTTCCCTGTACAAAACCAGCTTTAGGGAAGAGCGGGAAACGCTAGGGCAGGAGCAAACACATGATATTGCCTCTCGTCCGGCCTATGCCTGGTATCGACATGGCTACCACGCTATTTTACCTCCGCATGATTATGCGTCCCTGGCTATTGGTCAGCGCGACCTTTTTCGTTACTATTACCGCCTTACCGGCATGAGCCTGTACTATCAGCTTTTTGAAAATGAGTTGGCCAATCCCGTCAACCTGATGGCCGGTAACTTTGATTTGTCTTTTGTCTTGGTCTACCTGTTTCCTCTGCTCATTATCGCTTTTTGTTACGGATTATTTTCCTCAGAAAAGGAAAACGGCACGCTTTCATTATTGCAGATCCAGGCAGTTAGTATCCGAAAGATCATACTTGTGCGTTGGGCCTTCTATTTGATCATGATCACCGGCTTGGCCTTATTACTCTCCCTGATCGGTCAGTTAACCTCAGGTAGCCCCGTAAAAAATGAAAACATGGCACCCGCCATTGCATGGATCCTGGCTGTGGTAGTGTACTGCATATTTTGGTTTGGGCTGATGTTTTTGATTGTGAGTTTACGCAAAAGCTCTTCTTTTAATGCGATCACTGCGGCGGGTAGTTGGCTGCTTTTGCTGATCGTGATCCCGGCGGTTCTCAATGTGATTGTAACCGTAAAATATCCTCTCAGTAGCGCCACACTGGCCGGGCTCACCCGTAGAACCGGGCTGGAAAATGAAGACAACAAAGAGGAATCCAGAAAAGTGATTGCCGAATTTATCGCGCATGAACCAACGTTAAAAGGAAGTGAACGCTTAATGGAAAATAACATGCTGCCCAAAGCATATGCAGCCTTCACATCTCTGAAAGATATCCACAGCCGGGAAGAAGTGAATCACTACAATGCCCAAGTGGCCAAAAGGAATGCGTGGACTTCCCGTTTTCACTGGCTTAGCCCGGCTGTCAATATGCAGGAAGTATTGGCCCGTATTGCCAAAACAGACCTCAATATCTTCTTGCATTTCCAGGAGGCGTTGGCGGATTTTCACAGAGACATAACCGATTTCTATTTCACGCGCCTCTTCTGGGATAAACCCATCTTATTGGAGGATTATTCCCGGCTTCCGGCTTTTAAGATGCCAGCTGTGAAAGGCCGGTGGACTACCATATACTTGGGCTTAAGTAAAATCGGCTTCGCTGCCATAGTAGCTTTTGTGTTGGGGTTCATCAAAATGAAAGGAGGAAACAAGTGATGAAAAGTATTTTTATACTGAAGTGATTTAAACTTATAGTTTTTGACCGAACATGGAATCAAAATCGGCTCATCAAGGCACTTTTTGAAGAGAATAGCCAAAGCTCTTGTTGAAAAAAGTAACACAGAGGAGGCGTTTTTGAAACATTTTTTAGGAAAAAGAAAAAGTTTAATTCACTTCACTTTTTACTTTTCTCCCGTATACGCTCCTGGCCCAACAAACGTACCCCCCGGTTAGGCCGGTGGATATTCGGGCAGCTCATACCGGAGAGGATATTAAGACCGATGGAAAGTTGACGGAGTGAAGCCCCGGTGACTCAAGATTTTTTCTGTATAGAGCAGCCCCGGCAAAGAGGCGATTATCATTATCACATACAGATCCAATTGCTCTTTGATGAAAAGAACCGCTATATTGGTTTTTTGTGTGGATACATTCGGCAAAAAAAGGATCCGGGTACAGGATCTGCGCAGCGGTTTTTCCTGGGGAGAGAACGGTGCTTTTGGCATACCACCGGATCCGCAACACCTTAAACCGTACTGTGTATCGCTTCAAACGACACCTTATGGCAATCAGCGTGATCCGCAAAACTTTAATGACAACAATACGGACAATAACCGGAATGCCCTTTGGACAGTGCGTACACACCAAACGGATTTCGGATATTATGCGGAATTTGTCATTCCGTTTAAATCCATTTGCTATGAATTGCCCGAAAAAACAGATGCTGTAATCTGGGGATCACGTTTACACGGTTGGCCTGCAGGGATTATGAACAAACGGTGTTTCCGGCCATTCCACAGTTGTTTGATGTTGCGGCACTGGTACTCCCGGTCGGCTAGCAGAGTCATTCCCTTAAATCGTACAAGCAGCCGGCGTTTGCGTTCGGCAAAATTGGAATGACTCTTCTTGGCTAAATTCACCCAAAAGATAGAAATACTTACCCCCGGATCAACACTGACAGGGTTAACAGGTGGAACGTCACTTGCCCGAATTGTCAACAGGTAGCATCCAACAACAGGTACTCCCCCGCTGCGTTGGTCCAGCCGGGTCAACGCGGTTTTTACCGCGAAGCCTAACAGCAACTTCCATAAAACCTGTTGATGGAACAAGGTGTTAAAAAAAGTGGGTCAACCGTTTATAATGACTCCCGGACAGGGTCTGGCCATTGCCCAAAATCCCCCCCCAAAAAAAAACGGGCCTTGAAAAAAGAACATATCAAAGCCATCGAACAGCTTCCCTTACAGCCTTGGAGTAAGGCCTGGGAAATGCGCAATTTATTTTTGTTTTCCTATTACTGCCGGGGAATCAATTTCAAGGACATGGCATTTTTGACATGGGAAAACATCCGGGAGGGCCGGTTGATTTATATCCGGAGGAAAACCGGGGATCTTCTGAACATGGAGCTGCTCCCACCTGCACTTGCTATTCTGGCAGATTACCGGACCATCGCGATTGGAGAGCACATTTTCCCCATTTTGAGTGATTTCCATAAAACGCCTCAACAAATTGAAAACCAATTGAAAAAAGTGCTGAAACAAATGAATGACGAGATGACGGAACTGGGCAAACAAATCGGGCTCGACTTCAGGATCACCTCGTATTTTGCACGGCATACCTACGCCACGGTGATGAAGCGTAACAAGGTATCCATTTCAATGATCAGTGAAGCCATGGGGCATAGCAATGAGAAAGTCACCCAAGCGTATTTGGACAGCTTTGAAAACGATGAGTTGGACAAGGCCCATAAAGGCCTCTTGTGAAAAGGATTGGGAATCCCTAAAGTATATCATGACTTTTCTTAGGGTCGAATATTATTCTCCCCCCTGAAAAAGAAACTAATTGTATACTATTAGACTTTATCACGAATGATTTTGTATAGGAAATTTCAGACATTGATTTCTGCGAAATTTGCTAGAATAATGGTTTGTTTATTTCTAGGAATTGCTCTATAAGAAATCATTCGTGATATCCTTTATTATTTTCATCATCACGGTGATCTGTATGTGCTGCAAATACATTAAGCACTCTGAATATATGTTCCGGGTCTATTCTGTCCAGGTCATCAATAATTAATATGGTTTCTTTTTCATTTTTTGACCCTTGTTTTTCTTTCTGATCACCATCCTTTAACTGTCCTATAAGGTTACCAATTATTTGAGTAATAGCATCTCGTTCATAAATATTTCCTTGTAGATCAGAAAAAGCTTCTACAAACTCTTTCATCGTTTCTTGCTCATCTTTTTGGGCAGATTCGTGATGTTCCTTGAACTCATTATATAGGTCTATTAGAACTTTTTCAGCGATTGTAGCAGCACTCTTTCCTATTTTAGGTATTATATTTAGCAAAGAGAAGATTAGTTTTTTTAATTTATCATTGTCTGAAAAAAAATAATATAAAGAGTGAATATGGGATGATTTTATTTTTTCAAAAGAGAAGGTTTTACCCTTTTCTTTTGTCGTCACAAGAAGAGAGAATAAAATATCATATTTCACCAATTCAAATATATCCTCATTGGAGGCTACACTATAATTCACCGGGTAGAGGTGTACGGCTTCATACTTGTCATGTTCTTCAAAAAACTTTTTTAAAAAGTAAGTCTTACCACTGCCAAACTTTCCGGAAAATAAAATCCGTTTGTTTTCATCACTACTAAGATGCTCTTCAAACCTTTTTCTAGGGGTTTCAATACTAAATTCTTCCATAGGAGATAAATGGTTTAAATTATACGGCTTTATAGCCTATCTGAAAATAGTAAAATTGCAGAAAAAACGATCGGATTTTTTTGTCTGTATTTGTGCAAAAAAATACCTGAAAGTACCTTTTTTGTGCAAACCCTCGCCTATATCCGTGTCAGCACGAACAAACAAGACCTCGAAAAACTATAGCAGGCTCCATCTCCATGCAACTCACCTATCCGGGAAACAGCGCTTTCGTTTTAGGCTGGAAGTGTCCGAAACCTGTTGACAATGGTCTTTAAGGAAGGATACAAATACAAACGAATGGGGTACTCCTTTCCGATTTTTGCACGGAACCGGAATTATAACTATCTCTTCACCCTGAATACGACCCGAAGAAGCACTCATCCCTAATGAAGAGTGTGGATTACCTCTCCGACAAAATAGGGCCGGAAAGCCATACAACTAGCCTTTCAAAATGCGGCAAATGCAGAAGTCACTTTGTTATACTACGAATATGGGTGATATTTTTTCAGGGTAAAAACCTAAGAGTATTTAGGTGATTTTTTTTCTATTTTCATAGCCTTGAAATAATGCAATTCCTAAAGTAAGTATTATGAAAAAAGTTTCACCTGGAGATTTTATTGATCGGTATTTCTTTCTCTTTATAAGAGATGTATAAATCAAAAACCATTGGGTAAAGTAGTTTGATGATTAACCTTTAATAAAAAGGGCTAATGAAAACTTATTTTCAAACAATTTGCCTAAAAAAGGTATCATCGGGTATTTTTTACACAAAAATCATGGTCAGATTTTTTGAGTATACCTTCTGTATTTTAAACCTTCCAGAGATTTCATATCATTGAGGTTATTACGAATTAAATATTACAAGGGAAACCGACAAAAGGCAGGGTATCTTTTTGATAGGGTGTGCCTTACACAATCTTAAAAATCCCCTTTATCAATCATTCGTAATAATCTCTATTAACTTGTTTTTAAGCAGGTTGATTTTTAGATGATGTTCCTGTACAAAGAATTGATTTTATGTTATCATTTAACCATTAGCGCTAAAATGATAACGAAAATTAAATTTTAAAAAGTAACTCTGTAATAACAAAGTTTATGGGATAACGTCTTTAGGAATTTTGAAGTGATACAATAAATAGTTTTCTTTGTGATCAGATGCGGCCATATAAAAAAATATTTTCGATTTTATTTTTGAGCATTTACGGGATGCTCTTACTGCATGAGGTGTTGCCGCATGTCCACCACCAGCATGATCATATTGTTGAAGCGACAGAAAGTTTTCGTCATGATAATCATCATATAGATCATCACCACCATTCAGATGAAAATAATCAGGAGCCTGAACAAGACACCTTCTTTGACTTTCTTGTCAAGAATCATTCACACACTAAACATACCCATCAATACACGCAGGCTACTATTAAGCAGCTAAAGTCTTTAAAGCAGCTTGATTATAAGGTATTCGGTATTAATGATATTTGGGTTTGGGTGTTAAAAGCAAGGCAAACTGATGAAGGATTGCATCGGTATGTTCTTTTTAAAAATATCCTACCGGATAATCCTTATTTATACTTCCATCCACATCGTGGCCCCCCTTCTTTAGGTTAATCATTTCAGGCAGGAATGAACTTGCTGTCTGTGCATACCTGAGTATGTTCATTATTATTTGATTCATCCTAAAAATTATTTTCATGTATAGAAATATTGTGTTCGCCTTGTGCGGATGCATCTTGTCGTTGGGTGTGTTTGCTCAATCGGCTACTATAGATAGCATCCTCAAACAGGTAGAACAAAACAACCAAGAGTTAAAAGCTCTGGTGACGTATGTGGAGAGCGAAAGACTTGAGTTGAAATCCGGTAACAATCTACCTGACCCTCAATTTGGTGCATATTACTTACCATTTGGTGAGAATAGCACAGGAGATTATACAGAATTTCAAATTAGCCAGTCCTTTGAGTTTCCCACGGTTTACAGGGCCCGAGGTAGTCTTATCGAGCAACAGACTGTTCAATTAAAACTGGACTATAAAGCTAAAAGGCAGGAAGTATTGGTACAAGCCAAAGATTACTGCCTGAACCTGATCTACCTGCATAAACGCTTGAATAGTGAAACTCTCCGTGTGAAACAAGCAACACAGGTATTTGAGCAGGTGCAGGAGCTTTATGAAAAAGAGCAGGTTGGAATCCTGGAATTGAATAAGGCTAAAGTAGCCTGGATGCAGGAACAGTTCAAAATTCAACAAATTGAGAACGACATAAAAAACATAATGTCACTTCTCTCCCATTTGAATGGAGGCACTGAAATACAATTTTCATCCGGTGAATATGAAACTTCCCTGAAGTTGGCTGATAAGGAAAGCATCTGGCAGGAAAAACAAATACAAGATCCTGAACTTGTGCAACTGAAACAACAAGAAGCTATAGCGCAACAGGCTTTGAAATTGGCTAAAAATAATTCTTTACCTAACCTGACAGCCGGATATAATCATCAGGGTGTATCAGGTGCTTATAATTCCGGTGTGTATGCTGGCGTCACGATTCCTTTATGGAGTAACCGGAATAAGGTGAAAGCTGCTCAATCTCAGGTTGACTTCCAACAAACACATACTTCATCGAGGACTTTACAAGCACAAGCCACATTTGAAAAGCAGTACAGTGAGTATCAAATCATGCTTTCCAAATTTCAGGAATACCAAGCCACTCTTTCAGGTATGAATACCGAAGAATTGCTACTTCAGGCATATCAATTAGGTGAACTGTCATTCCTCGAGTACTACATGGAGTTGCTGTATTACCGGCAGGCTTATGATGCCATGCAGGAAATGCAATACCAACTATATATATCGCAAAATCAATTTTTAAAACATCAATTGTAACAACTTAAAATCGAATTACTATGAAAATCTCAACTATTCTTATCGCATCAACCTTTGTTTTCGCAATTGCCTGTTCAGGTAAAAAATCTAACAGTGAGCATGGCCATGCTCACGACACTGAATCTCATGCACACCCACATGATGAAGCTAGTGAAGATCATGGTCATGACGATGGTGATCATGAACATGGGCGCGAACATCATGAGCAGGAAGAGTTTACAGTAGGTAGTGACTCTGTTGAAGTTGAGACAGATGGCACGCATACGCATGAAGACGGTAACACACATCACAATTATTAATCTTTAAATTGAGCTTGATATGCGATATATAATAATAGTATTGCTTTCGTTGATTGTCTTTTCCTGTCAGTCACCGGAAGATCATGGACATAGTCATGATGAAGCTGGAGGTCATCCTCATGAGGATGAAGGTAAACCTGCTGTAGATTATACCATTTGGACAAATGAAACTGAGTTGTTTGTGGAATTCCCTGCTTTGGTAGTGGGTGAAACCAGTCGTTTTGCGGCACACTTTACAGAACTCAACGGTCATCAGCCTGTAAGAGAAGGAAGTGTGACGGTGAGTTTGATCAGAGGGGATAAAGGTATTCGCCATACAGTGGATGCACCGTCCTCTCCGGGAATCTTCGGGCCAACGTTGCAGCCTAAGGAGGCAGGTCTTTATCAACTCGTTTTTGAGCTGAAAACGCCTACTTATTCGGATAGAATCGTGCTGAATAGCATTCCGGTTTTTGCTACTGTCAAAGAAGCGGAACTAACATTGGGTAGTGAAGAAGAAAAAGATAATGCCATTACCTTTTTGAAAGAGCAAGCCTGGAAAATGGAGTTTCAAACGGCTCCTGCGGTAAGAAAGAAGATTTATCAAACCATTCGAACATCAGGGATTTGGAAGATAGCTCCTTCGGATTATCAAACACTGGTGGCCCCTGCTTCGGGTCGAGTGAGTTTTGGCGCTGGCGTATTGACAGAAGGAGGTCTCGTAAAGAACGGCCAGGTTTTGATGAATATAAGCAGTGCAGGGCTTACGTCTAACAATCTGAGCGCTGAGATTCAGAAGGCAAAGGCTGATTACGAGCAAGCCAAGTCTGAATACGAACGGAAAAAAGAGCTGTATAACTCTAAAATTGTTCCTAAAGCTGAGCTTGAGCGGGTAGAGCAAAAATACCTTGTAGCAAAGACCAATTATGAGACTTTGAGCAGAGGCTATAGTGCCGGAGGCAAACAGATCACTGCCCCTATAAATGGATATATTAAATCTGTCCAGGCAGCGAATGGCGGATTTGTAGAACAGGGAGATGCACTTGTAACAGTGACAAGTCATAAGAGTAGTATACTTCAGGTGCAAGTCAGTCCTCAATACAGTGCGGATCTTCAAAACATCCAAAACCTCTGGTATCAGCCGAAGGCAGGAAAATGGTCAAGCTTGAATGAAAAAGATGGAAAAATCTTGTCTGTTGGCAAGGAGGTAGCATCCAATCAGCCATTGATTTCTGTTTTTGCCGAGGTGAATGAAGAAGTGGAAATGCCGGAAGGCAGTTTTACAGAAGCTCAACTGGCTGTTGGTAATAGTACTGAAAGTTTGGTTGTTCCCCTTTCCTGTTTGATGGAGGATTATGGCAATTACTCGGTGATTGTTCAATTGTCTGGTGAAAGCTTTGAACGCAGAAATGTGATACTTGGTAAGCGAAATGGCAGTGAAGTGGAAATCATTAAGGGATTGTCATTGGATGATGTTGTGGTGACTAAAGGAGCTTATCAAGTAAAGATGGCTTCTATGTCCGGTCAGGCACCTGCTCATGGTCATGCTCATTAAAATAGTTGATTATGTTGAATAAGATATTATCGATTTCACTGCAAAACCGATTAACGGTGCTTTTGGGAACAGTGGTATTAAGTGTTGCCGGTATATATATAGCCCGTAACATGAACGTGGATGTATTCCCTGATCTCACTGCTCCAACGGTGACCATTTTGACAGAAGCTCATGGCATGGAATCCAAAGAGGTAGAAAAGCTGGTGACCTACCAATTGGAAACGGCCATGAATGGCTCGCCTAACGTGCGTAGAATTCGCTCTTCCTCTGCTGCCGGAATATCTATTGTTTGGGTGGAATTTGAATGGGGAACAGATATTTACCGGGCAAGGCAAATCGTGAGTGAACGCATTCCAATGGTACGAGAAACCCTGCCTTCGGGTGTAGGCACACCTACAATGGCTCCCATTTCGTCCATTATGGGTGAAGTGATGTTATTAGGTGTTCGATCCGATAGTTTGTCTCCAATGGAGTTGCGCACTCTTGCTGATTGGACAATAAGGCCAAGAATCAAATCTATTGGCGGTATCGCTAATGTGATTGTGATTGGAGGTGATTACAAGCAATATCAAGTGTTGGCCAATCCTGGAAAACTGAAATACTATGATGTAAGCCTTGGCGAATTACTCGAAAAAGTACAGGAAAGCAATGTGAATGCTCCGGGTGGTTTCTTGAATGAATATGGCAATCAATACATCATCAAAGGAAGTGGTAGAGCTTATTCGGTAGAACACCTAGAAGAAGCTGTTCTCAAAAGTATCAATGGTCAATCAATTAAAATTGGGGATGTGGCAGAAGTAAAGGTTGGTGCTGCGGACAAGATTGGTGACGGCTCATTAAATGCTGCTCCTGCGGTAATTCTGACCATTTCCAAACAGCCGGATATTAATACGCTGGAATTGACAGATAGACTGGATGAAGCCATTACAGATTTGAACAATACCCTCCCTGCAAATGTGGAGATCAAAAGCCATATTTTTCGTCAGGCGAATTTTATTGAGGCATCCATTGACAACCTGAATCAAACGCTGTTGGAAGGTGCTTTCTTTGTATTAATTGTATTGTTCATCTTTTTGATGAACTGGCGAACTACGGTCATTTCATTGGTTGCTATTCCGGTTTCCCTGTTGGTTTCCATTATCGTATTGAAGCTATTGGGATATACCATCAATACCATGAGTTTAGGTGGTATGGCGATTGCCATTGGGGCATTGGTAGATGATGCGATCATAGATGTCGAGAATGTTTTCAAGCGATTGCGAGAAAATATCCGAAAGCCGAAAAAGGAACAATTGCCTGTGCTTACCGTGGTAAAAGATGCTTCGGTGGAGATCCGTAGTTCCATCATCATTGCTACGCTCATCATCATTGTTTCGTTTGTGCCGTTGTTTTTCTTGAGTGGCATGGAAGGCCGGTTGCTGCAACCGCTTGGGATTGCTTTTATTACTTCGGTGCTAACTTCCCTGATTGTGGCGGTGACGGTGACACCTGTGCTCTGTTCTTATTTGCTGAAAAGCGAAAAAGTACTCAGTAAACAAGCAGAAGGAACAAAAGTGGAACGCTGGCTGCAAGCCCGGTATGCCGGAACCTTAGAACGAGTGTTGAAATTCCCAAAAACGATGATTGGATTGACTGTTGGAGCTTTTATTATCAGTTTGATCTTGTTTACCCAATTGGGTCGTAGTTTCCTTCCTGAGTTCAATGAAGGCTCATTGGTGATCAGTGCAGTAGGTGTACCGGGTATGTCGCTGGAAGAAAGCAACAAGCACGGTCAGTTGATTGAAAAGCTCCTTTTGGAAATGCCTGAAGTGGATGTCGTCACACGTAGAACAGGGCGTGCCGAATTAGACGAACATGCTCAAGGTGTAAATGCCGCTGAAATAGATGTACCATTTATACTGGATGGAAAATCAAAAGAGCAATTCTTCGAAGAAGTGCGAACAAAGCTGAGTGTGGTGCCGGGGGTGAATATCACACTAGGACAACCAATTGCTCACCGTATTGATCATATGCTTTCGGGTACTCGTGCCAATATCGCTATCAAGATATTTGGCGATGATTTGCAGCGCTTGTTTGAATTGGGTAAAAGCGTGGAAAGCAATATCAAGTCCATTGAGGGAATTGCAGATGTGGCAGTAGATCAACAGATAGAAGTTCCGCAAATTCGTATTACGCCAAAACGTCAAATGTTGGCTGCTTATGTCATGACCGTAGGTGATTTGATGGAACAGGTGGATGTAGCTTTTGCTGGCGAAAAGGCAGGTGAAATCTATGAAGGACAGCAATATTTTGATCTGATTGTCCGCTTCCAAAAAGAATCCAGAAAGGGCATGGAGTTCATACAATCTGCTTTAGTAACATTACCTAATGATGGTCAAATTACACTGGATCAATTGGCTGAAGTAAGCTCTGTCAGCAGCCCAAGCAGCATTTCCAGAGAAGATGTAAAGCGTAAGATTGTGGTAGCTGCCAATGTACAAGGGCGTGATTTGCGTGGTGTGGTGAATGAAATCCAACAGGTGATTGAGACCAATGTTGACATGCCTGAAGGTTATCGGGTAGAGTATGGCGGACAATTTGAAAGTGAAGCGAAGGCTTCTCAGTTACTTCTTATCACTGCGGTAATTGCCATTGTAATCATCTTCCTATTGCTGTATTTTGAGTTTCAGGATGTGAAACTGTCTTTCATTGTACTCATCAATTTGCCTTTGGCTTTAATTGGAGGGGTTTTGATTGTGTACTTCACTTCCGGGATTATCAGTATAGCCGCTACCATTGGCTTCATCAGCTTGTTGGGTATTGCTACCCGAAACGGGATCTTGCTGGTGTCGCGGTATGAGGATTTGAGGAAGGAAGGATTACAAGGATTCGAATTACTTAAAACAGGCGCGTTGGACAGGTTGAATCCGATCCTGATGACGGCTTTCACTACGGGGTTAGCCTTGATTCCACTTGCTTTGAAAGGTGCTGAGCCAGGTAATGAAATTCAAAGTCCTATGGCTATTGTAATCCTGGGAGGTTTGCTTTCTGCTACTTTGTTAAATTTAGTAGTGATACCTTGTGTGTATAAACTTATCGGGACGAATGATCATTAAGAAATAAACCAATATGTAGTTATGCCATTGAAATGGGTGGCATAACTACATTTCTGTATTTTATTTTTTAGGATTCTTCTTCTCCTTTGGCTAATTACAAATTCTGAATAACAAAGAGTATTTGTGACCGGTATTTTAGCAATCCTTACACTTGGCCCATACTATCTAAAACGGTTGTAATACAAGCCCGTCTCTGCATCTTCGTACTGCCCCTGGTTTCGGAAAGGAATAAAATGTTGCTCTCCTTTGGTTTGGCTGCGGATATTGCTATTGCTATAAATATCGTATTCTACCTCTCATACAAGGTTTCTATGCAAAACTTTCCTCTGAGAGGCAAACCCTGTTATTTAAAAATTAAGCGCAGAAAGTGGCTCCATGAAACTACCGGAAAGAATATCAGCAGAGACTGGCATATGGTAGCCACAGGCACGCGGATGACAGAGGAATTCGCGCTTTTTTTAAAAAGAGCCTCCTGGATTCAAAACCTATAAGTTGTAAACTGCTTGCCGAGCTCTTCCATCTTAATGCCAAACAATTCGCGCATCAATATGTGTTTTATTTGAGTAATTTCTTGTCCTGGAATTAACGCGAGCATGCTGAGGATTGGATCGTTTTTCCTGAAAATACGGGCAGTCATCTCAGTATTGACGAAACGGCACTCTCTCAAGGGGAGCTCTATACGGTAATTACCAACAAGGCTGCCAAAGGCAAAAAGGCTTGCCTTGTAGCGATGCTTAAAGGCACTGAGAGCGAAACTATCAATGAAATACTTCAGCAAATACCGGCAGAAACCAGAAGGAAAGTCAAAGAAGTAACACCGGACATGGCCGCCAGTATGGAAAAGATTGTAAGGAAAAGCTTTCCTAAAGCCCGTCTTGTCACAGACCGTTTTCATGTACAAAAATTAGCCTATGATGCCGTGCAGGAGATGCGAATCGCCTATCAGTGGGAGGCCATAGCGCAGGAAAACAAAGAGATGGAACTGGCTAAGGAACTTAACAGAGCCCATGTACCTCACAGGCTGGAAAATGGAGATACCGAAAAACAACTATTAGCCAGAAGCAGATACCTGCTCTTTAAAGGAGAGCATCATTGGAGGCCTTCTCAGGTACATCGAGCCGAAATACTGTTTAAGCGCTACCCTGACATAGAACAAGCCTACAAGTTATCAAGAGAATTAGCCCGTATTTACCAAAGTTCCCAACTAAAAAGGGTGGCCTTTACCAAGTTAGCACAGTGGTATGATCAGGTAGAAAAAGCTGAATTCAAATCCTTCAACACCGTGGCCAGAACCACTATCAAAACACTCTCAACTTCTTCGATCACCGAAGCACCAATGTATCGGCCGAGTCTTTCAATACCAAAATCAAAGCGTTTCGCAGCCAGTTTAGAGGCGTGAGAAATGTAGACTTCTTCCTTTTTAGACTAGCCAATATTTATGCATGAAAATTTCATCCCCCCAGGAATACGGATTGATCCATAATGGTGAGTTTGTTTAAACCGGAATACAAAAAAGGCAGTTACATTTGCGTAACTGCCTGATTTTCAAGTGGGCCTACAAGGGCTCGAACCTTGGACCCCCTGATTATGAGTCAGGTGCTCTAACCAGCTGAGCTATAGGCCCCGAAATCATTGATTTGATTTCCGTATCGGTGGGCAAAAGTAGAAATTTGTCTTTATTTAAACAATTCTTTTTGGGGATTTTTTAGGGTGTTTTTTCCCTTTGGAAATGCTTGCTGACTCCTTGCTTGAATAAGTGGTTGATTTTCAAAATACTACTTGAAGTGCCTGGGAGGAGGGTTTTTCAAAATATTTTTAAACTATGCCATTTACTTTTGAAAATACAATTTTATAGAATGCTATTTGGACAGATACGTTTTCAATTCACTTATGGTCTCGATGCCTATGCTTTGGGCTTGTGCTTTTCGCATCATCAATGCATAGGTGTTGTTAAAACCCAATGGCGACAACCAACTTAGTTGGTAGTTTTGGTCGAATTGTTCTTTAACATATTGGTAAATCTTTACTTTGTCCCCGTTTAGTGATTCCAGTGTCTGTGTGTCGGGTTGTAACATCACTATCAATCCGGTGCCTGTGTATTCGGGGTACAGGTCAATCTCCCCGGCCAATAGCGCATCAAAGCATATTTTGGTGCCTCCCAAACCGGTTTTATGCACCACTTGATAGCCTGTGCTGTGCCGGATCAGTTGCCCGAACAGTTCGCTGAGTATATATTGTTCGGTAAAAATCTTAGAGCCAATAGTAATCGTAACGGTGTGGGATAGGAGAGGGCTTGTTTCCGGAAGTGCCAAGGTTTGAAGAAATTGACGGGCTACTTCTTTCGGTGCCCGTTTCAGGTAGTCTACCTGGTAGTTGAGTTCTGTCATTACCGAATCATTGATTTTGCCGGACAACAATTCCAATGCTGCTATTACTTCGGGATATTTACTAGCCGTTTCCTGTCGGATCAATGGAGCCGCATAGTAAGGAGGAAAGGCTTTTTTGTCATCTTTCAGCACCTGAAGTTGATAAGCTTTGATCCGTCCATCGGTAGAATAGCCACTGATGAGGTCGACTTCTCCGTTTTTGACCGCCTCGTACATTAGTGAGTTATTCAACGAAACGGTATTGAGTTGTAATTTGTATGTTTCTTTTAACATGGGGTAACCGTCCGAACGGCCTAAAAATTCATGGGCAAATCCCGCCTGAAAACTTCCTCCATAGATGTTTGGAAGCAGGTAAAAGCCCGATAGTATGGGCATGGCGACCAACATTAACCACAGGGTTGATCGTACTTGCCGGAGGTCCATACGTTGTACTTTTGCTAATAAACTGTCAAAAAGAATGGCCAGCAGTGCAGCAGGAATAGCCCCGGCGAGGATCATATTGGGATTGTTTAAGGCAATGCCCCCGAAAATAAACTCCCCCAAGCCTCCGGCAGCGATATAGGCCGCTAGGGTAGCTACTCCTACATTGATGACGGTAGCCGTGCGTATTCCCGCAAAAATGACGGGCAAGGCCAGGGGCAACTCAATTTTAAACAATTGTTGCCAGGAAGTCATTCCCATGCCTTGGGCGGCTTCCTTGACTGAGGGGGACACTCCTTGTATTCCTGTAAAGGTATTCCGGATGATGGGTAACAAGGCGTATAAGAATAAGGCCGCAATGGCCGGTTGGGATCCGATACCCAAAAGGGGTATCATAAATCCCAAAAGGGCAATACTGGGTACCGTTTGCATAACTCCTGCAAATCCCAAAATCATAGCTGACCAACGTTTGTTCCGGGCAATCCAAATGCCCAAAGGTACCCCTAGTAATAAGGCGATCAGTAAGGAAATAAAGGTAAGACCGATATGTTCCAGCGTTTGCTCCAGGAGTTTTTCCTTTTGTTGAAGTAGAAAATAGAAAAAATCACTCATCGAAGTAATGGATTAGGATGTACTTTCCCGATTGAATTTTGTTTGAATGGCCTGCATGACTTGCTGCCAGTCAAGGGCAGGCTGGTGATCAGTGTGCTCCATCAGTGCTGCCAGGGGCGTTTGTGGTCTAATGTCCAATTGGGTGTTTTCAATGGCTAAATCTTCCCAAGTATATATTTTTAAAAATAGTTGAAAGCGTTTTTCTTGGAAAAAGTCCCGGACAAATGTATTGGAAGGTTGCATCAGTACTTCTTTAGGGGTTCCGGTTTGTTGCAGTTGCCCTTGTTCCATAATGCCTATCCGGTCCCCTAGTTCAAAAGCTTCGTCTACATCATGGGTTACCATTACTACCGTTTTATCTTTAATTTCCTCCAATTCCATAAACTCCCTCCGGATTTTTACTTTGGTAATGGGGTCTAAAGCCCCAAAGGGTTCGTCCATCAGAAGAATATCCGGTTCGGCCGCCAATGCCCGGGCCATTCCTACTCTTTGTTGTTGGCCTCCACTGAGTTCATGGGGACGTTTTAGGAGAATATTGTTTTCCGAAAGATGTAATTGCCGGAGTAAAAAATGAATCCGTTCATCAATTTTTGCTTTCTTCCATTGTAAAAGCCGGGGAACAGTGGCGATATTTTCATACACATTGAGATGAGGAAACAGGCCCACGGTTTGAATCACATAACCAATGTTTCTCCGGAGTTGGGGACCATCCAGTTGGGTAATCTCTTGTCCCCGGATACGAATCCTTCCCGAGCTGGGTTCAATCAGACGGTTGATCATTTTTAGGGTGGTAGTTTTGCCACAGCCGCTTCTCCCGATCAACATAAAATTGGATCCTTGGGGAACGTCAAAAGAAATGCTGTCTACAGCCCGGTGCCCGTTGTAATACTTGCTAAGGTGTTGTACTTGTATTGTCATGTTTCGGAAATCTGAGAAAATAGCATCTCTGTATTCGAAAGGGTTTGGGATAGTATTTTCGGCTTATGTACGTATTCTTCCCAAAAAGAAAAAGATAGTATTTACAAGCTACAAAAACTCTGTCATTATTAAAGGGATAAACGGGATTTTCTATAGTTTGAGCACCAAAAGGGTTCAATTTTATATATTGAACGTTTTTGGTGCAATAGTTAGAATGAATTTGAGGATAGGGAATTTGTTTTATGATAATTATATGAAAATGAGAGTTTTAATTCTTTTTGGTGGATGCTGATTTAAAGGGGGGATTTATTTGTAAAAATGGAAAAAATGAACTATTTTGGTACAATCCTACAATTAGAACTGATTTGGTTCTTAAGATGAATACGGTAAAATGTCTAGTCACAAGCTCTATTTCGTTATCATTGCTGATCTTATCGCTTCGAAGGAAATTGAAGACCGGGAAAATTTTCAAAAAGATTTGAGCGGATTTTTGAAGGACCTTAGCAAACGGTCAGAGAAAAACGGTTTGGTTTCCCCTTATACCATTACCTTGGGGGATGAATTCCAAGCGGTGTACGAAAAGCCTCAATCGCTTTTTGAAGATGTGTGGGAGGTGATTGAATTTGTATATCCCGTACAAATCCGTTGGGCGATTGGGTATGGGCAAATTACGACACATATCAACCCGGAACAGTCAATTGGCATGGACGGGCCGGCCTTCCACCAGGCCCGTGATTTAATGACACAGTTAAAAAAGAGTGGGCATACTGTTATCGGTATTAAAGGAAAGGATTTGCCGGTGGCTCCTTTGGCCAATCAAAGCTTATTGTTGCTAAGCAGCATTTTGGAAAAATGGAAAGAGAACTCGGTGAAAATTTGTACAAGGCTGTTGAAAGGGACATCCATAGAGCAAATTGCGGAAGAGTTGGCAATATCTCCCCGGGCAGTGTATAAAAACATCCGTACGAATCATATACAAGAAGTCATTCATTTAATGGAAATATTAAAAACAGACTATATGCTCTTAAACGAATGAGTGAAATAGTGAGTAGAGGGTTGAAAGCTATTGATTGAAAAGTTGATTTATTGAGGGGGTATTATTTTCTATGTTTCTTCCTCAGCTTTTACGTACTCATTCGCTATTTCACTAAAAACTACCCAAGCAATTCTCTACAGCCCGGGCTATGTTATAATGAGGTATAAGGCTTAGGGAGCGGAAAAGAATCACTGATTTAAAAATACTCAGAAACCAAAATCCATTAACCATACATTACTCATGCATACTGCTTTCTTTTTTGCTATTGCGGTCATTGTTTTTTCGCGTTTATTATTCCAATGGGGAGAAAAAGAGTTGACTTGGCAAAGAGCATTGTTGAAGTCCTTTGTGGAAAGCTTGCTTTTGTTGCCCTTGTATAATGACTATTTTTACGGGCTGGCTTTGGGCATACTTGCCTTTAATACCGTTGCCTTTGGAGCCGACCAACTGGGCGAGAATAAATACTTGTACCGGTTTTTGATCTTTATGGCTTATGTTGTAGGTTTTGCTTTTCTGATGGGAGAGAAGCAGTTTTTTGGCAATTTTCATGGTTATGTTAGTCAGGTTATAGAATATGCACGGCCCAAAAATTTGATGGTACAGTATGCCCAAAAAATAGGTTGGCATAAACTGTCGGTGCTGCTGGCCGGAAGCTTAGTAGTGGTGAATGAGGTGAATCAGTTGATTCGCTATATTTTATCCAAGTTAAAAGTGGAACCCCAAATCGAAATGGAAAACGGAAGGCATATCATTATCGGGCAACAAAAAGACTTGATGGAACTGCGCAGGGGGAGAGTGATTGGAATTATCGAACGCTTGTTGATTTTCTTTTTCACACTAAGTGGAAATATTGCCACTATTGGTTTTATCCTGGCAGCCAAAGGCTTTACCCGGTTTAAGGAGTTGGAGAATAAAAACTTTGCGGAATATGTCTTGATCGGGACTTTGTTATCCGCCTCCCTGGCCTTGTTGGTAGCCGTGGCAGTAAAGGCCGTAATCGGTTAAACAGGGTGGGTAAAGCTATCACCCACAAATGCTTTGAACGGACAAAATAATCAAGGCTATTTTGCCGGACTCTTAAGCCTTCCTTGGAGTGTACCGGCTGCCAGTCAGGACTTCCTTTTTCCATATCCTCATTTTTATTATACCTTTGAAGAGAAGAGAACAAAAGCGGAAAATTCAAGTAAACCTCAATGAACCTAACACCATCCAAACCTATTGTAAACCTCTCGCTATGGTTGAGCGGGGTGCTTTTTGCCGGAGTGATTTATTTTACCCAAGCTTGCCAGCCCGAGAAAAAAGAGAGTCCGGCAAAGGAGCAAGAAGCCCGGTTGATTCAAAACATAGAAGACCCTCAGTATGTAGGCAATCTTTCATGTAAATCATGCCATGAACAAGAATACATGGATTGGCAAAATTCCCATCACGACTTGGCTATGCAAGAGGCCAACGAACAAACGGTATTGGGCGATTTTAACAATGCTACCTTCGAAAATCAAGGTGTGAAGACAACTTTTATACAAAAAGAAGGAAAGTACTATGTCAATACCGAAGGGCCCGAAGGAAAAAATGAAACGTATGAAGTGGTATATACCTTTGGGGTAACTCCTTTACAACAATATTTGGTAGCCTTTCCGGACGGCAGGTATCAATGCTTGCGCCAAGCATGGGATGTGGAAAAGAAACAATGGTTTGATTTGTATCCGGATACGAAAGTCTCGCACAAGGAATGGTTGCATTGGAGTAGGGGGGGGCTGAATTGGAATTCGATGTGTGCTGACTGCCATTCGACCAACCTGCATAAAAGTTTTGACTCTCAAAAAGAAGAGTACGAAACCCAATGGTCTGCAATGAACGTAAGTTGTGAAGCTTGCCACGGACCGGGTAAAAAGCATGTAGAAGCCGTAGGTGCGGGAGAATACGATGCCGCACATGCACATTTGTATTTAACTAAAAATATCAGTTCTCAAGAGCAGGTAGATCAATGTGCTCGTTGTCATTCCCGAAGAGGACAGATTACAACCCATTTCGAGCATTCGGAAAGTTTTATGGATCAGTATATTCCCAGTATCCTTACTCCGGATTTGTACTATCCCGATGGGCAAATTGAGCAAGAAGATTATGTATACGGGTCATTTTTACAGAGTAAAATGTATCACAACAATGTACGCTGTACGGATTGCCATAACCCCCATACCTTACAATTAAAAGCATTGGGTAACAACCTGTGTATGCAATGCCACGAACCGAAAAAATACAATACGGAAAAGCATCATTTTCACGCAAAAGATACGGAAGCCAGCCAATGTGTGAATTGCCATATGACGGGCAAGGTGTACATGGGTAACGACTTTCGAAGAGACCATAGTTTCCGAGTTCCCCGGCCGGACCAGAGTGTAAAGTTCGGGACGCCCAATGCCTGTAATCAGTGTCATACGGATAAAGATGCCCGGTGGGCTGCCAATCAAGTAGAGCAATGGTACGGAAAGCACCGGGCACCTCACTTTTCAGATGTCCTGACAGAAGCCAGTGAAGATCCGGAAAAAGTGCTTCAAGCCTTAAAAAAACTTGTAGCCAATCCGCAACAGCCTGCCATAGCCCGTGCCACAGCTACTTGGTATTTGCAGCAAGTGCCTGATACGGAGGCTTTACAAGGGATCGCAGGGGCGCTGAGCGACAATGCACCGATCGTACGGTATACCGCTACGGATGCCTTGGGGGCGCTTCCTGTGGAGGAACGCTTACCTCTGTTGGCACCCTTGTTAAAAGATCCGGTCAGAGCGGTGCGTATTGCTGCGGTAAGAAGCCTGGGGGATGTGCCGAAGGCCCAGTTTCCGGATACTTTACAAAGTGCTTATACCCGGGCAATGGCCGAATATTCTCATTTGCTTAAAGCCAACTCGGACTTTCCTTCAGGACAGGTAGCTTTAGGAGTGTATTATAGCAATTTAGGAGAGCATGCCTTGGCCGAAAAGGCCTATAAAAGAGCATTGGAATTAGACCATTTACAGAACCCTGCTCGCATTAACCTGGCAACGATGTATAACGGACAAGGAAGAAATCAGGAAGCTATTGCGTTACTTCGTACCGTGATTGCCCAAGAGGCGGAGTACGGACCGGCTTATTATTCTTTGGGATTGTTGCTTGCCGAAACCGGCAAATTGGCCGAGGCGGAACAAAACTTACAACTTGCCGCTGAAAAAGTGGGGAATAATCCCCGGATTTTTTATAACTGGGGATTGGCGCTACAACAACTTAACCGGCCTGAAGAAGCCGAAAAAGCCTATTTGAAGGGATTGGACTTAACACCTGAATCGGGAGACTTGCACTATGCCTTATGTGTACTTTATATCCAGCAAAAGCAATTTGCTAATGCTAGAAAACATGCACAAATCTTACTGGATACTTATCCTGATGCCCAAGAGTTACAGCAGTTGATGCAGACCATTGAACAAGGTTTGTAGGGCGATAAGGCAACAGGAGAAGTCATACAATTGAGGGGAATTACCGGAAGGTTTTCCCCTCTGTTTTTTATAAACTAAGAAACGGGCAAAAATGCTTATTTGATAGAAACGGCTCTTTATTATTTCATTTGCTTCATGGTAACAAAAACAAACCGCACCAAATAGATCACCAAGAAGCCCACAATGGCCATTTGTAAGAAGTTGTTGAGAGTAAGGTCTTCACCGATGTAATATTTTAAAAACAGGGCGAAGGCGGTATACCCCAATGCGGCTTTGATAAAAAATAGAATTTCCCTGATGATAATTTTTTTTACCTGTTGCTCATTCATTTCTACCGGTCATAAAAGGTTAGAGGAGGTGGCAGACATCTTGTATGCAAATGGATCAATACAAGAAAACATCCACTCCTGTCATTCAGGGGTAAAGTAAAATAAGAAAAGGCAATTTCCCATCTTCAAGCAGGGGAAATTGCCTTTTCGGGCGGTTTTTATAATTATGATAACAATGTGCTGCCGGAGTGAAGGGCGGCTTATCGTCTGGCTTCTAACTGATAGGTTAATGCAATATCTTCAATAGTCAATTCGGCCTGATAAAACCAAGCGACTTTTTGTTCTTTCAGAATCACCTGAGCATCCAGTCCTTGCCATACAGTTTCTTTATGCGCGTTTAAATGTTGCCAGGAAGGTGCTCCGAATTTTTCTTCCAGCGTGGATTCTAGTACTGCCGGGTTTTTGAAATAAAAGGAAACGCTATACAGTCGTCCGTGGTAGAATTTCAAAACAGGGTATGCAGCCAGTTCCGCTTCAAAGGGAATATGCCATACATCCGAAAGGCGATACACTTCAACTTCTTCCTCTTGGGTAGTGGGAAGCGCTTGTAAATTTTTGAAGAGTGTTTTAGGAGCCCCCAGGTACATTTCTGCCAATTGATCAATAGGAAATGAAGAGGTATTGGAGGAGGCAACAGGGGAGGAGACAAGGTAAAAACCGAAGCAACTATTAAGAATCCAAAGTGCAAGAAGTTTCATAGTAGAGGAATGTAAATCAAGTGAAAAAAATACCTTAAAGTGTAGTTAATTTGCAGAGCCTGGAATATGCTTTAATCGATGATAACGGACTCTATGCTATTGAGAGGACAAATCAAATGCAAGTTGACAAAGGGTAAGGGTTGAGGAAGGGTAGTGTTTGAAAAAGCTTGTAGGTAATTTTGGATCGAAATTTGATTTCCCCAAAAAGCTTACATGCTTGAATGCTATTTATTCTTAGAAAAATAAAATATGTAAGTAGTTGATAATTAACTGATTACCTGTATGGTGTTATATTTTTACTTTTAGTGTTGCTTCTTTAGGTAAAAATCGCGTACTTACATTACATTAAACCATTTAATCAAGCTTTAACAATAATTTTAACAATTAAACCTCAACAAAGATGAAGATCTTATGTGTGTTATTCGCCTCTTTGTTCATTTTTGAGATTGCCGCTGCTACATCCCTCACCGGAGTAGATGACAAGGAAAAAACTAGCAAAAAAGCCCAAAAGAAGTATTGTTATTTAAGTGCCAGTAACCGGAACATCGATACGGGCGATACGTATGTATTTACTTCTGTATTTGCCATTGATGAAACGACTTGGGACGTGGAAAAACTGGACTTACTAGAACGCTTTGACGAAGTGTTGTATGAGATGTATCCGCAGAGTACCTTTGAGGTAGGCATCCAGTCTATCCAAGGAATTTACAATTCGAAAGAAGACGCTGAAAACAATAAAAAACAATTGCTGCAGCAAAAGGTAAAGGCAAACTGCAATACTGCCGAAATCAGTTTTGCGCCCACACCTACCAGTTAAAACACTTTGAACTACGCTAACTTGAACAGACTTATTTGTGAAAACCCCTTCCCTATGCCTTCGGGAAGGGGTTCTTCTTTGGGAAAACTGTTACTCTTCGTAGAGAACGTGTAGTAAGGTTTCTCCCACAGCTTGGAGTGTGTTTTTGTCAATACAGTGAATGTCATCCCGGTGAGTATGCCAATGTTGAAAGAACAAATGCTCTTTGGATTGGCTATGGTGAATGATGTCGATCATTGGAATACGGGCTACGGTATTGACATAGTAATGATCGTCTAATATTCCCATCGTCTTCTTCCGGAGAAAGTAATTCTTATACCCTAAGTTTTTTGCCTTGTTCCAGACCTTTCTGACAATTTTGGGAGCAAACTCCATAGAGTTACCCTCCATCGTAAAGGTTGCGTCTTTGGCGCCTACCATATCCAGGAGGATACCGTAATAGGCATGATAGTTTTTCTGATGCTTATTATTGGACCAATACTCTGAGCCCAGGCAGAATTTCCGGTCGTTTACCTCAGCACTTTCCGGAGCACCGTAGTCTTCCACATCAAAAAGCACAAGGTCGACACCTACTCTGGGAATCGTATCGTGTTGGAGCATGACACGCGCCATCTCCATTAATACTGCCACTCCGCTGGCTCCGTCATTGGCCCCGAGGATAGGAGAATCCTTGTCTACCGAATCGCGATCGGCATAAGGACGGGTATCCCAATGAGCAGCCAACATAATTCGCTTTTTCTTTTCCGGCCAAAGGGATGCGATGATATTTTTTCCGTTGAGCGTTGTATTGTTCCAAGCAGTGGCCTCAAATTCTTGAACCATCACCTCACAGCCAAAGCGCTTCAATTCGTCCTGAAGATATTGGGCACATTGGGCATGCGGGCTAGTATTAGGTACGCGGGGGCCGAACGCCAATTGTTGTTCTATGTAATGGTAAGAGGAATCGGAGTTGAATGTAGGAGGGGTAAGTGCTTCTTTAGCCGGCTTTGAATTTTCTTTGGTTTCGTCTTTTTTATCTGCACCACAAGAAATAAAACTGGTACAAATCCAAAGTACCATCAGCATCCTGCCTAATACGATCATGTTTTATCGAATTTGAGTTGGAAAATGGGTGAAGTTAAAAGAATAACAGCAAGTAAAAAGCACGGAACGTCCACCCCGGCTTGCTACTTGCTGAAAGATGTATAATACTATAATGTTATACTTCGTCATAGGCCCAGTCGACCTTGCCTTTCATATCTTTGAGTACAATGCCAATTTTCTTAAACTCCGCCCGGATCGCATCTACCCGTTCGTAATTCTTGGTTTCTTTGGCATTTTGATATTCTTCAATTACCGTATCTATAAGTAAATCAAGGTTTTCGGGTTTTTCTTCCACCAGTCCGAAAACCTCTTCTACAAAACGGATATAGGTTTCCTGCATTTGCCGAAAGGTCTCCTTATCCAACTTGGCCGAAGGCACACTTCCGGTATAAATGGAATTGATTTTTTTCAATAAATTGAACATCCCTGCCAAAGCGACCGCCGTGTTCAGGTCATCATTCATGCCCCGGTAAATAGAATGGATAATGCTGAGGATTTGCTTGTTTAGCTTTTCATCCGTTTCCACAGAAGCATCTTCAACATATTCCAGGCTTTTGGCGACTTTTAAGCCGTTGATCATTTTTTTGTAACCACGTTCGGCAGCTTTTAACGCATCGTTGGACAAGTCCATGGTGCTACGGTAATGCGTTTGAAGCATGAAAAACCGCAAAGTCATAGGACTGTAAGCTTGAGAGAGCAATTCGTGATTGCCGGCAAAGAGTTCGTTTGGCAGAATGGCGTTACCTACGGATTTTCCCATACGCTGCCCATTGATTGTCAGCATATTGGAGTGCATCCAGTATTGTACCGGCTCTTTGTCGTAAGTACCCACTCCTTGGGCTATTTCACATTCGTGGTGCGGAAACTGCAAGTCCATGCCTCCTCCATGAATGTCAAATTGCTCACCCAGGTATTTGGAACTCATCACCGAACACTCCAGGTGCCACCCCGGGAAACCGGTGCTCCAAGGAGACTCCCAGCGCATAATGTGTTCGGGAGAGGCTTTTTTCCACAGTGCAAAGTCCACATTGTTGCGTTTTTCCTCTTGTCCGTCCAGGCTGCGCTGCCCGGCCATAAGTTCATCTATTTTACGGCCTGAAAGTTTTCCGTAATGATTCTGTTCGTTGTATTTACTGACATCAAAATACACTGACCCGTTTGCCTCGTACGCCAAACCTTTGTTGAGCAATTCCTGTATCATTTTGATTTGCTCCATGATATGCCCGGTGGCGGTAGGCTCAATACTGGGAGAAAGGTTGTTAAGCCGGCCCATTACCGCTCTGAAATCCAAGGTATACCGTTGCACAATCTCCATAGGTTCCAGGTTTTCCAGCTTAGCCTTTTTGGCAATTTTATCTTCCCCCTCATCCGCATCGCTTTCCAAATGGCCTACATCCGTGATGTTGCGCACATAACGCACCTTATAGCCTAAGAAGCTCAGGTAACGGTAAACAATGTCAAAGACAGTGAAGGTACGACAATTACCCAAGTGTACATAACTATATACCGTTGGGCCACATACGTACATACCCACATAAGGAGGGTTGAGTGGCTTGAACGCCTCCTTCTTCCGGGTCAGGGTATTATAGATTTTGATTTGCTGATCCATAGCCGCAAAAATATAAAATCGAAACTCGTTGTGCAATGGAATAAATACCCACCGCAGTAGATTCCTGCCGAACTGCTCAAAGGTATGCAGCAGAAAGCATTGAACAGTGGAAATAGTTCTTTTTTCAATGGATAAACTTAACGAAGTGAATTGAACTTTTCCTTTTTCCTAAAAAATGTTTCATAAACGCCTCCTCTGTCTTACTTTTTTCAACAATAGCATTGGCTATTCTTTTCAAAAAGTACCTTGATGAGCCGGTTTTGATTCCATGTTCGGTCAAAAACTATACGTTTAAACCACTTCAACAATTAAGATTTATAACTGAAAAGAAGCCGGCAAGTGGAACTGTACTTATTTTGGAAATGAAAAACTGGAAATGGCCAGTAGGTGCCGTGTTGTTTGAAAGTGAAATAACCAAAATCCAGTATCTACTTGTGAATCAAGGAGCTTTGTTGTAAAAAATGGGTTACTTTTTGTAGATTTAATGATAAATAACAAACTATTTACTACTAAACTACAACAAACTATGAAATCCGGAATCCTGCTATTATTTTCATTATTGCTGTTTGTCGCGGATACACTTTTGGCCCAATGCAATCCCTTTTACAACCTGGAAGAAGGGCGGGTGTTTGAGTTAACCCATTACAATAAAAAAGACAAAGTTGAGAGCGTGGTAAAAAATACCGTGCAAGACTTTACGGTAAACGGAAGCGACTTTCTTGCCGTCATCCGTTCAAAAACCACAGATAGTAAGAGCAAAGAGGTATTGGAGGGGTCCTATGAAATCCAATGCAAGGAAGGTGTGCTTTATATTGATCCTAACCAGATGATCCCAAATGATGCGATGGCGGCTTATAAAAATGTGAACGTGACGATGGAAGGGGACGATCTGCAATTTCCCTCCTCCTTGGAAGTGGGAATGGCATTGGAGGACGCATCTTTCACCACAAAAATCGAAATGGAAGGGAACGAAGCATCCTCCAATCCGGTAGCGAACCTGACGGTGAACGAAACCAATTTTACCATTACCAACCGGAAAGTAGAAAATAAGGAAAACATCAGCACTCCGGCCGGTACATTCAATTGTTATAAAATTTCCTATACCTTGATAGGGGAAACGAAAATATTCGGAATTAAAAAGAAATTTGAATACGCAAGTGTAGAATGGATTGCCAAAGGAGTGGGGGTTGTAAAATCCGAATCGTACAACGCCAAAGGGAAGCTTTTGGGGTATACAATGTTGACAGCTTATAAGTGAGAAAAAGGTACCGGGTACGTGAAAGGGTATTTTATGAAGTCTGTAATTACAAACTAATAAATATTTCTGACGAGCCTCGGAGATGTTTAGAAATAAAAGGTCAGGACAATGCGCTGTTCTGGCCTTTTGTGATTTGAAATACAGAGAAATATGAACAGGTGACCATGTTATATCATGAGAAAGAAACGGGTAAAGCTTGGCGTGTAAGTACCGGTTTTTAAGTTCGAAATTTATAAATTTAGCATTGAAGTGAATTAACCTTTTTCTTTTTTCTAAAAAATGTTTCAAAAAGGCCTCCTCTGCGTTACTTTTTTCAACAATAGCATTGGCTATTCTTTTCAAAAAGAGCCTTGATGAGCCGGTTTTGATTCCATGTTCGGTCAAAAACTATACGTTTAAACCACTTCATTTAATTATCTAACCTGAAAAACGAAATCGAAAATGAAAAAATCGCTATGTTTATGTGTGTTGCTGGGTGCGGGTTTGTTGGCCAATGCCCAGACAAAAATGAAGCCTGAAGACACGGAGGTTTGGAAACCTGAGCCCAAAGTAGTTACTCCTGGCAAGGGGATGCAAGCTCCTTCCGATGCAATTGTATTATTTGACGGGTCGAATCTAAGTGAGTGGGAACCGGAGAAGGGGAAGAAAATTACCTGGAAACACGAGGGAGATGCCTTAACGGTGGTCAAAGGAGCGGGAGTAATCCGGAGTAAGCGCTCTTTTGGGGATATGCAATTGCATATTGAATGGAGAAGCCCGAAGAAAGTAGTCGGTACAGGGCAGGGAAGAGGAAATAGCGGAGTGTTTTTACAGGGAATCTACGAAGTCCAAGTACTGGATTCCTATCAAAACAAAACGTATTCGAACGGACAGGCAGCCAGTGTTTACAAACAACATATCCCGTTGGCAAATGCTTGTTTGCCTCCTGGCGAATGGCAAACGTATGATATTATTTACAAAGCTCCTCGTTTTAAAAAGGACGGATCTTTGGTTTCTCCGGCCTATGTTACGGTCATTCACAATGGCATCTTGGTCCAGAATCATGTAGAAATTAAAGGGGCAACAGAGTACATTGGCCATCCCGAATATAAAGCACACGGAAAAGGATCTTTGGTTTTGCAAGACCATGGTAATCCTGTAAGCTTTCGAAATATTTGGGTCAGAGAATTGGATTGATTTTGCCTGGTTTTTCCAAAAGGTAAAAGCAAAGCACTTCGAATTACTTTTGAAGTGCTTTTTTATTCTTAATAAGGGTATCGTTTCTTATTATTGGAAAAAATGGCATCAATTCCATACTTTCCACTTCCCACACACAAAAACATCAGCCCGGCAAACAGATATAGTAAAGCCATTTCTTTTTGTCTGAAGGGGTCTTGTGCATGTTGCATAAATGCTGCCACTCCCATAGTAATACTCACCATCAGGGCAGAAGGACGGGAAAAAAGACCGATGGCCAATAAGATTCCACCCACAAACTCCCCTATGCCTGCCAACCAGGCGAAAACAAAAGGTGCGGGAAAATGTAGCTTCTCAATGACTGAAACAAAGCCTTCGGAAGGAGGGATTTTACCTGAGCCGTGTTGAAATGCCATTGTCAAACCGATAAATACACGGAGCAATAACAAGCCGATGTTGGCTAAAGAAGATTCGATGCGTTCGGTACCAATTAGGAAGTTTTTTAGCATTGGCTGAAGAGGATTTTAAATGGTTGAGACATAATTTTAAGCACTTGTTCTTGTTTTGGGGTAGCGCCCCAAGTAGTTTCAACAAGTGAAATTTTGTTTGTGATCAAATGGAGGATGGCTGCTGTTTTCGTAACCGGTACCTCTTCATTTGACGGTTGATCATTTACCGTGGATTTCCTTGTATCCAATGTTTCTGCCAAAGGACAAAACATACAATACTAGAGAACCCCTTTTAATTCTGTGTAGCAAAATTCATGGCGATAGTTTTGGGTTTGCCTGGTGAAGATTGTAGGAGGTATAGACCGCCTTAGTTAGTTTAAGTAAGAGGAATTTGAACCTGTATTTGATAACACAGATAGCATATCTGAGCACACCCAATATGGTTTTAGCTAATTAATATAAAAACTCAGACCGTTTTACGAAAGTCTGGTAGTATGTTTAGGATGTAATTGAGTTGTCAAAGTTGTTGGTTTCCAATTTCAGAAGAGTAGTTTTATAACTTCTTAAAAAAAAACCGATGGCACAAAGATAATTAAGGTTTTGTAACGAGCAAATTATAGCGAAAAACATGCATTCTGAGTGAAGAGGGCAGGTTTTGACTTATGGGGTACAGAAAGAGGAAAAAACAAGAGGTAAGTACTTGATTCAGAGAAAGGATCACTTTGAACGAAGAAAGAGTAGAGAGGCGATTGAAAAAATACCTTATAGAGGTTGTTATTTTCAAAAGGGAGTATAGTGTTAAGGTTTGTTGACTACTATACTCCCTGTTTTTATATGAATTTAAGGTAATGTTGAAAAATCAATTTCCGGTTGTTGTCCGGTGGCTTCCCTGGTGAAGTAAGAGTTCATCTCGGTCCGTTCGCTGAAAAAACCACAATTTTTTAAGAAAAAGCGGCCACCTTCTTCTCCTCCGGCATAGTCAAGACGGGAGTCTTTGCGGGCGGTAGCATCTGCTGTAAATTTTGCTTTCGTCAGTTCGTGCCAGTTACCTTCTTTATCACACACCCACTGGTTGCCGTAATGGCCCTTGCGGCTGGTTTGCCCTCTGGAGGTAATGAAGTTTTCTAAGAATGAGTGAGGGCGAGTGAGGTATGTATGGGTTTTGGGGCGGCTAAAGCTGGCGATGAGCTGCCATTCCCCAATCTCAGGTGCATAAAAATACGCGCTGTACTCCGTAGTACTTTCCGAGGATGGGCGACCTCTTAACAAAAAGCGATAGGTATTGCCCGCTTTCCACATGTATTTCCGGTAACTTTGCCCTCCGGAACCCTCGTTGCCGAATTTTCCGGCATGTACATCTTCTCCTTTTTTGAGCAATTGAATGCGCTGGTCTTCCGGAATGTCTTCCGGGTTGTCGGTTTTATAAGGGCTCCACACCGAAAACAAAATTCTACGTTCGGTAGCGGAGTTTACCTGAATGCCAAAGTACCCTTCGCCAAAGCCATTTGCCATAAAGTACGACCCGATCACGTCTTCTCCTTCGGGAACGGTGATTTCGTTGTAAAACCACTCAACATCTTTCACTTCTTCAGGAACCTGGTAACTTAAATGCACGGAAGGCCCGCGCCTGCCCCAGTAGAAGTCCTCCTTTACAAAATACATTTTTTCAGTACTCACCGGACCTCCGATCAGGATATGGCTAACATCTGCAAAAGTGTCTGCTGTTTTACTGATTCCTTGCATGGTAAGCGTTTGGTAGCCCGCTTGTGCGATGTTGAAAGTACCGATGGGAATCGTGTCATATTCAGTGTTACTTAGGGTGATTTCTTTTGAATTATCGCCTAGGGTAACGTTAAGTGTCGATCTCCCGGAAACTACTTTCGCCCGGATGCCCAAATGCATTTCACCGCTTGTTTCCACCCGGAAAAAACTACGAATCTGGCTGGCGGGGTTTTTCCATTGTTGAATCCCGTTTTCCGTGATCATGTTCTGGTTTTCTTCAATGGGGTCATGGACCCAACTGTTTCCCCGGGTAGGGACGGCCACGGTCAACTCCGAAGCTGTAAATTGATGTTTAGGTAAATCATTCTTGCATGCTGTAAGTACCAGGCATGTTGCAAGCAATGTGTAAAAGAAGTTTTTTTTCATAATATAAATGTAAAGGGTGTAAGCATTGGGTTAACCTGCTTAAGTACTTGTAAGGGTTTATTGTTGTCGTACACAATAAATCAAACAAATATAAACGCATTTCCCAAATTAAAGAGAATTATCTGAAAAAGCGGAAAGATTTCCCAGGAATGATGGCTGGAAAAACAGGTGAAGTGCTATGGGAGGAGTTAAAAATAAAAAGGCTTGCCGATCAATTCAACAAGCCTTTATTGGGAAGTGGTGATGAGTGGATTCGAACCACCGACTCACGGATTTTCAGTCCGATGCTCTACCAACTGAGCTACATCACCATCTTTTGATGGAAGTACCCATTAAAAGAAATACTTCTAAAATTAAGTGAAAAATGCAATACAATTCCGTTGAATTGTATTTGTGGTGATGAGTGGATTCGAACCACCGACTCACGGATTTTCAGTCCGATGCTCTACCAACTGAGCTACATCACCAGGATGTTTTTGTATTATCAGTGCCTTTCTCTGTTAAAGGCGATGCAAAGGTAGAAAATGGATTGGTATCTGCCAAATCTTTCTATAGAAATATTGATGGTTTTTTGGGGTGTGATTGCTGGAAAGTATGGTAATGCTAATGGTTTTCAGAATATTATATGCTTGAAAAAAAAACAAGAAAAAATAATATAGAAACAAGGGTTAGGAGTGGAGTATGAGTTTTTACAAGGATTTGACCAACTCCTAACCCTTGGGCCGGGTGTTAAACTAATAGTATTTTCCTGGCATTAAATAATTTTTTACATAATCCGACACTCCTTCTTCCAAACTGGTAAACGGCTTGGTATAGCCAATACTGCGAAGTTTGTCCATATTGGCTTCGGTGAAGTACTGGTATTTATCTCGGATATCTTCCGGAGTATCTATAAATGCAATATCCTCTTCTTTGCCCAAGGCTTTAAAAGTACTCTTAGTCAAATCCAAAAAGGTTCTGGCGCTGCCCGTTCCCAGGTTGTAAATGCCCGAGTCTTTTCGGTGATGCATTAAGAAGCGGATTACATCCAGCAAATCTTTGACATAAATGAAATCGCGTTGTTGCTCTCCGTCTTTAAAGTCAGGGTTATGAGAGCGGAATAGCTTCATTTTATCCGTAGCATTGATTTGGTTGAAGGCATGAAAGATTACCGAGGCCATTCTGCTTTTGTGATATTCGTTGGGGCCGTATACGTTGAAGAATTTTAAACCTGCCCAGAAAAAAGGTTTTTCTTCTTGTTGCAAAGCCCAAATATCAAAGAGGTTCTTAGAATCCCCGTACGGGTTGAGGGGTTTTAATTGGGGAATGATGGCTTCATTGTCATCATAACCTAATTCTCCCAGACCATAGGTGGCCGCAGAGGAAGCGTAAATCAATGGGATTTGGTATTGACAACAAGCCTTCCAGGTGTTTTTGGTAAACTCGATGTTTAAGCGCTCAAAAATATCCCGGTCAAATTCTGTGGTATCGGTACGGGCACCGATATGTAAAATGAATTCTACATGTTCGTTGTGCTCGTCTAACCAAGTAAATAAATCATCCCGGTGAACCCGCTCCTGAATGGTTTTGCCTTCCAGGTTTTTATTTTTTTCGGCGTTGGAAAAATCATCCACAGCGATGATAGCATTAAAATTATCTTGATTCAAGCGGCTGATCAGACAGCTTCCAATAAAACCCGCTGCTCCTGTTACTATGATCATTGTATATTGTCGTTTATGTTGAACAAGCTTGTATTTGGCTTGCAATTTATAGCTTTTTGGGCAGAATTTTCCTTGAATTCCCCAATCCCTGCCATCTCAATCCATCGGTATTCATGTTTTTTATTACTAATTTTGCGGCTGATTGAATAATTCAGGTTAGTATGGTACATATTTGTAGGAAAGAGCATTTTAATGCGGCTCATAAGTTATACAACGAGGCTTGGTCAAAAGAGAAGAACGAAGCGATGTTCGGGCCTTGTGCCAACGAAAACTGGCATGGACATAATTTCGAATTGATCGTGACCGTGAAAGGCACCCCCCATCCTGACACCGGATTGGTGATGGATCTGAAACTGTTGAGTAAAATCATCAAAAAGCATATCATCGAAGAGGTGGATCATAAAAACCTCAATCTGGATGTCAGCTTTTTGAAAGGAAAAATGCCAAGCTGTGAGATTCTGGTGACTGAATTTTGGGAAATCCTGGTGAGGGAAATCAACGCGGCTGCTCCGGAAGTACAGTTACATTGTATCGAACTCTTTGAAACCCGGAACAACTTTGTCCGGTATTATGGAGAGTAGACAAAGACGTAAAGAGACCGTCCAGGCAGGAATCGGTCTTTCCATTGTTCAACCCTCGAAGTCCACCACATGAAATACTATATCATTGCAGGCGAAAAATCGGGAGATTTGCATGCATCCAACCTGGTAAAGGAGCTCAGCCGCTTAGACCCGGAAGCCACCTTCAGAGGTTGGGGCGGAGATGAAATGGAAAAAGCCGGAGTGGACCTGGTAACGCATTACCGGGAGATGGCCTTTATGGGGTTTTGGGAGGTGATTGTAAACTTTCGGACGATCCGGAAGTTTATCAAACAATGTCAAAAGGATATTTTGGACTACCGGCCGGATGTGGTGATACTCGTGGATTATGCCGGGTTTAATTTGCGTATTGCTAAATTTACGCACAAACATGGCATTCGTAATTATTATTATATTTCCCCCAAGCTATGGGCCTGGAACCAAAAACGGGCCTGGAAAATAAAGCGCTACATCGACCGGATGTTTGTGATCCTTCATTTTGAAAAAGACTTCTATAAAAAATTCCGGATGGAGGTCGATTATGTGGGGAATCCTCTTTTTGATGCCATTTCCCAGTTTAAAGCGGACTCCCGTTTTCTGGAAAAGCATCAACTGACCGAAAAGCCTCTGATCGCCGTGTTACCCGGAAGCCGCAAACAGGAGTTGAAATTTATCTTTGAAACCATGCTTCAAGTAGTGGATGACTTTCCCGGTTATCAGTTTGTAGTGGCAGGGGTAGATAATCTGCCGGAGGAAATGTACCAACCGGCTTTGGACAAAGGCTTGAAGGTCGTGTATAATGCCACCTATGATTTGTTGGCTAATGCTCAGGCGGCTGTCGTTACTTCCGGAACAGCTACCTTGGAGACGGCTCTTTTCAAAGTTCCCGAGGTGGTTTGTTATAAAATGAACCGTTTGACGTATTTTATTGGGAGGTTAGTCATAAAAGTGAAGTATATTTCCCTTGTAAACTTGTTGGCTCAAAAGGAAGTAGTGAAAGAACTGATTCAAAAAGAGTTCACCCCTGAAAACCTGGGTAAAGAATTGGATGCGGCATTAAACGGGAAGCGGGAAGTAATCATGGAAGACTATCAGCAATTAATTGACCTGATTAAAACCGAAGGGACCAGCCAACGAACAGCCTCTCTGATGATTAACTACCTGAAGGAACAAAACCGGTAACAAAGCGACCTGAGCTCTACAACATTGTGTTGGTTGATAATACACACAAGGTTCTCCTCAATTTTTTACTTTTTCAAATAAACCTTTCGCTTGCCGGGTCAAGATATCTTCCGTATTCTTTAAAATTAAGAAATGGGTATCGGGTATTTTCTCAATAGTGTGGGGAAGGGTTTTACTTTCCAATATGCTAATGGTAGAAGCCAGCCAGTCGGCTTGGACTCCTGTAGGTGCTACTACGGTTACGGTTACTTGATTGGTCAACCCGATACCGGTGAAAGGGTTGACAATATGAGAGTACTTTTTCCCATCGATGATTACATGTTGGTACAGGTCACCTGAGGTGGCTACGGCACAGTGTGATAAGAGAAGGACCTGTTGGGTTTTGCTTCCTTCTTTCAAGTCGTCATAGGTCACTTCCCAACCTTTTTTACCGGGAGGGGCTGCCGCAATGGTCAAATCCCCACCGGCATCTACCAACACGGCTTCGATCTGGTGTTGTTTGAAAACCCGGATTACTTGGTCAGCAGTATATCCTTTGGCAATTCCTCCAAAATCAAGACGCATATCAGGTTGGGTCAACTTTACAGACCGGGAGGCTTCATCCAATTCAATTTTTTGATACCCTACTTTCTCAAATGCCTGGGATAAACGGAGAGAATCGGGTAACTGCTTTTTATACCGGGTTCTTCTCCATAGCCGGATGAGCGGTCCTGCACTGACATCAAAGGCTCCTTCTGATAATTCGGAGGCCTCAAGTGAAGCGACTAATACTTGCCATAAGTCCTTGCTTACCGGAATAAACTGACCGCTTCCGGCTTGTTTGCATAGTAAATTTAATTCGCTTTCCGGAAGGTAATCGCTGAGTGCCTGATTGAGTTCAGCGATCCGGTCAAAGGCTTTTTGGGCAACTTCTTTTGCTTGGGAGCTATCCAGCGTACTGTAAAAATAAAAGGTAAAGTGAGTGCCCATTTGAGGTTGGCTGAATTGGTAGTAGTGAGGCATTTCGGTGGATGCCTTCTGTGGGAGGCAGGAAGTGAAGCCCGCAAGAAGGCTTGCAAAAAGGAAAGCACAGCTCAAGATGCTTCTGTTACTTTTTTTCTCTTTTGATAATATATTTACTAGTCGGAACATCTGTTAAAGATAGTTATTGAGGCAAAAGGGTGTATTCTGCCAATACTTTATGGATTGATGAGTACAAAGATGTAGAAAACGGCTTTACTAAAAGAAAGATAGGATTATTATTTTCTGAAAAGTTAAAATTCAAATATGAGCATGAAAAGAAGAAATTTTGTCAAAAAAAGTATGTTATCGGGTGCGGCAGTCATGGCTACGGGAGGCATGGTGCACTGTGCGAGTGGGGGAGAGTATGTACCTGGTTTGGTCAAAAAGCATTCGTTCAAACTAAAATATGCTCCTCATTTTGGTATGTTTCGAAACTATGCGGGGAATGATCTGATAGACCAGTTGAAATTTATGGCCGATGCGGGATTTACTGCATTGGAAGATAACGGAATGAAAGGCCGGGACAAGTCCATGCAGGACAAAATAGCCAAACAAATGGAAGCCTCCGGAATGCAAATGGGGGTGTTTGTTGCGCATCAAATTTACTGGAAAGAACCGAATCTTACCAGTGGTGATAAAGGGAAACTGGATGAGTTTTTAAAAGATATTAAAGACTCGGTAGAAGTTGCCAAGAGGGTAAATGCCAAATGGATGACGGTAGTACCCGGGCATGTAGACTTACGTAAAGACATGGGGTACCAAACGGCAAATGTGGTAGAGGCTTTGCGTAGAGCTTGCGAAATACTGGAACCTCACGGGCTGGTAATGGTATTGGAACCGTTGAATTTCCGTGATCATCCCGGATTGTTTTTGAAAAAAATACCACAGGCTTATGAGGTATGCCGGGCAGTCAATAGCCCTTCTTGCAAAATTTTATTCGATATCTATCATCAACAGATTACGGAAGGCAATATCATTCCTAATATTGACAGTGCTTGGAGTGAAGTTGCTTACTTTCAGGTAGGGGATAACCCGGGCAGAAAAGAGCCGACTACCGGAGAAATAAATTATACCAATATTTTTAAACATATTCATGGAAAAAATTTCCAGGGAATAGTCGGGATGGAACACGGTAATTCCCAATCCGGAAAAGAGGGGGAGCAACGTGTGATCGATGCTTATAAAGAAGTAGATACGTTTTAAAATTTTGAAATAACGGTACTTGCTTTTCAGTACAACCATTCTAATACAGGACAGCCAAAGTTGTTATCCGGTGTTAGAATGGTTGTTTTTTATCCGGTGAAGTGGTTTGCACGTATAGTTTTTGACCGAAGATGGAATCAAAATCGGCTCATCAAGGCACTTTTTGAAACATTTCAAAAAAAAGAAAACGACTAATTCACTTCGGTAAGTCGAACCATTTCTTTTAAATTTTAGCTCTGATTTCCAGGAGCTTTTTATGGACTTTATCGGAGCTGGACAGGGTAGAAAACTGAAGCATAAATTTCTGAACCCAGAGCGAAACCCTTAGCACTTGCCTGGAGAAAATATAGGTTTCGGGAATGCCCAAAATATTGGCCACTTCATTTCCCACCAAAAACCGGATATAGGCTTGGATTTGGTCCTGATTGATGGATTTTGGAGTGGCTTTGGTCAGGTTGTAAATCAAAGAGGCTGTAAGTGCCTGCCCGGCTTCAGATGGGCGGAACTGATTGCCCGCAATCAACTTTTCCAGATGGTATGCTTCTTTCCCGTTGGTAGGAAGCAGCTCTTCCGAAACACCTAGCAAATAACTGATGACGGCCCAGGTATGCAGGTAGGCTTCTGATTCTTCTTTTTTGATAACATATCCCAGTTTTCTCAAACCTCTTAAAATTATCAAGGAAAACGCCAGGTTTGTACCACTCATCTCTTCTTGGTTGATGGGCTTACCCCAGCCTTCGGACCATTGTTTGGACTGTTCGATTTGATAGCGGTTAAGGGCATGTATCAGACGGATTTTTTTGATGGCAAAAGGTCCTTTTTCCGGAGAAAGTAACGCTTCTCTGTGCAGGGTTGTCAAGACAAACGCTGCGGTATAAGCCAAACGGGCCTCGGTGTTATGGGTCATTTGTCCGGTTATTTGCAAGGCCTTGGCCCCTTTTGCCGCAGCAAAACAATAGGGCAATGAGTAGCTGCCTAAGAGGTTTAAAATGATTTCCAGATGTTGTTCCAAAAAATGCGAACTCAATTTTATTTTTCGGACATCGGCCCAATCCGGTAACGGAGTAGGTTGCAGAAAGTACTCCCGGACTTCTTCAGGCAAGTTTTGGATGTCATATGGTGAACTTAGTTGGAATAATTGAGAAAGTCGGTCATCAAATATCACCTGTGAGATTAATTGGTCAGCAAGTGGGTCAGCTTGAAAACGGGCTTTCTCTAATAAGGAATTGGTGAACCGTTTCATAATGCATGAGGGCTTGTTTCAAAATTAAAAAGTAAAACATCTATGCATAGGCGGTTTGTTAGGATAAACACATCAGAGCAAGTTTAAGCCCAACATCTTCCAGCGGAAAAGGGTCAAGTTTAAACTTGCTCATTACATTTATTGGATAAAACGTAAGAGAAGTTACATAAATCCCCTGGAGAATACTAGAACTTCGACAAATAAAATAATTAGCGATATCTTTGTGTAACTGGTATTAGTTTGGTTTTATTAAGAAAAAATTGGAATAATTAAAGTTTATTAGAAACTTTACGCTATTAATCCATTCTTTATTTACTTAAATTAGTTCGTTCGAAAATTGTTTATTAACCTGACAACTGATTATTCATCTTGGGATTTCTATTTGGCTCTACTGATAAATCTGATAAACCCAAAGTAATTTTTTCTTACCGGGGGCACCTTACTGCCCGGCAGTATGATGATTTGTTTTTTCTAATCGAGTCTAAAATTTTAGAATTTGTACCCAAAAAGTCCTTGCAACGCAAAATTCAAGTTATTATCATTGAATTATTGCAAAATGTGAGGCAGAATATGGAAGTAAATCTGAAGGCCAGGGTAGATGGTTTTGCCTTTTTGGATTTTTTAATTGTGAAAAAAGGAAAAACGATTGAAATCATGTGTGGAAATCTGGCCCTGCCCATAGAGGTACAAACGGCTGTCAAACGGATTGAAATCGTGAACCGGCTAACCAAAGAGCAATTGGTACAAGCTTACCGGGAAATATTGGGTAACGGGAAGTTTACGGCCAGAGGGGGTGCCGGATTGGGCATTTACGATGTCAAACGAAAATCCGGGCAGAATATCCAATACCAAGTGAAACCTACTAAAAACCAGGAGACTTTGTTTTTAAAGTTGTTAGTAACCGTGTCGATTAAATAATATTTTTTGAAAGGGGTCATGAAAGATTTTTATGTTGCATCGACTAACAAAACACCAGAAATAAAATTCCAGGCCAAACGGGGGGAATTAATCATTGCCGGTCGTTCTGTACCCGAAAATTCCACTCAGTTTTACCGTCCGGTCTATCAATGGTTGGATCACTATATCCACCGACCTGCTCACAAAACAACCCTGAAGGTGAATTTGGAATACTTTAATACCAGTTCATCAAAATGTTTGGTGGACATCTTCCGAAAACTCGAACAAGTACAGGCAATCGGCAGGCTTGTGCAAATTGTTTGGCATTATGAAAAAGACGATGAAGATATGTTGGAGTCAGGAGAAGACTTTCAGGAAATTATCAAAGTCCCTATTCATATGAAAGCGGTGAAAGGATAAGGGATTCATTGTAAGTGGATTGGCTGTTTTTTAAACTTGTATTACACTGTGTTTTCCCCTCCCGGTAAAGATGAAAGATCAAAACTTCCACTTTTGAAATAGGTTATCATTTTCAAAAAATGAATAACTTAGTAGATGCTGGAATCTGAACGAATCTCTGAGAATTTTTTTTCATAATAAACATTATCACGCGTAAATGAAAAGGGCTTGATTCCTTTTCGTTAGTAATTATATAACTCTTAAACGGATTGACTCCATTCAGGTCAAAAAAACCTTGAAAAAATAGTAACTATGTGGCAAGAAGGATGAAAACTACTTGAGGTTTTCCCGGAGTTTTTTATAATCGCGAATCAAACCCAGACGGAATGATCAAAGAGAGTGAAATAAAAGCATTAGTGGCATTGTTGGACGACAGCGATTCGGAAATCGTGGCACATGTAGAAAGCAAGTTGTTGTCTTTAGGGGACCCGGTGATTCCATTGTTAGAAGATGCCTGGGAGAAACAAGGAGATCCGGCCGTACAACAGCGATTGGAGGATATTATCCATAACCTTCAACTCAGCACCTTGGTAAACCGCCTGCGCCAATGGCATGAAAAAGGAGGGGTGAACTTATTGAAAGGGATGTGGGTCATTACTACCTACTTGTACCCGACCATCACCTACCAAGATTTGAAAAAAGAAGTGGATCAGCTTTATTATGAGGCTTGGTTGGATTTCCGGTATGATATGCAGCCCTTTGACCAAGTGAAAATGCTGAACAGTATTTTCTATGGAAAATTGAAATTCAAGCCCGATACCAAAAACTTTCACTCGCCCAGCAATTCGATGATCAACCGGGTGATCGAAACCCGTAAAGGCAACCCCATCAGTTTGTGTACTGTGTATATGATGATTGCAAACAAGTTGAAATTGCCTATTTACGGAGTGAATCTTCCCAATCTCTTCATTCTGACTTATAAAAACGACTATACTCATTTTTACATCAATGTGTTTAACAAGGGGTTGGTTTTTTCCAAAGCAGATATTGATAATTACATTGCCAATTTAAATATGCAACCCGTGGAAAGCTACTACGAACCTTGTAGCCATATTGATATTATCAGAAGGGTGATTAATAACTTGATTGTTTCTTTTACCAAAACCGGTAACAAACAAAAAGTAGAGGAGTTGAAAAAACTACTGGAAGTACTTCGGTAAAAGTTACTGCAAAACGGTGTGCGTAAATTTTACTTTTAGTCTTGCTCTATTGCTTGGAATGCCCGGGTGCGGTCTGTTTTTCCACTGGCCGTTTTAGGAAATTCTTCCAGAAAATGAATTGCCTTTGGCATGTGGTATTTATCCATCTTCTGACGCAGTTGGCGAGTCAATTGGTCTTGTTGCTTTTGCGGCCAAGGTTGATCTTCCATCAATAATACCAACTTCTCTCCAAGGGCTTGATCGGGAACAGCCCCTAATAGAAAATTAGCCGTATATCCTTCCCCGGCAAAGAGGTTTTCGACCGCTCGTTCCACTTCTTCCAACTGGATTTTGACTCCCCCGGAGTTAATGACATGATCGTACCGTCCAATCCACTCAAACGAATTTTCCGAATGTAATTTAACCACATCGTTGGTAATGATTTTAGCAAAATTTGTACTGGGGGCCTCAATGACCAAACAATTGCGTTCGTCCAGTGAAATTTTCACTTGATCCAAAGTATGGTACAAGGTTGAAGCAGAATTGCCATTAAGGGCCTTTAAGGCAATATGCGATACGGTTTCTGTCATTCCATAGGTTTGATAAACCAATACGTTTAATGCCTGAAGTTCCTTTTGTAATTGTTGACTTACCGGAGCGCCACCTACAATCACACTTTGCAATGAATTGAGCATATACTTGCTTTGAGGATGCTCCAAAATTTGTTGAAGTTGGAGAGGGACAAGTGCCGAGAAGTCAATTGTCAGGTTGTCGGGAAGTTCTTGGAAAGGATTAGAAGAAGGTTTTACCACATACATATTCAGTCCGAGTTCCAAGCAACGGGCCAGCATCATCTTTCCTCCAATATATTCCGTATTGATGCATACCAGAGCATTGTGCATGGCTTGAAGCCCCAAAGCCTGGTCTGTCATCCAGATACTGGCGAGTAGTTGCTCCCGTTGAAGGGTAATGGGTTTGGGTTTGCCCGTAGAGCCCGAAGTATGCAAGGTAAAAGTCGTTTGTCCATTGAGCCATGCATGGCAAAAATCCAGTACTTTTTGATGGTAGTCACCTCTTACTTGATAGTCTTTTAGAGCTATTTGGTCAAAAGTGATCTTTTGCTGTTCAATTTGGACAAATCTCATTTTGCGTTTTAATTATTTTAGAATTCCCAATTAGGTACGAAAATTGAAATTACGCATACCGTTTGCTAAAGGAAGTACCTGGAAAAAGAAATAAAAGCTTTTCCGAAGAAGAAACCCGAAAAATAGAGACAATTTTTGCGGTTCTGTCTTTTTTAAGTTTGAAGTGAATTAACCTTTTTCTTTTTCCTGAAAAATGTTTCAAAACGCCTTCTCTGTGTTGCTTTTTGCAACAATAGCGTTGGCTATTCTCTTCAAAAAGTGCCTTGATGAGCCGATTTTGATTCCATCTTTGGTCAAAAACTATACGTGTAAACCACTTCTTTGTAATATTCTTATGGATTAAGAATTTAGTGCGAAGTTAATGTAAAATTCTCAATCCGGAGAAAGGCAAAAGAATGCAAAAAATGAATTTGATAAAAAACCATACTATCAATCAATACAGTGGAAATATTCCGGGCTTTTGAAGTTATTTTGTCCAACTGATTGAATTCAACTACATATACCCGTTGTTCTCTATTCAAATCTAAAGACCCATGTTAATGATAACTAAACGCACAACTTTGGCCCTTCAAGTATTTACTTCATTGATCTTGTTGGCCTCCTCTTCTCAAGCATTTCATCAGATTACCCAAAAGGTAATTACCTACCATGATCCGCAAAAACAGTATGTAAAAGAAGAATATTTTATCCTCGATGGAGATAGCTCTCTGATCGAAGGGGTATATAAAAAATACTACCCTACTTCGTACAATGTGGAAATTATGGCGAATTATTCTAAGGGGGTATTGGATGGAGAATATCAGGAATTTTATGAAAACGGAATACCTCGCGCAACGTACCGGTATAAAAATGGGAAAATGGACGGTGCATATTTGAGCTTTTACCGGAATGAGGTAGTCAAAATAGAATGTGAATATAAAACAGGTGAAATTGAAGGGAAAATGAAAAAGTATTACCCCTCGTCTCGGTTGGAAGCAGAGGTGAACTTTAAGAAGGGAAAACGGCAGGGAAAAATGGTGAACTACTATCAGGATGGAAAGGTGATGGCTGAGTATAACTATAAAGATGATAAACGGGAAGGCGAAGTCGTGGCTTTCGGGCCTGATGGAAAAACCTTGCAAAAAGGAAGTTATGCGAACGATTTGCTGGAAGGGAAGTTCACCGTCTATTATGAAAGTGGAAAAGTGAAAGTGGAAAGCATATTTCATAAGGATGAACTGAACGGCCTGACCAAAAAGTATTACGTAACCGGCCAACTTTCCGAAGAAATCAATTACTTGAATGGCAAGGAACACGGACTGTTGAAGACCTATTATAAAAATGGAAATATGAAAACCCAGGCGCAGTACCTGGAAGGCAAGCTGACTGGGAATTACACTACTTACTATGAAAATGGCCAGGTTAATACAGACGTAAAAACGGAGGGTAGTAAAAATACGGGTTACTTTAAGACTTATACCAAAGAGGGTAAACTCAGCAAGGAAGGGCATATGCAGAACGGGATCCTCGATGGAAAAATCCATGTGTATTATTCATCGGGAAAGGTTAAGAATGAGTTTAATTACATAAAGGGAAAGAAAAGTGGAAGTAACGTTGAGTATTTTGAAAATGGAGAAGTGAAAGAGGAGGTAATCTACCGAAACCTGGAAAAAAATAAAAGGATCAAAACCTACGGAGCTAATAAACAACTCCTTTCCGAAAAGGAATTTGAAGATAACAAGCCGGTAGGCAACTGGGTGTACTATACCGAAAATGGCCAGCCGTCTTTAAAAGAATCGTATAAGAATTATTTGTTGAACGGCTCACGGATATTGTTTTACCCTTCCGGGAAAATGAAAGAACAGCAACAGTATCAGAATGGCAAACAAAAAGGTCTGACCACCTTGTATTATGAGTCCGGTAAGGTGCAAGCTGAAATTCCTTACGACCGGGGAGTGATTTATGGTATGGTAAAAAACTTCTATGAATCCGGGCAGTTAAAAAGTACGGGAAAACAGTACCAACAGATGAGGCTGAACACTTGGACCTACTACGATGAAGAAGGAAATAAAGTCAAAGAGGAAGAATATAAAAAAGGAGAATTGATAAAGAGCGAAACTTTCGAACCTCAAAAAAATGAATAAATCCTGCCATAAGAGAACCTAAATAAGTGGAATTGTTGACTGAATAGAAGGATTCCCCTGGTAAAGAGGCCCATGAGGTTCTTTACCGGGGGATCCTTTTTATAGGGGCTTTCAGCGGTTCCGGAAACGGATAATGGTAGAGCCATTGCACTTCGGAAGAGTTATTTGTAATTTTGGCAAGTCAAAATTGACTGTTTATGGTATTGAAAGATTTAAAAGTCTACCTTATCGGAATGCCGGGAAGTGGCAAATCCACGTTTGGAAATGCTTTGGCTCAACAGCTGGCCTATACATTTGTGGATTTGGATGCCTCTATCGAAGAGAAAGAGCAGGCCTCTATTCCGGAAATTTTTGCCCATAAAGGAGAAGCCTATTTTAGAATAGTGGAGCGGGAATGTTTGTTGGAGACAGCTTCCTTGGAACAAACTGTCATTGCTACCGGTGGAGGAGCACCCTGTTTTTATAATAATATTCAGTTTATCAAAGAGCAGGGGGTTTCCATATTTTTGAATACATCCATAGAAGAGTTGGCGAAGCGGGTGAGCCAACAACAAGGACAGCGCCCCCTTTTGCCACAACAGGAAAAGGAGGAATTGATGGAAGAACTTCAAAAGAAATATGCGTTGCGATTGCCCTACTACCAACAGGCACAATTCTCCTTGAATGAGGCAGAACAATCTGTAGAGGCGGTATTGAAATTATTAGGACGTTAAGAGGCGATGTATTCGCAGTGATTGAAAACGTTCGTTGACTATTGATTAATTAGATTCATGTTATACCCAAAAAATATTGAAACAAAGGTCGGGTTTGATAAAATCCGGCAATTTCTAAAGGAAAAATGCAGTGGAGAGCTGGGGCGGCAGTTTGTAGATAAAGTCCGGTTTACAAATAATTATTCTTTGCTGGAAAAGCTGCTCAATCAGACGGAAGAGTTTGTGAAAGTACTGCAACTGGATCAAAACTTTCCGGACAATCATTACAATGATCTGACTCCGTTTTTGCAGAAAGCAGAAATCGAAGGAGCCTTTCTGACAGAAGAAGAATTTTATGAGCTACGCTTGACGTTGGGGACTTTACAAGCTTGTATCCATTTTTTTACGGAAATAGAAGAAGAGTTACCCACGTTGTCGGAAGTTATTTTACAAATTGAGGTCAATCCGAATTTGCTGTATGATATCGATAAAGTAATCGATGAAAACGGCAAAATGAAGGATACGGCATCGCCTGAACTGAATGCGATCCGGCATAGTTTGATTTCTGAAAAAAGCCGTTTGCGCAGAAGGTTAGATAGTATCTTTAAAAGTCTGAAAAATCAGGGGTTTGCAGCCGAAGAATTAAACCCTACTATCCGGGAAGGGCGGATGGTAATTCCGGTGTATGCAGAGCACAAGCGGCATGTGAAAGGCTTGGTGCACGATGCTTCTTCTACCGGACAAACGCTGTATATCGAACCGGAAGAGTTGTTGAATCTGAACAATGAAATTAAAGATTTGCAAATCCGGGAGCGAAGAGAAATTGTTAAAATCCTGACTAAACTTACCAATACTTTGCGGCCTCATCTGGAGAGCTTGTCCAAAGCCAATTATTATTTGGGAATGTTGGACTTTATCCGGGCCAAAGCAAGGTTTGCTTTAGAGACCGAAGCCATCCGGCCTCCGGTTATTGAAGAGCCGTTTATTGATTGGAGAAAGGCTTTTCACCCGGTATTGCAACTTAGCTTCAGAGCACAAAACAGGAAAGTAGTTGCCCAGGATATTTATCTGTCCCAAGAGAATCGTATTCTGGTAATTTCCGGTCCTAATGCCGGAGGAAAGTCCGTTACATTGAAAACCGTAGGGTTATTGCAATATATGCTGCAATGTGGCTTGTTGGTGCCTATGCAAGAAGGGTCCAAAGCGGGTTTTTTTCAAGGTGTTTTTATGGATATAGGTGACGAACAGTCTCTGGAAGACGACTTGAGTACGTATAGTTCCCACCTTACCAATATGAAGTTTTTCCTTCGGCATGCAAATGCTCAAAGCTTGTGTTTAATTGACGAGTTTGGAGGGGGAACGGAACCCGAGCTGGGAGGGGCCATTGCCGAATCGATCCTGGAAGAACTCAATGCCAAAAAGGTATATGGGGTGATCACTACGCATTATGCCAACTTGAAATTTTATGCGGAGAGAATGGAAGGGATTACCAATGGAGCCATGCGTTACGATGTGGAAAATTTAAAACCATTGTACGAATTGCATATTGGTAAACCCGGAAGTTCATTTGCGCTGGAAATCGCGCAAAATATCCGGCTTCCCCGGCAAGTAGTAGCCAGAGCCCGGAAAAAAGTGGGTAAGAAAAAAATCAACGTAGAGCAATTGCTCAATGACCTGGAAATAGAAAAGAGCAAGCTGGAAGAGAAAAATCAGCAACTATTGTTGAAAGAACGTGCCATGACTCAGGAATTGGAAAAGTATAAATCCATTCAGGAGTATCTGGATGCCAATAAGAAGAAGATTCTGAACGAGGCAAAAATTGAAGCCCAACGCTTGCTCCAAGGGGCAAATCAACAGATAGAAAGCGCGATCAGGTCGATAAAGGAAAACAAAGCGGAGAAAGAAGAAACCAAGCGTATCCGTAAGGAGTTGGAAGGCTTTAAACAATCTGTGACTCCTGAAAAAGTAGAAGCTCCCGTAGAGCCTGATGACGAATACAAAGTAGTAGGGGGGACGATCAAACTAGGAGACTATGTGAAAATCAAAGATCAAAACGCCTACGGAGAAGTGTTATCCATCTCGGGCAAAGATGCATTGGTAATGATCGGTTCCTTGAAGTCGAATATCAAGCTCAACCGTCTGGTAAAAGTAACCCGGAAAGAATTCAGGAAAGCATCTACCACAGGGAAAAGCGGTCATTCCGCCGGAGCGACTATGGCCGATAAAATGGTACATTTTAACCCCTCTATCGATATCCGGGGGAAACGGGCAGAAGAGGTATTGTCTATGATTGACGATTTTATCGATTCGGCAATTATGCTCAGTGTCACCCATTTGAAAATCCTTCACGGTAAAGGAAATGGTATCTTAAGAGAGGTGGTGCGCAACCACCTGCGGAACTTTAAAGAAGTGAAGTATTTTGAAGACGAACATGCTGACAGAGGAGGAGCAGGGGTAACCTTGATTACTCTGAAATAACAGGAGATATTAATCTTCAGGTATAAATCTATTAAACCATGTCCAACGCGATTAGTGTATGAATAGGAATTTTTATGACGGGCTGAATTTTTTCTCTAAACTCAACAGAAAGCGTTTGGTAAATATTTGGCGAATCTTATCCAGTTATTATTGGTCGCGTTGGACTGGTAAAGCCAATATAAAAGGGCTACCGCTTAGCATAGCTTTTGAGCCTACTACTGCCTGTAATTTACGATGTCCGGAGTGTCCTAGTGGTTTGCGGGCATTTAGCCGGGCAACAGGTAATTTAAAAGGGGATTTGTTTAAACGAACCATTGATGAGCTGCATGAAACCCTGTTGTATCTGATTTTTTATTTTCAGGGAGAACCTTTCATTCATCCTAAATTCTTGGACTTGGTACAGTATGCTTCCTCTAAAAAGATTTATACTGCCACTTCTACCAACGGGCATTTCTTAACGGATACCATTGCCCGGAAAACGGTTGAATCCGGCCTGGACCGTTTGATTATTTCAATTGACGGAACTACCCAGGAAGTATACCAATCCTACCGGAAAGAAGGGGATTTGGAAAAGGTGATTGCGGGAACCAAAAATGTCATCAAATGGAAGAAGTCATTAAAATCCCGCACTCCGCATATTGTCTTTCAGTTTTTAGTAGTTAGGCCGAATGAACATCAAATAGCCGATGTGAAAAAGTTGGCAAAAGAATTAGGCGTAGATGAAGTAGGCTTGAAAACAGCCCAAATATATGATTATGAAAACGGCTCACCTCTAATTCCTACCATAGACCGTTATTCCCGCTATGCGCGCCAAGCAGATGGAAGCTACACAATCAAAAACAAACTGGTAGACGGTTGTTGGAAAATGTGGCATTCTTGCGTAATCACTTGGGATGGGTTGGTTGTGCCTTGTTGTTTTGACAAAGATGCCCATCATCGATTGGGAGATTTACAAAAAGGTTCTTTTTCCGAATTGTGGAACAGTAGACCCTACCAAGGCTTTCGACAGACGCTGCTCCGTTCCCGAAGTAAAATTGAAATGTGTAAAAATTGTACCGAAGGCACGAAAGTATGGGCTTAGAAATTAACCTGTTTCTTTATTTATACAAATTTTGGTGTAGGTTTTTGGTATGTAGACAATGTTAATAATCAATAGCTTGACTTTATAAAGAAATCTATTAAAGAGAGTATGGTTAAATGTACAATTGGTCTTCTGTGATAATATAAGTAAAGAGTGGTGGATATTTTCTTTAAGACAAAGGTGGTATTATATAAGTAGTTGTAATTTAGTCTCTTGTGATGTGGTTTTCTGAGGCCAAATAAACTGGGATTGCCTGTGATTCCGGTTTTGTAAGCTGGAAAACAAAGGGTATTTTAGTATAAGTTCTTTTTTAAGTGCTGTATGTGATTTTATTGTACTTATTTGGTATATGTTTGCTTCTTTCCTACCCCTACCTTTGCTTAGGTAATTTTTGACAATCGAAAATCTGATTTTTTATATGAAAAAGACCCTTTTAACTGTTGCAGTTACTTTGTTTGCTATGGTATTGGCGCATGCACAAGTTTCGGGAGGGCTAAAAGCTGGATTGAATGTAAATACGCTGAATAATTACGATCATAAATTAAGTGCCTTTTACAATGTAGATATAGATTATAAATTGGGATATCATGTGGGCATTTATGCAAACGTTAACATCATTGATAAAATAAGCCTCCAACCTGAAGTCCTGTATTCTACCCAAGGAGTGAAAAGTGTTTATGCGACTTATGAAGCCGGTTACAAGGAAAAGTTACATTTGGATTATTTAAATATTCCTGTGTTAGTGAGGTTTAATGTGAGTCCGGTGATTAATGTATATGCAGGTCCTCAGTTGGGAATAATATTAAGAGCACATCGCAAGCAAGAGGCCTTTGATGGAAGTAATGAATATGAAGCGAAATATAATATTAAGCGTGGAATGGAAAATGTGGATTGGGGGCTTGCTGTAGGGCTTGGTGTAAAACTCCCGGTCGGCTTTAATGCTTCGTTGCGTTATAATTTGGGATTGACCAAGGCATTAATCACCTCAAAAGAACAAAACAGTGATTCGGTGACTAATGGAGTGTTCCAATTTTCTATTGGCTATAAGTTGTTTGGAGGTTGCGGCTGTTACTGAACGAATAAAGGAAAAATAAAAAGCCCGGTTAACTGTATAAGTAACCGGGCTTTTTTGTGAAAAAATAGTAAGGTGGGATTGAGCTTTATTTTGTACCTAAAAAGAGAATTTATTTTGTTAAAATGAATTCTTTTTTTCGTCAATTGAGCTCCTGGACCTACTCTTGAAAGGATGCATGGCTGTATGATTTTTTAAAGTGGACAATGTTAAAATTTTTAAAGTTGATTTCCTTTTGAAACGACCGGCATTAAATACATATCTTTGAAAAGTTAAAATCGATTAATAGAAAAATTATTTATATATTATGTAACTTTTTATTGGGGTTTTATGTGTGATTTCGAACTCACTGAAAAAGAGTACTTTTTGAAAATACTGAATAAGCAGAATAAGGTAGCCACTACCTTCCAATCCCGTAATTAGTACTTTTCTATAATTTTTATTTGCTCTATAATCTTTACGGAAAAGCAAATGTGCTTTTTGCCGGAGGATTTATTGTGTAAATGCGCCTCACCTTGCTTTAAATTTGCCTCGGTAATTTTTAATATCACTCATAAACAGAAAAACTTTCTATGAAAAAGACCATTTTAACCGTTGCGTTTGCTTTGTTTGCAGTAGTATTTGCACAAGCACAAGTATCAGGAGGTTTAAAAGCAGGTTTGAACCTTAACAACTTAAACAGTAGTCAAGATGGGTTTGACATGGATTCTAAGTTAGGCTATCACTTTGGAGCTTACTTGGAAGCGAATGTAAGTGAGAAATTTAGCATTCAACCTGAGTTGTTATTCTCTGCACAAGGAGCTAAAAGATCAGAGACTTACGAAGATTTTGGAATAAAAATTAGCGATGATACAAAGGTTAACCTTAATTATTTGAATGTCCCTGTATTGGTAAAATTCAATATCAATGAAATGTTCAATATTTACGCTGGTCCTCAAGCAGGGTTTGTTTTAAGTGCAAAGACTAAGTCAGAAGTAGAGGCAATGGGTCATTCTGAAGAAACAGAAGTGGATATTAAAGACGATATGAAAAGCATCGATTTTGGACTTACTTTTGGTGTTGGTGTGAACCTTCCTGCGGGGCTTAACGCTACTCTCCGTTACAACTTAGGTTTATCAGATACTCGTGAAAATGATGATGAAGGAGATGCTATCAAAAACGGTGTTTTCCAACTTTCTGTAGGATACAGATTATTCGGTGGAAATTAATACCTACCTTTTAATATAGATAAAAGCTCTGTTGGCAGTATCGTCAACAGAGCTTTTTTTATAAAAGAATTTGAGAAAGTAAAACGAACGAAGGAAACTCTGTATACAATTACTGTTCGTCTTTTAGAAGGCTTTGAGTCTATGCGGTTAAGAATGTAAGTAGTCCTTTTCTGCAAAAAAACTTCCAGTTTTTAACGCCTGGAAGGTTTTCTTTTTTTTGCATCAAAAATATCTAAGTACCAAATTCCTATTATTGGGTCAATCCGTATTGAAGTTGTACACCAAAGGCGGTGTTTGTTCTCCGGAAGGAATTAGAAACCCTCGGGTCATTGATGTTCCGTTCGAAGTAGAAATTGATCTTAGCCCGCTTGTTGATATTATAACCTACCGTTGGGCGAATCTGAATTTGTAAGTTTCCGGCCGTAACCACATCGGGTTCTTCGATTTTTCGCTGGGTGGTTTTGGTGTCGCGTAGTACAAATGCAAACCGGAAATCAAGGTCGTTTTTCAGTGTATGTGTGATGCCTTGAATACGGAATGGAAGACGTATCCCACTCTTTTTAAATCCTATATCAATTTGCACATCATTACTTTTAATTTCGGTAACCTGGAAGTTTGTTAAATTCAATGCCATATCCCGTGTTTTCCGGAATTGTACGTTAAATGTGAAGTCATTTTGAGTCCGTACGTTTACACCGACCAGTGGGGCAAATTGTTCGAAAAGAGTCACTTGGTTAGTGGTGAAAACCGGTACCAGTTTACCCGTGGAGTCGGCTTCTGCCATGGGTGTATCGTTTTCTTTTACATCCAGGTTAATAGCCGAAGCGCCGTACAAATAGGTAGAATTATAGCTTCCTATGGAAAATTCGGAAACATATCCGTGGCTGATCGTCACACTCTTGAATAAGTCTTCAAACAAGGGTACCCGGCTCAAGCCATTGTACGTAACTTTCCAGTTGGGCAATGGTATTTGAGGGAAGGAGCTCAGTTTTTGTTTGCTTGGGTCCTTACCGGTATAGGCTGCCAAAAAGGACGGAATCAAAACGTCCTGGGAGTTTAAGTCATATTCCCCATTGGGATTTTGAGCATCTAACCGGGCTTTTATAACATTCCGGTTGTCGATAAAATCCTGGAATAAGTCCGAAGAATTGTCATCGTTGTCTTTGGTGAAAGCCGTATTCAAAAGCAAATACGTGATGCCGTAATTTCCCGTACGGGTAGGGGATTGCGTCTCAAACTGATTCTCATCTTCCACAAACCGGTATATTTCCGAATAGGAGGCTGAGGTAATCTTTTTGGCTTCAAATTGAATTTTGAAATCGTTAAATGGCTCCACATCCGATTTGATGCTGAACTGTTTGTTGGTGGTTTGCATAATGGGCAAGGTCTGCACTTCATTGCGTGCCAACCAATTATTATCGGCAGCTTTGTTTTTGATATTCAGGTTTTGGCTACCTAAAATAAAAGGTAATCCTGGAGAATCCCATTGTTCGTCAAAGCCCAAAAGTTTGGGTTGAGGCAAAAAGCCGGGCAGTGTCGTGGCATTATTTTCAGAGTAACTTACCGATACGTTTTTGACCATCATCGCGGTTTTTGTCAAGCCTTTTGCCAGTTTGTTTTGCCTAGGCTGAATATTTTCCGCTTTTCTACGGGCAATTTCGGCTACTACTTTTTCCAGCTTACCTTCCAGTTTTTCTTTTTTGCTAAACAAATGCAACGGATCTATTTTCGCAGAGTCTATTTCCACTTCTACGCCCCGTTCGCGCATTTTTTGCTCTTTTTTCTTCTTGCGTTCGTACCATTTATTGATCCTGTCATCAACTTTCCTGATTTTCTTTTCCAGTTTTTGTTTTTTCACTTGATAAGGATCTTCGGCAGGTACAGGTCTTCGGGACCTTCTCCGACTCGACTGTGTATTGATCTTTTTCAGATAAGGGACCTTATTATACAGTTTGGTAAAGTCTACTTTCCCGTTTACCGTAATACTTTGTTTGTTTTGAGCGGTATTTCCAAGCGTATCGGCAAGTCCAACGGCCCCGGCCACCCAAGAGTAAGTGGTATTGTACCGGCTATCGACATTGACCCAGTCCAGTGCCGGTATCTTATCAAGCGGTACCCGGTACGTCAAGCCAATCGTTTGATCGAAGCGTTTTAACCGGCCCAGGTTGCGAATGTTTTGCCATACGGAATCCCGTTTGATGGGTGTATCCAGATTGCCCAGTGGTTCGTCAATGGTCGCAAAGGCATTGGCATTGTACTGTAAACCAAGGTTTTTAGATAATGACCATTGTAGATTGTACACCCGGTTAAAAATAAAAGTTTTTTCAAAGGTGGGGTCAATGCCTGTTGTTTCCAAATTCTCATTCCGGAACTGGGTTCTGCGGAACTTACGGTCCAGGTCCCAGCGAACCGTGGTGTTGCTAGGGATCAGGTTCAAATTGAAATCGCGGATCAAGCGGAAGTATTTACCTTTAAACACTTTGACGTTTTTAAAAGGCTCCCAAGGTTTCGCTTTGGAATTATAACTATAAGTTGCTCCCAAACGCCAGTTTTTGGTGACCAGCGACTCGATTTGGCTATTGCGCAAGTAACTGTCTGAGTAAGCGGCATCGAGTGAAAAGTTTTCGATATCCCAAAAATTACTGTTGGCATCGGGATTCAACTTTTGCTTCTTTACATTGGTGAGGTTAAAGCTCCGGGCCTTATAGGTATCCTGTACCAGGTCGATATAGGATTGCCCTCCTTTGGAAAGTGCCGAAAGTTCCAGAGGCATATCCGGATCCAAGGGGTCGTAATAAGGTTTGACCGTACGTCTTTCAAAACTGACATACAAAGGCAGTGAGAGGCCGATTTTATTGAATAAGATTTTGTCTAACTGAATATTGGAAGAAATGTCGAAATCCAATGATTCGGACCGGGAAAGATCGGCAATACGGTCTTGAATACCTCCAAAGCCTACACTGGAATACCGTACGTTGGTGCTGACCGTAGCAAAATCAGCCAATTGCATATTTAAAGAGGCATTGGTTGCCCACCCGGTGGATTTATCAAAATCGGTTACACGGAGTTCGTTGAACCATACACAAACGGATTTATCGGCTTTGTCGGAAGTTTTAGGGTTGCGCACTCCCAGCATGATGGTTTGCAAAGAGCTTACATCCGGGTTTCCGATCACCGAAACGGTATACTGATCATAAGTAGAGGTATATTTTAATCCCCTGTCTGCACGGTTTTGATTGCGTTCGGCTTTTACTTGATAGAGAGCATCCAAAGGGATATCTAGATTATTTTCACTTGGCCAAATGACATCGGGTAAAGTACTGCCCCGTGGAGTCAGTTTTAAAGGGAGTTCCACTTCATAATAATTTGATTCGAAGTCGGTACCCAGACGGATGACGGCCGTTAAGTCTCCATCGTTGGCCAAGTCACTTTCCGCATGAATGAACATCTTGACCCTTTTGTAATTGATCAGGTCAAAATTTACATTTTTATAAATGGCTTCGAATTGGTTGTCTTCCAAATTTTCAATACACATCTGGATAGACTGCTCATTTAGCTGCCGGGTAACGGTAGAGGTGGCATCATAGTCCCGTTGCACTCCCGGAGGTAACACATATGGGGTATTGAGGCCGTCATATGTACCGTTTTCTTCAATATTGACTGTTGAAATGCTGACTTTTGCTTGAGAAGGTTCCGGTGTTTCTCCCGGCTCCGGGCCTCTCGTATTACCTGTAAAAGGTCGCCATTGCGCTCCTTTCATTTGTAAATTGACCATTCTTAATACCACCGGCTGCTCCCAACCGGTGAGAAATAAACGGATATACCGGATGGATTTGAAACCATCGATGTTTCCTACGGTTTCTTCCGGTTCACGAATCGGAATTCGGAATTGGTACCAGGTTACTTGCTCTCCGGTTTCAGGAGCGGTAGCATCTACCTGATCTACTACATAACGGTGGTTTGCCAACTGCCCGCTAGGCAATTGTACCCGGTATTGATAGTAATTATTAAGTTGGGAAAGGGTATTGTCGCGGTTTAAGTCTTCATTGTCCGGAATGGTAGTGGACGAAGGGGTAAAGGTGGTAGACCCGGTATTTTCCGGTGAGTTGCCATCCGGGCCATTGAAATTCTTATAGCGGGATAGTACGTTGGCATTGGCATCGTCTAATTCACCACCCAAATAATACTGAAAGTCATCCGCCGAAGGGTCATCGATAATTGCCTGCCGTGCCGCAGCCGTTAAGCTCCCGGGAAGGTTATTGATGAACAGGTCTTGATAAAAAGCATTTTCGGCCTCATTTCCCAAACCGTCAAATCCTACATCCTGAACCTCACGGGGATTAGTGACGTCAAAGGCATTGGTTAAATACTGTTGTGTAGGCACTTGTCCGAAATCGGTTTGGGCCTGTCCGTCCGGACTGGAAGTAAGGCCATTTTCAAAAAAGTGGCGATTGTCAGGAATCAAATCTTCCGAGATATTTCCCAGGTTGATATACAAATCTCCTCCGGTATTGGCGGTCGCGCCGGTGATTTGTCTACCGTTTTCTCCTTCCATGAAAGGATCCATCAGCCAGAATTCAATGTATTGAATGTTGATATTATCAAAGTCTACATCGTTGGTAATGGCCTGGGTGATCGCTCCGAAATTTTCCTCCGGGTTTTTCAAGTTTCCCTCAGCGTCTAAATCGGGATTGTAATTGTAAGGGCCCCGTTCTGCCGGAAAATAAGCCAAATCAAAGCTACGCTCATTGGTCACAATTTGTTCCCGGTCCCGGTTTTGGAAGATTTCATTGAAAGGAATGGCCCGGATATAATGGTTGTTGATGGTTTCTTTGGTCCCGGATGGGCTTCTTGAACCATAGAAGATATTGTCAATGCTATACCAAGCGAGCTTGGCTCTTTTAAAATTATAAGATAAGGGGTCGGTATTCGGGGTTTGTTCGGCAATCATATCGGGAACGGTTCCCAAGGCCCATTTAACCGGGCTGCTGGCCAGGCTGTAAGGCACTTCCGCTCCTTCAAAGTCATCCAGGTAGGAGGTGCCGTTTTCACCGATCAGTTTGGGTGATCCTGGGATCAATTGTGCAAATTCCCCTTGAAATGAAATGTTGGATTCTTTCTTCGTGCTTAGGAAAGGCAATGCATCCACCATCTTGGTTAACAGGCGGGACTCCGTTTGGTAATTCACCCCAAATCCCCATAGCGTATTTTTTACAGGTTCATTGCCTATTGTCACCCGGGAGATGATTGGTTTTTCACTTAAGTGCAATAAGGTACCGGTAAAACTGACATTTTTATTTAACTCGTATTTTAAATCCAGCCCTAATAAATTCCGGGTTTGAAAGTTAAAGAGGTCGGCCCGCTCGTATTGGATTTTGATTTCCTTCCCCGAATTCATTACGCCTTCGTTGATGATGCGTACCCGTCCGATTTGGTAGTCCACCATATAGTCCGTACCCTCTTGCAACACGATATTACCGGCCCGCACCACTACGGAATTCGGTGCTATATTGATACCGGGAAGGACAATTTCATTGGAAGAGCCGGATTGATAGCTTCCCATCAAAAAGAACTTATTCTTACTGGTATTTAAAGCCGCATCGGCTTGGGTCTTGTTGTATAAATCCGTATAGATGTATTTGTTAATGAGTTGATTTTCAGTTCCCGGATCAAAATAAGATTCTAAATGACTTCCGAAAGGTTCCAGTACGGGAAAGATAATCCGGCCATATACGGGGTCAATGGTAATGCCTTCTACAAAGTCAAAATTCCCGTCAGGTTGCGGGTCGTTGTTTTGATTTAGACGGTCCAGGTTCATAATACGAACCAAGGGAATATCTTTGGTGCGAATCCCTTCGTGCAAACTGGGGTTATCCAGCCCGGTGCGGTCGTCCCTGTAAATGATCCGGAATTGAAAATTTTCTCTTTCCAGACTGTTGGCCTGCAAAGGATAGATATTTTTCATCATCAGGTCCCAGGTAGGCAAATCCGTTCGAATTGTGGAGGGTTTCAGGAGTTTTAGAATGGTGACATCGCTTTCACTGTGTTCCGTTAAGTCTTCGTTCAATTCACCGACTTTGTAGGCTTGTCCGTTAAAGCGGTATTCATAGGCCACCATCAGCACTTCATCATTGCGCAGAGGAGTGGTCAGCGAAACATATCCTAGTTGTGGGTGAAAGGTAAATTCATTGTCTTCCAGTCTTCTTGCACCTCTTAAAAGTTCAAAATCTTCCCCATTGGTAAAATTGGCGGCTTCCAACGTGTTGACGATTTCATCGGGGTTCCGGACGCCACTTTGGCTACTGATATTGGCAAACAAGGCATTGCTATTGTTACTGGCAGGGCCCGGAATACCAGGTAAAATCAGGGGATTATTGCTGTAGGGAGTTCCTTCCCCCAAATCCAACATCCCCACTACATTGCGAAGTGTCTGCGTATTATTGTTCCGGTTGGTAACATATACTTGCAGCCGGTTAATAGTAATGTTGGACGTTAAGACGGGTAAAGAGCGAAGGTTGTTTTCAAAATTATCCCTGAAGAATTGTGAGAGGAAAAAGTGCCGGTTTACATCGTATTCGTCTGCCCGGAGTTCGAATTCCCGGCTTTGTGCGCCATTTTTAATGGTGATTTGCTCGCTGGTACCACGCGAGCTGGATACGACTGCATTGACCCACAATTTACCAAAACGCAATTTAGTACTTACTCCAAACAGGTTTTGAGCGCCTGTAATCAGGCTATTGGAAACAGGAAAGCTAAGGTTTCCGGCCTGTACTTCCTGAATAATGTCTTCTTCAAAAGCGGTATAGTTGATATTGTATTTTTGCTCAAATTGAAAGGTGTTTTCGGTATTGACATTGGTATTGATTTCCAGCTTTTCCCCGATCTTTCCGGTCAAACTCATATTAATTTGCTGGTCAAAATTAAAGCCTCCGTTTCGCTGTTGACGAATGGGAAGTTGGGGGTTATTGACTCTTTGCCAAAGTCCTCCGAAATCCAGTACCAAGTTACCATTGGTACGGATATCGATCTGGCTTCCTCCAAACAAGCGGTTGGCTATCGGACCCAGTTCGATCAACGGGATTAAGCGGTCGGAGTCGTCTCCCGGCAAGTTGTCGCCTCCATCTTGTGACATAGAAATCCGCTTCCAGTAGTCCCTTTGTAATTGGCGGTATTTAAAGTCTTTATAGCTGTCAAAAGGTATTTTAGACCGGTAACGGTAATCATAAGGTCCCAGCTTTTCGGAGAGGCGGTAAAAGGTACCACTGGTATCCAGTTCCATCGAAAAGTTGACATTGGAAGGTGTCCGGAGCAAGAGGGGAGAAGGGCTAAAATAATTGGAAATCGGATCCCCACGCCTGTCCGATGCATAGGAAGGGGCTTTTACCTTTTTAGTAGTGTCTTTTTTGACAGTATCCTGCATTACCTCCTGGTAGAAAGCCGGAGAGGGGGAAGGCTGCGTAAGCGCTTTATGATCAGCAGGAATGGCCGAATAGGTAATAGCGAATCCCGCAATGGAAATGAGTAACGATTTGAAGTAAATAAACCAGTTCAAAATCTGTTTCTTCGTTTAGTCCAGGTAAAAACGAGCGTGATAGTTGTATGAAATGCCTCCTTAGTGTAGGGCTCAACTTGTATGAAGTTCCTAAAAAAAACTACTCACAGTAGCCTGTCAGTAGGTCTTAAAAAGAGTGCCATACCTAAAGAGCGGAAAGGGGCATGCCCCTGTTTCTCCACCTGATCAGACAAAGGGTAAAGGTTTGCTTTTGCGAAAGTGCCTTGTGCGATGTTCTACCGGTTTCTTAAAGCAAATTTTACCAATTCCTCTACTGATAGTTGGTCTCCGTGTGTTTTGATGACAGTATTAAGTCCTTTTTCGGCCATGCCTTTGTTAATGCCTAAAGCTAGCAAGGCATTAAGGGCTTCCTCCCGGTTATGGGTATCTGAAGCAAATGCTTCTCCTTGAATAATGTCTTCATGTCCTGATTTTTTGAGTTTGTCTTTTAATTCTAATATGACCCGTTGAGCCGTTTTGGCCCCCAAACCTTTGACACTTTGTAAGAGCTTGGCATCTCCCCGCAAAATTGCACTTCTGATTTCATCGGTCGAAAGCGAAGACAGTAAAGTGAGGCCAATAGAAGGCCCTACGCCACTGACGCTGATAAGGAGTAAAAACAGGGCTTTTTCGTCTTTGTTAATAAAACCGAATAAAGTGTGGGCATCTTCTTTGATGTGAATATAGGTGTACAGCTTGCAATATTCTTGCTTGCCTAGTTGTGAGTAAGTGCTTAACGGTATCTTTAACTCATACCCGATGCCATTGACATCAATTACCGCAAATGTGGGCTCTTTTTCTACTAATTTGCCGCTAATATAGTTGTACATTCGTGTCTAGAATAAAGTCTTTAGTGTAAGGTGATTTTTGCAATTTAGCAAGTATATCAAGTTTCCTGGGAATTGCATAATTGGCCCTTACTTTTTCTGCTTTTTGTATCTCCCCGGACATGCTACCGGATAAGTAGTATCTTTCTCCTGACAAAGCCCGATTCGCCAAACCTCCTCTAAAGTTGTGGAAAAAAAGGAAAAGTTGCAAAGCTTGTCTCTGAATTTTACAGTGCAGCCTTGCAACTTTTATATTTCAAGCCACCACTCCGGGTTTGGGAAAGAGTGATCCGTTCTTTTTTACTGAAGCTTGAAGATGTTCTTATGTACTCAAGGATTTGAGAACCACTTCCAATTCCCGCATCAATTCTCTTTTGGAGTCATGGGACGGAGCGTATAAAAATCCCTCAATATAATACAAGCGTCCGGAAGTGCTGTCTGCAAATAAATACCCTACAAAGGGGCCTCCCATAGAGATGTTATTGGTTTTCCACAAGGCACGGATTTCTTTTGCATACTTGTCTTGAAATTTTACTTGCCGGATGACTGGTGGTTCCAAAGTCTCGGTTTTAACAAAGGAGTCGGGATTATCCGGGTTGCCGTACAAATGTTCTTTGGCAATGGCATTGCGCCAGGCAATAAGGCTATCGTTTGAAAACTGGGCTTCGTCTTCATAATTTTTGTAGGCGATGAAAATATTTTTATCAAAATCATGCTCCGGAAAGCGCAACCAGAAAAAGCCTGTAGTGTCTTTGGCCATTTTGTACCCGGCCGGGATAGTGAGCGTCACTTCGTGTGTTTCCTTAAATTGCTTGGCCAATTTCTTTTTTCCTTTGACCTTGAAAAGATGTTGGGCCAAGCGTTTGGCCTCCAGTTTATTGAAAAAGTCCTGAATGGTTCGTTTGTTCTCTTTGAGATTTTGAATCAACTCCTCATCGTTGCGACCAAACAAATGCATTACTACCTGCCCCCGGGCAAACTCGTCTTCTTTGATTAACATATACAGCGAACTGTCATTTTGAATTTTGTCCAGACTGGCTTGGGTGAAGTTTTTCTGCAACTTGCGACTGCCTGCGGTTTTGGCATCAAATGTCGTCACATAGATGATGGATTTGTGTTTTTTGAGCAGATCGGTAAATTTAAAAGGGTTGATGGGCAACACATCAAACATCGGTTCGGGGCGCAAGGCTCCGGGCGTATTCTCTTTCAATACCTCCTTAAGTGCATCTCCCAAAGGGCCTTTCCACTTTACCGTATCAATGATTACCAGGATTTCCCCTTTTTCCCCTTTGGCTACAGGCAATAAATCTTTGTTCTTTCCACCACTTTGGCAAGCTGTCAACCAACAAGCCAGAAGGAAGAGGGTCAATGTCAAGAGTTGTCGGATGTGAAGATATTTCATAAATTTTAAATTTGTCGGTTGTATTGTTTTATTCAATGGGCCTATAATTGCACTAGGTTTTTCTATGAGATAAGATACTTTATTGCCTCTTTTTTAAGGGTTTGATAAGTGATTCATTCCAAAAGACTTAAGGTACTCATGCCTTTGTTTTATGTTTGTATGTTTAATGGCATAATGTAACTTTCTTGAAAAGATACAAGCCCGTAAGAAAAATCTTTGTGTAAAATTACAACTTGTGTTGTCAATCTGCGAGTCCTTCTATTAAATTGTTCTTTGAAGGAAAAACCAGAATGTTAAAATATGATGATGAGAGTACTGTTTTTGACTCTGTTTTTCAGTGTATATACCTTGAGTTTGACTTTGGCTCAAGAAGCTTGCTTTAAAGTCAATGTACAGAAGGGCTGTGAGCCATTGACTGTAGTGGTTACGAATTGCTCGACTGCAGACCTTGATAATATTACTTACGATTATGGAGCAGGTGAAGGGGAAATACCCGATACTGAATATACATATGAGGAACCTGGTGTGTATACAATTACTCAATATGTAGGAGGTAATAATACCGATACCAAATCTTTAACAATAGATGTAAAAGCACCTCAGGAGATTTATTTTCAAATGCGACTATGCCAAGGAAAGAAAGTCAATGTTCTTTTGGATGATACTTATTATGATCAATATCGTATCGCCTATGGAGATGGAACGGTGGTAGAGGTAAATAGTGGAGAGCAACCAGGTACCCACACGTATAGCACTGAGGGGGAAAAAAGAATTACTGTACAAGGCCTCTTTGAAGGGACAGCCTCTTGTGGCAGTACAGAAAAGAGTATGGAAGTCTATGAAATTTTACCTGTTCCTGAAATCCACAGGCTGGAAGCTCTTTCTGAGAACGGTTTACGACTGGGTTATACGACTGTTCCGGGATTGGTGTTTGCACTACAGGAAAAGGTAGGGAGTGGAACTTATCAAACCCTCCGAACACTTTCCGAATCCGGAAGCTCAGGGGCTGTAACGCTTAATGATAAATTCACCGGTCAAAAAACGTACTGTTACCGTTTGCAAGTGCTGGACCCTTGTACAGATCAGCAAGTTACTACATCCGAGGAACTGTGTTCGGTAGGTTTTGAGCTGTCTTCCAAAGACCGGATCAATACCTTGGAATGGCAGGCATACCCGGGAGCCCAACGCTATGAAATCTACCGGGATGAAGCCTTACTTGCAAGATTGGAAAATGCGAACCAATATAACGATGAAGAGGTACTTTGTGGAAAAACTTATACCTATTTCCTCAAGGTGGTTTTGGAAAATGCGGAAGTGATTTCGTTGAAAAAAAGTATTGAAACGGCCAAAGGAAACCCTCCTGCCCCGGTGAATCAAGCCTATGCCTCTGTGACAGAAGATGGAAAGATAAAGGTCTCCTGGGAAGAAGATTCAAGCCCTTCTGCGGAGGAGAAGAAAGTGAATATTTATTGGAATAATGTATTGCAAGAAACGGTCACAATAAATGGAAGTAATTCGATATCGGTTGATGCGAATGCACCGGGAAGTTATTGTTTTGAAATCTTTCAATTGGACGGCTGTGGCCAGGAGTCGGAAAAGGTAAGCGCTTGTGCTGCGTATCTACAAGGACAAAAATCCGGGGGGGACACCCGTTTATCCTGGACGGCTTTTCAGGGGTGGGACGGTACATTTGCGCATTACCTGGAAGTATATGATGAGCAGGGGAGTTTATGGCGGACGGAAGGGCCCTTTTCATCCGGTGCATTGCAATTCACCGACCCTGAAAGCAACCTGGAAGCTTCGTTTCACAAGTATCGTCTCCGGATTGAAAATACTGCAGGAAGCGGAACTGCCTATTCCAATTGGGTGGAAATTCAAGAACCGGTCAACCTCAAAGTTCCCGAAGCCTTTTCGCCCAATGGTGATGGCTTGAACGATACCTTCGTGCTTTTTGCCAAGCATTTTCAAGCAATTCACCTCCGTATTTATGACCGTTGGGGTAACGAAGTATTTGCCAGTAGCGAACTGGAAAATCAATGGGACGGGAACCATACCAATGGTCAACCTTTGCCCCAAGGCGGCTACACCTATTTGATACAAGGCATCGATACTGCCGGAAAGGGCTTTAGCCGGAAAGGGATGGTGATGATTGTGCGGTGAATGATAGGAACTTTTGTTATGATATTAAAAAACGAACCACATAGAACACCATAGTTCACATAGATTTTGTAATAGAGAATTGTTTAATCTCTAAGGTTACAATAGCTTTGAAGATGTCAAAATATGAAAGAGATTTAGCTTGTGGTTTTAACCATGAGGCATAGCCTATCATAAACCTCTAAATCTGAAATTATCCCGGATGAATTCACACCCTCTCAGGCAACATATCGAAGAAATTATCCCTCTTACCGATGAGGAGTTTGCATACATATTCGGTCATTTTACCACCATATACAGACGCAGGCACCAGTACCTTGTACAGGAAGGCGAGTTGGTCAATAAGGAATTCTGGGTGGTCAAGGGTTGTTTGAAATCCTGTTTTTTTGACAAGGAGGGGAAAGAGCATATCCTTCAGTTTGCCATGGAAAATTGGTGGGTTACGGATTATGAGGCCTTTAACAACCGGGTAGAAGCCACTGTTTCGGTAGACTGTATTGAAGATTGTGAATTGCTTTATATTTCGTACGAAGACCGTGAAAAGCTCAGCAGTGAAATGCATAAAATGGAGCGCTTCTGGGCCAAGAAAACCAAGCTCGGGTACATTGCCTTACAAAATCGTATTCTGTCTTTGTTAAAAGACCCTGCCAAAGTCCGGTTTGAAAAATTACTCAAGCAATACCCACTGCTTTTTCAACGGGTTCCTAAAAAAATGATCGCTTCGTATCTGGGAGTTTCCAGAGAAACCCTTAGCCGATTGTATACATAAAACGTATTGATTTTTCCCGGATGTGATCTACCTCACATATTTGTTGTGATCTGCTTCCTGTGTGCCGGACCAAATATCGCTGATCTTTGTATTATACTTCAAACAAGATCAAATCAATGATGACGTACAAAGAAAAAGCGAACTCAATAGAGAAAACCCTTAAGGCTTATTTTGACGGAATTTATAACGGAGATGTGCAAAAACTCAAGAGCACTTTCACTCACAATGCTTATTTGTATGGCGATGTGAAGGGAGAAGTAGCTGTCAAATCAGTAGAAGATTATTTGACCGGTGTTGAGAACAGAAAAAGTCCAAAGGACTTGGGGGAAACATTTCAAATGGAAATCTTATCCATAGAGATTTTGGGAAAGGTAGCGATGGCAAAATTGCATGTGCCTATGTTGGGCTTTAATTATTATGACCTTTTATCACTAAGTTTGGTCAATGGAGAATGGAAGATCGTCAATAAACTTTTTACACATGTGGCATAAAACGAAAGCGAGTCAATCATTAGGCATAAAATACCCGATCATTCAAGGGCCCTTTGGTGGGAAATTCTCTTCTCCCCGCTTGCTTGCAGCGGTTTCCAATGCCGGAGGAATGGGATCCTTCGGATTGAATGCTTATACCCCTGAAGAGATTCTGGAGATTGACCGGGAAATCAAAACGTTGACGAGAAATCCTTATGCATTGAATCTATGGGTACCTTGGGTAAAGGACCCTGTGGAAAACTTCCGGCAAGAAGAATACGAAAACTTAAAGAAGCTGTTTCAACCCTATTTTGACAAATTACAGGTGCCTCTTCCCGAAATGCCGGAAATGACAAAAAACCCGGATTTTGAACGCCAAATGGAGGCGGTTTTCAATGCCCGTCCACCGGTGATGAGTTTTATTTTTGGGATTCCTCCCAAAGAAGTCATCCTCGAATTGAAAAAAGCTGGCATTCCGAGTATAGCCACCGCCACTACGCTGGAAGAAGCACAACTGATTGAAGAGGCCGGAATGGATCTGGTCATTGCTTCCGGGGCAGAGGCGGGGGGACACCGGGCTTCTTTTCTGAAACCGGCAGAAGATTCGCTGCACCCAACCTTTTCTCTGTTGACACAGGTGGCAGAGAAGGTGAAAATACCGGTCATTGCAGCCGGGGGGATTTCCGATGGCAAAAGGGCTTTTGAAGCCTTACAACTGGGGGCCTCAGCCGTACAAATCGGCACGGCATTTTTGGCTACGGACGAGTCTAATGCTTCCCAAGAACATAAAAACCGGTTGCAATCAAAGGAGCCTTTCCAAACCGCCTTAACAAAAGTCTTTACCGGACGCCTGGCCAGGGCCATGGCCAATACCTTATCCCATGATTTTGAAAATTGTGAAAAAGGGTTGGCTCCTTACCCACTCCAAAGTACATTCTTAGCACCCTTAAGAAAGGCCGCTATTGAAAAACAACAGTGGGATTTAGTCGCCTTTTGGTCGGGGCAACCTTCATCCGTCCTTACACACCGTTCTGCAGAGCAACTGTTTGAGGCCTTAGTGCATGAAATAACCTTGGCAATGGGAGAGAAATAAGACGGCAACCCATCAGTCCCATTGATTGAAGTAAGAGCATGATTGGATTGTATAATATCTTATTTCGCTCTGGTGGGGCTGATTTGTGTTTTTTATGAATATACCTTATGAAGTATTTTAATACTTATATTTGGTGGATTTTAGAAACCTTGAGCCGTCCGAATACCCTTTATGTCACATGTGATACATATCTTTCTTTTTGGTCAGAATTGATCTTCTGACGCCCTGTGGCCTTTTCAGCTATCACGGAAGCAAAAATTAAATTTTAATGATCAGTTTCCCTCTGGTCCTTGATTGCCCCATAATATTATTTGCTTCTACGATCTCCTCCATCGGTAAAACCTTATCGATCATTACCTTTAGCTTTCCTTGTTCCATCAAGGATATCAAATCCGTGAGGGCTGTTTTATTGGGGCCGGCTGCTCATTAATGTGGCTTTGATCGAAAAGGGTAAACCTCTAGCGAATAGTTTTATTTTCAATCTTATAGATCAAGCTTTTTTCCTCGCCAGGCACATCATCGAGTTCTGCTACGGGAGTCAATCCGCATTTTTCCAAGACGTTGATCGAAGCTGCATTTTTAGGTCTGACCAAGCCGTAAATTGCTTTTTTGTTGAATTCATTAAATCCAAAAGCAATGGCTTTCCGGGCTAACTCAGTGGCATAGCCCTTTCCCCAGGCCTGTTTCCCGAACCGGAATCCGAGGTTTAATTTCAACTCTTCGTTGTAGAGTCTATAATTCAGCCCTCCAAAACCAATGACCACATCAGGTTGACTTTTCTCCATAATCTTCCAAGCTCCGAATTTGTATTTTTCCCAGTGCTCTATCATCGCATTCAATATACGTGCAGCAATTTTTCTATCGCTCACCGGACCCAAAGGGTTAAACAAGTTAGTTTCGGGATCGCTATAGATTTCAAAAAAATGATCTATATCGTCATGTTCAGGTTGTTTCAGAATGAGTCTTTCAGTGGTTTGCATACGTTTTAAAAATAGTTTTTTAAAGGGTTACAGTTTCTTCCCAGAGCTCTTTCAAACAGAAAAAGTACCCTTTTCTTTAATGAGGTTCGGAACTCTCTTTTTTCAAGTTTTCCATTTTGTTTTGTAAGGTTTTCTTTTCTGCCTTTGAGTGCGTTCGGTCTATGGCTTTTTGATAATGATGGAGGGCCAGAGGCATATTGTGAGTTTCGTATAAGTATCCCAATAATGCATGGTAATAAGGGTTCGTGTCCAAGTCAAGTTTTTCGGCTTCTTGTGTGGCAGCCGTTTTTCCATACACTTGAGCAAAAGCAAAGGTCCTGTTTAACGCAACAACCGGGGAGTATTCCAATTGTAAAAGTTGATTGTATAATTGAAGAATATTCGGCCATTTATTCTCGTCCTTGAGGGTAGTGTGCCAGTAGGCAATGCCGGCTTCCAGGTGGTATTTGGAAATAGTATTTTCCGAACAAGCATTGACTAAATAATAGTTACCTCTATCGATCAATTCCTGGTTCCATAAGTTTCGATCTTGATTGTCGTACAGAATAGTTTCCCCCAGTGAGTCGATCCGGGCGGTAAACCGCGAACTTTGAAAACACATCAGGGCCAGTAATGCATTGGCTTTGGGGCTGTTGGTGGCGGCATGTTTGGTCAGAGTTAAGGTTAGCCGGATGGCTTCCAGGCAAAGGTCTTTCCGGATCACCCGGTCGCTGGATTGGGAATGATAACCTTCGTTAAATAACAGGTACAAGGTTTTCAAAACCACCTGTTCTCTTGACTGTAAGGAGGTTTCGTCTAAGGATTTGATTTGGAAATTTTCCTTACGCAAATGGGTCCGGGCTCTTTGCAGCCGTTTTTTGATGGTCTCTTTGTTACTCAAAAAAGCATTTGCAATTTCCTCCACGCTAAAGCCACAAAGGACTTGAAGGGCCAAACAAATTTGTGCTTCTTTGGAAAGGCAAGGATTACAAACATTGAAAATCATCGCCAACTGACTGTCGGAAATGATGTCTTCGGTAAAAGAAAGCTCCTGGTGAAAGTCCTGTGTTTGCTTCTCTATTTCCACTTTGACCTTGTCGTCAAATGTGGAGCGGTGTTTAAAATAGTCCTTTGTTTTGTTTTTGGCTACGGTGTAAAGCCAGGCTGCCGGGTGCTCGGGAATGCCGTACAGCGCCCAATGTTCCGAAGCTTTTAAAAAGGTGTCACTGGCAATATCTTCCGCAATCTCCATATTTTTCAAGCCAAAATAACGGCATAAAACAGCCGTCATCTTGGAATATTCTTGCCGGAAGAGATGGGGCAAAAGTTCGTGAGGAGTTTGAGGTTTTTTTGCCATCAATCCCGCTTTAATACCTCTCTGACTTCAATGTTGCCACCAATTTTGAAAATGGGATTTCCTTTGGCCATTTCCACGGCTTCTTCGATGTTTTCTGCTTTTACCACCACATACCCGCTGATAAACTCCTTGATTTCCGTGAAAGGGCCATCAGTGACGAGATTGTCCGGTTTCACTACTTTGGCAGTTCCGGGCATGGGCAAAAGCGTATTCCCCTTGTCCGAAAGCTTGTTTTGTGCGGCAATGCTGCCCAACCAATTCATTCTTTCCTGCATTTGTTCGGGAGAAGGCTTAAAGTCGGCAACATCGTTTAATCTGAAAATTAATGCAAATTCTTTCATTGTTGATTATTTTTTGTTTGCCCTTGTGACGATTGAAAGTTTGAAAAAGGGACATGAAGAGGACATTTTTTGGAGATCGCTTATCTGTGAGTTGAATTTGTTATTTTGTACGTATCTCTTACTGTGAATTTTCTTTTGAAGACAATGTATTCATTATCCTTATTTAATCCTTTGCAAATACGTGTTTTCTGTAACTAGGGTCAAGTTTTTAGACTCCTTAACCTCTTGGGCTGTTCGTATCAATTCATAGGAGCCAAATTCTTTGGAATCCGCAATTTTGTTGCGTTTGATGTTAAGTTTGTCATTGCCATACAGTTCCTTGAATTTTTTAAATGATTCCCTAGGCTTCCGTGAATAAGCCTCCTTGTCCATTCCGAAACCCATGTATTCCATAAGCGAGTTGTTTTTTTAGTTGCTATTTACCAGTGTATATTCATGTACGTTTTTGAATGGCAAATGGGTAAGCCTATCTCTGATCACTTTTGTGTCATTTTGTAGTAAATATAATCTGTCAAAGGGGGCTCTAGCCCGCTTAGCCGGATCTCCGTTGCGATTTGTCCGCGATGATAAGTGGAATGATTAATCGCTTGAAATAAAATATCACGGACACTGTGATTGAACGCCTGTCCGCTAAAGGTGGAATATTGAATAAGTTGCTCTAAATCAATTGTATTGAGGGTCTGTAGAGTGCTTTCATAATTTTCCTTATTCAGCTCTTCCAACTCATGTATGGATCGCTCCTTCCATGGGTCCGATGCCAGTGGGTTCGTTTGAATTTTGTGAAGCCATATTTTATGCACATTCGGAATATGGCTTAAGAGCCGGATGCTTTTTTCGGACGCTTTCTCAGGGTTTTTTGTCAGAATGACGATGAGCTCTTGATCGTAATGATGGTTGTATTGAAAGAGTTCTGTAAAGAAGGCTTTCATTTGTACATTTATTTGTTTAATGTATTAAAATATATACCTATTTCAGTTGGTTTTGAGCAAAAAAGAAGAATTCCGGTCGATTAGCCGATTGCCTTTTATCAGCTTTTTCAGGAATCTCCGCGCACTATTCGAAAATCCTAAACTGAGAATGTTTACGACCAAAGGGGCGGCCACCCGCAAATGCTCTAAGATAAAAGTCGAACTGAAAGAAAAATAGGTGTTATTTTTCTGTTTTCCGGACAAAATATTCAGCTTTACCCAATTCATCCGTTTCTTGAGAATGTAAAGTAATTGAGATTTTGTCATAGCCCTTCGCTAACTCCGATGGATTGGTCTTTTCGTGGTCCGTTTTAGCACCTGAATGAGGTAAACTGCCATTTCCTCTTGTAGTACTCATTCACTTTATTGATAGAGACGAGCTTTGCTTGATAACCGTTTATCTGTACGGTTAACTCTTCCTCAGAGGTTTTTTGAAGGGAAGAAGGTTGCCAATACTTTTTTCGGATCTTTGGAATCGCAGAGGGAAGCAGGTGGTATGTTCATGTAACGGCTTGCAGTATAAGCTGATAAGCTGTTGTTTTTCTGTGGGCTACATCTAGCCTGTACCGTTGCTGATGATTTTAATTTCAATGATATTAGGGGCTTAGGTGAATTTGTGTATTTTTGCCCGCTTTATAAGAGGAAAAAGAAGGTTTTTGATCACAATACCTTGTTTTTAAATGCATACAATTAACTATTTTATTTGTTATGTGGAATAAAACGGACATTAAATCCAAGAGGACTTCCTATGCATTGGGTAAACTTGGACTGCTCGGTTTGATAGGGGTTATTGGAATAGGATGTAGCTCACCTGAAGAAGCTCAAGAAAAAGAACTTATCTATACGGTCGGGGCCTTGAAAAACGAGTCAACCGACTATTATCTGGAAAAAAATGTGACGGTAAAAAGCGAAACGGTAATGAACCCAACAGGGCTAACTCAAAAGGCTCATTGTGTGATGGAATGGCGGGTGACTCCTGAACCCAAGGGGTATAAAGTGGAGATTTTACGAATGAAATACGACTTTCCTGCTTCCATTCTCCATTATGCTTTTGATACCGATATGGATTCCGTGGAGATTGTCAGTGAATGGCCGGGAACAGGATTTGGCATATCGGAAAAAGGACGGAATGAGCTTGAAGAAGCCTTGAAAAAACTTAAGAAAATGAAAGGGTTTGTGTTTCGGGTTGTGAAAAATGATAGCGGAACCTTGGAAATTCCCGAGTTCAATCTTTCCTGGGAAGAGTTGGAGACTTCGACTCCCTATAACCCCGCTGAAGAAATAAAAATGCATTTGGCCCCTAAGTACCTTTTGAGTGTATTTGAAAATATCTTTGAGTTTCCGAAGGGAGATTTCAAACCTGAAGCAAAACAAAGCACTGTGGTAGGGCCGGATTCTCTTCATTTTTCGATACCTATTCTCAAAATAAAATCGGATACAAGGGAACACGGTCCGGACTTAGTGAGGTCAAAACGATAAGCCAAATTGATACGGTCAAGGGAAAGATAGAAAGTAGTGAGCTTCAAATGCAGTCGAGTAGTAGGGAAAAAGTTGAAACGCGTCAAGGAGACGTTTCTGTTACATTTCATATAACGGTTGAAACTCATTTGGAAAATATGGAATCAACCGGAAAGCTTCTTTGATGTAGCGCTTTTGATGAAAAAAGGACAGAATAGTTGCGAAACTACCCTGTCCTTTTTTTGACTACATATGCTCCCGTCCATTGTTAAAAGTTGCCGCTTTATATAGTCCCCCGGTTGTTTGCCGTTTTGCACTCGCCTACTTTTTAATTTTCCTTGAATGCCAATCCGTTTTGGGAAATTCAACAGCCCGTCACAGAAAAATTTGATAAGTGTCTGTGGGGATTGGATGAGTGGTTGTGATAATCTCATGGATTTAACTAGCTTTGACAATTCGCAAAATTCAATGAAAATGGGATTGTTCGACTTTTTTAAAAATCGGAAAAAGGGAAAAGCTCAAGAATATAAAGAGCCTGAAGGGAAGGGGCCCGGTGCTCTTCAATCTCTGCCTGAAGAGCAAACGGAAGCGGTGGCAAAAGCAGTGAAAACCATCGGTTACCAATATTTCGAAAAAGTGTAATTCAAGCACTTGTAATTGTAAGTAACAAGTATCAACTTAAGAACAGAAAATGATCAGATTGAAACTTTCCCGTATACTAACCCTTTCGATGTATCTGTTGCTAGGAGGTTCTTTTCTCCAGGCCCAAAGTTTTAATACTGCCTATATCGATTCGGTATTTACGGCCTACCACCAAGCGCACCGCTTTAACGGACAGGTATTGGTAGCACATCGAGGAGAAGTGTTTTTTGAAAAAAGCTACGGATATGCCAACTTTGAAGAGAAAACACCTTTTACTCAAAGTACTCACTTTCAAATTGCCTCCTTGTCCAAGCAGTTTACCAGCTTCGGCATTCTCTATTTACAACAAAAGGGGAAACTTTCCATAGACGATTCCTTGCAGAAATATTTCCCGGAATTGCCCTACCCGGGCATCACCTTAAAACATTTGATGAACCACACCTCCGGTTTGCCAAATTTTGTCAACTCGATGATTCCCGACTTGGACAAATCGCAAGTCAATGGAAATGCACAAATGCTAAAAATGCTCGCCTCCGGAAAGTACCCGTCTCAGGCAGCACCGGGCGAGCGTTGGGAGTACTGTGATATTGGTTATTGTCTGTTGGCGCTGGTGATTGAAGAAGTAAGTGGAAAGCGCTTTGACAAGTTTATGAAAAAAGCCTTGTTTGCTCCTGCAGGAATGAAGGGTACTTCTGCCGAACTGGGCACCGACATCCGGAATATTGAGAAAAAACAGTTGGCGATGGGCTATACTTATGAGCCCGGTCAGGATCAAATGATCCCGGCACACTTAGTGCCTGCGAATGAATTTGTGTATTGGTTAGGCGGTTTTTACGGAGATGGTTCGGTGGTGTCTACGGCCCGTGACCTACTGAAATGGGACCAACTATTGTATTCTTCTAAAATGTTTTCGAAAGAGACATTGGACGTGGCGTTTACCCCTACCAAACTTAATGACGGAACCTTAGCCAAAGCCTGGGGTACTGACTACGGGTTGGGATGGATGCTGTTTGACGGAAAAAAGTATGGAATCGACTCGAAAATTGTAGAGCATGCAGGCGGGCATCCCGGTATCCGTTCACGGTTGACCCGGTGTATTGACAAGCAATTGACGATTATAATCTTGTCCAATCAGGATATTGAAAATTTCCATGAATTGAGAGTTTTGCAGGGAGTGTACAATTGATAACGACTTAACTATGAAATTACTAAAAGAGCTTTATTGGATAGCCGGAGGCGTAGTGTTGACCATGTTGGTGGGGGTGCTTCTGTTTGGAACCGCTCTGTTTGACGGGGAACCCATGGAGGTACAGTTGCAAAACACTTACTTTGTATTTCCGAAATTGCTTTTAATAATCATATTGTTCGGAGGTTTGATGATTTTTACCTATTTGATCCGGGGGATTTATTTCAACCTTGAAAACAGAAATGTGAATATGATTCTCACTTCTATCGTCTTGGTGTTGTTGGTAGGTTTGATCAAATGCCTGAGCTGGATACAAGGATATGAAAATCTCTTGCTTGAAAAACAAAACGCTTCTTTGGAAGATATTCAAAGTCAGTTTAGTACGGTAAAGTGGATCCTTTGGGGATTGGTGGTATTTTGTGGAGGGATCGTTACCCTCAGTGGCTACAAGATATTTAAATCAAAAAAATAAAGACCAATTGGTTCAAAAACCGGAAGCCTTGTCATTTAAAGCAGGTCCCAATATGAATTACGTATTAGAAAGAATTACACAATACCATGAAAACGGATATATTGACGAACGGGAATGTCCTTTTGAAAAAAATGACCGAAGCCGATGCAAATTTTCAATACAACCTGTATTCTCAGCCGGAGTTGTTAAAGAACTATGATGAACTACCGGTGTTGGAAGGGGAAAGCCCTCAGCAATTTACCAAACGGATTATTTCTGCCTGTGAATACATTTGGACGGTACGGTTAGTAGATGCCCCCGACAAAGCAATAGGAGATTGCGCGCTTCATCACTGGGACAAAGACAACGCGGAAATCTTGATTGGAGGGGCGCTCTTACCGGAGTATTGGGGGCAGGGTATTATGCAAACTGCTTTTGAATTACTTATCGGGGTGGCCAAAGAAAACCTGAAGGTGAAAAAAATGCTAGGCTACACCAAAACCCGGAACCTGAAAGCCATACGCCTGGTGGAGAAAATGGGCTTTGAAAAAGTTTCGTCAGATGAACGGGATACGGTAATGCAAAAGCGATTGGATGATAATCAGTTGGTGAAATAGGGATAGTGTGAAATAGTGAGGAGTAAGTAAGCTTTAAATTAAAAACTTCAAACTCACTCATTCATCATTTCACTCATTCACCAACTCACTCATTCACCAACTAAAGAGAGTAAGGAAGAACAGAACAATATCATAAATTCTATAACAGAAATGCAACTGGAAGAAAGGCTTAATGCGTTGGGGTTGACGCTCCCCCAGGTATCTACTCCCGGTGGGAATTATGTATCTGTGAATATCAGGGGAATTATCGCCTATGTAGCGATTCAATTTCCAATCCTCAATGAAGAGTATTTCTACCAAGGGAAGTTGGGAATGAAACTCAGTACCGAGGACGGTTATAAAGCCATGGAACTTTGCGCGCTGAATGTGATCGCACAAGTCCATGCGAAAGTGGGGTTTGAGAAGGTGCTTGGGCTTAACCATATCGATGCTTATTTTCAGGCTGGAGAAGGATGGGACGATTCGCCTTTGGTGGTCAATGGTGCTTCGGATACGTTTGTGAAAGTGTTGGAGGAGAAAGGGACCCATTCCAGGGCTATTTTTGGAGTGGATAAGTTACCCCGGAATTTTTCGGTGGGCCTTACAAGTTCCTTTACAATCCATCAATAAGTTTTTTCTCAATGTTTAAGAAAGTAGTTTTTATTGTAGTGGTCAGTGGGCTTTTACTTACCGTTTTTTACTGGAAAGAGATAAGGAAAAAGACGCAAACGATTACTGCTCAAAAACGGGTGGAAACCTTTATGTCCGGTTCTTTACAAGAAGGGGATATTATCTTTCAGACGTCTGGGTCGAATCAGAGTAAGGCGATCCAATTGGCAACGAAATCCCGATACAGCCATATGGGAATTCTCTATAAACAAGGAGAGCAATGGGGGGTATATGAAGCGGTGCAACCGGTCAAACTGACCGCTTTAAAGGAATGGATACAGCGAGGTGAGCAAGGGCATTATGTGATCAAAAGACTTAAAAATGCCAAGCGGATTTTAACCCCGGAAACTTTGTCGAAAATGAAGATGGCAGGCACAAAGTACAAGGGCAAGGATTACGATATTTACTTTGAATGGTCAGATGAAAAAATTTATTGTTCCGAATTAGTTTGGAAAATCTATAAAGAAGGTGCAGGCATTGAACTAGGGAAATTGGAAAAGCTCCGGGATTTTGATTTGAGCTCTACCATAGTCCGCCAAAAATTGAAAGAACGGTATGGGGAAACGCTTCCCCTGAATGAAGAGGTCATTTCTCCGGCAGCTATTTTTGACTCCAAGCAACTCGAAACGATTGGAAGCGATTAATCACTTATTTAAACCATAACGCATGAAAACACAAAGAACGAAGCTTAATTTATTGACTGAGGCGGATTATGAGGACTTATTGACTATGTTTGAAGAGCCAGGGGCCTTTCAATACATCAAACACCTGGAAAATAAAACCAGAGAGCAATACAAGGAGTACTTGAGCCTGAAACAGCAAGAAATTGCCTCCGGGAAAGGGTATTATTGGGTGGCGAGGAATCTGGAAACATCCAGCTTGATTGGAGGAGTCAATTTAACACCTATTCCCAAAACAAACCAGGTTCAAATCGGCTGGATGATCAGCAGTGCTCACCGTAGGAAAGGCTATGCCTATGAAGTGGCGCATAAAGTACTTGAATTTGCTCTGAAAGAAACGGATTTCAGGCCTATTTATGCCGTGTTTGAAAAAGAAAATGTTGCCTCTGAGAAGATTATTAAGAAATTGAATTTCAGTTTTCTGGAGTCAAAAATAGTGGACGGTATAGATGAAGAAAGGTATATTTATCAAGGGTAATGATAAAAGCAATGTTCAACCATTTGCCTGTTGGACATTACTTTTAAAACCACAGTAGGCACATAAAGCCACAGGTGATTGTATTTGTAGCTATCAATGTCTTTTTGTATTTCTCTGTTTCCTATTGTGTACTATGTGGTTCAGTACTTTTTTTAACCACAGTAGATACATAGAGCCACAGTAGAATGATTGTGTTTGTAGCTATCAATGTCTTTTTGTATTTCTCTGTTTTCTATTGTGTACTATGTGGTTCAAGTTTTTAAAACCACAGTAGGCACATAGAGCCACAGTAGAATGATTGTGTTTGTAGCTATCAATGTCTTTTTGTATTTCTCTGTTTCCTATTGTGTACTATGTGGTTCAGTACTTTTTTTAACCACAGTAGATACATAGAGCCACAGTAGAATGATTGTGTTTGTAGCTATCAATGTCTTTTTGTATTTCTCTGTTTTCTATTGTGTACTATGTGGTTCAAGTTTTTAAAACCGCAGTAGATACATAGAGCCACAGTAGAATGATTGTATTTGTAGCTATCAATGTCTTTTTGTATTTCTCTGTTTTCTATTGTGTACTATGTGGTTCAAGTTTTTAAAACCACAGTAGGCACATAGAGCCACAGTAGAATGATTGTATTTGTAGCTATCAATGTCTTTTTGTATTTCTCTGTTTCCTATTGTGTACTATGTGGTTCAAGTTTTTAAAACCGCAGTAGATACATAGAGCCACAGTAGAATGATTGTATTTGTAGCTATAAATACCTTTTTGTATTTCTCTGTTTCCTATTGTGTACTATGTGGTTCAATACTTTGCAGAACAAACTCAAAGAACTGACCAAGGATGCTTTGAATTGGAAAATAAACCCGGAAAGTTGGAGTATATTGGAATGCATCGAGCATTTGAATTTATACGGTGATTTTTACCTTCCGGGAATAGAAGAGAGAATGACTAATGGCCGGGACCTGGCTCCCTCGGATGAATTTAATAGCGGTTTGTTGGGTAATTATTTTGCCAATAGCCTTCTACCCAAAGAGAAGTTAAACAAAATGAAAACCTTTAAGGACAAAGACCCGGCAGGTAGCGATTTGGAACTGTCTACACTGGACCGCTTTATTCGCCAACAATTGAAAACACTGGAACTACTGGAAAAGGCAAAAAAGGTAAATCTTACTAGAATAAAAACCTCCATCAGTATTACCAAACTGTTGAAATTGCGTTTAGGCGATACTTTCAGAGTCCTGATTTACCACAATCAACGACATTTGGTACAGGCTGAAAAGGTGGTAAAAGCTTATCAAGATTGCACAAATCTTCATTACCAAAGCATTTCTTAAGCTGGTTTAAGTTTTTTGCAATCTCCTCATTTTAGGTTTGTAACAAACTAAAATAGCTTACTTATGAGAAACTCAATTTTTGTTGTCCTGTCCTTCTTTTTGATAGTTGCTTGTTCGAAACCTGAAAATGATCAACCTGTGGAAGTCAATACATCAGGAATAAATGTCTCTGTCTCCAGCGAAATTCCCGGGAAAAAACTGAATAGCCAATTACCTACAGTAGGAGTGCTGGTATTTGAAGGTTTTTTGACCAATGAAGTAACTGCCCCTTTAGATGTATTCTCCAAAACGGATGTAAACGAGAAGGCACTTTTTAATGTGGTCTTGATTGCCAAAGAAAACAAAGTTTACATCAGTGAAGAGGGATTAAAAGTACTGCCGGATTTTACCCTGGAAGAAGTACCTTCATTGGATGTATTGGTGGTGCCCAGTTCATTCCACCCCGAAAAACAAGTGCAAGACAAAGTCCTGGTAAATTTCTTGAAAGAACAGAACAAAACTACGGAGTATATTGCAAGCCATTGTGCCGGAGCATTTTTGTTGGGAGAATCCGGGGTTGCCGATCAAAAAGAAATTGTGACATATGTGACAGGCGGGGAAGCACTACAAAAAGATTATCCGAACTTGAAAGTACAAGATGATAGTAAAATTTCGGTGGTGGAAGATGGAAAAATTATCTCTTCCAACGGGAGTTTGGTGAGTTATCTCGCTTCGTTGGATTTATTGGAAAAAATGACCAGCTCCTCTCATAGAAGCTATGTAGAAGAACACCTGTTGTTAGACAGGTTGGTAAGCCGGAAGTAAGGGGTTTTGTTATAATAAAAGCATATTTACCATAAATTGGACTTCTACACCACGTTTTGGTTATGATTTTAAACGTATAAAAACGCTAAAATGAATATTCCGATTGTGATTGCAAATGTATTGACTTTGTTGGCCTTTATCGTACATACATTTATAGGCGATAAGGAAATAAGAAGTATCGAACCGGTAGCCGGACAAGCTGAAAACTTTGAAAAACAAGAGCGTTGGACAATGGCAAGGTGTGGTTGGCATTGGATTTCCTTTGATTTGTTGTTTGCTTCCATAGGCTTAGGGCTTATTAACTTTACCGACTTCTTTAGAGATAAAAATACATTGCTACTACTTCTTTCGGTTTATTTTTTAGGGTATGCGGTTGTGTGGATGATTACGATTCTCATCTCCAGGCAGTTTCCGAAGAATATGATTAAGCTTGGCCAGTGGGGTTTGTTGTTGGTTATTAGCGGTTTGATTTATTGGGGAACGGCTTGGGGCCAGTAACCGGATTATCCGTGGATGCCTGGATAGAGCCCCGGATTTATAGGTTGTCCAGTCTTTCCGGTTCAAGAGGCAGAAGGACTGCACTGATCATCATTTCCTGAGCCTTGTTTACTGTCGACTGCTTTGTAGTTTGGAGAAAATGGTTTTATTTTGAAAGCAAAATGTTCAAAATAAATACAAGATGTCTAAACTCAAAAAGATTTTAATACGCTCGGTAATCGCCATTTTGGTATTGGGAACGTTGTTTTTATTGTATTCCATTTTTGGAAACTATAGTTCCGGCTACCGGGCGGGGGTGGTCATTAAGGTAAGCCAAAGGGGATACCTGTTTAAGACGAATGAAGGAGAGCTGGATGTAGGGGGCTTGAATACCGTCAAAGGAAAACAAGGGGGCATGTCTTCTGTCTGGCATTTTTCGGTAGCTTCCGGCCATCCGGAAGTGTTGGAAGTTTTGGGAGACGTAGCTTTGAGTAAAGAACGGGTGAAACTGTATTACAACGAGAAATTCTTTAAGCTTCCCTGGCGTGGAGAAACCAAGTATTTCATTACGAAAGTAGAACGGGTTTCATCTGGGGATGCAGGCACGCAAGAGTAAAACAGAACTTGAATAGTATCCAAAGGCAGCCATTAACGGCTGCTTTTTTTATGCCTGTTTGGTAAGGAAATTACTACTCTTCTTCGGAGTTGATAACGGTCTTCAGAAGATAAATATAATTTAAAAATTTAGTATTTATAAACAAATTATATTAATGTTAAATCCTTGTTAAGTAGGTTAATTTTAGTTGAAATTTTGATTTTTATTTGATATTGAGTAAGTTGTGATAGTGATTTGCCTCAGCAATCACCTTAATTACAACTGCTGTATGTCTTTATATTCCTTTAAAATATCTAAACTTTTAAGTAATTCAAAACCCCTTTTTATCCTTTGGTGCATTTTGGCTGCCTTTGGAACCTATTTTTGCATGTATGCCTTCCGGAAACCTTTTAATGCCGGTACGTATCAAGACTTGTTGCTTTGGGGAATGCAGTACAAAGACATTCTGATCATTTCTCAGGTATTGGGATATATGTCTTCAAAATTTATTGGGATTAAAGTGATCTCCGAGTTGAATAAAACAAAACGGGCTTTGATGATCATCGCTTTTATCCTCTTTGCCGAGAGTATGTTGTTATTGTTTGGCCTTGTGCCCTATCCCTATAATTTTATTCTGTTGTTTTTTAATGGACTACCTTTGGGAATGGTTTGGGGGATTGTCTTTTCTTTTTTGGAAGGGCGTAAGTTCACCGAATTGTTAGGGGTAGGCTTGTCAACAAGTGCGATTATTTCATCGGGGATGTTGAAATCCATAGGCGTATTTGTGATCCGGGATTGGGGCGTTTCCGACTTCTGGATGCCGGTGATCGTAGGGGCCATGTTTATTCCCTTATTGTTTTTTTGCGTATGGATGCTGACCGTAATTCCGGAACCTTCCGAGGAGGACAAAGCCCTTCGTTCGGAACGTTTGCCAATGTCAGGAGCCGACCGCAAAAAAATTATCACCACTTACGGCATCGGGCTGTTTTGTTTGGTGATTACCTATATGGCATTGACCGTGTGCAGAGACTTCCGGGATAATTTTATGGTGGAAATTTGGAAAGAGTTGGGCATTGAAAACGATGTGAGCATTTATACAAAGACAGAATTTATCATTGCAATGGTCGTGACCTGTACCACCGCCTTGGTCGTATTGGTTCGTTCTAATTTATTGTCCCTCCGCATTACCTATTTGATTTTTTTTACCGGAGTAGCCCTGTCCGGGAGCTCCACTATTTTATTTGTACAACAAAAAATAGCCGCCTTTACCTGGATGACGTCCGTAGGATTGGGAATGTATATGGCCTATGTCCCTTTCCAAATTGTGATTTACGAACGGCTGGTGGCCGCCTTCAAAATGAAAGGCAATGCCGGGTTTTTGATGTATATCTCCGACTCATTGGGCTATTTGGCCAGCGTAGGGGTACTTTTCCTTAAAAACTTCTTCCTACCCAAAGCAAGTCTGTTTTACCTGTTTACCTATATCTCCTATGCCTTGTTACTTTTGGGTATACCCATGTTGGTGTTTTCGATTATTTATTTCCTGAAAAAATACCAAAAACAGTATGCTTATTCAGCCGTGTAATAAGTGTATGTTTAAAATTCGTTGTGGGTGCGCCCCTTTAGTGGTGAAAATTTTCAGTTTTAGGGCTCTCAGAATAGTATTTTCGATGGTTCGACTTTCGGAGAATAATGCGGTTATTTGACCGGGGGGGCCGGACCACGAAAAAATACTGCGATGAGGTTTTTGAAATGAGAGCTTTTGACCTAAAAGATGAAATTTAAACATGCTCTAGTTCCCTACCGGAATAGACTGTGTAACAAACGCCTGGCAAATAACTCTGCCGGGCGTTTGTTTATGTTTTTTTACTCCTGTTTACTCAATTCCAATTCCTTCTCTATGGCTCGCTCGATCTCCGGGACGGATTCAAACAATTGTTTGTAGGATTGAATGACAAAGTACTTTTCTTGAAACTTGTCTTTGATATAAGGGGTGTGAATGATTTTTTTGATGGAGTAAGGCGCTTTTTGAGGCTTGTCACTCAGAGAGTATACGGACTCCCCACTGGATGAGAGGATTCCCGCTCCGTAAATTCTCAAGCCATTCTCGGTTTCGATCAAGCCGAATTCTACGGTATACCAGTAGATGCGGGCAATCATTTCAATCACCATTTCGTTTTCAATATGCTTGAGCGCGATCCGGCTTAAACCTTGTAGAAACCCACAAAAATTATGATTGGTCAGAATAGGCACATGCCCGAACACATCGTGAAACATGTCCGGTTCTTCCAGGTATTCCAATTCTTCCAGTTTCCTGAACCAAGTGGTGGCCGGGAATTTTTTGTTTTCCAGAAGCTCAAAAAATTCTTTGTTGGGAATGAGTCCGGGGACTACTGCCAAATTCCAACCGGTGATGGAGCCAAGCAATTGGTTGGTTTCTTCAAAGTTTGGAATTTTGTCTCTGGTAAACTTGATTTTTTGCAACCCTTCTAAAAAGGCATTTTCTGCCAAGCCGGGTAATTGTTTCATCTGCCGGTCAAACAATAGTTGCCACACCTTAAAATCTTCTTCGGTGTATTTGTCATAATTTTGTGTCATTGTATTGTGTGTTTTATTGGTTAATTCACTACATAAAAAGACCGCTTTTTAGAAGCTTCCTTTTGCCGAACAGATTGTTTACCCTCCTTTTTCAACAAATAGTTGTTTGTAAATAGGAGGGGATTCCTCTCTGTAGTTGTAACATGAAATATAACCAGTTCGGTTTAAAATAAAAAAGCCCGGTTCCAGAGAAATCGGGCTTTTTGTTTCTAGTGTCAAATTAATTTTTATAAAAACAAAAATACAAACCATTTTCAGATATGAAAAACTCCAAAATGGTTTCGTATTACTGGCAATATAACAAAAAAATGAATATTTCCGGGATTATACATTGTGAATCCCTTACTGTCAATAAGATACACTACTCTATGCTATTCCTGTTTGAAAGAGAAAGCAAGAAGGAGCGGAGTTTTATTTGAGTGGAGTGAGGTTGATTTCTTTAGAAATGTATTCGAAATACTTTTGATGAAATATTAGCTAAACCTTATTGTGTATGTAAACAGTGTAAAAGTGCAAAAGCGATAAGAGAGGCAGGCGAATAGGAGTAGAATGTTGTTTGGAAAAATTAGGACTGCAAGTCAAGGCTGGAGTTATTAGCTATGAAAAGTTATGTTTTTTTTTATTATTTTGCGCAGGTGATTTGCTGGAATTCCTTGATTTTGTGCTGTTTTGGGTAGGAGAAGCCGGTTTTTTACTTTGTGGAAACAGAGGTATTCCGGTTGTTTGTGTAAAGAGCTGGTCTGGTAGTTGACGTAATGGTGGAAAGGAATTTTAGTAATAGATGTTATAAACATCCGACAAACAATCGAACAAAAAAGATGATGAAAGTACTATTTGTGTGTTTGGGAAATATATGCCGCTCTCCTATGGCGGAAGGACTGTTTCAATATCAGTTAGAAGAGCATCGGTTAACCGGTTTGATCTCGTGTGATTCTGCCGGAACAATCGATTTTCATCAGGGGAATTTGCCGGATCCGCGTATGAGAAGTACGGCAGCAAAACATGGCATTGAATTGACTTCGCGCAGTCGGCCCATCAGTGAAGAAGATTTTAGGGAGTTTGACTATATCATTGTAATGGACGATAGTAACATGCGCGATGTGATGGCGATCCGGAGTCGTGTAGGGCAAGTAAAGGCCGAAGTTTTGAAAATGCGAGCATTTGATAACAATCAATCGGGAAAAGATGTCGCCGATCCGTATACGAGTTCCATGGATGGCTTCGAAGAGTGTTTCCGGGTTTTGGAAGAAAGTACGGCTAATTTATTGACGCATGTTCGTAAAGAACTACCTTAAATAGGTATATATATTAGGTGGTTGGCAGGGATTTTTTGATGTGTAACCAACGCGTCTGTTTAGATGCAATGTGCTTAAAATCTTTACAGGCAATAAGCCTAATCATTGAATCTTTCAGTATCTTTATTATAAAAAGAATGGAAGAAAGAAGCCTTATATACCGGTAACGTGGATGGGTTGAAATAATGAAACAATTACAATTATTATCACTCTGTAAATTCGTAAAACTAACACAACTTTAAAGACAAACATGAGGAAAAACGCTTTGACAATTATTCTCCTTGTGTGCTGGTTGGTGAGTTATCCAGGGCACTCATGGGCGCATTTTGCAGCAGATCCGGATAGGAAAAAGGTTGTTAAAGTAGTGATCGATCCGGGGCATGGCGGTCAGGACCCGGGGAAAGTACGGGGTTCGGATAACCTCCTGCATGAGAAAGATATTAACTTAGCAATTGCCTTAAAACTGGGCCACTATCTGGAAAAAAATATTAAGAATATCAAGATTTATTATACCCGCAAATCGGATATTTACCGTTCGTTGGAAAAGCGGGTGGATATGGCAAATAAGGTCAATGCGGATTATTTTATCAGTATTCACTGCAATTCCAATCCCAATCGTGGGATTTACGGAACCAAGACGCATATTCACAGCCATCGCTTGGAAAGAAGTAAGGTCCTAGCCCAGCAAATTGAGCATGAGTTTGCGAGTAGAGGAGGCCGGAAAAGCCGGGGAATCATGAGTGCTTATGACCGTGGGTATAACCTCTATGTATTGCAACATGCAAAAATGCCAGGGGTATTGGTGGAAACCGGCTTCTTAACCAATCCCAATGAAGAAAAGTATTTGAACTCTAAGCAAGGGCAGGTGTATACGGCCTCTGCGATCTACCGGGCTTTCAAGGAATACCTGAAAGGAAAATATACCCTAGACGCCTCCGAATTTAAGATCCAAATCATGGCTACGGCCAAGCCTGTTTCTACCCAGTCCAATGTTTTTCAAAGCTTGAAGCATAAAGTAGAGCGGGTGATGGTAACCGAAAAAGTATGCCGCTACAAGTATATGGTGGGTAAGTGTACGGAATATTCCGATGCGATTAAGATTTTGAACGAAGTGAAAAAGGCCGGGTTTAAAGATGCCTTTATCGTCAAAACCCGATAACTTTTTGTATGGGGTTGTTGGGAGGATCCTCCGGATTTTGATCACTGCAAACTGATATCTGTTTTATATCTTTGCTTGTATGCAAGATTTATCAATACGTATTCGAATCGTACTATACTTCCTTGTTTTTGGAGTCGCAGGAGCATGCTCCAGCTCTTTAGACGAATTGGAGGTTAAATCCAATGTAACCGGGAAGGTTGCTTTTCTTCCGGGGCAAATTACAGAAGAGGTGCCTTTTCTGATCGCTGCGGACACCACTTGGGATTTTACCCAAGAGTTGATTGCTTTTAATAAGATCTCCTCAAAGAGCTTGGATGACATCAAACCGAATCGTTTTGTGCTGCAATTGAGCAGCGGTCAAGAGGCTACATTTGCCGGCTTGGATTCGGTTAATTTACGATTGAGTAATGGTATCGATGAGGTAAGTGTGGCTTCTTTGGGTAATATCAGCGAAACCTCCAAGGCGTTAGAACTCCGGCCAGGCATCGAATCTGTGAAATCCCTCATTCTATCGAGTGATACGGTTTATTACGAACTGTTCCTTCTTATGAGTGCTCAACCGGAAGATACGGTGATGATGGATGTTTTTGGAGAGTTTCGCGTGAGTGGATCCTTGTAAAATTAACAACTTCATTCGTGCATCAATCTGAAAAAGAAATACAGGACGAGCTCGCAATTATTCAACAAGCTAAAAAAGACCCTGAAGTTTTCGGCTTTTTATATGAAAAGTACTATTCTGCCATCTTCCATTTTGTGGAGAGAAGGGTAGAGGGTGCTTCGGTTGCTGGAGACTTGGTGTCGCAAGTGTTTTTGAAGGCTTTGATGAATTTACCTGGCTATAAGTTTAAAGGCGTTCCTTTTTCTGCCTGGTTATACCGGATCGCTTCGAATCAAGTAAATGAATACTACCGTTCGTCTCAACGGGAGAGGGTAGTAAGTTTGGAACCCTATCACTTTCAAAGTTTGTTTGATGAAGCTGAGCTGGAAAAACCTAAATTGGATCAGGAAGAATTGCTGATCGGTATTTTGAATGAATTGGAAGAGGCAGAAGTGCAAATCCTGGAATTGCGTTTTTTTGAAGAGAGGTCTTTTAAAGAAGTGGCTTTTATTTTAGGGATCACTGAAAATCACGCCAAAGTAAAGACATATCGTATTTTAGACAAGGTAAGAAAGTTAGTGCAAGGTAGCGTTTATGGCAAAAAAATATAAACTTAAGGTTGGAAACAAGCCTACTTCGGAAGAAGAGGTGAAGCAATTTAAGAACTTTGACAGGGTGCTGAATCAGTACCGGAGGAGGAAGCCTTCGCAACCCGTACACTTAATTGTTTACCGGTTAAATAAGCATCTTCCGTTATTGATTCTGATTATTATTTTTCTTGTGATTGCGTATTTTTTCTTTGTCAAACAATCGGAGGATAAAACCTCTCAGCCCGGTACTCCGAAATCAAAAAACGAACAGCCGGTAAGTTCTCCTCTCAAAGAATAAAACCGGTCATCTCACTAGCCTGAATTTTTGCGAATGAAATAACCGGCCTCTCGTTATGTTTTTCTACAATGTTTCTTCAAACAGTTTGAAGATGCGTTTGTATTCATCCGCCCAGCTACTGGGTTCTACAAACCCATGTCCTTCCATAGGAAATACAGCCATCTCCCAATTTTCTTTTCGTAGTTCGATCAGACGTTGAGCCAGTCGAACTACGTCCTGGTATTGTACATTGGTATCCACCATGCCGTGTAAAATGAGTAAGCGATCTTGCAAGCCTTCTGCAAAGTAAATCGGTGAGCTTCTTCGGTATGCCAAACTATCTTCTTCAGGAGTATTTAAGATATTGGCTGTGTAGCCATGGTTGTAATGAGCCCAATCGGTAACCGAGCGCAAAGCCGCCCCGCTTTTGAATACTCCGGGCTCTTTAAACATAGCCATCAAAGTGATAAATCCGCCATAGGACCCTCCGTAAATACCAATGCGTTTGGGGTCAATATTATATTCTTTTGTCAAAAAATTAGCTCCGTCCACTTGATCAGTCAAATCTTTGCCGCCCATATGTCGATAAATTCCGGTTCGCCAGTCGCGGCCATAGCCTGCACTTGCCCGGTAGTCAATGTCCAATACGGTATAGCCTTGGTCGGTCAGGAAGTTGTGAAACATATATTCCCGGTAGTAGCTGCTCCACCAACGATGTGCATTTTGTAAGTAACCTGCACCGTGTACAAAGATTACTGCTTTGCCGTTGGGTTCGGGGTTTTCAGGGCGATAAATACGGGCATGTACTTTGGCTCCGTCCCGAGCTTCGAATTGTATTACTTTGGGGGTCCTCCAAGGGTATGCTTTGAATTCGGGAGTGAGGGATTGGGTAATCGCCTCCAAACCGGCTCCTGCTTTGTTTTCCATCAAGTACACTTCTGAAGGCTTGTTGCTGAAGGAATACAGTACGGCCAGGTGTTTTTCATCAGGCGAAACCGCGACTTCGTATTTCCCGGGTTGGGACGTTATTTTTGTCATTTTCCCCCCTTTGCTCGGCATTCTGTAAAAATGTTGCTCTCCGGGGTGCTCTTTATTGCTGATCAGGTAAAAATAAGCTTTATCCTGTGACAAGGTCGCCTGGTTGATTTCAAAATTTCCTTTGGTAAGTGTTTGCTTTTTGCCTGTATGAATATCTACCGAGTACAAGTGTGAATAGCCGGAAGCCTCCGATTGAAACCATATTTTTTTATTTTCTTCCAGCCAGCCGAAGTTTCCTGAAGAATAATATACCCAACCTATACCCGGTCCTGCAACCCAAGCCTCATCGTGTTGCCAATCGAGGGTTTTAAGTTTGCCGGTTGTAAGATCCAAAAGGGTGAGCCAGCGGTCTTTATTGTCCAATGATCGGATGTTGATAATCGCGAACTTACTGTTTTTGGAAAATAAGGGATCACTGAAGTAGACTTTTTTAGGTGCTTCGTACTTTTCCCGAAAGGTAGAATCTTCAGGGGTATATTCTTTTAAGAAAAGAGGTTTTTGATAAATGCCTTCCAGCTTATGTGCCTCTATCAGGTAAGTAGTGTCTGTTGCCCGGTTATAAATTCCCAATTCATAAGAGGGTTGAGGGGTACCTACTTTGGGTCTGGCATTGAGATTTTCGGTGTATCCGGATTCGGTAACGAAGTCCGGTACATGCGTTGGTTTTTGTTTTAACGCTGGTTTTGTCGTTCGGTAGACAATGTATTGCCCGTCCGGACTAACCGATAAGCCTTGCAGCTTTTTTTGTTTCTCAAGATAGATTTTTAAAGGTCTTTTTGCTTCAAAGCCTTTGTGGAATTCCTTGCGTTCTTTTTTATCGTCATGCCTTTCTTTTAACACTTCGAAATAAGCGAGTTGGTCTTGTGTTAACCATTCGTCTTGTGAACTGAGGGTTTTATTTTTGGCGGGTTTGGAGCCATTGATAAACTGGGTGATTTGTTCTGTTTTCCCAGTTTGGATATCCCAGGTATACAAATTATTGCCTTGTCTGTAGGCAACTTTCTCTTCGTTTGCTACCCACACAGGTTGTGATTCGGAAGCCAGGGTGTTGGTAATTTGCTGTACGGAGTTACTCTGTATATTCAGTAGAAAAAGATCGCCATGTTTAGCATAGACTTTTTTACTGAAGTCTTTGTTGTAGGTTCCTCCGGAAGAAGGGAGTTGTAATTGTTCTTCTTGGCTGACTTTTACAGGGGTAGGGTTTTGTAAGGTAAATTTGTAGAGCTCTTGATAACTTTTTCCTTCCGGGTTCCAACGGAAATAGATGGTTTTTCCATCTTCTCCCCAGTAGGGTGCTCCCGGTAAATGCCCTACAAACTCTTCTCCTTTCATAATTTGATCGATGGTAAGAGGAGATTGTGCCTGGCTTAGATGGAAAGCCAAGGTCAGGACTATTAATAAAATGTTTGTTTTTTTCATTGGTTTGTGTTTGTAGTTTCCGAATACTGTCGTCAAAAATAGGTAAAAAAAGTTAGCCCTGGTTCGCAACAGGGCGAAACCAGGGCTATAGATTAAATTCGGAGAATTTGTATAGTGAGATCTTTAAAAATCAGTATACCATAACGTTTCTTTTACGTCTAAGGTATCATTGATATAATAATGGGTATCAAAAGGATAAGGATTATTTGGTTCGGTATAATGCATTTCATCCTTCGAAACGGATGTATTTGGTTTAATAATGCTTGAAATTTCTATAAGGGACTGATCGTCTTCATCTTGTTTAACATACAATCGGGCTTCACTTACCTCCGTGCAGGCAAATTCTTCCTCAAAGTACCGTAAGATATTGTCCTTATCTTCAGCGTGAAACTGTTCGATTAATTCTTCATAAGAAATTAGAGAATGCTCCTCCGCAACTTCTGATTGAATAGCATCGGCTATCATCTCGATGACCCACTTATCTGACCAAGGGTTGTAGTTGCCAAGGGAACTCAAAAGTGTGGTATCAACCTGATAGTTGAAAAGAAAGGATCGGTTTGAAAAATTATCCATCGAGTCTTCTAGTACAAGTTCTAACTGAGTAGTTGCTTGTGTTTCTTTACTTGCGTTGATGAAATCATGCTGCAAGTTTCTTTTTTTATGGTCCATATTTACCAACCTGTTAGTGAAGAATCCTATTTTCTTTCAATTGTAATATCAATATTAAGGGCTTTTTTACGGAATTATCTTTCAAATGACCAAGTAAGTTTACCTTGTATGATTTTGAGATAAAAAGGAAATAATTAATTGATTTTATTTTAAAATAATTTATTTTTAGTAAAAATATTACGTAATGTTTTGTGCGTAAATCCCTTAGTTTAATCATATTTACTAGGTAATTTTAGTAAAAAAATCATTTTTTGTGTAGGAAAACGTAAATATTTTTTACATGATGTATAAAAAGGGGAGTGATTGTATATAAAAATATAAAATGTGAATAAATTAAGTCTTAATTGAGGAATTTGGAAGGGATAGTTGCGTGAATAGGTAGGGACTCTTCCTGTTGTAAGAAGAGTCCTTTTAAAATATTTTTTATTTTTTACAGTTGTGGTTGTATTTTATCAAGATTATTGCTCATTCAGTAGGGCCTTAGTGGCTTGGTCCACTTGTGAATAATTGAACTCGTCAAGGGTTTTATTCATGAGTTGTTCGATTTGCTCATTACATAGGTTGCCAAGGCTGCCTTCATGGCTATGTTGTACCTCCTTGGAATAGTTGAAAGCCCCTTGTTCGATTTGTATTCCGACTTGGCGATAGGCTTCCCGGAAAGGGATACCGCTTAATACCAGTTTGTTTACTTCTTCAACACTAAAGAGGTATTTATATTTTTCATCTTCCAAAATATCCGAATTCACTTTTATATTGTCAAACATTAGAGAAAGCATTTCCAGGCATTCGTTGAGTACATGAAAAGCCGGAACAATTACCTCTTTGATTTGTTGGAAGTCGCGATGATATCCCGATGGGAGGTTTTGCGTAATCATGAGAATTTGAGTCGGAAGTCCCATTAACTGATTACAGCGCCCTCTGATTAACTCGAATACATCCGGGTTTTTCTTATGTGGCATAATGGAAGAGCCGGTAGTAAGATGGTCGGGAAAAGCAATGAATCCAAAGTTTTGACTCATGTACAGGCAGCTGTCCATTGCCATTTTGCCTAAAGTTGCCGCAAGGGTGGCAAGGGCATTAGCGGCTACCAACTCGGTTTTTCCGCGGCCCATTTGCGCGTACACGACATTAAAGTTAAGCGTGTCAAAGCCTAGCAGTTGTGTGGTAAGTGTACGGTTAAGGGGGAAAGATGAGCCATATCCGGCTGCTGAACCTAGTGGGTTCTTATTGGCAACTTTGAATGCCGATTGCATGACAATCATGTCATCGACCAAGCTTTCGGCATAGGCACCAAACCATAAGCCAAAAGAAGAAGGCATGGCAACTTGTAGGTGGGTGTATCCCGGCAATAAGGTGTTTTTATATTGCTCGCTTAATTGGATGAGTTGTTTGAAAAACGTTTGGGTGTTTTGAGCGAGGTTCCAGAGTTCATGTCTGAGCCATAATTTCAAATCCACTAATACCTGGTCGTTCCGGGAGCGCCCACTATGAATTTTTTTACCGATATCACCAAGGCGTTTTGTTAAAAGTAATTCGACCTGAGAGTGAATGTCTTCCACATGTTCTTCGATTTGGAAATTCCCCGCCCGGATATCCTTGTAGATATTTCTCAGTTCTTTGATGAGGGCTTCTTTTTCCGCTTCTGTCAATAGGTTGATTTCAGCAAGCATGCTTGCATGGGCGATGGAGCCTAATACATCAAAGGGGGCGAGAACCATATCCAATTCCCGGTCTTTTCCCACAGTGAAGTTTTCTACTTTTGTATCTACATCAATGTCTTTCTGCCAAAGTTTGCTCTTTTCCATAAGTTTGCGAATTATAAGATTGATACCTCTGCACGAGTTGCTTTCTCATTTGTATCTGCAAAAATAGGAACTGCAGGGAGAGATTTTAACAAGTGTAGGTTTAAGTTTTGTTTTTCCGGGAAATATCAGTGGGTATAGAGGTTGTTGTCAAGGAGAATTCCGGGAGGTTACCAGATTACAAATAACATAAAGATTAATAAATAGCCCCACAGTCCTAATAAGAAATCGTAAAAGGCACCTGCCAATAGAATGCTGTCTAAGTTTTTAGAGTGGATTTGATATTGATGGGTTTGGAAGAGTAAAACCGATGAGAAAGTAAGGCCTCCGATAATGTTGAGTGCAAACCAGGCAAGGGTAGTAAATAAATAGTTGATACCCGGGGATTGAATATGTAATAGGGTATAGTAGCTCCAAGCAAACCCGAGTAGATAGATGGTAATCAGGGCAAGGTGAATGGATAATAAAGTCTTTAATAACAGTATTTCGTTTCTTTTTGCATAATATATGGAGGTATGCATGCAGATGACACCTGCCAGTAAGGTAATGCCTATTAGAAGGATGCTAACTGGTAAGGGGGATTCCTCCGAAAGAACATGAACGTCATTTTTCCAGATAAAGAAAGTGCTAAAGGCAAATATGATAAGGTTGATAGCCATGTATATGCCTAAAATCCACTTTCTCGAGTTACGGACTTTTTTTCGGTAATTAATTTTCTCCTTTATTGCTTCAATTGTAGAATCCATCATCTTTTTTTTAGGAGTTTAATCAATTTTCATATTTACAGGTTTTGTCATTGCTATAATTTTAACTCTCTGGGATTGCTCAAGATTTAGTAATTTCGCAGATCAAATTTAATAGAAATTCTTCTATTAAAAATACAAGAATTTTTTGATAGATAGGATAGTTGAGGAGTGAATTTTTTAGGAAAGAAACCCCTCATATCTTAGTAATGTAAAACTAGAAAAAATTGGTTCATGATAGCGGTAATATCGCCAGCAAAAACATTGGATTTTGAAACGGGAACAAGTATTTCCTGGTCTACGATTCCTGAGTATCTTTCTGATTCTCAAAAGATTATAAATGTGCTTAAAAAACTTTCTTCCGAGGAAGTGCAAACGTTAATGAATATTAGCGGGAATTTGGCGGATCTCAATCTTGAACGTTATGCAGCTTGGTCGAAAAAAATGGAAACGCCCGAAGCGAAGCAAGCGCTGTTGGCTTTTAAGGGCGATGTATATATAGGGTTGGATGCTGCTTCTTTTACAGTGAGCGACCTAGAGTTTGCGCAAGACCATTTGCGGATTTTGTCCGGTTTGCACGGGTTGTTGCGGCCAATGGATTTGATCAGGCCTTACCGCTTGGAGATGGGGACAAAATTACCCGTGAATGGTTCTGAGAATCTTTACAAATTTTGGGGGAGTAAAATTACCAAATTGCTCAATAAGGCTTTGAAAGAAGCAGCGTGTCCGGTACTTATTAATTTGGCCTCGGATGAGTATTTTAAATCGATTCAACCAAAGGAATTAAAGGCTAAGGTGATTAAACCTGTGTTTAAAGACTTTAAAAATGATAAATACAAAGTCATAAGTTTTTTTGCAAAGAAGGCCAGGGGAATGATGGGTGCTTATATGATTAAGAATAGGCTGGCAGATCCGGAGCAGTTAAAGTTATTTGATTGGGAAGGGTATGCGTTTAATGAACCTTTGTCCAACAAGAATGAATGGGTGTTTACCCGGGGATGAAAAAACGAAAGAAGCTGTCCGAAAAGTCAAAAGAACATAAAATACCACGAAGATTCTAAGATACAAAGAGTCATAAATATTTAATTTACAATTCATTTTTTTGTGTAAATCTTAGTGTCTTTGTGGCTATATATCGTCTTTTTAAACAGCCTCTTTCGTTTTCTAGAAGGATTTATTTGCGTTTGGCAAAGTTAAAATCTTGTTTTAAGCCTGAATAATCCTCTAAGTCAAGCTCTACGGAACCTACGAACATTTTGGCTTTTACCTTCAGAGGTATGCGGTTTTTGTCTTCCGATACCCAGATGGTAATGGCATCTCCTCCTTTGAATAATTTATTGTCCGGCATAATTGGGGATAACATGTAGGCATGGATTTTCCCAAACTTGGTTTTTACGATGTCTTTTCCTAAAAATTTTAACTGGAAATTATATACGGAGTCTTCATAAATTCCGCACATGTTGATTACATCGCCTTTGGATTTGTTTTTAAAATTGACAGCTCTTAAATAGTAATAGCCACTGATTAAGTCTTGAGGGTAACCGGGAAAGTCAAAGGTTTTCTGTTTGGGGTTTCCATTTTTGTTTTGAGTTAACTTTCCTTTGCCACTGCGATGGTCAAACTCAATTGTTTCTTCCAGTTCGTAGTCGGGTTCATGGGTGCTCCGGTAAAATTTATGTGTGGTTATTGCTGACGTGTCAATATACGATTGGTACTCGTTTTCAAATTTGTAAAACATTTTAAAGGTCCCTACGGATTGTGCATCCACTTTCACCCGGTAGCAGGGGCGTTCATTTACCTCAAAAATGTTTTTGTCCAAATTGATTTCTGCCCTGCAAGCATTGATGAAACCTACATGAGCTCGGTAGGAAAGCCTTTCGCCTGTGGCAATATGGGTGTTGAGCTTGCGAAATACGGCTTGGTTTTCTCCTTTGAAAGAGCAAAAGAAGAGTACTAATAAGGAGGTGTATATAAGCTTTTTCATAAGAACTTCCATTTCATGAAAAATAGTAAAGAGTACTTACGGTAAAATTTTAAGGGGGTTATTTTGATTGACTAACCCGGGCTTACTAAAAAGACACTTGAAAAGAGCGTTTTGTCAACTCTTATTTTGTGAAATTGCTTATGCTTCCTATGGTATTTGTATTTCAGCGGATGAATATTTATTTGAATGCTATCTTTGTAAGTGAGTTAGAGTATGTTTAAAATTCGTTTTTGACCCAAGGGATGAAAATTAAACATGCACTTAGTTGAAAGCCGAATGAGGTGAATGTACCTTGAAATAAAGACTTTTCCTCATTGTGTTTAACAAGATAAAGTTGAGCTTGTTAAATAAAAACTTAAAATCATTGAATAGAATGAATGATACACATCAAATAGTCAATAAAGAAGACATAGAAGAGGAATTTAAAACGCTTCAGGATGCGATTTGTATAGCATTGGAAGAGGCTGATGGAAAAGGTAAGTTTCGTGAAGATCGTTGGGAAAGGTCGGGGGGTGGCGGAGGACGTACGCGCGTAATAGAAAACGGAACTGTGATTGAAAAAGGAGGAGTGAATTTTTCTGCGGTATACGGTAAAACGCCTGAAAGAATTTTAAAAGCACTCGAGTTGGAAGAGGCTGATTTTTTTGCGACAGGTGTCTCCATTGTTTTGCATCCTATCAGCCCCATGGTGCCTATTATACATATGAATGTGCGCTACTTTGAAATGGATAATGGGAAATATTGGTTTGGGGGTGGTATCGATCTTACACCGCATTATGTGGACAAAGAGGATGCAAGATATTTTCATCTGGCGCTGAAGGACGTTTGTGACAGGTATGATGCTTCGTTTTATTCGAGATTTAAAAACTGGGCGGATGATTATTTTTATATAAAACACCGCAAAGAAACCCGGGGAGTGGGAGGTATTTTCTTTGATCACCTGTCTGAAAATACTCAACTTACAAAAGAGCAGGTTTTTTCATTTGTACAAGAAGTCGGGAAAAGCTTTGCGCCAATTTATACTCATTTTATGAAGAAAAACCACTCTATGGCTTACGGAGAACAAGAGCGGTACTGGCAGCTACTTCGGAGAGGACGGTATGCGGAGTTTAATTTGGTCTGGGACAAGGGGACAAAATTCGGATTGGATACTGATGGCCGGACCGAATCCATCCTAATGAGTTTGCCTCCGGAAGTCAAATGGGTATACGATTTTGTGCCTGAAAAGCATAGTAAGGAACAACAGACCTTGGGTTTGCTCAAAAAAGGGATTGACTGGGTTGGGGAGTGATCTCCATGAAAAAGTAAGTAATGGAGGTATAAAAATGTAAGTTTTTAAAGGTATTATAAATAAAACAAAATGAAATTGTGGAATGTTTCTACATCTTTGTAGAGTGGGTAATTGTACTTTTCAACAGTTTGACTCAAATACAATGTGCATTTAACAACGTGTAGCCAAGCTGGTGATGACTTGTATAATGTGGTACACGACAAAGCAATAGAAGATATTGTACTAAATTAGTGATAAATTGAACTATTGGAAGAAGAGCCTGGGTGGCTTTTTTTTGTATAAATACTTCTTGATTTAGTATAAAAAGATAAAAAAATACTGGCAATATACTTGTGTAAGGATTGGGGGAAAAGTGAATCTGTATAATTTTTCTTTTTCAAAATTAGAATTTAATGCATGTTTGAAATTCGTTGCGGGAGGTTCTCCTTTGAGAGGTCGCCCCTTTGATGATGAAAGTCTCCAACCCAAAAGGTGAGATTTAAACATGTTCTCAACCTATAGAACAATACTATACGATTTTTTTAAGGCATGATGGAGCGAAGTGTACTAGTGAGGACTGTTTTCCTATTTGTAGTTTTTTTTATAATTACCTTTCCAATGACAGAGCAAGTTGCGTCTAAAAATAACTTGCCGGAGATTCGCCCTCAATTACATCTCTTACGAAATAAAGACTCGGAGTTGGATGTTTTTTCCAAAGTAGACCGGAAAATTAATCGTTTTTTGGAAAAATGGGAGTTGAAAGGAGCTTCCATAGCCATGGCTAAAGACGGGAAGTTGAAATATGCCAAGGGCTTCGGGTATGCTAATGAAGAAGAACAAATTTTGGTTCAGCCTTTTCATCAATTTCGGATTGCGAGCGTGTCTAAATTAATCACGGCAGCAGCAATCATGCAATTAAAAGAACAAGGTAAAATTGAGTTAACGGATAAGGTGTTTGGGGAAAATGGGATTTTAAATGATAGCCTTTATCTGCACCCCCGGAACAAAAGAGTATTGGATATAGAAGTTCAGCACTTGTTAAACCACACCTCCGGGTTTATAAACCAATTCCGCACTGATCCTATGTTTATCCCCTTGGATATTGCCAATACCATGGATGCGGCTTGCCCTCCGGCTTTTTCCACAACGTTGCATTTTATGTTGAAGCAAAAGCGACATATTCACCCGGGGTCTTATTTTGATTATTCGAATTTTGGATATTGTTTACTAGGGGCTATCATCGAAAAAGTTTCAGGGGAATCCTACGAATCCTATGTTCAAACTCAATTGTTGCAACCCATAGGAGTCCATCAAATGCATTTGGCGAAGAACCGGGTAGAAGATAAAAGAACGGATGAGGTGATGCATTACGATTTTGAAGATGCCGAGCCGAAACTTTCAATTTATGGTACCGGTGATTCCGTATCAAGAGTGTATGAAGGAAATCATATTGAGGCTTTGGGGCCGGCTGGGGGATGGGTGACAAGCCCGGTGGAGTTGATTCGCTTTGTGATGGCAATTGACGGTGATAAAACCAAAGAAAATATCCTGAACGATGCTTCTATCCGCCTGATGGCCGGAGCCGATTCAGCCAATCAATTGACCATGGGATGGATGTATTCGGATAAATATAAATGGATGCGTACAGGGAATATGGCAGGTGCAGCGTCTTTGGTGTGCCGACTGGAAGACGGAAGCACTTGGGTGTTTGTTTCGAATACCAGTACCTGGAAAGGACCTGGGTTTTACAGGGATATTTATAACTTGATGCAAAATGTTCAGGGATCGGTAAAAAGCTGGCCGGAGCATGATCTGTTTGAGAAAGTTTATATGTGGTAAAAACCCGTTATAAAGTAACTTTCTCACATAAGAACTTTATAACGGGTGAGGACCTAAAGTGCTAATCATAATTTCAGGAGGTTGGTTAATAATCCAATAAGTACAGCCTGTATTTTTCTATGATCTTCTTTAGTAATTTACCGTATGCCGGGTTGGTAGCATAGCCTACTCCTCCGTTTTGAGCATTGCCCAATTTTTCTGTCCAGGCTCTGTAATCTTTCCCTTTTGTAAAAAGCGAGGCATAACGAGGGTTAGTGCTAAGATGTAGGGAATGTGCCCTGAAAGACTCCCAAGGAGTGGAAAATTTCTCGAAATGATCTCGCACTACACAACGGTAATACAGCTTGCCCTCCCGTTGGGTTTTTGATTTGGATATAACTCTCCCCTGAAATTGCTTCATTTGTTTTGGTGTTAAATATTCAACGGTTAAGGTAGTCTCTCCTTTGCGTTTTTTGCTTTTGATTCCAAAGTAGTTGTTCTCAACTACCCGGTTGCCATAGGCGGTTTCCAGGGCTGCTTGGGCTAATTTTACGGAGGCCGGTACGTTAAATTTAGCTTGCTCCATAAGTGCCGTTTCAAAAATTTTAATTTTTGACGTATCGGTAAAAAAGGAAAGTACATGCGCCTCCATAGGAGTGTTTTTGAGTACGATTTCTGCAAATAGATTACTGATATCTTTGTTAAGGCCTAGGGTTGCTTTTGCTGATAGTTGGTCAATCCGGGGTGCTTTTTCTTTAATTAGAGCTTCTGTGATCAACAGTTGTTTTCTCACTAAAAACTCCTCTTCATAGGATAGGTTTTTCGCTGGATCGGGAAGGAATGCCGGTTGAGTAGAATGCAATGGGTTCATTGGGTAGTAAGCGTAAGATTTTGCTGGTTTTACCGCTTGTATGTCCTCAGTGGAAACGATGGGTGTGTTGGCTTCCGATTGAAAGATAGAGGGGAAGCTTTGTTGTGATATGATATATACCAGTAAACCAATGATAATGTAAAGTAACAAGCGATTGGTATGGAACAATGCAGGGGGGAGTATCACCGAGAAATCAGGGAAGAATGGCCGGAGGTTTCCTGCTTCATATTTAATAGGAAGTTTAAACGGTTTGGATGATTTCATTGAAGTATATTTCTGGGTTAAGTAAATGGAATTCTCAGAGGGTAATTGTATGATTGAGTAGTTCGTCTTCATCGTCTTTCTATGATTTAGCTGAAAAGTATACTACAAAGGTAGGGGCTGAAAATATCAATGTCAATATATTTAACATTTAATGTTAAAAAATTTATCAATTGTATTGAAGTCAAGTATTTACAGGAGAGGGCTTGCTAAACAGGGGTAAAATTAGAGGCTAATTACAAGGTTGCTTCTAATTAAAGAAAGAGGAAAGTTAACAAATGCTTAATTAATGAGCAGGATTAACTGAAGGTGTATATATAATTGGCCGCAAAATTCCACATGGTGACAATGCCAATGGCAAATAATTTGGCAAGGTAGAAATGAAGCTTGAATTTATTATTGAGCAGAAAAATAAAGAGGTTGTTCAGCAATAAGCCAATGCATGAAATCAGAATGAATTTCGAGAATTGCAAGGCGATTTCCGGGTTGTGATTCTCGAAGGTCCAGACCCGGTTAAAATAATAATTAGAACTTGCTGCTACGATAAAACCGAGGCTATTGGCCATGTACTTTTGAAAACTGGCTTTTTCTTTTAGCAAATAGGTGAGTCCGAAGTCAATTCCTACTCCGGAACCACCCACTACACCAAATTTTATAAACTTGAGAATTAATTCGTATACAGCCAGTGACATTCAACTTCTAAACTAATAGACAAAAAATAAAGCTGCAAAGTTAGATGCTGAATTTGGCTTATGCAAAACAAAGCCGATTACTGAAATATTGTAATGTAGAATCATCCATAGACTTTTATACATGATCCAGTATATCTTCGTACCAGTTTGCTTGCGTATTTACTTGAGCCTTCAATTGGTGAAGCAAATGATACAGTCCAAAGTATGTACGGTTGACATATAAACCGTGTTTGGAGCCTCTGGCTTTTTTGGAGTTTTTTAAAATGGGAGTATCGGAAGTCGCTTCGCCAAACGCATATACTTCATTAAAGTATCCTTCGTCCCCAAAATCGAAAGTCCCATTGTGAAAAGGTTTGCCCAATAATTTAATCATTTGAATGAATATAGCTTCCAATTGTTTTTTCTCTTCGGCAGTATCATCCGGGTAAATAAAATTCAGGTCCTGAAAAATCTTTTGAAGCTTTTCCGGATGTTCTAGTATATGAATATTGATCATTGGAAAATAGCGGTAATAAAATTCATCCGGAATTTCTTTGACACAGCCAAAGTCAATGATGCCCAAGGTGCCATTATCCTGCAGGATGAAATTTCCCGGATGTGGGTCGGCATGTACCTCCCTTAATTCATGTACCTGAAAATTATAAAAATCCCATAAGGCTTGTCCGATTTGGTTACAACGCTCTTGAGAAGGGTTGTCGGCCATAAACTGATCGATATGCTTTCCTTCCAGCCAATCCATGGTGAGTACTTTGGTACTGGAGTATTCAGGGTAATAAGTTGGGAAAGAAACATTGGCAATAGAAGCCATACAGGTTTGTGACAATTTTATGGAACGCTGCAATTCTAAATCATAGTCCGTTTCGGAGAGTAGCATGCTTTCCACTTCATCCATATAGTAATCCACATCTTTTTCATTAACCCTTAGAAGCCTGGAAGCAAAAGGACGGACCATTTTCAAATCGGAACGAACGCTGTCTGCCACGCCAGGGTATTGTACTTTTACCGCTAGCTTTTTACCTTGTAAAGTAGCTTGATGCACCTGACCAATGGATGCCGCATTCACAGCTTCTTGTGTGAACGTATCAAACATTTCACTGGGACTTTTACCAAAGTGTTTCTGGAAAGTTTTGACTACCAAGGGGTAGGAGAGGGGTGGGGCCGAATATTGCGAGCGTTGAAATTTATTGGCATAGGCCCTGGGCAGTAAGTTTTTGTCCATACTCATCATTTGCGCTACCTTCAATGCACTGCCTTTCAATTCGCTTAAGGCTTCGTATATATCGTTGGCATTGTCTTCATGTAAGTTCTCTCTGGACACCTTGGGATCCACTATCTTTTTAGCATAGTGCTTCATATAGTTTTTACCAACCTTGGCACCGGTAGTAACAAACTTCATCGCCCTTTGAACTTTTGTAGCGGGAATGCTTTGTTGAGTTTTGTTTTCTTCTTTCATAACTGGTTGAAATTATTAACAGCGGTTTTGGAACATGAATTTGGCAAAATCAAAGGCAGAGTCGAGCGGGGTTTTGGCTAACACATCAAAGTACAGGTTTACACTTTTCTCAATGGCCGCATCACTTTTTTCAAACCCGGTAGAGGAATCTGATAGCCAGAATTTGATCACAAATACATTTAATAACCATAAACCGTCAGTGTATTTGTCACTGAAATAGGGCCGGTTGACCATTTCCCCACTATCCATACCTTCTAATACCATATCACTTGCAAATGAAGAAAAGGCTTCTTTCATGGCTTCCAAAGGGGCAGGTCGTTTGTAAAACAAGCTGGGGGACGTATACTCTGCCACTACTTTATAGTAAGTGCGATGTATTTTTAATTGCTCAATCAGGGTATAGCAATAAGATAACATTTTTTCTCTCACGGAATATTGTTGCCAAACCTCTTCTTTTTGTATGGCTTCAAGGGTTGATTCTATCAGTTTTTTCCAAATAGAATTGTCAATATCTTCAAAAGAATTGTAATATTCATAGAATTGTTTTTCTTCTATGCCGATTCCTTTCACAAAACTATATACGGAGTTCGGTTTTCGTTGGTACTCAGAAAGATATTCGATGTATTTTTCCTGAATGTTTTTTTTGAAATTTTCCATACTAGATATAACAAATGGTCAATGTAAGGGTTAGTAAATTGAAGTTTGTTTGTTAGTTTAGTTTATTAAAGTGGGAAGGAACCTCTGAATTTCGGAGGTTTCTTTTTTTTTATGCTTTTGCTAAATGACAAGAGAGGATAGGTTTGCTTGCCCGTTCAATTCATTCTTAACCGTAGGAACCCTCCATCTTGTAAGTCGTAAATTTTCCTATAACTAGCTCAACGGATTGTAAGAGTTTAGTGTTTAGAATCTCCATCTAATATTTTCCCTTCTTATTAGGAACAACTACCTTTGAGTGGCAGTTTGATTTGGTCTTAAAACAGGTGCGTTTAAATAACTTGAACATGCTTATTTACAACGCTTTATGTGTAAATCTGAAGGTGTTCTATCCTGCTGATAATCAGTAGCGAATAAAGCTTAAAGGTAGTGACCAATATTCGTAATTCAATAAAAAAATATCGAAAGCAATATGAAATCAATTAGCCAGAGTACAGCTTTATATGAAAAAGCTCAACAAGTAATTCCGGGAGGAGTCAATTCACCGGTGAGGGCATTCAAAGCTGTAGGAGGAACCCCTTTGTTTATTAAAAGCGCCAAGGGTGCTTACATGTACGATCAAGACGAAAATACGTATATTGAATTGATCAATAGTTGGGGGCCTATGGTGTTAGGGCATGCCCACCCTTTGATAGAAGAAGCGGTAGAAAAGGCCGTAAAAAATTCCTTATCCTTTGGTGCTCCTTGTCAAAAAGAAGTTGAAATAGCGGAGTTGATTACCCAAATGGTGCCAGGTATTGAGAAAGTGAGAATGGTCAACAGCGGCACCGAAGCCACCATGTCGGCAATTCGTTTGGCGAGAGGGTTTACAGGGAAAGACAAGATTATTAAAATCGAGGGTTGCTACCACGGGCATGGAGATTCCTTTTTGATCGCTGCGGGTAGCGGAGCCATTACTTTAGGGCAACCCAATAGTCCGGGAGTAACTAAAGGTACTGCCCAGGATACCTTGTCAGCCCCTTACAACAACTTGGAAGCAATTGATGAAGTGATCCGCTTCAATCCAGGGGAGATTGCCGCAATCATTATTGAACCGGTGCCTGGGAATATGGGATGTGTACTTCCTGAAAAGGCGTATTTGGAAGGTCTTCGAACCTTATGTGATGAACACGGTATTCTTTTGGTCTTTGACGAAGTGATGACTGGGTTCCGTTTGCGTAAAGGAGGAGCACAAGAGTTCTTTGGGGTGACTCCTGATTTGACCACCTTGGGGAAAATCATCGGGGGAGGAATGCCCGTAGGGGCTTATGGCGGGAAGAAAGAGATTATGGATCATGTGGCTCCCGTGGGGCCTGTGTATCAGGCAGGCACGCTTTCCGGTAACCCTGTGGCCATGGCTGCGGGATTAGCGATGTTAAGTTACTTGAACGAACATCCGGAGGTTTATAGTCGTTTGGAAGAAGTTACCAAAAAAATGCATGAGGGCTTTCAAAAAAACCTGGAATCATTGGGACTGGATTATACTATGAATACAGTCGGGTCGATGCATACTTTGTTTTTCACCAATGAGCCGGTAAATAATTTTGCCGATGCCCAGAAAAGCAACATGGAACTGTTCAAAAAGTATTTCCATGCGATGTTGGACAGAGGAGTGTATTTGCCTCCGTCTCAGTTTGAAACCCTGTTTTTATCTTATGCCTTGACGGATGAGGATATCGATAAGGTAATTGAAGCCAACCTGGATTCGTTAAAAGCAATTCACGCCTAAAAATAAAATAAGGGAAAATGAAGCTGATTTCATTTTCCCTTATTACTGACTTAACCGGGTTGCTTAGTTTTGAACAGTGTCCTTACTGTCTTTTTTCAACTCGGCATCTACATTTACCCGGATTTTCCGTTCGATTTTATCCTCTCTGTTTCTCACAATATTATGTGCCATAAAGATGGCTTCTCTTAAAGACCCTTCATGGGCAATGCCTTTTCCCGCAATATTGTAAGCCGTTCCATGATCCGGAGAGGTGCGGACAATCGGCAAGCCGGCTGTATAATTTACACCCTCTTCAAAGGCCAGTATTTTAAAAGGAATGAGCCCTTGGTCGTGATACATAGCCAATACCGCATCAAACTTTTGATGCGTAAGGGAGGCAAAGAAACCGTCAGCCGGATATGGCCCGAAGACAAGGTGGCCTTTTTTATGCAATTCCGAAAGGGTGGGAGAGATGACCTCTTGTTCTTCATTCCCTAACAAACCTTCTTCTCCGGCATGAGGATTGAGTCCCAAAACCGCAATCTTTGGCTTTTGAATGCCAAAGTCATCTTTCAACATTTTCTCAAGCACTTCCACTTTGTTGATGAGGCGCTCCCTGGTAACGAATTTTTTAACTTCGGTTAAGGGGATATGATCTGTCAATACAGCAATTTTTAATTGCTCGGAGCACATGACCATTAAGCTGTTTTGGGCTTCAAACTCACTGGTGTAATAGTCCGTATGTCCTTTGAAGGGAAATTCGTCTTTGGGCATATTGGCTTTGTTGATAGGGCATGTGACTACCGCATCCAAAAAGTCATTTCTTAGATCTTCCGTAGCTCTCTGCATAGCCTGTAAGGCGTATTTTCCCGCTTGTTCTACTACTTTGCCCGGTTGAATTTCAGCGGAATCATGCCAACAATTGACTACGTTTGGCTTTTTTTCATTCAGATAACTGTTGGTATTGTATTGATGGTAACTGAACTCTTCCAAGTTGAGTAATCGCTTATATTTGGTCAACACTTTTCCGGAGCCATAAATAATGGGAGTGATAAGGTTGGCGATTCTTTTGTCTTGTAATACCTTGATTATAATTTCCGGTCCTATACCATTTATATCGCCTATTGTTATCCCAATTCGTGGTTTTTGTGATTTCCTTTGTTTATTTGCCATCTTTTATTGATTGTTATTTCTTCACAAAATTAAACTTAATAAGAAAGAATGCCGGAATCCTGTGCATTTTTCTTAATCATCTCTAAAGTAAAATAATATTTCTTAAATAAACGAAACAGGAGAAAAAGGATGCGAATCCGGGCCGTTGCGCCAACTGTTTTGTATGTTTCAATGACACGGTTTTCCAATGAGTAATTGAATGAAAATTTGTTGAGTAATAGCCGTATGCATTTTCAGAATGCTCATGGAGTGTCTTTATATTCAATCCAATGAAACCAAACGTAAGACCGAAAAAACACCTGGGGCAACATTTTTTGAAAGACAACCGGATTGCGGGTAAAATTGCTGCTTGCTTGCAAGGTACAGGAGAATACAAAGAGGTGCTGGAAATTGGGCCCGGTACCGGAGTATTGACACAGTTTTTGAAAGATGATGCCCGCTTTGAACTCAAAGTGATAGAGCTGGATTCCGAATCAGTGGCCTACCTGAAAGAATTCTTATTGGCAGAAGAACAAATCATCGAAGGAGATTTTTTAAAGTTGGACTTGCCCGGTTTATTTCCTGAAAAAGTGGCCTTGATTGGCAATTTGCCCTATAACATATCCTCTCAGATTTTCTTTAAATTGTATGAATACCGCAACCTGATTCCGGAAATGGTTTGTATGATTCAAAAGGAAGTAGCTGACCGGATTGCCGCCCCTCCGGGAAATAAGACTTATGGAATCTTAAGTGTCTTGTTGCAGGCCTTTTACGATATTAAATATGAGTTTACCGTAGAACCTGGAGCGTTTAACCCTCCCCCCAAAGTACGCTCAGGGGTTCTTTCTTTGGTTCGAAACCAATGTACACAACTGGACTGCGATGAAGCATTGTTTTTTAAATTGGTGAAACAAGGGTTTAACAACCGGAGAAAAACCTTAAGAAATGCTTTGAAAAGCTTGTTGGGTGGGGACTTGGTTTTGAAGGATGAAATTTTTGGTAAACGGGCTGAACAATTGTCTGTGGAGGGTTTTGTACAGTTGACCCATTTGGTGACTGAGGCAATGGAGGCTAGAAAGCAATAAGTGCTTGTGGACAGTGAATGAATTTATGGGGTTCTGTACTTGAAAAGAGAGATACATGATATCTACAATCAGGCCCATAGTGAAAGCCGTGGGCCTTTTTTCATTCCCCATAGTGAATGTTCATGCCTTTTCGGCCTCTTTTGATTGGATTTTTTATGACAGAAAAAAGAAGGCTAAGGCTGAGGGCGTTGCCGGGTTCTCGGAGATTTGCTATCTTACAACTAGGGCAAATAATACCAGGTAATTTACCTCTTATTTCAATACACCATGGAAACCTTTTATCGGATGGCATTAGGGATGGTGCCAGGCATAGGCAATAAGCTGTTTAAATCATTGATCAGTTATTGTGAGTCAGCTGAGCAGGTATTTAAAGCCCCGCATTCCTTCTTGAAAAAAGTACCGGGTGTAGGCGAACGCTTGGTTGCCGAAATCGCCAAAAAAGCGACCTTTGCCCTTGCCGAAAAGGAATTGGAAAAGGCTGCAAAACTGAATATCCAATTGCTTTTTTATATGGATGAACAGTACCCTTTTCGCTTGAAACAAATTTACGATGCTCCCAGCCTTTTATATTTCAAAGGAAAAACGGACTTAAATACCATCAAAACCATCGGCATTGTCGGTACCCGGCAAGCTTCCGGTTACGGATTTCAAATGACCAATGAGTTGGTTCGGGAGTTGAGGCGTTATTCCAATATTTTGATGGTCAGTGGCTTGGCTTATGGTATCGATATTCATGCACACAAAGCTTGCTTGGATTATCAAATCCCAACCGTAGGGGTGATGGCCAACGGTGTAGACAGTGTCTACCCTTACGTTCACAAAGAAATAGCCCAAAGAATGTTGGAAACCGGAGGCTTGCTTTCCGAAAACCGGATTGGCTCGCTGCCCGATGCACCGAAATTCCCGGAGAGAAACCGGGTCATTGCCGGTATGTGTGATGCAATCATCGTAGTAGAAGCCGCTAAAAAAGGTGGGGCTCTGATTACTGCCGAACTTGCCAATTCTTATAACCGAGAGGTATTTGCCGTGCCCGGCAATCTTACCCAACCGTATTCTTTAGGTTGTAATTACTTAATTAAAACTCATAAAGCTCATTTAATTCAATCCGTAGACGACTTGGATTATATTATGAATTGGGATTTAGACGCGAAGCCTCCCGAGCTGTTAGTGCCGGTGCATCTTTCAGAAAAAGAGAAAACCATTATCCAATGCTTAAAAGAAAAAGAACTGTTGATCGATGAGTTAAGTTTTAAAACGCAGATTCCAATGAACAAGCTGGCCTCTTTGTTGTTGACTATGGAGTTTGAAGGATATGTTCAAGCCCTACCCGGGAAGAAGTTTGCACTAGGCAAAAAACTTCAATAATCTGAATAAAAGACAGGATGGTAAGTGTTGTGAAAAGTAAAGAGGGATGGTATTTTATTAACGAAGTGAATTAACCTTTTTCTTTTTCCTGAAAAATGTTTCAAAAACGCCTCCTCTGTGTTACTTTTTTCAACAATAGCATTGGCTATTCTTTTCAAAAAGTGCCTTGATGAGCCGGTTTTGATTCCATTTTCGGGCAAAAACTATAAATGTAAACCACTTCAAATCGTATTGATATAAACTCTATGAACAGAAGGTTGTTTCAAAAATCGTTTGTTGAAAAAATAAAAAATCAATTAACCGAAAAATTGCCAGGGCTGGATGCACATCTAAAGATGTCTGTCAAGACGCGGGAACAACGTTCAATTCCTACCGGAGTGGTTCCCCGGAAGTCTGCTGTGTTGGTATTGATGTACCCTTTTCAACAACAATGGTTTATTCCTTTTATTCAACGCCCCCGATATAATGGGGTGCATAGCGGGCAAATGGCCTTCCCCGGAGGTAAGTATGAAGAAGGCGACAAGCATTTGGTAATGACCGCGCAAAGGGAGGCTGAAGAAGAAGTGGGGATACCTTATGAGAAGGTTGAAATATTAGGGCAGATGTCCGATTTGTATATTCCCCCTAGTAATATGATGGTAAGACCTGTGCTGGCATACTCTACAGAACGCCCCCGGTTTGTTTTGGATCCGGTAGAAGTTGATCAGTTAGTGGAAGTTCCTTTATTAGATTTTTTCGACCCGGCCAACCGCAAAGATGTAGATGTACAAGTAGGGGAACGTTTACGGATTCAGGCCCCTGCCTATGTGGTGAAAGAGAAAGTTATCTGGGGAGCTACGGCTATGATGATGAGTGAATTAATAGAAGTTCTGTCCACAGTGATTGACGGTTGATCAAACCCTGTGCCTCTGTTTTAAATTTTGAAAGTCCTGAAAGGATGTTTAACTTTTAGTAGCCTAACTTATCCTATTTGCGAAATTATAAGAGAACGTAAAGTCCTTCATTCGAGAGTCGATATACGTTGTCCCTCTGTGTTGTTTACAGCACTCATTTAAAACAAAAGGTTAAACTAAACTCACTCACAATTCAACTTATGCGGTTTTCTATCCTTCTATCCGGGCTTCTGTTTATACAGCTTTCTGTAGCTTGGGGACAAGCTTACCAAATCAAGGTTAAACTTTTTCATGAAAAAAAGCCGGTCTTTAACGGGCAAATTATTGAAGCAGACGGACCAAAAGACATTACGGCCAAAGTCGTCAAAGACACAGCTCGTCAAGTGAGCTTTTCTTGTAAAAAAATAGAGGCCGTTCTTACCCGCGGACAATTACCCATTCGTAAAGTCATCAGTACCAATACCAATGAAATAGGCTTGGGCAAGTTGCTCACCATTGCCAGTAAAGGAGATATTGTCGTATTGTATTTGAAAAAGTTGACAGCCATTAATGGTGAAAATAAAAAGATGAAGGTCCGGGATGATCCTGGCTTCATCATGTTTCCCGTTCAATAAGAGGCATACGCTCAAAATTGGATATTTTTTTCAAATGAAAAGAGGAAAATAAGAAGCTTGTTTGGAAATTACTGTTTTACTTTGTTAAAAATCTCCTGGTCATTAATACAAAAGAAACTTATGCGAGGGCTCAATATAACCATATGGTTGATACTTTCATGTTTGTCAATGAGAGTATGGGGGCAATCCCAGGGGGCTGATACTTCCAAGGTATTCTTAGAAGAGGCGGAAATGTTTGAGTTTCAAACAAAAAAAGGAAGCTTGTATGCCGGGGCTGTATTTGGCGTGGGTTTGGGAGTAAGAAGTGAAGAGTTAAATTTGAGTACAGGCTCGGCTTTGGGAGATGCCATGTTTAATCCTAAAGTAGGGTTTTATGTGGTGGACCGCTTACAAGCCGGAATAAGTGTGGATATGTTTGGTTCCTTTGCCAGTATCAGCTATGCGGAGTCGCATACCTTAAGTTATTACACCTTCAATCCTTATGTCCGTTATTATCTGAAGTCAGGCTTTTTCGGTGAAACCCAAATGGGATGGGGGAGAGGCTCCGAACAGGTCCTGAACGACAATGAAATATTGGTAAAATCTCCTTTTGAAATCCAGCATTTTTCTGTCGGGGCTGGTTTAGGCAACTTTTGGTTCAAGCAATTGAGTTTGGAATTGCTTCTTCGCTATACCTTAAGTAGCGGAGAGTTTGAAGATACAGGACAGCATTTTTTTATCCATAACCTCAGTATGACGGCAGGCATTGGTTTACATCTTGGCCGGATCGGAAAATAAATTCATCAATTACCTTCCTTTTTGTCATGATTTTGACCTTGTTTCACACCCTCTTGAAATAAGTAATTTTCCCCTGTTTTCCAATTGGCTTTTTAAAATCGCGCTTAATGAAATTAACTTGTATTTCAGAAGAGCCAAAAATCAACCGAGAACAGTTCGCTTGCAAAGTGAATATGTGGAGCTGTTTGTGAATGAAATTGAGTTCCAAGAAAAAAGTCATAAACATTTGTTAGGAAAAAGAAAAAGTTCAAATTAAAAATGATCAAGATTAAAGTGCGAATTGGTAAAGCCGCCCCCCCCTGTACATATTATTTGGAGATACAAACAGTATGATATTTTTTTATAATAATTATATCAAACTGCACTCACAACAAGGGATCCGGGAAATGTGGATGTACAATAAAAAGAGGCAGGCATGGATTGCCATACTGGTTTCCCTTATCTTGATATGGTTGTTTGCACATCAGGAGAAAGTAACGCTGAACTTTCCCTTACCACAAAAACAAGAAGTGCTAGAATAGTAAGGGGTTAACCTCCTATAGTAGACATGGATTCTTTTACCGGGTGGTTACTCTGGCGTTGTTTTTCCGCCTCAAAGCCGTCTTTGGCCCGGTGGCGGAATGCATGGATGAGCGTTTCCTCCAGTCGTTGGTCATTGGCCCCACTTCGCATCACTTGTTTTAAGTCGAGTACACCTTCATCGTACAAGCAGGTTTTTAAAAGTCCTTGGGCCGTAATGCGAATCCGGTTGCAGGTCCCACAAAAAGTTCTGGAAAATGCAGCAATGATGCCTATGTTCCCTTGAAAACCCGGTACCTGATAGAGGGTGGCGGTAGAATGGGCCGGGACCGGGAGCTTTTGCAAATTGGGATATGCCTGTCGTAAGGTGTCCAATATTTTATGATGGCTCCACTTGAGGGTTGCATAGTGATTGCCTTCACCGTTAAAAGGCATTTCTTCAATGAACCGCACCGATACGGGATGCTTTTCGGTGAGTTGGGCTAATGGGATGAGGTCTTCCGTGTTTTTCCCATCCATCACTACTGTATTTATTTTAGTAGAAATACCTGATTCTACCAATGCATAAAAGGTTTGCATCACCTTTTCAAATTCATTTCTACGGGTGATGCGCAGGAAATTTTCAGCATCCAATGTGTCAAGACTTAAATTGACCATAGAAATGCCTAATTCTACCAAGTCAGGAATATAGTCATAAGTAAGGACTCCGTTCGTAGTCAAACTGATTTTATCAATGCCCTTAATTTTACGTAAGTTCTTTAAAAAATAGAGTAGGTCTTTACGAACAAAGGGTTCACCTCCGGTAATCCGTACTTTGTTGATACCCAAGCTGGCTAAAATTTGGCAGAGCCGCAACATTTCTTCATAGGTGAGTAATTCCTTTTTGGGAAGATAGTGAATCCCTTCTTCGGGCATACAATAAAAACAGCGCAAGTTGCAACGGTCTGTCACAGCAAGGCGAAGATAGTTGACAGGGCGTCCATGGTTGTCGATGATAGCTTTGGGTTTCATAGTTTGTTGAGGTTTGGCCAGTTGATGAGGCAAATTATTTTGTGGGTGACAAGCAACCAGTACTTAACAAAAGTAATTCAATATAATGAAATCTATACTGAGCATAAAATAAAATTTGAAATAGCCATTCATTTTACTATCATATATGAGAAGCTATTTAATGTTCGTTGTGGGATGCCTCTTTGATGAAGAATATTCTCTGTTTAAGGTGCTCAGAAAATAATAATTGAGTGGTTGGGTTTTTGGAAAATAATTGACCGGAATGCCACTCACTACAATGATGTGCCGAGGTGTTTGAAGAGAGGGTTTACAATCCAAAGAGCGGATTTAAACATGCTCTAAGTTGAAAATATATTTAATTTGAAGATTTTATGATGATTTACAAACTGCTCTTAATTCCTTGTTTTATGCTTTGGGCGTGTAATGCTCAAAAAGCCGAGTATGCTGGTAGTTTGGGCCATTTGGCTGAAGTGGGAGCGGATGTTGCCAGTGAACAGCTTGCCGCACCTGGTGCTGACGCTGTTTCTGTTAAACAATCCAGAGGAGCCAAACTGATCAAAACCGCCGACTTGCGTATGCAGGTAAAAGATATGGAAGCCACATCGGGAAAGCTTGAAGTATTAACGGAACAATTTGATGCGTATATCTCATCCAGTAGTGAGAGTAATTTCGGATATGAAATTAATCAACAAATAGAGATACGGGTAAAAGCGGGAAATTTTGACAGTCTTTTGCAAAATATTATAGGGTTGGGCATCTACCTGGACCGGAAAACGGTAAACGTACAGGATGTCACGGAGCAGTTTATTGATTTGGAAGCCCGTATAAAGAATAAAAAAGCGGTGGAGCAGAGCTTTTTGGAATTAATGAAGAAAGCAAAGTCCGTTGACGAAATATTAAAGGTACAAACGGAATTAGGCAATGTCCGCTCGGAGATCGAATCACAAGAAGGGCGCCTGAAGTATCTGCAAGACCAGGTGAGTTATAGTACCCTGCGTGTAGAGTTATTTCAAAAGGTCAAAGGCTATGAGGCCGCTATGCCAGGTTTGACATTTATGGAGAAAGTGACAGGTGGATTTAAAACCGGATGGGACACATTCTTAGCCATTATTGTATTTTTAATAGAAGCCTGGCCTTTTGTATTGCTATTAATTTTGACTATCTTCATGCTCAAATGGCTTTTTCGTAAATCCGGAAGAGAAAAGAAAGCTGTTCAATAACTGATTTCATGGAAAGGAAAGGAGTTTACATAAAAGGAGAAACTGATTTTTCCTGTTAAAATTGAAAATTCCGGTTCTTTATGCCATGTCAATTTTTCCATCAAAATACATTTATCTTACCTACTGTCAAAATTAACTGACAAACTGCAACATTAAATGCCAAATATTATTTGGTCTATTCTCCTAACAGGTGTTTTTTACAAGAAGCATATTCCTTTGGTGGATCTGGCTGTTTAGAGGCCGGCTTATGGAAGTATGTGAGCGTTAGAGATTTAAAAATTATAAATATTTGTCAATAAGTATATGCCAAGTTGTTTACTCTTTCATTTATTTGGCGTAAATTAGGCGGTTCGTTTTAGAACTTTTGCCTTTGTTAGTTGTTCTACGATTGAAGTAAGTAAAATCCAAAAACCTAGCAAATAGAACTCAAATTAACCGAATTATATAAAAATGCGTCAACTGAAAATAACCCAAACCATTACTAACAGGCGGGAAAGTGAGTCTTTAGAGAAGTACTTTTCGGAAATTAGTAAAGTGGAGTTGTTAACTCCTGATGAAGAGGTGGAGCTGGCCAGGCGGATCAAAGAGGGAGATCAAAAAGCGCTTGAAAGATTGACCAAAGCCAATTTGCGTTTTGTCGTATCTGTAGCCAAACAATACCAAAATAGAAACCTTTCCTTGAATGACCTTATCAATGAAGGGAACCTGGGCTTGGTAAAAGCCGCTCAGCGTTTTGACGAAACTCGGGGATTTAAGTTTATTTCTTATGCCGTTTGGTGGATTCGCCAATCCATCATGCAAGCTTTGGCGGAACAATCCCGGATTGTACGCTTGCCTTTGAACCGTACTGCGGCATTGAACAAAATCCATAAAACGTTCTCAGAGTTAGAGCAAGAGTTTGAGAGAGAACCAACTCCTGAAGAATTGGCAAAAGTCTTGGATATGGCTCCTGAAGAGGTGACCAGTACGCTGAATGCAGGTTCGAAGCAAGTTTCTGTGGATGCGCCATTTCAAGAAGGCGAAAGCAATTCTCTATTGGACGTATTGGAGAATGACAACATTCAAAAAACAGATGAGAACATCAATTACCGTTCTTCTTTGGCTATCGAAACCGAAAGAACTTTGGCGACTTTGACTGAAAGAGAGCGTCAGGTGATTAAAATGTTTTTTGGTATTGGCGGTGGAGAAGCCATGTCGTTAGAGCAGATTGGAGAAGTGTTGAGCCTGACCCGTGAGCGCGTCCGTCAGATTAAAGAAAAGGCGATTAAAAAATTGAGAAATAAATCCAGAAGCAAGCTTTTGGTAGAATATTTAGGATAGAGCAAAGAAATAAAGGGAGGCTTACAAGACCTCCCTTTTCTATTGTTATGGATTTAATTATTCTAAGCGTTTTACCTTGATTACCCCTTCGATCCCTTCCAGTAATTTGGCTATGCGGGAGACTTCTTTGGTGTCGTGTACCAAAAGACTGATATCTCCTTCAAAGATACTGTTACGGGTTTCAAAGCGGATGGATTTGATATTGACTCGCATCTGACTGGAAATAATCCGGGTTACATCGTTGACGATGCCCATGCGATCCGTACCCTCAATGTTAATATGTACATCAAACTGCTTGTCTTGTAGAGAAGACCAACGGGCTTTGATAATCCTGTAGCCGTAGTTTGCCATCATGGCTACTGCATTCGGGCAGTTTGTACGGTGGATTTTAATACCACTACTCACTGTTGTAAAACCAAAAATATCGTCACCGGGAATAGGATTGCAACATGGAGCCAGGCTATAATCTACATTGTCAATATCCTCACCGATTACCAGTTCATCCTCACCTTTCCGGATCTCGCGGATTTTTTGCTTAAATTCTTTAGCATCGGTAGGCCGGATCTTAGGTGTATTGTCTTGCTTTTTCTTCTTCTCCTGGAAGCGTTTGAGTTGATTATGTTCGATGATGCCTTCGCCAACCTGGAAATAAAATTCCGTTTCCGTTTTTAGGTTGAAATACTCCATCATTTGCCTCACCACCTGATCATTCATCGGCAGTTTTAAGTGTTTCAACTTACGGGCAACGATTTCTTTTCCCATCGAGGCAATTCGCTTTTTGTCCTCTTTGAGGTATTCTTTGATTTTAGAGCGGGCCTTTCCGGTGGTGACAAACTTAAACCAATCTTCGTTAGCTTTAGGTTTGTTAGACGTAAGGATTTCTACCTGGTCACCGTTTTGTAGTTTGTAATTAAGCGGCACCAAGCGTCCGTTGATTTTGGCGCCTAAGCATCGGGCCCCCACTTCTGTATGAATTTCAAAAGCAAAGTCAAGTACCGTGGCACCTCCCGGGAATACTTTCAAATCTCCTTTGGGAGTAAAGGTAAATACCTCTTTGTTGAACAGGTTGGCCCGGAAATCATCCAAAAACTCAATGGCGGAGGTATTGTTATCTTCCAATAGCTGTCTGACGCGGTTCAGCCAACCTTCTATCCCTTGGTCCCCTTTGTCATTAGAGTTATCCTTGTATTTCCAATGGGCCGCATATCCCTTTTCCGCAATTTCATCCATGCGTTCACTGCGGATTTGTACTTCTACCCATTGACCTTTGGGACCCATGACGGTCGTATGCAGGGATTCGTATCCGTTTGCTTTAGGGACACTGATCCAGTCGCGTAAACGATTGACATTAGGGGTATAGTGGTCGGTTACTACCGAATAAATCTTCCAACAACCCGTTTTCTCTACTTCGCGAATGGATTGAAAGATAATCCGGATCGCAAACAAATCATAGACTTGTTCAAAAGAGACCCCTTGCCGCTTCATCTTATTGTAGATCGAGCGGATGGACTTGGTTCTGGACTTGATCTTGAATTCAAAGCCCTGTCTTTTTAAGTCTGCCCGTATCGGTTTGATGAAGTTTTGTATAAAGCGGTTCCGGACGGTCTGGGTCTGTTCGATTTTCTCCGTGATCTCATCGTAAACACTCCGGTCGGAATATTTTAAACAGAGGTCTTCTAATTCGGATTTGATGTTGTACAAACCTAGGCGGTGTGCCAGAGGAGCGTAGATGTATTCCGTTTCGGACTTAATCTTCAGTTGCTTGTCTTTGGGCATGCTGTCGAGTGTGCGCATGTTGTGCAAGCGATCGGCTATTTTGACCAAAACTACCCGGATGTCTTCCGAAATGGTGAGCAACATTTTCCGGAAGTTTTCCGCTTGTAAAGAGCGGCCTTTGGAGGCGGTAGCCGATATTTTGGTCAAGCCATCGATGATCTTGGCGACTTTTGTTCCAAAGCGTTCCTCTATGTCTTTTAGTTCCCATTCGGTGTCTTCCACTACATCGTGTAGCAAAGCCGCAATGATGGAAGTCTTGCCCAAGCCGATTTCCTCTACTACGATGGTAGCTACATCCAGGGGGTGGTAGATATACGGTTCACCGGATTTTCTCCGCATATCCTTATGGGCATCCACGGCAAACTTAAAAGCCTTCCGGATTTGTTTGCTGTCCTCCTCGTAATTTTTGAGTAAGGGTTTGGCTTTTCTGAGTAAGGCCCTGTATTTTCTTAATAAGGTTTTGTTCTCTTGCTCTATATCTATTGTTAACATAGACTTCTCTAACTAAATATTCAAGGAAACAGATCAATTAATATATTTCAATCAAAAGCTGGATTGAACTGGAAAATTAATGAGCATTCTACCATTCACAAATTTTAAAGTAATGAAAAGTGAATTTGGCTTTCTTTTTTTCAATTGTACCCGGATTGTGCGCTTATGGATGAAGCGTGTTAAATTCGTGATTATGTGAGCCGGTACACTTATTTGCTAGGGGTAGTGTGATTCATGCGGCTCTGTATTGCTTTGCTTTTCCATAAGATATTTTTAGTCTGTCAATTGGGTGTTGGAGTTCTGTGGTTTTATCAAACAACCCAATACGCTGTTGTAAAGATATGCATCCGTTTCGCGCAGTAGGTCAATTTTTGTACGCTATATAAGGTTTAAAAAGGATTTCCAGATTTAGTAGAATGAAGTTAAGCAAATTTGTCTGGAAATTGAATGAATCTTTTCAGAAAAAAACTTTCTAAAAAAATAAGTCTTTCAAACAGAGAGAGATATAAAGAAAATGCAAAAAAGACTGGAGGAAAAATTGTGAATTAGAAATTTGTTTATACTTTTGCACTCGCAACAATTGAAAAGCGGATGTGGCGAAATTGGTAGACGCACTAGACTTAGGATCTAGCGCCGCGAGGCATGGGGGTTCGAGTCCCTCCATCCGCACAAGAAGAAACCTTAACTTGGCCATCAAGTTGGGTTTTTTTTATAACTTGTGTAAAAGAATTGTTTTAACCTAAACACTCTATAATCTTGGACATCCAACTCGAGAAACAGTCAGAAGCATACGGTGTTCTGAAGGTCAAAGTAACTGAGGCAGATTACCATCCTGAATTTAATAAGCAACTTAAAGCTTATGGTAAAAAAGTAAACCTCAAGGGCTTTCGGCCGGGTAAGGTTCCTGCCTCATTAATCAAGAAAATGTATGGCAAAGAACTGCTTCAGGAGGTCTTCAATAAGGCAGTTTCTGAGAATTTGCAGAAGTACTTGAAAGAGAACGAAGTAAAACATCTCTTTTATCCTTACTACAAAGGTGAGCCGGTTACTCCAGAAGAATTGCAGGGGGGGATTGAAGAGCTGAATTTGGAGTTCGAAATGTGTTTGACTCCTGAGTTTTCTTATGAGCTGAACAAAAAACAGAAAGTAAAATCTTACGATCTGGAAATTTCGGATGCTGATGTCGAGAAGACCGTTAATAAATTGAAAGAAAGCTATCCTAAAGTATCCCAAGTGGAAGAAATTGCGGAGGAAGATTATGTGAAAGGGGTATTCAAGCAAGTGGATGGAGAATTTGAAAAAGATACTTTGTTGCCCATCGCTACAATGGTGAAAGAGGAGGCAAAAGAGCAGTTTGTGGGAAAGAAAAAAGGTGAGAAAATTGAGTTTACCTTAGAAGAGGTCATCATTGATGCCGGGAAAGTGAAAAACTTGTTCGGCATAGAGTTGGAAGAAGCTGAAAATTTGAAAGGTAAATTCGAATTGGAAGTGACTGAAATCACCCGGAACGAACCTGCGCAATTGGATCAGGATTTCTTTGACATGGTGTTAGGGAAAGATGTGGCGAAGGACGAAACTGAGTTTACTGAGAAACTGAAAGAGCAGTTAAAAAAGAATAATGAAAACGGATTGGAGTCTTTGTTGAACAAAAGAATCCGTGAAAAATTATTGAATAAAATCGAATTTGAACTTCCGGAAGAATTATTAAAGAAGTTCTTAAAAGATTCTTTCAAAGAGGAGTCAACTGAAGAGCAAGTAGAAGAGCAGTATCCTAAGTTTTTGGAGGAAGTGAAGTGGAATGTAATCAGTACACGTTTGTTTGACGATGCTGAGTTGAAAGTAGAAGAGGCGGATATCCGGAGCAAAGCCAAAGAACTGATCCAAAGTAGCTTTATGGGATATGGTATGGCACAGCAGTTTGATGATGAGATGCTGGATGGATTTGTTGACAATTACTTGCGCCATGAGAATGGTAAAAACTATGAGCAAGTTTACAACACCATCTTTAATGAAAAAATTGCCGAGTACGTATCAGGAAAAATAAAAGTAGAGAAGGAAAGTGTTGATTTGGAAAAACTCGAAGAAGTTTTCAAAGAAGAGTTTGGCCAGAACTAAGATTCTTTCTGTACAAAAAAAGAAGGTATCCCATAAGGATACCTTCTTTTTTATGTCATAAGAAAAGGGCTGATTCAAATTGATGAATCAGCCCTTTTTGCATCATTTTCTATGATTACTTTGCCGGGTATAACTTATGGCGAATGTTTTCGATTTTTTCGGCTACTTCTCCGGTTTCGTCCTCTGGGTAGGTGATTTCCAATTGGCGAGGAGGGCCGCCTGCTTGGCCGTATACCCATTCGCTACCTTTATGAACATCTTTGCTAGGAGCCTTGTTGTGTTGTCCGAAACAAGACGCCAATGAAAATAAGGCAATAACTACTGCCACATTTAGCAATCCTTTTTTCATTATTTGATTTTTTTATTCCCTAAAATTATTGAGGAGACAAAATTGTCGAATTATCTATGAACCACCAAACCCAAATGCGAAAAATAAATAGTAAAAAGGGATTATCTCTTACTCCTGGTACTTTGAAGTAAATTAAACTTTTTCTTTTTCCTAAAAAATGTTTCAAAAACGCCTCCTCTGTGTTATTTTTTTCAACAATAGCTTTGGCTATTCTTTTCAAAAAGTGCTTTGAGGAACCGGTTTGGATTCCATTTTCGGTCAAAAACGATACGTGTAAACCACTTCATTATCTAAAAAAATAACCTCCCTTGAGTATAACAAACTGGCAAGGGAGGTTGAAGGTATAAAAAAGACTTAAAGACTATTCCAGGTATTTTGACAACAGCTTGCTGCGAGAGGTATAGCGAAGTTTCCGGATCCCTTTTTCTTTGATTTGACGGACTCTTTCGCGGGTCAGCCCCATGTATTCACCTATTTCTTGTAAGGAGTACGGTTCGCTTCCATCCAAGCCGAAAGCCATTTTGATGACTTGCCGTTCACGGGGAGTCAAAGACCCAAGGGTTCTTTCAATTTCCACCTTCAGGGATTCTTTGTCGACGATATTTTTATCCACTTTGTCGCTGTTGGTATTTTCCAGCACATCCAATAAGGAGCCGCCATCTTCATCACTTCCCAGTGGCGCATCTATCGATACTTGCTTGGTCATGTTGCTAAGGGCATTTTTGATTTCATCCGGACTCATTTCCAATGCATCGGCCAATTCATCATCGGTAGGTTCTCTTTCATACACTTGCTCTAGCTCTGAAGCGACCCGTTTGATTTTACTAATTGTCCCGGTCATGTTAGCAGGCAGTTTTACCATTCGCGTATTATCCGAAAGAGCCTGCATGATAGATTGTCGAATCCACCATACTGCGTAGGATATAAATTTAAACCCCCGGGTTTCATCAAATTTATGTGCTGCTTTTACCAAACCAATATTGCCTTCGTTAATCAAGTCATTCAAGGAAAGGTTTTGGTTCTGGTATTGTTTGGCTACCGAAACCACAAAGCGCAGGTTGGCTTTGGTCAGCTTTTCCAATGCTTTTTGGTCTCCTTGTTTGATTTTTCTCACTAGGTCTACCTCTTCCTGAGCTGTAAGCAATTCTATTTTATTGATTTCCTGAAAGTATTTTTCCAAGGATTCACTTTCTCTCCTATTGGTAATACTTTGTGTTATTTTTAATTGGCGCATTGCATTTAATCGGTTTTTGAGAAGGCTAAAAAATGCTTAACCTTAAAAGCTGTAATGAAATTCGTGAAATTTTATCTATTTACCAAGTGTATTTCTTTATAAACTCCAAAATTAATTTCAAGTTTCGCTTTCGTGATTATTCCTTAAATTTTACCGTAAGTAGTCAGCCTTTCAAACTTGAAAAAAAGAAAAATTCTATCTGAAGTGACACTTTATTAACTGAAAAAAAGGGCGTTTAAGTATAATGCTAAATTCATTGTAAGAATGTAGTTTTATTGGAAATAATTCAAATACAAGGAATTTTTTATATAAATTCGTAAAATCGACAACTATAAATTTTAACTTTTTAAATTGGAAATCCTATGAAGGGAAGTACACTGTTTAGACAATTACCTCTTAAAAAAATCCTATGGGCTTCCGGTCTTTCCGTGGCCTTGATCAGCAGTGCTTGTTCAAAAAAAGAGCAAGAGGATCAGGCAAAAGAATCTGCAAATACGGAAGCACCTATGGAAGAAACCACTACGACCGAATGGATTGATTTGCCTTTAAGCGCCTGGAGAAACTATCACGCGGATACGCTATCTCCTATCTGGGAAGAGGCTGAAGGGGTCATTAGCCTGACCGGTAAAGGCGGTGGTGATATTATCACTCAGGAAAAATTTGAAAACTTTGAACTCAGCCTCGAATGGAAAATTTCCGAAGGTGGAAACAGTGGGGTGTTTTTCAGAGTTGTAGAAGCAGATACGTTGGGAGCGGTGTACTTTTCAGGTCCTGAAATGCAAGTTTTGGATAATGAAAGACACCCCGATGCCCAAATTGATAAACATCGTGCCGGAGATAATTACGATCTACAGGCTTGTACTGAAGAGACGGTAAAACCTGCCGGAGAGTGGAATCAGGCACGCCTAATCGTTAATAACGGGCATGTAGAGCATTGGTTGAACGGTACCAAAGTAGTGGAGTACCAAATTGAAAGCCCGGAGTGGGAAGAACAATTAAAAAACAGTAAATTTACTCAATGGCCGGCTTATGGTAGAAATGCGGTAGGGCATATTGCTTTACAAGACCATGGCGACCAGGTTTGGTTCAGAGATATTAAAATTAAAAGGTTATAACCAATACCCCCCCTTCAGAGGGGAGAGACCTAAAGAACTCCTACTTTTTTCTCTCCCCTTTCAACTATACTACTTGTTTATTATAGGATGCTTTTAGTCCGTTTTTTAACCTCTAATGTGATGAAAATGAAAAAATTACTATGTGTGATTGCATGGGCAATGATAGGGAGTTTATTATGTGCCTCATGTGTAAGAGAGCAAACAAAACAAAAACGCATCCTAGTCTTTTCTAAAACCTCAGGGTTTCGCCACGCATCCATCGGCTCAGGTATTGAGGCTTTGATAAAACTCGGCCACCAGGAAGGCTTTGCCGTTGATACCACGGAAGATGCTTCTTTCTTTGCGGAAGATTCTTTGCAAAGCTACAGTGCAGTAGTATTTCTCAATACCACCGGAGACGTTTTGAATCGCTTTCAACAAGCCGATTTCGAACGCTATATCCAAGCCGGAGGGGGCTTTGTGGGCATTCATGCCGCTACGGATACCGAATATCATTGGCCTTGGTTTAATCAATTAATCGGTGCCTGGTTCAACGGACACCCCTCAAATCCGAATGTCCGTACGGGAATGATTCACCGACACGATAAGCACCACCCTATTACCAAAGACCTGCCGGATTCTTGGGAAAAGAGAGACGAATTTTACGATTTTAAAAATTTTAATGAAGAGGTGGATGTCTTGTTGACCGTGGATGAAAAATCCTATGGTGGAGGCAAGCATGGCGATTTTCACCCGATCACCTGGTGCCATGAATTTGATGGAGGAAGGGCTTTTTATACCAACTTTGGCCATACGGATGAGACCTTTTCCGAGCCGGAGTTCTTAAAGCTTTTACGCAATGGCATTCGTTATGCCATAGGCGATAACCGCTTGGATTACGCAAAAGCGACCTCCTTAAGGGTACCTCCTGAAAATCGCTTTGTCAAAAATATTTTAGCGGATCACCTGGACGAACCCATGGAACTGGAGGTGTTGCCAAATGGCAAAATCCTGTTTGTGGAAAGAAAAGGAGCTGTGAAGTTGTTTGATCCGGCTACGGAGCAGTTGAAAACATTGGCCCAGCTCGATGTACACACTAAATACGAAGATGGTTTGTTAGGGCTTGCTATTGACCCGAAGTTTGATTTTAACGGTTGGCTGTATTTGTTTTATTCGCCTGTTGGAGATGTGCCTAAACAGCATGTATCCCGCTTTTTACTTTCAGGTGACAGTTTGATTTTAGCTTCGGAAAAAGTGCTGTTGGAAATTCCCGTTCAAAGAGATGAATGTTGCCATTCGGCCGGGTCCTTGGAGTTTGGCCCGGATGGAAATTTGTTTATTGCTGTGGGGGATAATACCAGCCCTTTTAATACTAAAGGAATGCAGTTCGATACGCAAGGTTTTGGTCCTATGGACGAGCGGCCCGGCAGAACCCCGTATGATGCTCAACGAACTTCCGGAAATACCCATGATCTTAGGGGTAAGGTATTGAGAATAAATCCTTTGAAGAATGGAAGTTATGCCATTCCCGATGGGAATTTATTTGCGAAGGACGGTTCGGAAGGCAGGCCGGAGATTTATGTAATGGGCTGCCGTAACCCTTACCGTATGGCTATCGATATGAAACGGGGCTGGTTGTATTGGGGAGATGTAGGCCCTGATGCTGCCAATGATGACGAACAAAGGGGTACAAGAGGCTATGATGAAGTAAATCAGGCGAGAGGCCCGGGGAATTTCGGTTGGCCTTATTTTGTGGGAGATAATCAAACCTACCGGAAAATGAATTATGTAACCGGGGAGTTAGGCCCTCTTTTCGACTCCGATCGTCCTGAAAATACCTCTCCCAACAATACCGGTGCACAAATACTGCCACCGGCTCATCCTGCCTTTATTTGGTATCCTTATGCCAAAACAGACCAGTTCCCACATATGAAAGCGGGAGGACGAAATGCCATGGCCGGACCTACTTATTACTATGGCGATTTTGTAGGCTCCAAAAGAAGGCTGCCAAGGTATTATGACCAAAAAGTATTTGTTTACGATTGGATGCGCAACTGGATTCATGCAGTTACATTGGATGAGAAGGGCAATTATTTAAAACAAGAACCCTTTTTAGAATCCTTTAAATTTCAAAATATCGTGGATGTGGTGTTGGCAAAAGACGGGACTTTGTATATGTTGGAATACGGGAAAAACTGGTTTTCGGCCAACCCTGATGCCGTATTGTCTCATATTGATTATGCAGAAGGAAATCGCAATCCGGTTGCCAAAATTCAGGCAGACAAAGTTGTGGGAGCGGCTCCATTTTCGGTGAATTTCAGCGCGGAAAATAGTTTTGATTTTGATGAAAATGACGCCTTGCGTTTTGAGTGGTTCTTTGATGGAACCGGTACGGTGCAATCTGAAAAGGGAAACCCTAATTTTGTGTTTGAAGAACCGGGTATTTATCAAGCCAAAGTAAAAGTATATGACTCTCAAGAGGGTGTTTCTGAGGCAAGCATAGAAATAAAGGTAGGCAATGAACCGCCTGCTATTGCCGTAGAGTTTGTCGGTAACAGCACTTTCTATTGGGGAACAACTGCATTGGATTATCAAGTAAATGTAACGGACAAAGAAGACGGAACTGTGGACCGGAACCAAGTAATGGTTGCATTGGACTATTTGGCAATCGGTAATGACCTGACCTTGATCGAACAAGGGCACCAGCAAAAGTCACAAGCGCTAGACGGAGCCAAATTGATCAAAGAAAATGCCTGTATCTCTTGCCATGCCATTAACGAGCCATCCATTGGCCCCAGTTATATGGAGGTGGCAAAGCGGTACAAGGGGATGGATACGCAAATACCTGTATTGATCAAAAAAATACAGTCAGGAGGTAGTGGAAACTGGGGAGAGAGAATGATGGCGGCTAATCCGCAAATTACGGAGGAGATGGGGGAGGCAATTGTGAAGTATATATTCTCCTTAACCGATGAAAACCAAAGCCTGCCTACTGAGGGAACCTTGCTGTTAGACGAACATGTGAAAACCAATACCTATGGAAAGTATATTTTTACAGCCAGTTATCAAGATCAAGGAGGGGCGATGATTGACCCATTGAAAACGGTGTATAAGAGTGAGTTTCGCTCACCTAGGGTAGAAGCAGAGGAGTATGACGGTTTTAAAAACCTGACGAAACGCAAGCCGGGAGGCACCAATTACATGTTGCTGAAAAATATCCGTTCGGACTCCTATTTTATGTTTAAAAATATTGATTTGACAGGAGTGGACCGGCTTTCCTTACGTACAGGAAGTGTGCATGGACCGGGGTACGTAGTGAAAGTTAGAAAAGATAAACCGGATGGAGAAGTGATAGGTACTGTTGCCATTCCTTATACTTCCGGAGAAGAAACCGATTGGTCAGATTTGGAAGTGAAGTTGAAGGAAGTAAAAGGGAAATGCGATGTATATTTTACGTTTGACTATGAAGGGGAGAATCCGAAAGCGTATGTGACGGTAGATTGGATCTTCTTCCATCAAGCCCATCAAGCCCGGTTAAATTGATTTTGTGTTCGGAACATCCTCTGATAGGGATTCAATAAAATTTTTGTTATGTGATAGTTAGCCTCTGTTCCAGCCTGAAGGTTGTTGGGAATAGGGGCTAACCTTTTCGTAGAAGGCGAATCTTTACCGCTCAGCATAAATAAAACTTTCCGGAGGTTCCTTCTCGTATTCTACTCTTTTGATATACTTCTTCTGGTATATGGTAGTTATAAAGAGTGAACCAGTAATTGTATTTTTTGTATTTCTATGACTATCAGACATCAAACAATCACTCCTGGTAAACTGCTGAAAGTAAAGAACCTTTCGGTTAAATTCCACGCAGAAAAGAGCAGTCCTCCCGCCTTAAAAAATATAAATTTAGAGTTAGGTCAAAGTGAAACAATTGCGATTGTAGGGGAATCAGGTTCGGGAAAAACACTCACTGCTTTGTCAATTTTACAATTGATTAACCAAAAGGCTGCGAAGGTTCAAGGCGAATTGTATTACCAGTCTTCATCTTTTGGAGAAGTGGATTTATTGTCGTTGAACGACTCTCAAATGAAAAAAATCCGGGGAGGGGAAATTTCCATGATCTTTCAAGACCCTACGAGTGCTCTGAACCCTGTACTTACATGTGGAAAACAAGTGAATGAAATGTTTGAAACGCATTTTCAATTAATCTCTACCGAGGCACGAAAAAGAACGCTGGAGTTATTCAGAAAAGTACAACTTGCCCACCCATCACAGGTGTACTCGGCCTATCCTCACCAATTGTCAGGAGGACAACAACAAAGAGTGATGATTGCGATGGCCGTAGCATGCAAACCGAAATTGATCCTGGCAGACGAGCCCACTACAGCCTTGGATGTGACTACTCAGAAAAGCATTTTGGCTTTATTACAAAACCTTTGCCAGGAACAAGGTACCTCTATCGTATTTATCACGCATGACCTGGCCGTAGCTGCTCATATTGCCGAACGCATTATCGTGACTTATCAGGGCGAAATCGTGGAAAAGGGCAGTGTTTGGGATGTGTTTTCAAAGCCCAAGCATCCCTATACCAAAGGTCTTCTGGCTTGCCGGCCAAGGCTTGACTTTAATTTGTCAAAGCTACCGACTCTGAATGATTTTCTTCAAGTAGATGGGCAGCGTCAAGTGGTGAAATACACTCATGTATTTGAGTCATTAAGGCCGAATTTACAGTCCTCTAAAGAGAAATCAATAAAAGCCCAAGTCCTTTCCTCTCAAGAGCCCCTTTTGGAAGTTTGCCATTTGACTACGGTATATCAAAAAAAGAGAGGTTTTTTGCACAAAGTAAAACAGCTAAAAGCCGTGGACGATATCTCATTCAAAATATATCCCAATGAAACCTTAGGGATAGTAGGGGAATCGGGCTGTGGTAAAACTACGCTTGGCAAGAGTATTTTAAGGTTGGTACAAGCTCATAGTGGAAACGTGAAGTATCAGGGAATCGATTTAATGCGTTTGTCGTCCAGAGCCATGCGAAAATACAGGAAAGATTTACAGATCATTTTTCAAGATCCGATTTCCAGTTTGAACCCGCGTATACCAATCGGTGAAGCGATTATGGAACCCATGAAAGTGCACAATATTGGCAAAAATGAGCACGATAGAAGGGGCAAAGCTATGGAGCTATTGGAAGCAGTGCATTTAAACCCGGATTATTTTTACCGCTTTCCGCATGAGTTTTCCGGGGGGCAGAGACAACGCATCAGTATTGCCAGGACATTGGCCGTACAGCCTAAATTCATTATTTGTGATGAGTCGGTATCGGCCTTGGATGTTTCCGTTCAAGCTCAAGTTTTAAATCTCTTAAATGAATTGAAAAACAAATATGATTTGACGTATTTATTTATTTCTCATGATATGTCAGTGATTAAGTTTATCGCAGACCGGGTGATTGTCATGCATCAAGGCAAAGTAGTGGAAGAAAATTATACCGAACCTTTATTTACCAATCCACAAGCAGATTATACCCGGAAGCTTATTCAATCCATTCCCAGTGGCGATTTACTGGAAGTTAAAAAGACCTTGTTTGAACGGAATTTACAAAAAAGCTTTCGGCAAACCACCTCGTTTCAACAAGCGAACAAGCGTTTTCCGGCAAGTGTCAAAATAGAGAAATAAGTATCATCAGAAGTTCTGGAAAGGGAAAAATAAAAGCCCGGCTCTCACAAAGCCGGGCTTATCTTATAATGGGTACCGAGGTACATTAATAACGGTAATATTCAGGTTTGAAAGGGCCTTGTGGTTTTACACCAATATAAGCAGCTTGTTCTTCACTCAGTTCATCTAACTCTACACCGATTTTTGCCAGGTGTAATTTTGCTACTTTTTCGTCCAGGTGTTTTGGCAGAGTGTACACCTTATTTTCGTATTTGTCACTGTGGTTCCACAACTCAAGTTGCGCCAAGGTTTGGTTGGTGAAAGAGTTTGACATGACAAAAGAAGGATGGCCTGTGGCACAACCCAAATTCACCAATCTACCTTCAGCTAATAGGATGATTTCGTTGCCCTCTACATTATAGACATCCACTTGAGGTTTTACCGTGTATTTTGAATCACCGTAGTTTTCTTCCAACCAGCTTACTTGGATTTCATTGTCAAAGTGACCGATGTTACAAACGATGGTTTTGTCTTTCATCGCCTTGAAATGCTCTGCTTTTACAATGTCTTTGTTTCCGGTAGCCGTCACCACGATATCTGCTTTAGAGATAGCATTTACCATCTTCTTCACTTCAAAGCCATCCATGGCAGCTTGCAAAGCACAAATAGGGTCGATCTCAGTAACAATGACTCTTGCCCCAGCTCCTCTTAAAGAGGCAGCAGATCCTTTTCCAACATCGCCATAACCGGCAACAACGGCTACTTTTCCGGCCAACATTACATCCGTAGCTCTGCGAATGGCATCCACACAAGACTCTTTACAACCGTATTTGTTGTCAAATTTTGATTTGGTTACAGAGTCGTTTACGTTGATGGCAGGGATAGGAAGGGTTCCGTTCGTCATGCGCTCATACAAACGGTGCACACCGGTAGTAGTTTCTTCCGAAAGTCCTTTGATGCCGCTAACCAATTCGGGATATTTATCCAAAACCATATTGGTTAAGTCACCTCCATCGTCCAGGATCATATTCAGGGGTTTTCTGTCTTCTCCGAAGAACAACGTTTGCTCAATGCACCATTCGAATTCTTCTTCTGACATCCCTTTCCATGCATATACGGGAACACCTGTTGCCGCAATTGCTGCAGCCGCTTGGTCTTGCGTAGAGAAAATATTACAAGAAGACCAAGTGACTTCAGCGCCTAGTTCTACTAGGGTTTCAATCAAAACAGCCGTTTGAATGGTCATGTGCAAACAACCGGCAATCCGTGCACCTTTTAGGGGCTTTTCGTTTTTGTACTCTTCGCGGAGAGACATCAGGCCAGGCATTTCTGCTTCTGCCAAGTGGATTTCTTTTCGGCCCCAATCCGCCAATGCTATATCTTTTACTTTGTAAGGAATATAAGTTACTTCAGCCATTTGATATATAAATTTTATAAGTTCTTTACAGTAGATTAAAGTAGGTAGAAATCCTGTAAAGTAATATTTTTATTTAAATTATTTTTTGCAAAAATAATGCTTCCGTCTGCTAATTTCAAATTTCCCACTTCTCATTCATTTCAGAGATGGCTTGATGGGCCGTCATATCGTATTTTACAGGTACAATCGAAATATAGTTATTTTCGATTGCCCATATATCGGTATCACTTCCTTCGTCTTGGTAAATAAAATCACCGGTCAGCCAGAGGTATTTTCTACCATAAGGATCAACGCGTTCATCAAAGTTTTCCTGCCATTTGGCTTTTGCCTGCCGGCATGTCTTTACTCCTTTAATTTCTTCTTTGTTCCGTGCCGGTAAGTTGACATTCAAAGTGGTGCCTTGCGGAATGCCTTTTTCCAAGGCTTGAATTGCAATATTTTTTACCCACTGATATGTGTGAGAGAAGTCGGCCTCTCGGTCATAATCACACAGGGAGAATCCTATGGCGGGCATCCCTTCAATTCCCGCTTCAATGGCGGCAGACATGGTTCCGGAGTACAATACGCTTACCGAAGCATTGCTTCCATGGTTGATGCCACTCACCACCAAGTTGGGAACCCGGCCGTTCAAAATATAATTTTTAGCCAGTTTGATACAGTCTGCCGGAGTGCCGGAGCATTCGTAAGCTTCAACACCTGGGAAGATATCAGACTTGTAGCATTTTAACGGGTCATTTATCGTAATGGCATGGCCCATTCCCGACTGGGGGCTATCAGGGGCGACAACGACCACATCTCCTAGCTCCTGCATCCATTCTACCAGGTGCCGGATACCTTTCGCTGTGATCCCATCATCGTTTGAAATGAGTATTAAAGGTTGGTTAGCCATATAAAAAAATAATTAGACTGATTCGAGAGCAAAGCTAGTTCGAATTTATGGCAAAGCCTATTTTTTGACGTTGTAAATTCCCCCTGCGAAGTCGTTCTTCGTTGGGGGAATATTTCATAGTGCTATTTTCCTTTTGTGCTTTGGAAAGGAGACAAATAAATGGGGTCTGCTAGTCGGCTTTCCATTTGAATAAGCAACTGCAAGGGCTCAGAATGTCGAGTTTTCTATATAGGGCCACTATGATTTGTCTTTAAGAGCAGGGTTAAAATTCAAAATTGAACCCCTCTTTTTTCAAACGGTTATAAACGCTTTCATCAAATCGGTAAAGGTTGGCCGCCCGGTGAGAGACATTTTGTTGCTTTTCCTTACAATCGATTATCAAATTCATTTTCATGATTTTTCGCCTGAAGTTGGGCTTGTCCAATTTTACCTCTAAAATCGCTTCGTAAAGTTCCTGTAATTGGAGTAAAGTGAATTTTTCGGGAAGCAAGTTAAACCCGATGGGCTCGTGCCTGACTTTGAGTTTTAAATATTCATAACCAAAGCGTAAGATGCGGTTGTGATCGTAGAGCAAGTCGGGAAGTTGTTGAATATCAAACCATTTGGCATCTGCAGCAGTAAACCCTGGGTGCAATTCATAATTTTCGGACTGAATCAAAGCAAAAAAGGCAATGGTAATCACGCGCTTACCCGGATAGCGATCTGTGTTTCCAAAAGCTTGTAATTGCTCCAGATAAACGTCTTTTACACCAGTCAAATGCTCCAACAAACGGTATGCAGCACTATCTAGATGTTCATTGTATTTGATCCAACCTCCAGGCAAAGCCCATTTCCCTTTTCCAATTCCCTCTCCGTGTTTTACAAGGAGTATTTGTAAATGGCTGTTTTTAAAACTAAAAATAACACAGTCAATTGAGAGGGCTTCAATAATTTTGTCCGGATATTGAGTCTCAGAAATAAAATTTTGGCCTGTTTTGGTTTTACTATCCACTATCCCTTTATGGTTTTGATTCCTTCTTCAAATTTGCCGCAATATCTTGATTGTTGATGAATTTACAAAAAATCAGCACGGATGATATTTTTTTAGAAAGGATTCTTATACGGATTCAATTATTTATGCTAACTTATACCTAGTTATAAGGAGTGGCTTCTTGGTTTTTAAATGCTATCAATCCAAGCTGTCTCTAAAGAGGGTGTCAGAGTCTACTATAAAAGTCACCCTTTGAAAATTTTTAAACGAAAAACCAATCCTTTTTTGAGAGGCAGAGTACCGGGTTTGAAGTTTTCTCCTTTCTTATGCTCCATACACTCCAAAATATTGATTCCGATATTCATTTCGTAAATCCTTATGGAATGAATGTACCTTTTGATGATGCTGAAATTTTACCTGAATAAAATAATCCTACACAAGAATTCATAGGAACCAGTTGATTAGTTGGAAATAAAAATATATACTTGTTGTATAAATGACTATAAGCTGCGTAGCTTTACTTTTAAGTCTTTTAGAACTGGGTAAAGTTGATGACAGCCGGATCACGGAATTCTGATTATTTAACTTATCATACTTTTTGAAAAAAAGAGGTGTGATAAGATAAAATACAATAATCGCTATGCTTGGAGAAGGTCCCTTCGCTTATCTGAAGGGGCCTTACTTAACTGGTGTATATGCCTTTTATAAAATGCGAAAAATCAGCATTGGGTTAATGTATGAGATTATAAAGTATTGATAACAAGCAAATAAGCTTCTTTTATAAATAAAAAAGGACTGGTATTTAACTATGTGGTTTTTAGGAATTGATATTGGAAGCTCTTCGGTAAAATTAAGTTTATTCGATGGCGAAGCAGGCAAGAGAATCGCTTCCGTAATTTATCCGGAGGAAGAAATGGAAATTGTCAGCCCTCAATCAGGTTGGGCTGAGCAAGATCCCGAGCTCTGGTGGGATTGTGTCAAAAAAGGGTGCCGGAAGTTATTTACCCATAATTATGACCCTGCATCTGTATCAGGTATTGGGATTTCGTATCAGATGCATGGATTGGTATTGGTAGACAAACAACAACGTGTGTTGCGACCTGCCATTATCTGGTGTGATAGCCGGGCTATCCAAACCGGAGAACAGGCATTTCAAACTACAGGCGTGGAATGGTGCCAACAGCATTTGTTAAACTCTCCGGGAAATTTTACGGCTTCCAAACTCAAGTGGGTAAAAGAGCATGAACCGGTGTTGTATCAACAAATACATAAGATGATGCTACCGGGAGACTTTATTGCCATGAAACTTTCCGGAGAGATCACCACTACAGCCTCCGGTTTATCGGAAGGTGTTTTATGGGATTTTCGGGGAAAACAATTGGCTAACAGGTTATTGGAGAAGATGGAACTTGACGAACGCCTGATTCCGGAAAGGGTTCCTACCTTGGGTTGGCAGGGAAAGGTGACGGCTGAAGCAGCCGAAAGTTTGGGGATTAAACCAGGGGTGCCAATTGTTTACCGGGCGGGAGATCAGCCTAATAATGCATTTTCATTGAATGTGTTGCAACCGGGTGAATTGGCGGCCACTGCCGGAACTTCCGGAGTCATTTATGCCGTCACGGAAAAACCGGTTGCCGATCCCGAATCGAGAGTAAATACATTTTTGCATGTATCGGATACTCCGGAAGCGGCCCGGAACGGTGTTTTATTATGTGTCAACGGTACGGGCATTTTGTATAGTTGGTTGAAAAAGAACTTGCAAGGAGAAGGGCAACTCAGTTATGAGCGATTAAACGCTTTAGCGGCTGAGGTTCCGGCAGGTGCAGGAGGGTTAAGTTGTTTTCCTTTTGGCAATGGAGCCGAACGGATGCTGAACAACCGGATAGTAACTGCTCGTTGGGAAGGACTCAACTTCAACCTGCATCAACGGGGGCATTTGGCAAGGGCCGCTCAAGAGGGGATTGTGTTTGCTTTAAATTATGGCTTTGAGGTATTAAAAGAACTGGGTGTGCACAGCCAAACTGTTCGGGCGGGTCAGGCAAATATGTTTTTAAGTCCGGTATTTAGAAATGCATTTGTCAATACGACTGGTACGGTGCTCGAGCTTTATGAGACGGATGGTGCAGAAGGAGCTGCCAGGGCTGCGGCTTTAGGTGCAGGATATTTCAAAAGTTATACAGAAGCATTTCAATCTTTGACCTGTCTTTCAAGGTACGAACCGGGTGTGGAAGCTGCTATGTATCAGGAGTTGTATCAATCCTGGAAAGAGCGCTTGAAAGAAATACTTACCCAATAGTGATATACTACAGGTGAATAGGGGAGATGCCGGATACAATTCAGAGAGTTAAGGAAATTTTTTAATCATATAAAGTAAATAGAAGATGAGTGTACTAATCGGAAATAAAGAATACTTCGCAGGCATAGACAAAATTCAATACGAAGGAAAGGAGTCGGATAATCCGTTGGCATTCAAGTACTATAATGAAAACGAAGTGGTGGCCGGTAAAACGATGAAAGAACATTTTCGCTTTGCTTGTGCGTACTGGCATACCTTCTGTAATACCGGGGATGATCCTTTTGGTGTGGGCACTAAGCGTTTCCCTTGGTTGGAAAATAATGATCCCGAGCAACAGGCCAGGGACAAGATGGATGCTGCGTTTGAATTTATTACTAAGTTAGGTGTTCCTTATTACTGTTTTCACGATTATGATTTGGTAGCTGAAGGGGGATCGTTGGCAGAGTCGGGAAAAAGACTACAAAGCATCGTAGAATATGCCAAAGAAAAACAGGCTGCTTCAGGAGTGAAATTGCTTTGGGGAACTGCCAACTTGTTCGGGCATCCTCGCTATATGAACGGGGCTGCTACCAATCCCGATTTCCATACGCTGGCTTACGCGGGAGCACAAGTGCAAAATGCCCTGGATGCAACCATCGCTTTGGACGGAGAAAATTACGTGTTCTGGGGTGGTAGAGAAGGGTATATGAGCTTGTTGAATACGGATATGAAGCGAGAACAAGAGCACTTTGCTACGTTTTTGCATATGGCGAAAGACTATGCCCGTAAAAACGGGTTTACAGGGAGCTTCTTTATAGAACCCAAGCCCATGGAACCTACCAAGCATCAATATGATTTTGATGCCGCTACAGTGGTGGGATTTTTAAGAGAATACGGCTTGGAAAAAGATTTTAAATTAAACGTTGAAGTTAATCATGCTACCTTGGCAAGTCATACGTTCCAACATGAATTGCAAGTGGCTGCAAATGCAGGAATGTTAGGAAGTATGGATGCCAACCGGGGAGACTATCAAAACCAATGGGATACGGACCAGTTTCCAAACAACTTATATGAAGTCGTAGAGACCATGCTGGTGTTGTTGGAGAGTGGAGGCTTTCAAGGTGGAGGAATCAACTTTGATGCAAAAGTCAGAAGAAACTCAACCGACCTTGCCGATATTTTTTATGCTCATATAGGTGGGATGGATATTTTTGCCCGGTCATTGATCATTGCAGACCGTATACTGACAGAGTCCCCTTATAAGCAGTTGAGAACAGCGCGTTATCAGTCCTTTGATACGGGTTTGGGAAAAGCGTTTGAAAAGAAAGAGTTACAACTGGAAGATTTAACCGGATTGGTGCTGGAAAAAGGAGAGCCTCAGCAGATCAGCGGTAAACAAGAATTGTTTGAAAACCTGATCAACCAATTTATTTAACCAACAAAAAATCTATAAGAAAACCCCTTCCAGGTTATATAACCTGGAAGGGGTTTTTGTAGGATAAGAGTTTGGTCCTTGCCAATCTAAACCACCTTTTTCTTCCGTAAGCTCAGAGGAATTTGATATGCACTGAATTTTTTGTTGAGCATAGGGTACATCAGCACACTCACTAAAATAATGCCTGTTCCCAAATAAAAAGCAGGGCTCATTTTCTCTCTTTCCCCGAAGATGAAGACCGCTAGGATAATGCCGTATATCGGTTCCAAATTCACCGCCAGGTTGATATTAAAGGCCGAAATCCGTTTCATCAAGTGAATGGCCCGGTAGAAAGGGAAAACGGTACACCCCAATGCCAACAATCCCAGGTATAACCAGTCGGATGGAGTGGGCACACTCAAGGGGGCCTCCGTAATGAAAAGTTGAAAAACGGGAATGAGCAAAATCGTGCTGATACAAGCACCGACCATTTCGTAAAAAGCAATGGCAAGCGAATCGTATGCTTTAACCATACGGCTGTTTAACACCGAAAATAGGGCGCTGAAAGAAGCCGATACCAAGGCTATGCTTAATCCGATTACATGCTCGTATTCAAACCGGAAGATCACATACAAGCCAATAATCACCAAAGAACCCAAAAAGATTTCGACCACTTTGATCTTGGACCGGTTGATTAAGGGATCAATGAATGCGGTGAATAGAGAAGTAGTCGCAATGCCAATCAGCGTAACACTTACAGTGGAAATTTTGGCTGCGGCAAAAAACAAAGTCCAATGCAATCCGACAATTCCTCCGATACCTAAAATCTTCCAAATAACCCTTCTGGGCAAGGAAAGTGACTTTCTGATAAAGAATAATAAACCGCCTAAAGCCAGGGCCGAAATAAATGTGCGTAATATGACCACCTCGGTAGAAGGGATGTCGATTAATACGCCCAAAATGGCTGTAAAGCCCCACAAGAAGACGATGAAGTGCAATTGTAATTGATCTTTTAACATTGAGTTTACCTGGGAAAAGTGTAGTACATTATGATTGCAATAACAAAAAATGTTGCATTAGGTAGCCAAGCGGAGATTTTAGGGTCCAATGCCCCGGCAGCACCAATACTCCGGCTCATCATCACGGCCAGCAAAAACAAGAAGGCAAGAAAAAAGCCTAAAGCAATTTGTGCTCCCGTTCCTTGTCTGGATTTTCTGGCAGAAACCACTACGCCCATAAACGTAAGGATGACGATGGCATAAGGATAAGCGTACCGTTCGTATTTTTCATGCATATACAGCTCTACATTTCCCGCTCCCCGGGTGAGTTCGTCTTGAATAAACTCCTCTAACTCCGGGAAAGTCAGTCGCTCGTTCAGTTTATACCGGCTTTCAAAGTACTTGGGGTAAAGGTTAAACATGGTATCCAGTTTATGTCCTTCCCATATGGATTCTTTTTCTCCATCAAATGTATGTACTGAGTAGCGTCCCAGGTGCCACAAATTCTGTGTGGTATCCCACTGTATTTGACGAGCCTTCAGTTTGTATTTCATTTCTCCGTCAATCACTTTTTCCACCGTAAAGTCAGAACCTACGTCCCTCCGGTTGTCATAACGCCTCATGTATACATAAGTAGAGTCATCGGTTTTGAAGTGAATGTCTGTTTCGCTGTAATAAAAGTCGTTTTTAAGGTATTTTATTTGAAACGCCAGGCGTATTTTGGAAGAGTTGGGGATAATCCAACCCACCAAAAAGAAAGAGGCAACTCCCAGGCATATAGCACCGACCATATAGGGTGCCATCATTCGCAGCAAACTCACTCCCGCACTGCGCATGGCAATGATTTCCGAATGGGAAGCCATCTTTGCCGTGACAAAGACCACCGAGATAAACACGGCTATAGGACTCAGGGTATTGGCCATGAAAATGAAAAAATTCAGGTAATAGTCCCCGAATATTTCGGCATAAGACAGGGTTTCGTGCTTGAGAAAATCATCGGATTTCTCTGTATAGTCAATCACACAGACCACTGTATTCAGGATCAGGATTACATAAAACGTAACCGTTATAAATTTTTTGAAGATATACCAATCGAGAATTTTAATCCTGAACATATTGATTTGATTCGTTGAGTTTTTAACATTTTCCTTTCCCTCGTTTTTCCCCTGCCTTTATTATTAGACACAAAAAATCCACAATTAGGACAAATTTAATTGTGGATTTTTGAATCAATGCGAATTTCAGGAAATATTTCCGAAGTTCGGTTTATTCTACAACGGTAAACTTCACCGTGTTGGTTTTCTTTTTGGCTTTTAAAGGCATACTGGCTACATTGATATACACATCGCCTTTGCGCAAAAGCCCTTCTTTTACCAAAATTTCCTCTACATCGGCAAAGGTTTGATCGGTGGATTCCTGCTTGTTGTAATAGAAAGCTCTTACTCCCCAAACCAAATTCAAGGTATTTAACAGGGGACGGTTAGAAGTAAAGATAAAGATATTGGCCAAAGGACGGTGCTTGGCAATTTGAAAAGCCGTAAAGCCGGAATTGGTCATTCCGATAATGGCGTTGGCATTCGTCAGTTCTGTCAAGTGCACGGCACTGTTGATAACAACCTTGCTTCCGAAATCAGCATCTCCCTTTTCATCTTTGTAATATTTGTGATAGATATCCGCTTGTTGTTCTACCGAACGCACAATGGCTGACATGTGCTGGATGGTTTGCAAAGGATATTTACCTGAGGCGGTTTCGGCACTTAACATTACGGCATCTGCCCCGTCAATTACCGCATTGGCCACATCGTTTGCTTCAGCGCGGGTCGGTCGGGGGTTTTCGATCATACTCTCCATCATTTGAGTGGCAATGATGACCGGTTTGGACGCTTCGTTACATTTGCTCACAATTTGTTTTTGGTACATCGGAACGTCTTCCATCTGGATCTCAATACCTAAGTCCCCCCGGGCTACCATCAAGGCATCCGATACTTCCACGATCTCATCAATATGTCGCAGCGCTTCCGGGCGCTCAATTTTGGCAACTACTTTTGCCCGGTTTTTATGTTCGTTAATGATATTTTTTAATTCGATAATATCCGCAGGAGAGCGTACAAAAGAGATCGCGATCCAGTCCACGCCATGTTCCAAACCAAATTCCAAATCCTTTTTATCCTTTTTAGTCAAAGAAGGTTCGGAAATATCGGTATCAGGCAAGTTCATTCCTTTGCGGGGCTTTAAGATTCCTCCAATTACTACATGGGTATGAATTTGAGGACCTTCTACTTTAAATACTTTTAATTCGATTTTACCGTCATCCAACAAAATGGTGTCACCCGCTTTCACGTCTTTGACCAAAGTGGTATAAGTAGTACTCACAATTCCTTTCTTACCGATTATATCCTCAGTAGTAATGACGAGTTCTTCACCTTCCACTAACTCAATTTGTCCTTCTTCGATTTGCCCGATACGGATCTTGGGGCCTTGTAAGTCCTGAAGGATACTTACGTTTTTATTAAAGGTCTTTCTAAGTTCTTTAATATGCTCAATTACTTTCTTATGGTCTTCATGTGTGCCGTGTGAAAAATTCAAACGGAATACGTCTACCCCTGCCACCATTAGTTCCAATAGTTTTTGCTTTGTATTAGAGGAAGGTCCTACTGTGGCTACTATTTTTGTTTTCGAGAAAGGAGTACTCATTTAATTTTATATTTAAAATTTTCAAAATATAATTGTACAGTTTAAAAGTTAGTAGTTATTGAGTATGTTTATTGGAAGGTTACAAGGAAGGGTCAAAATTAGTTTGAAATCTGAATTTACAAAAGCGAATTTGGAACTTCGCGATGAATTTTTCATTATTGTTGGTTAACTTTTGGTTGAATACATGAGTTTTTATACTACTCTTGCCCGATTACGGCAAAAAAATCACAAAGCATTTGCAGTATTAATTGACCCGGATAATTGTGACGAACAGGCATGTCAGCGCATTTTAACCTTAACTCAGTCGTGTCCTCCTGCTGCTTTTTTAATAGGAGGAAGCTTGCTCACGAAAAGAAATATACAAGAGGTCAATGATTTTTTTAAGAAACATTCCTCCGTGCCCACGGTTTTATTTCCCGGCAATAGCTTACATCTGATCTCTTCAGCTGACAGTATACTTTTTTTATCGCTGATTTCCGGCCGGAACCCTGAGTTTTTAATTGGTCACCATGTCGTTTCCGCTCCTTTTCTTAAACAATCCGGCATGGAAGTGATTCCTACCGGGTACATGTTGGTGGATTGTGGTTCTCAAACCACAGTGTCTTATATGAGTAATACGACCCCTATCCCTTACAACAACAAAGACATTGCTACTTGTACGGCAATGGCAGGGGAATTATTAGGACTGAAACTTATTTATATGGACGGCGGCAGTGGGGCCGTGAAGCCCATTTCTTCTGAAATGATCCGTGCGGTAAAACAAGCCGTAGATTTGCCGGTGGTGTTGGGAGGAGGAGTCCGTAATGTGGAACAACTATTGGCTTGCTATCAGGCAGGGGCCGATTTGGTGGTGGTAGGAAATGCGATTGAAAAAAATCCGGATTTTATAAAGGAAATGGCCGAAGCTACTAAAAAGATCAATGAGAATTGATCCTTATTCCCTTCATCGAAAGGGAAAGGCCCGAATTTTTTTATCTGTTTTTTTGAGAGGGTGCCATACATCCCCTTCCGGTTTCTTCAAATTGTAAAATGTTGTTTAGAGAATGCAGAAATTGGGATTGAGGTAAAATTGTAAAAAATGTTCAGTTAAAACTTTCCGGCCATTGAAGCTTGTGTGAAGAATTAATTGTTCGTCTTTTTACTTTACTCTCAATTACCAAAGGTGCGTTTTTTCATATCATTGATCACAACTTGATGGGTTAATTCCCGGTAAGGGACAAGCAATTCAATGAATTAACTCGTTGCTTGCAAACCTTTGCAAAGGGATAAGAGCCTTTTTTGCCCGAAAAGACCCCGGAAGTTGCCTCCTTTTCCCCTCCGGATACTTTATCTAAAAATTATATTCCTACATTTGAAGAGGTAAAAAAACTAACTACTAACTAATGTAAAAATGAAAAGAAACATTGATAGAAGGAGACGTTTGGGAACACAATTTCCTTTATTTCTACTCATAGCATTGCTATGTGCCCACACAAGTTTTTCCCAGAAGTATACGAAATATGTAAATCCGTTTATCGGTTCATCTAATTTTGGAGCTACCAACCCCGGAGCAATCCTGCCGGAGGGGATGGTGTCGGTTACACCGTTTAATGTTTCGAAAGCCCCTGGCAACCGGATCAATATTGATGAAGGTTGGTGTTCGGCTCCTTACATTTATGAAAACAAAGTATTGACCGGCTTCACTCATGTGAATTTAAGTGGAGTAGGATGTCCGGATTTGGGAAGCATCCTGTTGATGCCGACCACAGGAGAGCTGCAAGTTTTTCATGGAGAGTACGGGACTACCTACTCCGATGAACAGGCAGCGCCTGGTTACTATGCGGCCAACTTGGATAAATACAATATTAAAGCCGAGATGACGGCCACAGTTCGAAGTGGTTTAAGTCGCTATACATTTCCTGCCGGGCAGTCGCATATCCTTTTGAATTTGGGATTGGGCCTTACCAACGAACCCGGGTCTTATGCCAAAATTGTTTCCGATACGGAAATCGAAGGCTTTAAAATGAATGGCTCTTTTTGCTATACTTCAGACCAGTCGGTTTTTCCGGTGTATTTTGTTGTGCGGTTTAGCAAGCCGGCGGATAAAAAAGGGTTTTTCAAAAAAATCCCGGATATGCCTGGCACCCGTGGAGAATGGTATCAACATACCGGAAAGTATAAAGTCTATAAGGAATATCAGAAGGAATTGGCCGGGGACGATTTAGGGGTGTTTTTTAGCTATCAAACCGAAAAAGACGAAGTCATTGAAGTACAAGTAGGGGTGTCTTATGTAAGTATTGAAAATGCCCGGGCCAATTTGAATGCCGAGCAGCAAGGCTTTGCTTTTGCGCAAGTAAAAAAAGAAGCGGAAACGGCTTGGGAGCAGCAGTTGAGCCGGATCGAAGTAGAAGGAGGAAGTAATGAAGACAAAACTGTTTTCTATACGGCTTTATACCATAGCTTGATTCATCCGAACATCTTTCAGGATGTCAATGGAGAGTATTCGGCTGCTAATCAATCCTATGTTGGTAAAAATACCTCCGGCACCCGGTACAATGTGTTTTCGATGTGGGATACCTACCGTTGGTACGGTCAGTTAATGACCTTGGTATATCCGGAACGTCAATTGAACATTGTCCGGTCATTGTTGGATTTTTACAAGGAGAGTGGCCATTTGCCTAAATGGGAATTGGCCAGCCGCAATTTTGACGTAATGGAAGGAGATCCTGCTTTGCCGACCATTGCCGATACTTGGCTTCGAGGTCTTAACGATTTTGATAAGGAACTGGCTTATGAAGCAATGATTCGCCAGGCTACCCGGCCGGGAGCGGAAAACCCGGTACGGCATGACAACGATTTTTATAGCAAAAATGGCTATGTGCCGTTTACCAAAAAGTTTGACAACTCCGTTTCACAAGCCTTAGAATACTATGCTGCCGACTACAGTTTGGCGCAGCTAGCCAAAGCTCTAGGCAAACAAAGCGACTATGAGATGTTGATGAAAAGGGTAGAGGGGTATAAAAAATATTTTGATCCGGAATATGGACTATTGCGTCCGGTGAAAGAAAACGGGGAGTTTATGGAAAACTTCGATCCGCTACAAGGTGAAAATTTTGAGCCTGCCAATGGCTTTCATGAAGGGACTTCCTGGAACTACTCTTTTTATATTCCTTTTGATATGGAAGGTTTGATTAAGCTGCATGGGGGGAAGAAAAATTTTGTTAGCCGTTTAGTGCGCTCTTTTGAAGATTCCTTATTTGATGTAACCAACGAGCCGGATATGGGATATCCCTATTACTTCAACTACATCAAAGGTGAAGAATGGCGTACACAGGCGTATGTCCGGAGTTTGGTGAAAAACGATTTTAATGCTTCTCCGGGAGGAATTCCGGGTAACGATGATACCGGTACTTTGTCAACATGGGTCATGTGGAGCATGATGGGAATATTTCCAACTTGCCCTGGTGAGCCTACTTTTACCCTGACCAGTCCGGTATTTGATAAAGTAACCATTCATTTGGACGAAAAGTATTTCCCGAAAAAAGAGCTGGTGATTGAAACCAGTAATAACAATGAAGGAAATATTTATATTGATAAAGTGGAGTTGGGAAGTAAACGTTTACGGGGCTCCTTTATCAGTCAGGAAGAATTACTCAAAGCGGGCAAGCTGATGTTTTATTTGAGTGATAAAAAATAGATTATTTGATAACTAACTAATTACATTAAATATGAAAGTAATTGCTAAAAGTATTGCCTTGCTTTGCTTGTTGCATAGTGCTCTTTTTGCACAGCATGATGCGGAGGATTACGTGCCGGTGAAAGACCCCGAAGTGCTCAAAAAGCTGGAACAGTGGCAAGATTATAAGTTCGGTTTGTTTATGCATTGGGGAACCTACAGCCAGTGGGGGATTGTAGAATCTTGGTCCTTGTGTAACGAAGATGTGGGCTGGACAGAGCGGAAAAGAGGCCGTTATGAGAATTATTTTGAATACAAGCAAGATTATGAAAACCTGCAAAAGGAATTTAACCCTGTAGACTTCAATCCGGAGAAATGGGTGGATGCCGCAAAAGATGCAGGGATGAAGTATGTCGTGTTTACCACTAAACATCACGATGGTTTTTGTATGTTCGATACCAAGACTACCGATTATAAAATAACCTCCGAAAAAAGCCCTTTTCACAGCAATTCCAAAGCCAATGTAACCAAAGAGATCTTTGACTCTTTCCGTAAGGAAGAATTTATGATCGGGGCGTATTATTCGAAGCCGGACTGGAATACAGAGTACTACTGGTGGCCTTATTTTGTCAATCCAGACAGACATGTAAATTACGACCCGGCCAAATACCCGGAGCGTTGGCAAAAATTTAAGGATTTTACCTCTACACAAATTCAAGAATTGATGACCGGCTATGGTTCTGTAGATATCTTATGGTTAGACGGTGCTTGGGTAAGGCCTTATAATAATATTCCTAAAAAGTACGAAGAATGGGCGAAGAAGAAAACTTATGACCAGGATATAGACATCCCAGGTATAGCCAGCATGGCCCGCAAACATCAACCGGGTTTAATTGTGGTAGACCGTTGGGTACACGGGCCTTATGAAAATTACCTGACTCCTGAGCAGAAAGTACCGGAAGAGGCCATGACCGTTCCTTGGGAATCTTGTATTACTATGGGAAACAGCTGGTCCTATGTGCCGAAAGACCAATACAAGTCCGTAAGCAAATTGGTACATATGCTGGTTGATATTGTTGCCAAAGGAGGGAATTTTCTATTAAATGTAGGGCCATCGCCTCAAGGAGATTGGGACCCTCAGGTGTATGAGCGTTTGAAAGGTATGGGAGAATGGATGAAGGTAAACAGCGAAGCGATTTACGAGTCCCGTCCTGTCAAGCCATATAAAGAAGCGAAAGTTGCCTTGACACAGAATAAAAATACTAAGGCGGTTTATGCAATCTATTTGGCAGATGAAAACGAAAAGCAAGCCCCTTCAAAAATTTGGTTGTCTACAATCCAACCAGCCAAAGGAGCCAAAGTGAGTATGTTAGGTGTAAAAGGCAATCTGAAATGGAAAAAGGTAGGTAACGGCTTTGAAGTATACCTTCCGGCTTCCGTGCAAAAGAACCCGCCTTGCCAACATGCTTGGACAATCAAAATTTCGGAAGTCAATCCTTAGGGAGGATTCATGCTATGGTATATAAAAAAGGGCTTTTAAAAGCCCTTTTTTATATTGGTTAGCAAAAAGATTTTTTCATCCAAGTTGTGCATATACAATTACGCTTCTGATTCGCTGGATACGTCAATGAGTGATTCTCTTTTACGCATTTTTCCAGCCGGTATACCAAACATCATTTTAAATCTTCGACAGAAGTAAGCCGTATCTTTATAGCCTACTTCCGCACCGATTGCACGGATGCTTTTCTTGGAAGTCCGTAGTAAATCTACAGCTTTTTCCATACGTTGGTATTCAATATAATCTTGCGGGTTGATGCCGGTCAACATTTTAAAATATTGCCCTACATAGTCCTCTGAGACATTGGCTACACTGGCCAAGGCCTTGTTGGACAAGTCTCCATCCAGGTTATTTTTTATATAATTAAATATATCGATCAAGCGGGGGTCTTTGAAGTAATTGCTGTTGGTCGCCAGTTGTTCCACAAACATTTTTTGGTCAAGCACGAAGCGGAACAGGCCAATCACCAATTCTTCCGTATACAAGTTGATGACTCGGGATTTGCCAGGCAAGTCATTGTGAGTTTCCTGATAAATTTTCCGGACAATATGTCCTAAATCAAGTTGCTCTTGTACTAAAAATGGCGGGATATCTAAAGAAGTGAAAAAGTTCACCGAATCGAAGGCTTTCACATCAAAAGTTACCGAAGTAAACTTTACTACAGGGGTTTGAGAGAGTTCAAGATGGTGTCTGGAACGCAGGTAATCCTCCTTCTGGTTGATGAATTGTTCGTTAGTTATGCTTACATCTGCATTGTCTCCAAACACGATTGAAGTACTTTTTCCTCCAGGGATGAAAAGGATATCTCCTTCTTTGGCCCTTTCATTCTCATTGCCAAAATTCATCATACCTTTTTCAATGAAAAAGATAGTATTTTGCACATCATAGTAATTTTCGATGCGTACCGATTTAATGGCATTGAGTGAAGTTGAGCGTATAAATTTGATATTTAACGACTCAATTATTTTATTATAATCTTCAATCATAGTTTGTTCAATTGTGTTAGTGTAAAAAAATTATATAGTCAATTTGGATGAGATGAAAAAATCGTGCCTGTTCTTGAAATTATACAATAATAAGGAATAATCAAACATAAATACAACTTTTTTAGTGTATTGGAATAGTCTAAAAATCGTTTTCAAAAAGGAAATTTTGATACGCAGATTGCAATTCTCGCAAGGTATGGGCTTCATTTACCTGTTGGCACTTCTCAATGCCTTTTTCATAGACCACCTTGGCCCGGTCAATGGCCCCCATTTCATCATACAATGCAGCTGCATGATAATAGGTAGCGGTATAGTCCGGAAATTCTTTCAGTAAGCGCTCAAAATAAACCAAGGCTCTCTCTGCATCAAAAGTGGCATATTCAGTTCCCAGGGCATAAAGCAGGAACGGATCATTCGGCTCCTTGTTCAAAAATTCGTTTAACTTCTCTATCCGTTCTAAATTCATGACTGTTTTTGTTTGAGTTGCTGCGATTTATTTATAATTTTTTTGTGAAATCCGATTTAAATGATACATTTGAAAATGTTATGCATGCATAACATTTTCTGCGAAAGGCCAATTTTTTATCACCCTTTGCAAAATAGTCTACTCTTAACCAGAAAGACAATTCTTTTTAGAAATGTTAAATATTGTTTTATTAATCAATAAAACCCACATAAGATGAATATCCTTGTCTGTATTAGTCATGTACCGGATACCACTACAAAGATAAAGTTTGTTGATAACAAACTGGATACCAATGGTGTACAATTTATTATAGGACCATATGATGATTTTGCCTTGGCCCGGGCAGTAGAGCTGAAAGAAACGAATGGAGCAACGATTACGGTTTTGAACGTAGGGCCGGCCGATACGGAACCCACCCTCCGGAAGGCGCTGGCTATCGGGGCTGATCAGGCCGTGCGAATCGATGCGGAACCTCTTGATGCATATTTTGTGGCTAAGCAAATTGCGGCCTATGCCAAAGATAAAAACTTTGATATGATTCTGATGGGCAGGGAGTCCAGTGATTACAACGGGGGCTTAGTGCACGGGATGGTAGCCGAGCTGTTAGGAATGCCTTCCATCGCTCCATGTATGAAACTGGATCTCGAGGGAGATTCGGCCGTGTTGGCCAGAGAAATAGAAGGAGGGTCCGAAGAACTGAAAGTGAGTTTTCCACTTGTTGCCGGATGTCAGGAACCCATTGCCGAATGGAAAATCCCAAATATGAGAGGAATTATGATGGCCCGCAAGAAGCCCTTGGAAGTGATTGCTGCTGAAGAAGTAGGGGAGGTAACGCAATATGTGTCTTATGAATTGCCGGAAGGAAAGGGGCAGTGCAAAATGATTGACCCGGACAATGTTGCGGAGCTGGTGACTTTACTCAAAGAAGAGGCGAAAGTGCTGTAAGTGTCACGGTAGTAGTTTACCTTTTTAATTTAACCCTGAAAATTTAGACAAATGGCTATATTAGTTTTTGTAGAAATAGAAGACAAATCCGTAAAAACCTCCTCGATCGAAGCGCTTTGTTATGGAGTGAGTGTAGCCGGCCAAACAGGCCAGGAAGTACAAGTCGTCACCTACGGAGAGATAGATACCGAGAGCCTCGCTCAATTAGGCGCATACGGTGCTGCGAAAGTACTTCATTGCCAAAGCACCCAATTGAATGAGAATGCTACGGTACAAGGAGTAAGCACCTTGATAGCAAATGCCTTTAAAGAAGTACAGGCCAATACTTTGGTGATGGCTCGTTCTTCCATGGTAGATGCTCTTGCCTCCAGGGTAGGTATCAAAGTCGGTGCTTCGGTAGTTACTAACGTAGTGTCTTTGCCTGATACGGCAAACGGATTTACGGTAAAACGTAGCATTTTCACTGGTAAAGCATTTGCCGATGTACAATTGCCGGAAGGAAACCGCGTGATTACCATCAAGAAAAATACGGTGCCTGTAGAAAAAGGAGAGGGAAGTGCAGAAGTAGTGGATTTGAACACTGATTTCGCCTCTGACGATTTTGCCGTGAGTAAGTTATCCGAAGAAAAAGCCGAAGGCGAAGTATTGTTACCGGAAGCAGATATTGTCGTTTCGGGTGGCCGGGGATTGAAAGGGCCGGAAAACTGGGGGATGGTAGAGGAGCTGGCGAAGCTTTTGGGGGCAGCTACAGCATGCTCCAAACCCGTGTCGGATATGGAATGGCGCCCTCACCACGAACACGTAGGGCAAACCGGGATCAAAATCAGCCCGAATTTGTATATTGCGATCGGAATCTCCGGAGCCATTCAACACTTGGCAGGAGTGAACTCCTCAAAGGTCATTGTGGTAGTGAACAAAGATGCGGAGGCACCTTTCTTCAAAGCCGCGGATTATGGCATTGTAGGCGATGCATTTGACGTGGTACCGAAATTGATTGAAGCTTTTAAAGCACAATAGATACCCATCGTACTACTCCCGGAGATTGCCCTCCGGGAGTTTTTTTGTCTTTCCCTCTCCGGGTACTAGCTACCCATACTTTTGCCGGTTGAATTAAAATTTGCCGCATAGACACCTCATAAAATGCTGTATTGAATATCTTTTGTAAATGATTGTTTTTCAGTGTTTCATTAAAAATACTTAGAGAGGGTGTAAACAATTGTAGGGTTTTTATTATTAATTCTTTAAAGATATTTTATAATTTCGATTTTAGGTTTGGTAGAGACGGTGTTGTACTGTTATGAAAACCTGTACATTTGTAATCATCAGAAAATTAAAAAATAGGCTTTGAACAAGGTTAAATTAGAAATACTAGGATTATCGGCAAGTCACTCGCAATCCGGATCTTTTGCTTTGGTATTAGGAGAAGAAGAGGGCACCAGACGATTACCGATCATCATTGGCATGTTTGAGGCGCAGGCGATTGCGATAGAAATGGAAAAGATCGTTTCGAACCGGCCCATGACGCATGACTTGTTTAAATCTTTTGCCATAAATTTTGAGATAGATCTGCACGAAGTCATCATTTCCGATTTAAAGGAAGGGGTCTTCTATGCCAAAATTATTTGTGCTAAGAAAGACGGCTCTAATTTTATCGAATTGGACGCCCGCCCTTCAGATGCTGTAGCCATCGGAATCCGTTTTGGAGTGCCGATCTACGCTTATGAAGCAATTTTGGAAGAAGCAGGGATTGAATTGAGTGATATCGATGAGGGTGAAGAGAGCAACAGTGGAAAAAAAGCCAGTACCCGGAGATCCAAATCGAAAAAATCTTCCTCTACAAGTGAAGAAGGATTGAAAGATTTGCCACTCGATGAGCTCAAAGAAATGATGGAAAAGGCCATTGCAAAGGAAGACTATGAAAGGGCCGCGAAAATCAGGGATGAAATTAACCGCAGACAGTAACCATAAACTCAACGCTTATAGCCAAACTTTTACACTACCAATTGGGAACTGTCCTACAGAGATTCGAAAGAAATAGTTTACACTTCGGTGTATCCGAATATATTCAGTATAAAAAAGCCTGCCGCCTTAAATTATAAGGCGGCAGGCTTTTCTTTTTTACAAATAGAATATACTCTAAAACTAAAACGGCACATCCCCGGGGCTATCCTGACCTCCTTGAGGAGGTTCGTTGCCTTTGATATCGTTAATCCTGCTTCCGATTGTAATGGTCTCACTGTTACCGGGGCCGAAGTTATCGATAAACTGTCCTCCACCAAAGTTGCCGCCTCCCAAATCATCTACAAAGCCATCTGGTTCCCAATCGGTAAAGCGGGTGTATTGTCCGATAAACTTCAGTTTAACGTTTTCCAAAGAGCCGTTCCGGTGTTTGGCAATAATCACCTCACCCATATTGGTTGCCGGGTTACCTTCTTCATCTTCCGTAATACCATAGTATTCCGGTCGGTAAAGGAACATGACCATATCCGCATCTTGCTCGATAGATCCGGATTCCCGAAGGTCAGACAGCTGTGGTCTTTTGTCTCCTCCCCGGGTTTCCACGGCACGACTCAACTGCGAAAGGGCAATGACCGGTACGTTCAATTCTTTGGCAATTTGTTTCAGAGAACGGGAGATAAAGGCAATTTCCTGCTCCCGGTTGCCTCCTCCTTTGCTGTCACCGGTCATGAGTTGTAAGTAGTCAATGATGATGATCTGTATATCGTGTTGTGCTTTCAAGCGTCTACACTTTGCCCGAAGCTCCAGTACGGTCAATGCCGGTGTGTCATCGATATAAATAGGGGCTTCTGCCAAAGAGGCGGTTTTATCTACAAATTTCTTCCATTCAAAGTCGGAGAGTTTTCCGGTTTTAAGCTTTCCGCTTTCGATTTCGGCTTCTCCGGAGATCAAACGTTTTACCAGTTGGGCTGCCGACATCTCCAAGGAGAAAACCGCAACTCCCTGTCCGAATTCCACGGCTGCATTTCGGGCTGCCGACAAGACAAAGGCTGTTTTTCCCATGGCCGGACGGGCTGCGATAATGATCAAATCCGATTTTTGCCATCCGGAAGTTACCCGGTCCAATTCGGTGAATCCCGAAGCTACCCCGGTCAGTCCTTCTTCCCGGTCTTTCATGGTTTCTAACTCTGCTACCACTTCACTCATCACCTCAGGCATGGCAGAGTAGTTTTTACGCAAGTTCAATTCAGATACTTCAAATAAGGACTGTTCAGCATGGTCCAGGATTTCGAAGACATCGCTTGTCTCATCGTAAGATCCTCGCTGAATCTCGCTGGCAATTTTGATCAATTGCCGTTTCATGGCGTACTGTTGTAAGATCCGGGCGTGAAAAACGATATTGGCTGCAGAGTTGACATTATAGGTCAACTGAGCCAGGTATTGTGGCCCTCCGCATTTTTCCAATTCGCCTTTGGCCCGCAATTCGTTGGTCACCGTCAGCAGGTCAATCGGCTCTTGTTTGGCAAAGAGCGTTTGAATGGCCTGGTAAATGGATTGGTGGGCATCTTTGTCAAACGTATCCGGTTTGAGGATCTCAATGACATCGTTCAATGCTTCTTTTTCAAGCATTAAGGCACCCAATACGGCCTGTTCTAACTGTATGTCATAAGGCCTTTTGTTCCCGAGCATCATAGCTGGTTCTTGTTTACGGGTAAATCTATTTACAGAAGGTTTTTGACCTGAATTTGCGTTGTTGTCCATGCTGCAAAATTAGATATTTTGTCGGTGGATTACCAATTTCAAAAGCATATGAGGAAAAGGAATTTGAAAATTAAGACTCCGGTAAAAATTTTCTGGTACCCAAAGGAACTGAAGGTCTGATGCTTGTTGAAATTTTCTTCTTTCAAAGGCTACACAAACAAAAGATTGAAGCAGTTGACAAGGGAGGGGGTATAACTTGTTGTAAAAAGGCTGTCGAAAAAAAAATACCTGGAAAATTTGAAAAAAGGATAAAATGAGTAGTAAAACCTTCACTTATACATGCTTATAGCGCTTTTTAAAAGGCAATTTCTACACTTTATCTGGAAAGCTGTAGGGCAGGAGCATAGGTTTTTAAAAATTTCAATTAATTTTGTCTCTGCTTTTGAGAATATACAATCATAGAACAGATTTGTACTAAAGTTAAATGAAAATTCATTTTATCTCGATTGGGGGTAGCGTAATGCATAACCTTGCCATTGCTTTACAGGAGCGTGGAAATAAAATAACTGGGTCAGATGACGAAATATTTGAACCTTCTTATAGCCGGTTAAAAGCGAAAGGCTTATTGCCGGAGCCCTTCGGCTGGTTTCCCGAAAAAATTACTCAGGATATTGATGCGGTGGTGTTGGGGATGCATGCTAAGAGGGATAACCCTGAATTGCAAAAAGCTCAAGAACTTGGACTAAAGATTTATTCCTTTCCTGAATATATCTATCAGCAAAATCAAGACAAACAGCGGATTGTGGTAGCAGGCAGTCATGGGAAATCAACCGTGACCTCAATGATTGTGCATGTGATGAACACCGTACAACGACCTTTGGACTATTTGCTGGGGGCTTTGCCCGTAGGAATGGACCACACCATCCGCTTGACCGAGCGTGCACCAAGCATTGTGATTGAAGGAGACGAATATTTGACTTCGGCACTGGATCTCAATCCTAAGTTTTTGCATTATAAACACCATGTAGTGGTTATGACGGGCATTGCCTGGGATCATATTAATGTTTTCCCCACTTTGGAAGCATATACACAGCAGTTTGTCAGACTTGCTGAACAGACTCCTAAAGGCGGTACCATAATTTATAATAGTGAGGATAAGGTATTGAGTCAGTTGGTCAAAAAGGCCAATATCCAAGAGGATGTGACTTTGATCCCCTACACTTCACAAAAACACAAACTGAAAGACGGGCAAACTTTGTTACAGTCGGAAAATAAGGACTTGTATCCGGTGAAATTCTTTGGCGAACATAATATGTTGAATGTTTCGGCTGTCAAAGAAGTTTGTGCAAAAATGGGGGTGAGCAACGAAGATTTTTGTAAGGCTATGCAATCTTACCAAGGGCTTCATATGCGGATGCAACTGCTCGTAGCATCGGGCTCCGTAAATGTTTACCGGGACTTTGCGCATGCTCCTTCCAAACTGAAAGCGACTGTAGAAGCATTGAAAAAGCAATTTCCTAAACGCAAGCTTCGGGCATGTTTCGAATTGCATACCTATAGCAGCCTGAATTCCGAGTTTATTCAACAGTACAAAGGGGCAATGAAGAAGGCGGATGAGGCTATGGTTTATTTTAACCCGCATACACTGGAATTGAAAAACATGCCGCCTATCTCGCCACAGCAGTTGAAAGATGCTTTTAACGACCAAAACTTAAAAGTCTTTACCAATTCAGACGAACTGCATACATACCTGAGCACTCAAGAGTGGAATGCTGCTAATTTGGCATTGATGTCTTCAGGGTCCTTTAATAATTTGGATTTGGAAAAACTGGTGGGGGAAATTACGGCTTAACCGGATATCATCATGGAGTTGAGACAAAATATATCACTTACTGCGTATAATACATTTGGGGTAGAGGCATCTACCCATTTTTTTGTCCGGATAGCAAGTACAGAAGATGCAAAAGAAATGGTAGCATCCGGTACGTTGGCTCAACGGCCTTATGTAGTATTAGGAGGAGGTAGTAATATTTTGTTTACCAAAGATTTTGAAGGGTTGGTCATAAAGAATGAAATTGAAGGCATTGAACTGATCAGAGAGGAGCATGACTGGGTGTATGTACGTGCCGGAGGCGGGGAGAATTGGCATCGCTTCGTACTTTATTGTGTGGAAAAAGGTTGGCAAGGTATAGAAAATCTTTCTTTGATTCCGGGTACGGTAGGGGCAGCCCCTATTCAAAATATCGGAGCTTACGGGGTCGAACTAAAAGATGTGTTTGACCACCTGGAAGCGCTTGACTTGTCTACGGGAGAGCTGCACACTTTTCATAAAGAGCAATGTGAGTTTGGCTATCGCGATAGCATATTTAAACGTACTTTTAAAGGAAAGTACCTGGTAACTTCAGTGGCATTGCGCTTACGGAAAAAACCACAACTGAATACTTCATACGGAGCTATTGAGAAAACACTTCAAGAAAAAGGAATTCGAAATCCTACCTTGCGGGATGTGAGTAATGCGGTAATTGCTATTCGTCAAAGCAAATTACCCGACCCGAAGGAAATAGGCAATTGCGGTAGCTTTTTCAAAAATCCTATCATTCCCAAAGAAGCACTACTCCCAATCCAACAGTTATTTCCTAATATACCATATTATCCGGTGGAAGACGGACAAGTAAAGGTTCCCGCAGGCTGGTTGATCGAACAATGTGGTTGGAAAGGAAAAAAAGTAGGCAAGGTAGGAACGTACGCGCAACAGGCCTTGGTATTGGTCAATTTGGGAGGGGCGAAAGGAGAGGAGGCCTGGCAATTGGCTCAAAAAATCCAAAAATCGGTTCAAGACAAGTTTGGAATACTCATAGAACCTGAAGTGAATATTTTATAGTAGAAAAAAAGCTTAAAATTTGATCCGTTAACAAGCACAGGTCTTGGTTAACGGATCCTTGTTTTTTACTCTTCCATATATAAATCCAACAGCCCTTCAGGCAAGGCCGTTTCAATGACTTTTTGCTGTTTGTCTACTTTTTTGACAATATCATCCTGGATAGGGATCAGCACCTCTTTTCCTTTATAAATCATGGCAATCAACATTTGACTGCCCATATCGAACACATTTTCAACCGTACCCAATTCACCTAAACCCTGATCATGGATGGAATAATCAATCAACTCATGATAGTAATATTGATCCTCGTCCAGCTCGGGTAAGGCTTTTAGGGGCAAGTATAGTTTTTTGTTTTTTAATGGGTTAGCCTGTTCCACTCCGTCTATTTCCTCGAATTTGACTATCAACCGGTTGTTGGCTGAGTGGATGTATTCGATAAAATAAGGAACAAGTTGATTTTGAATCTCAATAAAAACACTTTCTATATCTGCGTAATGCTCCGGAATGTCCACATCAAATACTGCTGATACTTCTCCTTCCAGTCCGTGGGTTTTTGTGATATACCCCAATTCAAAACATTCGTCTTTTTTCATCGCATCGATATATTGCTGAATGAATTAGTTTTTAATGAAGTGAATTAACCTTTTTCTTCTTCCTGAAAAATGGAATCAAAAACTATAAGATTAAACCACTTCAATAGTAAAAGGGGCAAATTGAGCTTTGCCCCGTACCTAGTATGTATCTGGTAAACTATAAACTTTTTGGCTATTAAGCCACTGCTTTGTTTTTCTTCTCAATCGACATATCGGATTTATCCGTCAGGATTTCTCTTTTACTTTCTGAAAATCGTCTGACCATGGCAATGCCAAATCCTATACACATCAGGATGGTTCCGATCCAAAGGACGTTGATAAATGGCTTTTCTTCGGCTTTGATGACAATCCAGTCTTTTTGGGAAGTCTCAATAGAAAAGCTGAATTTCCCTGATTCCGGATCTATTTTTTCAAAAGTAGCCCGTATTCCTAAGGCCCGGTTGGTGTTAGGAACTGTGCCAATGCGTTTGTCTTTGATGACATACAAGGGCTCTATATAATAGTTTTGGTTTAAGCCTAGTACCCTTAAACGGGCTTTGACGGCAAAATCACCCTGAGTCAGGTCAAATTGTACCGGGTCATCTACGCGCACCACATTTTCCAGAATGGTAAAGTAATCGTTGATAATTACCGTGTCACCAATGGCAATCTCATGATGCTCGGGTTCACTCCAGTGTGTTTCATCATCGTCTACCGCCATTGTTGTAAGGTGGGTATAGATATCCGAACTCCAGAAGTTAAGAATGTCCGGAGACACTGCAATCCCCATTTGAGGGTTATCCTGTACGCGAGGGTACAAGGTGAATACTTTGCCATCAGCTTTGCGGTATTCAATTTCATAATAGGTATTTTCATTGTACACCTGAATGGTATCACCGCGCTTGGCATAAGTATTTCCTTTTAAAACGATATCGTCTTTTAGTACGGCCTGGTAAGGAATACCGGTGGAAATCAATAGTTCTCTGTCAAAATATCCCGGTATATCTTCTGATTCCGCCCGTGGACCTTTATAAGTGAGGGTGTATTCTCCCATTTGCCGGGGTTCGTTTCTGAAGATCAACAGGTTTTCCCGGTTCATTTCTTCTTCAAATGATTCACTCCAAGGCCTTCCGGTCATATTTAAGGAAATAACATTCGAATAGCCTGAAGAAAATAGAATTCCAATGAACATCATGGCAAGCCCCATGTGTGCGACTGCACCGCCTACCAAAGTAAATTTGCTCTTGATGAGTTTGAAAAGAATAAAGATATTGGCTACAACCGAATACAATGAAGTGGTAAGCAGTACAATGTATTTGATGTCATAGACTTGTCCTAAAGAAATGATTAAGGCAGAAGCAATGAGGGTTGCGGCAACCGGCAGTTTGATGGCATCCTGAAATTTCTGTTTGTCCATCTTTTTCCAGAAGAAAAACTGACCGGTACCCGATAACAAAGCTACGGCAACAGCGGCCCAAAGTTGAAATTTTGTATAGAATTCCACCTGATCTGCCGGAGGGGCCATGTTGGAGTCGATGCCTACTAAGCCAAGAATGGCATTCCAAACCGGAATGGAAGTAGGGATTAATACTTGAAACCCTGCCAGGCAGAGAGTGGTTGCTCCAATAAAAATCCAAAATTCCCGGCTATATGTTGATACTTCTTTTTCATCCGTGGGAATTTCTTTCCAGTTTTTAGCCAAATAGTAAACGGAAATTCCTATAAAAGCAAATAAGTAAATCAGAAGCTGGCCGGACAAGCCCAAGTCGGTAAAGGAGTGTACGGAGGATTCTCCCAGAATACCACTCCGGGTTAAGAAGGTGGAGTAAAGAATCAAAATAAAAGTGGCGATCACTAAAATCATGGCTGTTTTTAGGGCCGTGTGATTATTTCTGTAAATAATCATGACATGAATCGCCCCCACTAATACCAACCAAGGGATATAGACGGCATTTTCAACCGGATCCCAGTTCCAGTACCCACCAAAATTTAACGTTTCATAGGCCCAATAGGCTCCCATCATAATCCCGAGTCCCAATACCAAAGCCGCAAAATGCGACCATGCCAAAGCGGGTTTTACCCATTCGCTGAATTTTTTACACTGCAATCCGCCTATCAAGAATGCAAAAGGCACGAGTGTAGCAGCAAAGCCCAGAAAAAGTGTGGGGGGGTGGATGACCATCCAATAATTTTGCAATAAAGGATTGAGCCCGTTACCATCTTCAGGTACAAAATTAGGGTCCATTTTAAAAATCGGTGCATCGATCACGTCCCGCAACAAAATAAAGGGGGAGCTACCGATTTTCAGATTAAAAATAACCACTCCTAAAATCATGGATACCAAAAATGCCTGTACGATGGCAAAGACCGGCATGACATGTTTTTCCCAGTTTTTAGCGGATTTGAGCAATACAAACCCTAAAAGCACATTCCAGAAAATCCATAATAAAAAGCTCCCTTCCTGACCTTCCCAAAAACAGGAAATCATAAAGTGAACCGGTAAGTTGTTTGAAGAATGGCTCCAGGCGTAATGGTATTCGTAGTAGTGGTTGTAAATGATAAAAAATAAACATGCTACGGTGCCCATTACGGCCAGGCCATGGATCATAAAGCTTATCCGGCCGAATTTCCGCCAGCTTTTTTCTTGGAGGTCGGCTTGGGACCTGCTGGCCATCCAATAAGCCACGGCGGTCAATATAGCCGTAATAAATGCCGTGTTGACCATTAAGCTCCCCAATTGCCCTATAAATGTATGTATCATAAGAGTTGTTTATAAACGAGGGTTGTGTATCGTTCTACTGTTCTGCTTCAAAATTACTAACCGGGGGGCGGGTTTCAAAAAAAGAATCATCAGAAAATAGACAGCTGTTGTTGGAGGAGGGCAAAAGTGAGCGCTTGCTTCATTTCAGGTTAATGTTATGCGTTTAAAAAAAACGGATTTTGCAAACCCTCCCGCTCCCAACCTTTCTTGCAATTTTCCCTTCCATCTGCTACTCCTCCCAGCCTTCAACCTTATTTTGGGAGGGCAAATCTTTAGGCGATTTCCTTACATCTTTAGGCCTTCTTGAGTATATTCGCACAGGTATTTAAACGATCCACTAAATCATAAAAAAACATAAACCTATGAAAGTTACTGTAGTAGGAGCTGGTAATGTAGGAGCAACTTGCGCGGACGTTTTGGCTTACCGTGAAGTTGCCAACGAAATTGTTTTGGTCGATATCAAAGAAGGTTTTGCCGAAGGTAAAGCTTTGGATATCTGGCAAAAAGCTCCCATCAATCTGTACGACTCTCGGACTATCGGGGTGACCAATGATTATGAAAAAACAGCTGGTTCGGATGTAGTGGTGATTACTTCCGGCTTGCCTAGAAAACCGGGCATGAGCCGTGACGATTTGATCGAAACCAATGCGAAAATCGTAAAATCGGTGACTGAAAATGTAATTAAACATTCACCGGATGCGATCATTATCATTGTATCGAATCCTTTGGATGTAATGACGTATGCTGCGCACTTGAAGTCAGGAAAGAGTAGAAATAAAGTCATGGGTATGGCGGGTATTCTGGATACCGCCCGTTACCGTGCCTTCTTGGCAGAAGCGTTAAACGTATCTCCTAAAGATATTCAAGCGGTGTTAATGGGTGGACATGGGGATACCATGGTGCCATTACCTCGCTATACTACTGTAGGTGGAATCCCTGTGACAGAGTTGATCGATGAAGAATCTCTGAGCAAAATTGTTGACCGCACAAAAGTAGGGGGGGGCGAATTGGTAAAACTGATGGGTACTTCTGCATGGTATGCTCCGGGTTCAGCCGCTGCCCAAATGGTAGAAGCGATCGTAAAAGACCAGAAAAGAGTATTCCCGGTATGTATCAAGCTCGAAGGGGAATACGGCATCGATGATTGCTACTTGGGTGTACCTGTTATCTTAGGTAAAAACGGAGTAGAAAAAGTAATTGAATTACAGTTGACCGAAGACGAAAAAGCCTTGTTGGAAACTTCAAGAGGTCATGTAAAAGCTGTGATGGAAGTGTTGGATAAAATGAACGCTTAGTTTTTCCAACGTTTTCAAAGAAAGCTGCCCGTACTAAGGGGTAGCTTTTTTTATGCTCGAAAAAGTATAAAGCCTATCCAAAAATGGAAAGGCTTTACGATAATGTTCAAAAAAACACACCACATTCTTTATTAACAGACACTTGGGGCTGAGAAAAGGTTGAAACAGGTGCGAAATTCCTTTGATTTATTTGAGTCTTTTGAATCGAGGAGCAGGTCAAGGAGGCGCTTTCCATTCTTTTCGAAAGTAGGAAGGAGTGTACAATAACCGAAAAGCCTGAAGAACGCGCCCCTGTTAGTGTTTTCAATTATTTTATTCCGTTGATAAGTTGGGTAATGTGATACAAAAAGTGGTTCCTTCGTTCACTTGGGAACTTACACTGATGTTTCCGTTAAGTTTATTGACCGTGTCTTTTACAATATAAAGCCCCAAACCGGAACCTTGTTTATGTGTATTGGCCCGGTAGAACATGTCAAAGATTTTTTCGAGATGCTCTGTGGGAATACCGTATCCGTTATCTTGAATGATAATCGAGACTTCGTGTTTGCGGGTGGTGATGGCTACTTTTACAAAGCTGTCATTGCGAAAAGGATTGCTGTAACGGATGGCGTTGCTCAGTACATTCCGGAAGATTACATTTAACCTTCGATGATCATTTACAAAAGACCATTGTTGGTCAATCTCCACTAACCGGTCTATGTTTTTTGACTCTTCCAAAAAATGCAACTCATCAAAAATTTCCCCTACGAGTTTTTCAAATTGAATGATGTCTTTTTTAATTTCCAACCGGGTGTTTCTCGAATAATCAATGATGTCACGGATGAAATGGTCAAGACGGGAAATGCTTTTTTCCATCAAATCCATATAACCATTGATTTGTTCGTTTTGGTTTTCCGTTTTGGAAATTTGTATCAAGCCTAACACCGATGAAAGCGGTGCCCTCAAATCGTGTGAAGCACTATAAACAAACTTGTCCAACTCGCTGTTTACTTTTTTAAGCTCTTCATTTTGCAAGAGCAAGCGTTGTTTTTGAGCTTGTTGTTCAGAGATATCTTTTATAAAGACTGATACGCCGGTGATCTCTTCGTTTTCTTTCCGGATAGGGTAAAATGATAGTTCGTAATATTTGTCATGCCCCATGACCTTTCTGGTTTCCAGTTTCTTGACGATTTCCCCGTTAAAGGCCCTTGCGTAAAAAGGCATCCAGTATTCGAATATTTTATTGGGGAAAATATCGGCAATCCGGTGGCCGGAAGTTACTTCTTTGCCATAGTTTTCAAATAAATATTGCCGATAAGCCCGGTTGACAACCAATAGCCTGAAATCCCGGTCAACGGAAAAGATGCGATCTGTGGTATTTTCAATCAGAGAAGAAAGGTTGGCCTCTTTTAAGCGGATTTCCTGAGTCCGTTCCAATACCTTTTCCTCCAAGGTTTTGTTGAGATTTTTTTGTTCTTCAACTATGTTAAAGGCATCTTGTTGTAAGATGGTAACGGCATTAAATAAGTCGTAAAACACATCCTCCGGGTCATCAATTTTTAATTTTTTAGGTTGAAAGGTTTCGTCCCAGGAAATGCTACTGAGGGCTTCAAAGATTTCCTTGGTCCGTTTGCTTTGGTTGCGTTTCAGAAAATTAATTTCTCCTTGCTGCTTTTGGATCAATTTGATAAGCGCCTCTTTGGAGTATTGATTGAGCTGTTCGTACGGATAATTTTCTTCCTCCAGCTCCAGGCTTAACCGGCTGCCAAACTCCTGATCGCTGATACAGTTGCCTAGGCCTTCATACATGGAATCCACAATTGTTGCGTTGTTAAGTTTTTGAGGTTGTATGGATTTATAAATTAGAAAAAGGGTTTTTGTGAAGCCGGTGAAGACGTAATAGTGATGGATCCAATTGTCGTATAAGGCTTCTCCAATCACTTTGATTGCTTTTCTGGCCCGGCGGGTTGCTGAGCGTAAATCGGACAAATCCGCCACGAAATACAACTTTCTGCCCGCTTTTTCCAGTACTTTTTGAAAGATTTCTCCTGATTGTACCGCGTATTCTTCACTCAGGTGACCGGAGTCCTTGATCAGGATAATGTTGTTGTCAATCAAAAAGACATTGAGTTCATAACTGCGGTCCGGGGCTTTGATATTCCAGTCAGGGTGATTTTCAATACGAAGAGGCCTGCCATTCACTTGTATGTACTTCCGTTTGCGCCAACTCTTGTCATAAGGGGTGTTTAACGGTGTGTAAAGAGCAGGGCTTTGTATATGGGCAATTTCCTTTTCAATGCGTTCTAATGCATTGAATTGGTTGTGATGGTAACTTATTTTTAAATTTTTATTAAATAAAGAAAGAATTTTCATCCGGGCCTTGGTGACCCGTTCCGGTGAAAGGATACAGGTATACCGGATCACTCCTTTCTCTATTTCTTCTGTGATTTTATGAATGATGAGCCTGCGGTAATTGGCTTTGGGGTTTTCAAATTGATTTAAGTCTACGATTAAGTAAAACATCGTAATCCCCTGCGCCCTTCGTATGCGCTCAATCATTTTATCATACAAGTTCAGAGTATGCTCGGTATCGGTGAGGCTGGGCTTGCCTTTCAGTGACACCTGAATGACTTGATCGTGAAGTTGTTCTATAATAGAAATATAGTCATGGCCTAGACTCGAATATGTCAGTTTATGTTTAGTTTTAGACTCAGGAGTAATTGTCTCTAATTCAGACATTAATTATTCGGTTAGAAATTCTGATAAAGGTAATCTGCTTCTCTGTTTGTCGGGAGCAATGTTTAACTAATTAATGTTCATGTAGTACTTACTGTTGGTCTATAAAACAGGCCTTATGCATGGCCGTATTTTAGGCGATAATCGATAGAAAAGCCCTAATATAAATTAAATAATTTCCAAAAACAATAGTAAAGTTTATCTAAGACTTTTTAGGTAATTAAACCTTCCCCCGTTTTATGGGATTCTAAAGGGGGAAGGAAAGTGAGGTACTTTGTTAAATGCTTGGCTGTGAGCTTTTTTGCTTTAGGGTTTTGGGGGGATGGAAGAGGCCGGAAGGGAGGGGTCGGAACCCGCTTGGGAGTCTACCTGGGAGTCCAAATCCGAGACGCCTCCGGAGACAATAAATTTCATGACTTGGGAGGAGGGCACCCCATCGATGATTTGGATATTTTCTTTAGGGACAATGTATAAGTTTCCGGAAATATTGTAAGAATGTGGAAGGTACACAGCCACCTTATCCTTGATCTGTATTTCACTCAAATCATGTTGAGTGATGAAACCGATGCGGTATAAGTTATTTTCCTTATTGAGTTGTACCAATACCGGAGTTTTAAACTTTTTCTTTTCCCCCACAAAAGCTCCGATCAAATCTTTTACGGAAGTATAGACGAGATTAACCAAGGGTATTTTTAAGATAAACCGGTCGACTGTATCCACCACGGATTTTTCCACTATGGTAGAGGTGAAGTAACCGATAAGGGTAATGGAAGCAGTTAAAATTAAAATGCCTAAGCCAGGGACTTTAAAGTTTAACAATTGATCGATCCACTGAAACACGGCAACGATTACATAGATTGTAATGGCAAGTGGCGTTACCAGCAAGGCTCCTTGGATAAAATATCCTAAGGCTTTTTTCAAACTTGCACTGGGGTTGTTTGGAATGTTCATAGCATGTGATTTTTTTGATAATTCTCGCTTACAGTCTTTTAGAGAAATCCTGTTCCGCAATCCTGTCCTTTCGCTAATATTACCCTGAAAAGATATGTTAATTCTGGTAATTTATCCTAATTTTGTTGGCTAATAAAGATTGAACAGGAGCATGTTGAATTTTGGCTTTACGGCACAACAGATTAAATTCAACATGCTCCTGCTAAGTTCAAAGTTTCTGCAAAAACACAAAATCACAAAATAAAATCCAATGAAGATTTCATTAGACTGGCTAAAGGAATATATAGACATTGACGAAACGGCTGAAGAAATCGGACATATGCTCACCATGTCAGGCTTGGAAGTGGAAGGGATCGAGCAATTTGAAACGATTCGTGGAGGACTTTCGGGGGTAGTGATCGGAGAAGTAATGGAATGCGAAAGACACCCTAATGCGGATAAATTAAGTGTAACGAAGGTAGATATCGGTGGAGAGGAGCTAAGCCCAATTGTATGCGGAGCACCCAATGTAGCAAAAGGACAAAAAGTATTAGTAGCAACTGTAGGAGCTACATTGTATCCCAATGGAGGAGAAGCGTTTAAAATTAAAAAAGCGAAAATCAGAGGCGAAGTATCATTGGGGATGATTTGTGCCGAGGATGAATTAGGTTTGGGAACTTCCCACGATGGCATTATGGTGTTGGATACAATCTTAGCCAACGGTACACCTGCTGCTGAGTATTTACAAATTTCATCGGATCAAGTATTTGAAATCGGTTTGACACCTAACCGGGCCGATGCCGCTTCTCACTATGGGGTCGCACGCGATTTGAAAGTTCTGCTAGACAAAGATTTGAACTTTCCGGATATAGCCTCTTTTAAGCCAGACGATACTTCCCGGACCATTTCTATCGAGGTAGAAAATCCGGATGCATGTCCACGGTATGCCGGGCTTACCATTTCCGGAGTGGATATCAAAGCCTCTCCTGACTGGTTGCAAAACAAACTGAAGGCTGTGGGACTGAGCCCTATCAACAATGTAGTGGATATTACCAACTATATTTTGCATGGACTAGGGCAGCCTATGCATGCCTTTGATGCGGATAAAGTGAAAGGGGATAAAGTGATCGTGAGAAATGCTGTCGATGGGGAAATATTTGTGACCTTGGACGGACAGGAGCGTACCTTGAAAGGCAACGACCTGATGATCTGTAATGAAGAAAAACCCATGTGTATCGGTGGTGTTTTGGGAGGATTGGATTCAGGGGTGACTACCTTGACCCAAAATATTTTCCTGGAAAGTGCCTATTTTTCTGCCGACCATATCCGCAAAACCGCCCAACAGCATAGCATTAAAACGGATGCTTCTTTCCGCTTCGAAAGAGGCACGGATCCGAATATGCCGGTAAAAGCCTTGAAACTGGCCGCAATGTTAATCAAAGAACTGGCCGGAGGAAAGATCACTTCCGAAGTGATCGATGAGCACCACAAGCCTGTCAAAAACTTTACGGTGGAGGTAAAGTACAAGAATGTACACCGGTTGATCGGGAAAGAGCTTTCCAAAGTGGAAATCAAGACCATCTTGGAAGGGTTGGAAATCGGCATTGTAGAAGAAAATGCAGAGATGTTGACCGTATCGGTTCCTCCGTACCGGGTGGATGTACAGCGAGAAGCCGATGTGATCGAGGAAATACTCCGGATTCACGGGTTTAACAATATTGAACTAAGTGAAAACCTGGCCGCCAGTTATTTAGCGGAATTTCCTAAAAAGGACCCGGTAAAAATACAACAGAAGACCACGGAAATGTTGGTTGGGGCCGGCTATCAAGAAATCATGACCAATTCTCTGACCAAAGCTCAATATGCTGAGGCTTTGGATGGGGTAGAAGCTTCCGAAAATGTGCATATCCTTAACTATCTGAGTGAGGATTTGGCCGTGATGCGTCAATCTTTGATGTTTTCGGGATTGGAAACCATTGCCCATAATGTCAATCGACAACAACATAATTTGAAGTTGTTTGAATTCGGAAAGGTGTATCAACAGAAAGGGGATAAGTATACCGAGCGAAAACAACTGGCGATATTGGTGTCAGGAAACCAAGCCGAAGAAAGTTGGTTACAAGCTTCCGGCAAAGCCGATTATTATACTTTGGCTTCCATTGTCAGTAAGGTAATGCAGCGCTTGGGCTTGGATAAGTTCCAACAACAAAGCTTTGATCAAAAGAAAGGCTTGGACTACGGCTTGGAATTATTGATTAACAACCAAGTTGTAGGGCGGGTTGGGAAGGTCAATGCCAAATTAGCCAAACTTGCCGAGGTAAAACAAGAGGTCTTCTATGCGGAGTTGGAATGGGATGCCTTATTGAAAATATACTCCGGTGAAACCAGCTATCAGGAAATTTCCAAGTTTCCGGCAGTGCGGAGAGATTTGTCATTGGTGATGAGCCGGAATGTAACCTTTGACCAGATCAAAGACTTGGCCTTTAAAACAGAGCGGAAACTACTGAAAGAGATCAATGTATTTGATGTGTATGAAGGAGAAAACCTGGGAGATAACAAAAAGTCCTATTCGGTAAGCTTTATTCTGCACGATGATTATAAAACCTTGACTGACAAAGTGATCGATAAAACGATGAACCGTCTGATCGGGGCATATGAAAAGCAGTTGAATATTCTTATCCGGAAATAATACATTGAGGTTTAAGGGGAGTGCTCTCAGAAAGAAAGGCTGCTGCTTACAAACTTGACGAACGGGAAACAAGCTTGAAGAATATCCCTTTTCAAAGTAGTATTCGTTCTGTAGAGGCTTCTGGTAGAATCCTATGATCGTTTTGGATTCTGGAGCACTGTCCTTAAATTTATTTTTCCCTTTTATAGGAAAGGCGTATTAAATTTGGCTTCTTTGCAAATTATAAATACCTTATACAAGCCAAAGAGGCTTGGTTGGAATTGTAAAACCCCAGTTATCATAAAATCAACCTTTGCTCAAGAAAAGAGCGATGAGTGTGGGAGCAGGGAAGAATTATGGTAGCGGCCTAAATGCGAATTGTTGATTTAGCAATGAGTCAGAAACAATTAGAAGTAGAGCTGAATAAGTTAGAGTCAAAACTTCAACTCTTGCTAAAAGCTTATCAAAAACAACAAGCGGAATTGGCTCAACTGACCCATGAAAACCAGGAATTGAAACTGAAACTATCAAAACAAAATGAACAATTAAATTATTTGAAATATAATTCTGAAATTGCAACTATTGTAAATAGTTTAGCTGAAGGAAGAATGAACCCATCAGAGCTAAAGGCTAGGATTAGTGAGTATATAAAAGAACTAGATAATTGCATTGCGTATTTGAATAAAAGCTTGTAGTGCAAATGGTTGATAATGAGAGATTTTTACATTAAAATAAAAATTCTGGATAGAGAATACTCGCTTAAAATCGATCCCAAAGACGAGGCAGTGTTGCGGAAAGCAGGGAAGTTTTTGGACGAACAACTCAATGAGCGAAAACAACAGTCCGGTATAGCAAGTAAGCAAGATCTTTTAGCCATGATTGCTTTTGATCATATTGTGAATCAGATGAAGAATGAAGAAGGACAACAATTCCTGGCTGAACGCTTGCAGCAATGTAACCATTGGATTGATGAAGTTATTAAGTGACTTTTGGCTCACCCGATTGCTAGCCCCTCTTGTGGAAATGGCCGCCACGGCTAAACCATCACAATTTTAGGAGCTTAAAACTTAGAGGAAAAATGGATTCAGTTATTGTATTAGTAGTTGCCGTACTGGCAGCTTTAGGCATAGGTATATTTATTGGACGCAACATGCTCAGACGCATGTTTACCCAAATGGAGACAGACGCACAAAAGAAGGCTGAATTGATGGTCCGGGAGGCCGAAGTGAAAGCCGAATCTATCAAAAAAGATAAAATGCTGGAGGCAAAGGAGAAATACCTTAAATTAAAATCTCAATTAGACAGCGAAACCAGCAAACAACGCAATCATATCAATGACCGGGAAAGCAAAGTAAAGCAGTTTGAGATGAAGGTCAAGCAAAGAGAAGTGGCCCTGTCCAAACAACTGGAACAACACAAAAAAGAAGCCCAAGAATTATCTCATCACAAAGAAGATATTGAAACACAACGGGAGGCGGTAAGCCGGAAGTTCGAAGAAGTCGATAAACTTTTGGCTCAACAAGTAGAAAGCTTGGAGAAAATCTCAAATATGAAAGCGGATGAGGCCCGGGAACAATTGATTCAGACCTTGCAGGATGAGGCCCGTTCAAAAGCTTCGGTCCATATCAAAGACATCATGGAGGAGGCAAAAATGACCGCTACCAAAGAGGCAAAAAAGCTGGTCATCTCTACCATTCAACGAACAGCGGCCGAGCATGCCATTGAAAACTGCGTATCGGTTTTTAACTTGGAAAGTGACGAGATTAAAGGTAAAATCATTGGCCGGGAAGGACGTAACATCCGTGCCATCGAAGCCTCTACCGGTGTGGAAATTATTGTAGACGATACCCCGGAGGCAATTATCATTTCCGGATTCGACCCCGTACGGAGAGAGGTGGCCCGTGTCGCATTACACCGCTTGGTGGCCGATGGCCGTATCCACCCAGCCCGTATTGAAGAAGTGGTGGAGAAAACCAAGAAAAATATTGAAGACGAAATTATTGAAATAGGAGAGCGTACCGTCATTGATTTGGGGATTCACGGACTGCATCCTGAATTGATCAAAATGGTGGGAAGAATGCGTTTCCGCTCTTCTTATGGGCAAAACCTATTGCAACACTCCCGGGAAGTTGCCAACCTCAGTGCCACTTTGGCGGCCGAGTTGGGCTTGAATGCAAAATCAGCCAAAAGGGCCGGCTTATTACACGATATTGGGAAAGTGCCGGAAGAAGAGTCTGAGTTGCCACACGCAATCTTGGGGATGAAATTGGCAGAAAAATACGGAGAACATCCCGAAGTATGCAATGCAATTGGAGCACACCACGATGAAATCGAAATGAACTCTTTAATCTCTCCGATCATCCAGGCTTGTGATGCGATTTCAGGTTCCAGACCTGGTGCCCGTAGAGAAATGATGGAGTCGTATATCAAGCGCTTGAAAGACTTGGAAGAATTGGCGCTGTCGTTCCAGGGAGTCAATAAATGTTTTGCGATGCAAGCAGGACGTGAACTACGTGTATTGGTAGATGCGGAAAATGTAACGGATGCCCAGGCAGGTCAGCTTTCGTTTGATATCTCTCAAAAAATTGAGCATGAAATGCAGTATCCGGGACAGATTAAAGTGACTGTGATCCGGGAAATGCGCTCGGTAAATTATGCGAAATAAATAATCTTGAATACGATCACCCTTTTACAGGGTATTTAAAAATACTTAAATGATACAATATTGCAAAAGGGCTGTTTTTCTGCGAAACAGCCCTTTTGTCTTTTTAAAATAAACATTTCTGTAATTTATTTCTTTTATTTGTTACTCACCGGATGGTTTTGTTATCCTTCTGGGTTTTTAGTCCATAGGAATTTTTTGAATTATTAGAAAAGGGAGAAAACCGCCAAATATCCTGGGTTATTATAGATATGATTTTTTCTAGCCAATGGAATACAGATTACTAGTTGTTGATGATCAGGAAGATTCTTTGTTAATATTCAGGCGTTTACTTTCGAGTTTTGGAGAAATCTTCCTGGCAACGAATGGAAAGGAAGCTTGTGAAGTAGCTTTGAGAGAGTTGCCGGATATTATTGTCATGGATTGGGAAATGCCCGTGATGAAAGGAATTGAGGCGGTAAGGGTTTTAAAAGCGGAACCCAGAACCAAAGATATTCCGATTATCATGGCAACCGGCTTGAAAGAATCCGAAAACTTGAAGGAAGCCCTTGATGCCGGAGCTACTGACTATGTGCGCAAACCCATCGACAAACAGGAACTCTTGGCCCGGGTGAACTCTGCCCTGCGACTTTATGATTCTTATAAAGAAATCAACCGTCAAAAAGAAGAGATCCTCAAGCAAAACAACATTATTTCTCACCAGAATGAACAGGTGAACTCTATCAACATCAAGTTGAAAGAAACGAATAAACAACTGACCAAATCCGAAGGCAATCTACAGCGCATGAATGATTTGAAAGACAAGTTGTTTTCGATCATTTCCCATGATATCCGTGGCCCTTTGAATACCCTGACATCTTTGTTGGATGTGTTTATCAATCACTCCGGCACCTTTACCGTGGAAGAGATGCGGCAATTTTCTATCGATATCAAGAGTTCGCTCAATGGAGTTTCTTCTTTGTTGGATAACCTGTTAAAATGGTCGCTGTCGCAGATGAACAAACTGGAGTTGGACGCTGAAGAAGTGGACTTATGTTGGATCATTTCACAAAATGTAAAACTGTTGACGCCGGGGGCAGCTTCCAAAGAAATTAAGTTGATCAAAGCCGTGGAAGAAAATACGGTGGCTTATGCCGATAAAAATATGATTGATTTTATTCTGAGAAACTTGATTTCGAATGCAATCAAATTCACCAACTTGGGTGGTGCGATCGAAGTTACGTGTAAAAGAGATGGTACTACGGCTGAAATGCAGGTAAAAGACAATGGAGTGGGAATGGATAAAAAAACCTTGAAAAACCTTTTCAAGTCCGACCGTTTGATGTCCAAACCGGGGACCTCGGCCGAAAAAGGAACAGGATTGGGCCTGGCCTTATGCAAAGAGTTTGTAGAAAGAAACCGGGGGACTATCGAGGTGGAAAGTCATGTGGGCAAAGGAACTACCTTTACCATGACTTTTCCTAATCAACAACCTGTATAAATAAGGTTGGACGCTGTATTTTCCGGGAAGTAAGGCCGGGATTTAAAAGCGAGTTTTAGCATTATCAACTAAAAAATCCGGATATGTGAGAGTTTTACCCGGATTTTTTTAGCCTATTGGTCTATTAAAAAGTACAATGGTCTTTACATTATTTCACCTCAAAGTCTAAAAACAATTGATCCTCAATATAGCCTTTTAGTTTGTCTCCCACCAATACCGGGCCTACCCCAGCAGGAGTTCCGGTGAAAATGAGATCCCCCTTCCTTAAGGTGATAAACCGGGAAATATAACAAATCATTTCATCAAAAGTAAAGAGCATCCTGTTCGTGTTTCCTTCCTGCCGGATTTCATCATTAATCTTCAAGTTAAAGTTAAGGTTATGTAGATCAGGAAATTCCGTTTTGTCTACAAAATGGGAAACAGGAGCTGAGTGATTAAAGGCTTTGGCAATTTCCCATGGCAAGCCTTTTGCCTTGAGTTTACTCTGAAGATCTCTTGCCGTGAAGTCGATTCCCAATCCTATCTGGTCGTAGTATGTATGGGCAAATTTAGAACTGATGGACTTGCCTTCTTTACAAATTTTGAGGACAATTTCGACCTCGTGGTGAATATCTTTGGAAAAGTCTGGGTAATAAAAAGCCTGGTTGTTGCGGAGTAGGGCTGTGTCCGGCTTCATAAAAATGACCGGTTCGTCCGGTTTTTCATTATTAAGCTCTTCAATATGAGCCGCATAATTTCTACCTATTGCTAGTATTTTCATGTGTATTATTTTTAATTTTCAAAGATAGAGCTTCTTCGGAAGAATTTTCGCATATCATTTGTTTTTGCAATGGTTCCATGATTTTTTTGACCGGAATTGACCTTACAAGTTTCCCTACTAAAATTCTATTGTACGCTCATTGCCTGTTTTTACGGATCAGAAGTAAATGCATTTCCGATACTGATCTGCTGCGCCATTTTCGATTACATAGAATCTTCGCTATTTTAGTGACCCGGTTATTATTTTGGCCTGTACAAAGGCTTGACAGAATGACGGAAAGATGATTAACTTATACCGGTGCAGTGGGCAGTTTTCCCGGGGTAGCTTTTGTGTTTTTTCTACAAAAATTAAGAAGTATTATGAAGGGAAGAGCATAAATGAGCGGGAAGATATCGTTGGAAGGTTACAGAATAAATCAAATAAATCTGAATAAAATCTTGTGGGTGAATGAGAAGAACGATTAGACCATTATTGATAGCCGTATTGGGCTTGTTGATGAGCATTACACCTCTGATAGCTCAAGACCAAGCTTTTGAAGAGGTTTATCACTTGGCCAAAGAAAAGAAAAATGAGGAAGCTGTAAAAGCTTTAAGCTTTTATGTTGCCGGTAATCATAACAATGCGTTAGCGAACTTTCTGTTGGCCAAGCTGGAGTGGCAGAAATTCAAAGAAATGTATTATTTGGATGCGCCTCATTTTTCAGCACTTCAGGATTCGCTTGAGAAGCATTTTTCCAGGGCCTTGGCAAATGCATCCCGAAAAGATATCCGGAAAAATAAGCGTTTTTATCAGGAATTGTTAAAAACAAAACGGCCGAAGCTACCCGAAGTAAAGTCCAGGTTTGAGCAAACGTTCCAAGAGTTTCAAACGTATAAGGATGAAATCGATCAACTCACTCAATATCACTGCCGGATCAAAAAGCATTACTTGGTAGCTCAGAACGCTTATAGCTCGATTGGGGAGCAGTATTCAACAATGGCCGAATTGTACTTTATTGAAAACCCCAATGTAAAAAACGACATTGAAAATATTGCCTTCCAGTTTGATTCTTTACAAACAGCCCTCAAAGACTATCATCATTACCTGCGAATCAAAAAGTTGGTCTTACACAAGCAAAAGTTTTCCTTTAGGCAGTTCAATAAATTTGATGCGGAAAAAGTTACTTCCGGTACATTTCATGAAAAAAATGTGCTTTTGTTTGATTACGGAACGTGGGCAAAAAATATTCTGAATATCTCGCTAGAGAAGGCCAAAAGGATAAAACAAACTTTGCTTGTAACCGACAAGCAACTTAGCAAAATGCTTCAGGAAGTGGATACCGCTGCTTTTCCGGATGAGCAACTTCGGGCAGAACACAATCAAGTGATCACGGATTTGTTTGATTTGGATGGGAATTCGCTGGCGGCAAAAATCCTTTCCTTCAAACAAGTTAAACTGGATTTGCTACATTATATCAAATTGCACCAAACTTTATCCGGTCAAAACAAAAGAAGGCTTTCGGATAACAACCACTTGGAAGACCTGATTCATAAAAACCTGAAAGAAGCGGATATTTTGCTGAAAAATATGTCTTTCAGCGAAACGGAACTGAATAAATACCGGGAGTATATCCGGCAAGCTTATCCAAAGGGTGAGGCCGGCCTGGAAAGCTATATTCAAACAGAGCGATTGTATGTAGACCATAAAATATTGGAATACGAATATTTGATTGCCAAAAGAAAGAACAAAAACCGTTCGGACAGGCAACCCATGCACTCCATGGAGAAAATTTCCTATGCATTTCCCAGAGTGGAATACCGCAAAAAAACTATCGCCTTGGATGTGTCCAACATCAATCTGGACTCCTTACTTTCTTTTGGTGGCTATGCCGGAACGGAATTAGTCAAATTGGACAATGGAGGACAACTGGTTGCGGGCTTTTTTACTCCGAATAATTCACAACAACAAGATGCCTTTTTGGCTCAAATTGATTCGCAGTTTCATGGCAAATGGTTGAGAACCTTCCGGCACCAAACGGAAAACGGAGCAAATTGTAACGACCAGATTAAAATGTTAAGTGTGAAAGACGATCATTCGGCAATGGTGTTAAAATCGGTAAACGGGGAGAAAGTTTTTTACCGGATTGTGCGTTTGGATCCGCAAGGAATGGTAAAATTTGACCATATGATGGAGGAGGAGAAAGTCCCCCGGAACATTTCATGGGTGGAGAGAGGGAATGAAGTATTGGTCGTTTCCAAAGGCCAAAAACAAGAAGACCGTTTTGAATCATTGGAAGATTGCTTTATTGAGCGCTTGGACCGGATGGGGAATATGAGTTATCAGAGACAATTAAAAATCCGGGGCTTGGTAGGACCTGTAACACCTATTCGCTCAGGTTTTGTTGTGATGGCTAATTTTCTGGAATTTGTGGACGGAGAAATGGCGATTAAAAGTGAAGCCTTTCGCAAAGGAGGATTTAATGTGCTTTTGATGCTATTGAACAAGGCCGGAGAGCTTACCGATATGATTCCATTGTTTTCGAATACACCAATATTTGCCAATGAAATTAATGAAAGTGCCGATGGTACACTGGCCGTCAAAGGAGTAAAAGGCGATTTTACATTTGGAGGCTCCGGGAAAGTGAATGGAGGAGAGTATTGGAAATTGATTGTTTCGGAACAACAAAAAAAACACGGCAAAATATAATTGCCGTGTTCACTTGGTGTATTGTTAAGTTTTTTAATTACCTTGATTAGGATGTGAAAAAACGACATCCTCGTTTGAAACTGAAGGGCTTACGCGTGCATCCACTCTTTTTTCTGCATTAAATCCTCTTCAGATTCTTCATTGTCGGGATCTTCTACACAGCAATCCACTGGGCATACCGCTGCACACTGAGGCTCTTCGTGAAACCCAGTACATTCAGTACATTTGCCGGTAACGATGTAGTAAAACTCATCAGAAAACGGTTCATGTAATTCATCAGCGTCTACTGTACTGCCATCCGGAAGTTGTATATCTCCACTTAGGTCAGTCCCTCCAGCCCAAGACCACTCAACACCACCTTCATAGATTGCAGTGTTGGGGCATTCGGGTTCGCATGCACCACAGTTGATGCATTCGTCAGTGATCATAATAGCCATTTTCTACCTCTTTTAAGTTTGGTTTTAATTATTTTACGGATTTTTAACAAAATTAGAAGACTGTTGGTTTTGTTCAAATAATTTTGCCATTAAATACAAAATTATGTTCATAAGACAAAGAATTGATGCATTTGTAAAATTAGGTAAGATTCTGGAAAATCTACCTAAAGAGAAACAGCAAGAATGGGTAACACAGGCCTATAATCATAATACCTGGTTTAGTCAGTCGTCTGTTGAAACCGCTTTAAAAGGCATTGTGAGGTTACTGAAAGAAAAATCACTGACACAGTGGCTGGCAGCATATCCTATCACCGAACCGGAGAAACCCTTGAAAGTCGGGGTGATTATGGCGGGCAATATCCCTTTGGTGGGGTTTCATGATTTTATGACCGTCTTGTTAAGTGGTCATCCACTCTATGCAAAATTGAGTTCGCAAGATGCATTTTTACCCAAAGTCATAGCAAGTTTGTTGACGGAAGTTGAGCCGGAATTTGCTTCTATGATTCATTTTGTAGAATCCCTTAAGGATGTAGATGCCGTCATTGCCACCGGTAGTGATAACTCAGCGCGCTATTTTGAATATTACTTTTCGAAATTTCCCAATATTATCCGGAAAAACCGAACGTCCGTAGCCGTACTTTCCGGCAAGGAAACAGAAGAAGATTTGAAAGCCCTGGGGGGCGATATTCTAACTTATTTTGGTTTAGGCTGTCGCAATGTTTCGAAGTTGTATTTGCCGGAAGGATTTGATCTCGTACCCTTGTTAAAAGTGATGGAACCATTGGGTATTGAAGCCATAGACAATCATAAATATGCCAACAATTATGATTATAATAAATCCATTTATTTGGTAAATAAAGTGGAGCATTTGGACAATGGATATGTATTATTCACTGCAAATGAAGCATTGGTATCACCAGTGGGGGTGGTATACTATGAATATTATCAGAGTGAAGAAAGTCTGAAAGAAAAATTGCAGGAAAATCAAGCAAAAATTCAGTGCGTGGTTTCCAGAGAGGCATGGCTGCCAGGAAGTTTCTCATTTGGAAAAGCCCAATTTCCCGAAGTGAGTGATTATGCCGATGGCGTGGATACAATGAAGTTTTTGATAGATTTAAAGAAGTGAAAGACCGGAAGCTAGGAATTTAATGCTGAAACAAGAAAATCAACAACAACCGGGGCCTTGGGTGTATGAAATGGAGCCAGGACAATATGCTTGGTGCACATGTGGCAAAAGTAACCATGGCCCCTTTTGTGACGGGTCGCATAAAGGCTCTGGGTATACACCGTTATCTATCTCCCTTCGAGAAAAATGTACGGTGACATGGTGTGGGTGCAAAAAAACTGATCATGCCCCTTTTTGTGATGGTAGCCATTGTAAGAAATGAAAAACATAAAAATACAAAAGGCAGCTTTAAACGGCTGCCTTTCTTACTATATATTCTTTTCTCAGGTTTAACTTTTCCAATGAAGCAATTTTAATTTCCATTCCATCCAAGTCGAATATTCGGAGTGCATTAGGTGATCGGGATTTTGTTTAATGCTGTCAAATATCTGTTTTGCCTCTTTTATTTCTCCTGTTTCCAGGTAGGCAAAAGCCAAATACCACTCGGCTATTTGTGAATAAAAAACATGGTCACTTGCCCTCAACCCTTGGAATTGTTGAACTGCTTGTCGAGTCTGATGAAGGTTAAAATGTGCTTGAGCGGAAAGCATTTGAGCTTGTAGAGTGGGAGCTTCCAGGTTTTGATATAATTTAAGACAAGTTTTATAGTCTTGTTCCTGATAGGCCGCTTGCATGGAGGCTTCGGCAGTCACATCCCCCCGCTTTACCGAAGCTTCATAAGGCTGTAAATCACTGAGAAGGTCTTGGGGGTGAATGGTAGCAAATTGTATTCCTATACTGGCTACTATCAATCCTGCGATAAACACAGCCGCAAGCCGCATATAATAATATCCGAAGTGAATTCTTTTTTCTACATCTTGCTCTCTAAGCATCTTTTGAAATGATTCTTTTACTTCCTCTTCATAGCAATAATCTTTAATGAGCTGTTGTGCGGAGTGTATGGCACTGGTTTCCTCATGTAAGGTTTTATTTTTCTTCATCTGTTGCTCAAAATACTCTTTTTTAGATTGAGAAAGGGACCCGGCAAGGTAACTCTCAATCTCTTCAAATTGCTCAAAATTAAATTGATCTTTCATGATACTAAGTAGTTTTTTATAGCTGACATGATAGTTGAGTCATTGCGAATCATATCTGTTAGTTTCTTCATGCATTTATATTTTTTATTGCGAACCACCTGTTCGTTTTCATAGTTCAGGCATTCCAGAATTTCTTTGATGGGTTTTTCATAGAAATAAAATTGGATGAGAATTTCTTTACAGGTAGGCCCTAGTTTTTCAAAGAGCTCGAATAAACCTTGACGCTTTTCCCGCTCGTGGATGGTAAGCTCCACATCCTCTTCAAACTGGGGTTGACTATAGAAGTACTTTTCTTCCCGTTGTTGCTCATTGTATTTTTTCTTGCGCTCATTCATCCACAGGTGTTTGCAGATGGCAATGAAATAGGTTTTGATCGAAGACTCTCCCCTAAACCGGTCCTTTTTTACCAAGTCAATAAATACCAATAAAGCATTCTGAAAAATATCTTCAGCATCTTCTTTGTTTCCATAATACTTACCTACAAAACGAGTAACTGATGCAAAACAATCTGAAAACAACTGTTTGATATAATCATCCAGCTTTTGGTTGTCAACTATGGCCTTGATGATTTCTTGATCAGAAAATTTTTTCTTGAAAACTTTCATTAATTCGCAAATTCGGTTAGGATAAACTCTGAGGTTTGAAAAAGCCTAAGTTTTATTATTAGTAATTAGTCGGTACTATTTAGAGATTAAATATACAATTTTTATAACAATTTCGTAACAGGTTAGTGCAAAGATTTGGGTAAAATACTATTTTTAATAATATGGAATCCAGAGAGATATATTCGTTTTCTTTGTGCTGGATATACCAAGTTGTGTTTTTGGGAAAACTTGTCGGATTGAGGGTCTTTTTATTGTACAAGATGTTACAGGGTAAAAAGACCCTTTAGAAAGGGGGAAAAGCCCTTGGAAGGCTTAATGACGAGGTTGAAAAAAGACTTCAGCCATCATGCACCGGGCTCCGCCTCCTCCGATGTGTTCGATGGTTGTTAAGGGGGTTTTAAGGATGCCGGTAAATCGGCGGATCTGCGTTTTTTGCTCTTCTGTGAAATGCTTGTAAGCCCGCTCTGACATTACTAAAAACCGTTCACCTTTGGCATTTTCAACTTCCAGTACATTGCATGTAAATTCTTTCATTTGGGTTAAAGAAACATCAATGACTGCTTTATGGGTCTTCTTCAGTTGCTCCAGTATATCTTCCTTTTCCTGTGAGCTTTGTATAGATTCCAGACAGACAACAGCAAAGTCCGTAGCCATGGCCATCATGACATTGGTATGATAAATAGGCGTGCCCTTTTCGTCTGAGGCATGGAAAGCCACAATTTGATACCCTGTTTTTTCAGCGAAGAGTTCTAACAAGCTTTTTTCGGTGCGTTCGGAGAGGCAAGCATAACAAATTTTATTGACCCGGTCGAAGATCATACTGCCGGTACCCTCTAAAAACTTATGGTCCTCTTCAAAGTGGGAGAAATCAATTTCATTTTCAATGATAAACTCTCCTTCTAACAGTTCGATTATTCCTCTGCGTCTTTCCCATCGCCTGTTTTCAGCATACATGGGATACAAAATCAACGTATTGTCAGCGTGAGAAGTAAACCAATTATTAGGAAAGATGGCATCAGGCTTTTTCGGCTCCGGGGTATCAAAGATTTCGATAACGTGTACACCGGCTTCTCTTAACACATTGGTGAAATTTTGAAATTCGGCCAAAGCCTTCTCTTGCAAAGAAGACTCCTCTTGTAATTGCTCTCCGGTATGTTGAAAGGCATTGTTTTGTGCCGTGATGGCATTGTAACCAAAAGCTGCTGGTCTCACCATTAAAATATGTTGCGTGGTTTGTGTCATGATGCTTGTTTACTGGTTTTTAAATTTTTGGCCTAAAGTAATTAAAAATAGTGAAGGCTAAAACCTGGAATTTGTAAAAAAGCTTGTTTCAAAAGGCTCAAAGCAAATTTCTGTTTTTTTAGGAAATTTTTGCCTCCTAAAGGGCTGAATTGTACCTTGTTGTTTTATTTTTTTATTCAAAACTTTTCTGATAGACTATTCATGAATGCTCGATGCCAGCAAATTACAATTCTACCTGTTTTAACTTTTCTACTCTTTTGTACTTATGTATCAAGTGCACAGGTAATAGGTAACGGAGTGACCATTGTAGGAGGAAGTGAGGCAAATATCCAGGATTTTCCTTATCAAGTGGCATTGTTGGATATGAATAATGGAGAGCGTTTGCATTGTGGGGGAGCAATCCTTACCAAGCGTTTTGTCTTGACGGCAGCTCATTGCCTGGAAGGACGTGACCCCGGAAGTCTACAAGTCTTGATTGGGCAATCAAAATTGTCTGCTACGGAGGGGCAACGTTTCGCCATCAAACGCTGGGTGAGTCAACCTTTTAATCCGGTTACCAATGAATATGATTTGGCCATCCTTGAATTGGCAACACCCTTGGATTTTACTACTCAGGCACTCACCGCTCAACCCATTCCTGTCTTTTCGTTGGCAGAGGAGCAACTTGGCCTGACCAATGAGGGTGTGTGGGCAACCATTAGCGGATGGGGGGCAATGCAATTCGGTACAGGAATCGCTTCGAACCAATTGCGTCAGGCGCAAGTACCGGTAGTAGCCAATGAAAAAGTAGCGGGCTGGTTGGATGATGAGGGAATTACTTCTAAAATTTTTCCCCATATGTTGGCGGCTGGAAAAGAAGAAGGAGGAGTAGATGCCTGTCAAGGAGACAGTGGTGGACCCTTGGTCGTAAATGATGCAGCCGGGCGTAAAAAACTGGCCGGCATTACCAGTTGGGGAATTGGTTGTGGAGAAGCCCGAAAGCCGGGCATTTATACCCGGGTAGCTCATTTTGAACAATGGATTTATGAAAATGCACCGGTATTTCCCGGCTTGTTGATTAGTGAAGTGGCTACTCCTCAGGCAACTAATGGTACGGTGAACTATCTGGAAATTGCAAATACCGGAGAGGAAACTGTGAATTTGGATAGAGTTGTACTTCAAATAGAGGATGAAGAGATTCCTTTGTCTGGTGAAGTATTACCAGGCAATGTGTTTTTACTTGCCAATGTATCGGACGCAACGTTTTTTAAAGACAAACTTCCTGATAAAATTCACCCCTCACTTGTTTTCACAGGGCAGGAGCGCCTGGCTATCCGGGATACTTTGACCCTTCGCACCATCGATCAATTGGGTGAAAATGCATTGGCGTATTGGCATTTTAAAGAAAAGGCCATTGTGAGGAAAAGCTTTGTCACTTCAGGTAATTGGGGCTTTTTTCAAGAAAATAAATTTTACGAATGGACCGTAGAGGCGCAATTCAACAGTCCTGGAGTACATATTACCCAGGCCCCTGAATACGATTTGGAAATTACGAATGTTGAAATTCCCGGTGCTTTGCAAGAGGTAGAAGTGACCGTTTGCCAAGACAGTGTGCCTTTACAATTGCAAGTTAAAAATACAGGTACTCAAACAGTTTCTTCATTTATTGTAAATATAAAAGAAAAAGGTGTTGAAAATTCCTTTTGGCAAGTTCCTGTTACATTCAATGCTGGAGTAGGGCTATCTCCCAAAGCATTGGCGGAAGTCGATTTATCCGAGCATGGATTTCGTTTTCTAGCCAATTTGGGTACGGAATATACCCTTGAGTTCAGCATGTCTGAAGTAGAAGGGAGTGCGGATGAAGTGGAATTGAATAGCCATGCGGAATTTCAATTTACCACTAGTGAACAAGAAGGAAACTCCATAAGGCTCTCTATTCAGACCGATAATTTTCCGGAAGAAACAAGTTGGGCAATTAAAAATGAACAAGGCGATGTGCTTTTTAGAGGCGAGGCACAAGGGGGCAGCAACGGCATATGGCAAGCCGCCTATTGTTTGCCCTCAGCATGTTATGTATTGGAAGTGTACGATGCTTTTGGAGACGGTATTCAAGGCGGAAGCATCCATATAGAAAATGAAGATGGGTTTTTATTAGGAAAGTTTGATGAGAAATTCAGAGATCAGACCCAGGTTACATTTTGTACTCAAATCCATGAAGTGGATGCTGCCATCCATCTGAAAGAACCGGATGTAGTGTATCAGTGTAAAGATTCGGAATCTATAAGCCCTGTGTTAGAGGTATGGAATGTGGGAAAAGAAACCATTCATCAACTGCAATTTTTGCTTTCTATTGGGAATGAGCACTACCAGGAAACCTGGTCCGGTACGTTGCCTAACGGAGAAAAAACACAGATCACTTTAGGCGCATTTAACGTTGCCGGATGGACAGGGAAAACTGAGAAATTGAAGGTCAAGGTCAATCGTGTTAATGCAAAAGAAGATACTAATTTGTCAAATAATACAGACAGCCAACTGCTGGACTTTTCGGGAAATCCGGTGCAATTACAGATACAATCGGATGAATTTGCTTCGGAGACGTTTTGGGAGCTGTTTAGTCAACAGGGAGTTTCCTTGGTTCAAGGGGGCTTTTATGAGGATGCCCCAGGCAGCAGACTACTGAACGAAGGCCTTTGTCTGCCCGAAGGTTGCTTCTTACTGGAACTGACGGATGTGTTTGACGATGGAATTGACGGAGGATATTTCCAGGTAATGGATCAGTGGGGGAATATAAAAGTGGATTCCGGAAGTTTTGAATCGCGTGTACAATTGCCGTTTTGTTTGCCTTTTGCTATTTCCCAACCGGCAAATTTTCAGGCAAGCGTTCAAGCCGGGCACAAAGTTGCATTGTCCTGGGAATATACAGGCCCGGAGATAGATGGGTTTCAATTGTTTCGAAGCGAAAAGGAAAGTGGGGCTTTTGAGTTGCTGAATACTGTCAATGCCAATACTTTTTCTTTTGAAGATGGGGCGGCCAGTGCTAATACTTACTTTGTCTATAAAATCAGGGCTTTCAAGGAAAACCTCTATTCAAATTATTCTAATGCGGAGGAAGTTTTTACACAGCCGCTTGGAATGCAAGATGAGTGGAACGAAAAAGTCAAAATCTATCCCAATCCAACTGCCGGGATGGTGACGGTGGATTTATCCGGTGTACATGCGATGAATTTAATTCTGTATGATTTACAAGGAAAAGTGAAGCCTTTTAAAGGTTTGTCCGGTAGTTTGAAAGAAGTAATACAATTAGATTTGAAAGGCTTTCCAACAGGGGTGTATTTGTTGAAAGTTGTCACGGAAGAAGGAGTAGGGGTGAAACGGATTGCCGTTTTAAATAAGGAATAATAAAACAGAGGAATTAGGTTTATTAGCGGGTGAAGTTGTGTAAATAACCCACTTGCCCTAATTCCTCTTACTTCTACGCTTTTTATTTTTTTGCTACAATCAACTCTTTCGTTCCCTGTGACCAATCGTAAAAACCTTTTCCGGATTTTACACCCAAATGTCCGGCCATAACCATGTTTTTCAATAAAGGACAAGGAGCATATTTGGGATTGCCAAAGCCATCGTGCATAACTTCCAAAATAGACTGGCACACATCCAATCCGATAAAATCGGCCAGTTGCAATGGTCCCATAGGGTGGGCCATACCCAGTTTCATTACCGTATCAATCTCGGCTACACCGGCCACACCTTCATAAAGTGTGTAAATGGCCTCATTGATCATGGGCATTAAAATCCGGTTGGATACAAATCCCGGATAATCATTCACCTCCACCGGAATTTTATTCAGTTTATTAGAAACCTCCATCACCTTTTGAGTTACTTCATCGGAAGTGGCATACCCGCGGATCACTTCTACCAGTTGCATCACAGGAACCGGATTCATAAAGTGCATCCCGATTACTTGCGAAGGGCGTTGGGTCACACTGGCAATTTCCGTAATGGAAATCGAAGAGGTATTGGATGCCAGGATGGTTTGTTTATCACACACCTCATCCAACTGACGGAATATTTTCTTCTTTAAATCTATATTTTCACTGATGGCTTCAATGACCAAATCTGCCAAAGGAGCCGCCTCTTCTATTTTTGTAGAGGTATTGATCGTAGTTAATGTTTGTTGTTTTTGCGCTTCGTCAATCAGGTCTTTTTTGATTTGCCGGTCCAGGTTTTTGCCAATGGTTTTTAACGCTTTTTCCAAAGCCGCTTCAGAAATATCTACTAAAGTGACCTGGTATTGATGTTGAGCAAAGACATGCGCAATGCCGTTTCCCATGGTTCCGGCACCTAAGACAGTGATTTTTTTCATTTAAACAGTTGTTTTTGGTTGAGGTTAAAGTATGTTATTCAGTGTAAAGACGATAGTGTGGCAGTCATTCCGCTTCAGAAAACTACCCGTTCCGGTCAGAACTATATATTCGGTTACTTTTTAATCTTCTTTTTGAAGCAATAAGTCGATGTCTCTTTGCATATTGGCATTCGCTCTTTCTTCTTCGTACTTACTAGGTACAGCGGCCCTTTCTTTACAATCGAAGGCTGAGCAACGTTCACAAGTTTCATTTACCTCTTTTGCATCGATTGCTTTGTCATTCCAAAACTTCACCTTCTTTTTAAACTCTTCGTTGATTGCTATTCCGATCGTCAAACTGCAATTGGTGTTTTGTGTAGGATGAAGAGGCCGGGCGATAGAGATACAGAAATACTGGTTGTCAGAGTCAATGTATTTGGAAATCTGTGCATCGCAAACAGGACGTTTATAAGCCTTTTGTACTTGTAGCTCCTCCAATTCCTTAAATACTGTCAGGGAAACCCAGCGTCTGCAATAGTGCTCATTCAAGTCTGTACCGTGCGGGTTGTGTAAACCCGCCAAGTGAATTTCTTTGGTCAGTTTGAAATGATTGGTGTGCGGAGTATTATACAAGCGTAGAAAAAACAATTTGTTAATTCCGAAAAAGCGAGGCAAAATACTTACCAAGCGGGCGTAAAACATTTGTGGTGATTGATGGTATTTCTCCATCAAATGCACAAAAGCATCTGGCTTCCATTCCGTTAAGGCAAAAAACTCTTCCAAATCAATGATCAGTTTTTTGCGTGGAATGAGCATTGCATCGGCAAAATACGTGGCTTTGTAGTTATTGAGCAACTCATCAAAATTGTCCACTTTCACCCAGGAGTAAGCATACGAACGAGGGCTAAGTCCTAAGTAATTATACCCTGCTTCCCGGCTCAAAATAAATAGTATTTGAGGTTCGGAGAGTTTAGGGTTAATATAAAGGATTTTTTTATCAGCCTCTACTCTTAGTACCGAACGGATTTCATTGAGCGATTGAAACTCGGTGATTTTTTCATAATCAATTTCATAATTGAAATTCTTGGCCAGAAAGTCCGACAAGCTCTCGATCGTCAATGGGGTATCGGGCAAAAATTCCGCTTTGAATTTTTCTGCAGCTTCTTCCAACTCTTCAAAGTAATTCTCCTTCAACTCCAAGTAAGAACGCAATACCGAAGAGTAAAAGTTTTCTACTGTCAGGTCATAGTTCCTGGAGATTTCCAGTAAGGTTTTGATAAATGCATTAAGCTTGTCAGGCGCATCTAACACCAATTCAATCAAGTCACGGGGTTCTATCCCGAAGACCTCCAAAGGCAGTTCTTTTAAGATGTTGGATTCCAATATTTGGGCCAATGGGCGAAGTTTCTTTTCCAACTTAAGGGAAACCAACCAATCATAGGAAGTGCCCAAAGCCTTGGCCAAAGAGGCGATCTTATTGGTTTTGGGGTACTTTTTCCCTTTCTCTATCTCGTTGAGGTACGAAACAGATATATCGGTATTTTTAGAAAGTTCAGCCAGCGACATGCTTTTCTGTTGGCGCAGCATGCGAATCTTCAACCCAAAGATTATTCTAATGTTTTCGTCTGTAATCACGGCATCTATAATTTTCAGGCATAAAAATACGAAAGATTTAGTTTAATCGAATTAGAGCGGGGAAGAATATAGAAATTTAACGAATTTGCAATTGTTAGCGAAAATTCGCTTGCGTATATTCTTGCCATTATATAATTTTGCCCCAAGCAGATTTATTTACAATAACACCTTAACCCACATGAAACTGCTCATAGATTTTCTTGAAGAAGAAAAAATACGATTAACCGGTAAACAACACAGCACATTCCAAGCCCTCTTATCACCGAGGGCTTTGGAATTTCTTGTCAAATTACACCGTAGGTTTAACGCGAGGCGCAAGGAATTGCTGGCCAAACGCGAAGATCGGCAGAAGGAAACAAGCTTTGGCATTATGCCCGGCTTCTTATCTGAAACCAAGCATGTACGTGAAGGTGAATGGGAGATAGGGCCAGTGCCCTTGCATTTGCTGGAACGGAAAGTGGAAGTAGCGATATCTGCTTCTTCTCCCAAACTGGAAGCGCTGGAGGCCGTAAATGCCGATACGCTCATGTTAAGCTTCGAAAGCATCTGTTCCCTGACGTGGGAGAATGTGATGAACAGCCATTTAAAGCTGTATAACTACATCAGTAACCGCATTGATGCGCAACACGAAGAGCAGTTACCCGTCATTTTTGTAAGCCCCCGGGGCTGGCATCTCACAGAGAAGCATATGATTATTGACGGGGAAGAAATTTCGGCTTCTCTGTTCGATTATGGCCTGTATTTGTACAATAATATCCATGCATTGCGACAAAACGGCCAAGGGGCATATTTTACCTTGCCCAAGATCGAAGGGTATATGGAAGCGAGCTTATGGAACGAGGTGTTTGAATTTACAGAAGAAGTATTACATCTGCCCAAAGGCTCTATCAAGGCACAAGTGATTATCGAAACGGTGCATGCGGCTTATCAAATGCACGAAATCCTTTATGAACTAAGCGATTATGCTTGTGGCTTGCAATTGGGAATTCATGATTATATTTTTTCTTTTATAAAAAAATTCAGACATTTGCCCGAATTTATTTTACCGGACCGGGTAGCGGTGGTAAAAAATGCTTCTTTTATCTCTGTTTTAGCGCAATTGTTGGTGAAAACCTGCCATACAAGAAATGCCTTGGCAATCGCCTCCGAAAATAAGTTTTTACCAGGAATGGAGAACTTGGAGGAAGTCAAAAAGACATTTGAAAAAGAAGTGAAATTAGGATTTGACGGTACTTGTGTCTCTGACCTGACCTTTGTGGATGTGGCCCGTGAGCAATTTGAACGCTTTATGCCGCATTTCAACCAAGTGTTGCGGGTGAACGGAGAATTTAAAGTACAGGAAAATGAACTGCTGACTGTGCCTGAGGGTAGTATCACCCGGAACGGTATGCAGGAGAACATCGAATGTACCTTGAAATTCCTGGAAGCCTGGATCAGTGGAAACGCTGCGGAGAGTATCTCTGACAAACATTGGGATGTCTCGATGGTAGAAATTGCCCGTTCGCAAATTTGGCAATGGATCCAATGTCCGCACGCTCGTCTGGATGACGGTACCGCGATCACCTATGAATTGTACAAAGCAATGCTACTGAGCCAACTGCGGAAAATCAAAGAAGAGATAGGAGAAAGTGGGTATAACAAGGCTAAATTTGAAGAAGCCGCAGATATTTTTGATATTTTGATAACAAGTGATAACTTTCACGAGTTCTTTATACAAGTAGCATATAAATATTTACCTTAGCATATTTTTAATTTTAATCAATAAACGTTAACTTTTGTAAGCACATAAACTCTCTCTAACATACTTTATGGACATACGAGCATAGCAGATTTGAACTTTAATTTTTCGTTTTTAATGAAAAGCTGTCTTGATTTCAAGGCAGCCTTTTTGTTTTTATAGGGGTTTGTTTTTTGAGAAACTCTTTGCATTTTTATAATACATTCGAAACATTGCCAACTCAACCGGAGCGATAGATGCCGGAAATGCAATGCCTTTCATAAGCCAAATAATCCTCAATGGAAGCAAAGCAATCGCTTCAAGCTTTCAAAAATTGTTTGTTAAGCCTGCCTAAGGATTCAGGAGAATGTTTTTTTCTGTATTGAAATTTGTAATTCCTGCTTTTCAAACACTTCCTTGTGAGGAGTTTTTATCGCAGAAACTCCTCTGATTTGAAAACAATATCTCAAAATAAATCTCTATGGCAGAAAATGAGTTTTTAGGGAGAGAAGTCGTGGTGGTGGAAGGTTGCCGGATTCCCTTTCTTCGTTCCAATACCCACTATCAGGATTTGATGGGTTATCAATTAGGAGCGATGGCGATCAAAGGACTGTTTCAAAAAACAGGCCCTTTTGAAAAAGAAGTGGAACGGGTGGTATTGGGCACCGTCACCCATAATAATAAGACACCAAACCTGGCCCGTGAAGCGGCTATTATTGGAGGAATTCCCGAATTTGCTCCGGCTACCACCGTATCCATGGCTTGTATCTCTGCCAATGCGGCAATTTGTCAGGCTGCCGACTGGATCCGGACCGGGCAATACGAAATGGTGGTAGCCGGAGGTACGGATTGTTTGTCTGATATCCCGATTCCCTTTCGTAAAGAAATGCGTAAAAAACTTTTTAAAGCCCAAAAAGTAAAGTCGTCCGGAGATATGGTGAAAATGTTGGCCCACTTTCGCCCGAAAGATTTTGTGCCCGAATTTCCTCAAGTTGCCGAATTTTTGACGGGGATGACCATGGGCGAAGACTGTGATAAAATGGCGGCGAAATTTGAAATCTCCCGCAAAGAACAGGATGAATTTGCCGTGCGCTCTCATCAATTGGCGTTGGCTGCTCAGGAAAATGGTTGGTTGGGTGAAGAGGTGGCCGCGGCTGAGTTTCCCCCTGCATTTCATCGGATCGTCACGGATAACGGCATCCGGCCGGACTCTTCGGTAAGTAAATTAAGTAAACTTCCTCCTGTCTTTGATAAAAAATATGGCTCCTTAACGGCCGGAAATTCTTCTTTCCTCACAGATGGAGCCGCTGTAGTACTCTTGATGTCCAAGGGCAGGGCTGAGTTTTTGGGCTTGCAACCCAAAGCCGTCATTCGTGGCTATACCTTTGTCGGACGCAACCCTGAACAGGAATTGTTGTTGGGGCCTGCCTATGCCATACCTAAGGTATTGAAGGTGGCAGGGCTGAAACTGAGCGATATCGATGTGTTTGAGTTTCATGAAGCCTTTGCCGCACAAGTTTTGTCAAATCTTAGATGCCTGGATTCTCAGAAGTTTGCCGAAAACCTGGGACTCTCTATCAAAATAGGAGAAGTACCCATCGAGAAGTTAAATGCATGGGGAGGCTCATTGGCTATCGGTCATCCTTTTGGGGCAACAGGAGCACGTTTACTTACCACTGCTGTGAACCGGCTGGGCAAAGAACAGGGGGAATGGGCCTTATTAGCCTCTTGTGCTGCAGGAGGGCTCGGCCATGCAATGTTGGTACAAACCTGTATTTGAATTACCGGTTCACAGGCCCAAATTGCTGCTTGAACCGTATTCCTTTTAATGCATTTTTCTCAGTGTAAATCATGAATGAAGTGTCTGATCAAAAAAGTGAACTCACCGGTAAGTCTTTTTTAAGCCTGGAAATTCAAGAAAATGTGGGAGTGGTGTGGATGGATTTGAAAGGAGAAGAGCACAACCTGCTATCCGTTGATTTGTTAAGTGAATTTGAAGGAGTATTGCAGCGTATTCGAGAAAATTCCCAAATAAAGGCTGTGGTATTGATAAGCCGTAAGAAGAGTTTTGTAGCCGGAGCGGATATCAAAGCTTTTTTACGGATGCGACCGGGGGAAGCCGAAGAGGCAGCCAGAAACGGACACCGGATTTTAAAAGAAATCAAAACCTCACCCAAACCGTTTGTAGCCGCAATTCATGGAGCTTGTATGGGAGGTGGAACCGAAATCGCCTTGGCCTGTGCCGGACGCATTGCTACCCGGTCAAGAGAAACGATGATGGCTTTGCCGGAAGTGAAATTAGGATTGTTGCCAGGTATGGGGGCGATTATCCGTCTTCCCAAATTAATCGGTTTGCCACAGGCGTTGGACATGCTGCTGACAGGAAAAAACACCTATGCTCATAAAGCCCGTAAAATTGGTCTGGTAGACGATATTGTGGAGGAGCCCAAACTCTTAGCCGCTGCGAAAAAAATGGCATTGTCCATTGCCAAAGAAAAGTTTTACAGAAAGTCTTCCGTACTGAAAAAATTGGGAGAAAATTCGATCGCCCGTAATCTGATATTAAATAAAGCCAAATCCACAGTTTTAAAAAAGACCTTTGGCAACTACCCGGCTCCTCTTCTGATCATCGAGTGTTTGAGGTATAATACTACGCATTCCGTTGAAGAAGCGGTGATTCATGAAACCCATCTGTTCGAGCGGCTTTTGCATAGCCCGGTAGCCCATGCGCTTATTCAATTGTTTTTACATATGCATGAACTAAAGAAAAATCCATTCGGGCACTTGGCCAGTCAGGTAGATACCATTGGAATTTTAGGAGCGGGACTCATGGGGCAGGGCATCGCGGAAGTCTCTTTGTTTAACGACTACAAAGTACGGTTAAAGGATATACATTCCGAAGCCCTTAGTAAAACCAAGCAAGCTGTTTGGAAAGCCTTTTATAAAAAAATCAAGCAAAAGGCTATAAGTTCCTCACAAGCTGAAAAACAGATGCTCCGATTGGCAGGCTCGTTGGACGATACCTTTTTAAAACACTGCGATTTGGTAGTGGAAGCGATCGTAGAAGACCTGTCTGTAAAACAACAAGTATTGCATGATTTGGAAGCTATTGTGGACAAAGGTTGTGTGATTGCCAGTAATACTTCATCCATACCCATTTCGGCAATCGCTGCGAATAGCCAAAAGCCTGAGCGCATCATTGGAATGCATTATTTTTCTCCGGTGGCTAAAATGCCCTTATTAGAAATTGTAAGGTCTAAAGAAACGGCCGATTGGGTAGTGGCCACTGCCGTGGATGTTGGTATCCGCCAGGGAAAAACCTGTATTGTAGTTCATGATGGTCCCGGATTTTATACTACCCGTATTTTGGCTCCCTATCTTAATGAAGCGCTTTTGTTAATGGAAGAAGGAGTAGAGCCTGCTTATTTGGATAAGGTGATGCAACAATATGGTTTCCCTGTAGGGCCCATTACCTTGATAGATGAAGTAGGCATTGACATAGGAGCGCAGATCACAGAAGGGGGCTTAAAAGACTTGTTTTTGCAAAGAAAGGGAACGGTTTTGAGTGAGACATTAAAGCGCCTGTCTGAAGCGGGGTTTCAAGGCCGGAAAAACCGGAAGGGCTTTTGGGTGTATAATCGACAGGGAAAGAAAATAAAGGGGAAAATAAACGAAGAAGTTTTACCGTATCTTACCATCAACCGCGCTCACCCGGTAAGTAGTCAGGATATTTTTCAGCGGTTAGTATGTATGATGATGAACGAAGCGGCTTACTGCTTACAAGGTAAAATTATCGATTCGCCACAAGATGGTGACCTTGGAGCGGTATTAGGGTTGGGGTTTCCTCCCTTTTTAGGAGGGCCTTTTCGGTATATGCATCAACAGGGCTGGGACCAAAGTTTGAATTTGTTTTATGACCTGCAAAAGCGGGTAGGGGAGCGGTTTGCCCCTTGTCCGCTTTTGCAGGAAATGGCTCAGGCCGGGCATCAGTTTTATCCGTAGACTACAATACAAAATTGAACGCTTTGATGTAGGCGCAAATCTCAAGCTTGGCTAAATCGAACAATTTCATCTTTGATCTGTTGTGCTTCGGCAAAAGCTTGCCGGTTGTATGCAAACGGTTCGTTTTGTGTTTCCAGTAAGGCCAATATGGTTTCGGTGGCAATATTACCGACAAGCACATCTTTGGCCATCGGGCACCCTCCCAAGCCCCCTAGTGCTCCGTCAATCCGTTGGCAACCTGCTGTGAAAACCGCTTCAATATTTTTTAAAGCATCTTTGGGCTGAGCATGCAGGTGAGCACCAAACTCGATAGAAGGGTAAGCCGGAAGCAATTGAGAGTACAACGACTGAATTAATTCCGGCCGGGCCGAACCAATGGTGTCTGCCAAAGAAATGACCTGTACTTGTAAAGAAGCCAGTTTTTGTACAAATTCCACTACAATATCCGGATGGTAAGCTTCTCCATACGGGTTGCCGAAGCCCATGGAGAGGTATACGACTAATAGTTTATTGTTTTGCTGACAAACTTCCTGGATTTGGGCCAATTCTTTGAAGGCGATGGCGATGGATTTACGGGTATTGCGCTGTTGAAATTGTTCGGAAATCGATAAAGGAAATCCTAGATACGAAATTTCTTCATAACTTGCGGCTTGATGAGCTCCTCTTAGGTTTGCAATAATGGCTAGCAGTTTGGATGTGGTGGCCGAAAGGTCTAGTTGCTGAAGTACCGCAGCCGTGTCTTGCATCTGGGGGATGGCCTTGGGAGAAACAAAACTTCCAAAGTCGATGGTATCAAAGCCTATTTTCAGAAGTGCATTCAAATACCGGATTTTCTGAGAGGTGGGAATAAAAGTGTGGATTCCCTGAAGGGCATCCCGGGGGCACTCGATAATTTTCATAGTTAAAATTTTTTCTAAAAAATAAGACTTCTAACTTGAAAAAAGAAATCTAAGATCACCAACTATCCCGTAAACCAAATTGAAAGATTGTTAGTACAGTGAGAAGAGAAGAGTGCTGATGGCGGCTATTCGTGTCCGTTCAATAGCTATTCACTACAATCGTATCGCTTATTTTTTTAATATCAATTTCATGGAAAAACAATTAATTTTATTGAGGCATGCCGAAGCTGTGGAAAAGCTGGCCGGTGAAACCGATCAAAGCCGCTCACTTTCCCGTAAAGGGTTGAACGATGCACATCATGTGGGGATCTTGCTGAATAAATTGGAACTAAACATCGATTGTATTTATACAAGTCCGGCAGAACGGGCACAAACTACTGCGCAATACATCTCCGGGCCTTTGGCTATTGATACTTCCTTGATCTTTGAAGATGATTCTTTGTATTTAGCTCCTATGGGAGTATTGCTCAAGTTTGTAAATGAGATGCCCAACGAATACAATACGGTGATTATCGTAGGGCACAATCCCAATCTGAGTTATTTTACCGAGTATATTACCAATCATTCCGTAACATTGGATACAGCCGCTTTTGCCCGTATTCGCTTTGCCTTTGACAACTGGCATATGGTAACTCAAGGAAGTGGGGAGCTGTTGGAGGTCGTGAATATTTGAGTTGGTTTGCTTTGAGGTAGAAGTACCCATCCACCCTTAAGAACCGCTTGTGCTGGTAAGGGCGGATGGGTTATTTTATTGATAAAACTTTTCCATCCGGTCATTCAGCTCAAGTAAGGTAGCCTCTGAAATTTGGCCTTGAGAAGAAATTTGATCAATCAATTGGAATAAACGTCTTACTTCCTCTTCTTTTTTCCCCGATTTGGAAACCAACTGTCGGATAAAATGCTCATCAAGCTGTTGAGTATTCAAATAATAACGACTTCGTAGAAATTCCTTAAAATAAGTGATTTTTTTCAGTGCCAGGTTTTTATGGTCTTTGTGCTGAAAATATAACCTGCCGATAGTACCTACAAATTGCAAAGTCGTATTGGGATGAGGTTTGTGAATCGGGATGATTTTTTGCTTTCGTTTGCCTCGAAAGATCACAAAAACGATCAAGGTAAAAAAGGTGAGGTAATAGGCCCATTTTAGCGAAGGCTGCATGAGCACAAAGCGCAAAGGCGTTTTCGCCATTTGGTAGCCTTTGTTATGGTATTCATCCCAATAAGTAGGGCGTAGGGGCAAGTAGGACAAGGCTTTGGTAATATATTCCTGATTATCGGCTTTTACCATATTGTAGTTAGTGAAAATCAAAGGGTTGGCATGCAGGTAGAAGTTTCCCTTGCCATATTCCACCTTTATGTAATTGATATCCCCCATGCTGTTTTGCCCCAGTACGGTGGTACGGAGAGTGTCAAAAGAGGAAAAATTGAAGAATATTTCATTTTCCCGGAAGGGGTAGAAGGGTTCTGTTCGCAATTGAGGATTTACAAAATTCGCCCCTGTATGATGCGTGGTGTCCCCTTGTTGTGGACGCATACGCCAAAAAGGCAGCATATTCATGGCTCCGAGTTGTAAGGTATCTTGAAATTTCTCGGAAAAGGTATGCGAAGCAATAAAAAAATTACTCCCCTCTTCTGCCAATGCCAACATCTTTCCCAGGTCGGTTGCGTCCGGTTGAAACTGGTCATTAATCAAAATAAAATTACTTTCCCACAGTGCTTCATCCAAAGAGCTTTCATTCAGGAGCTGATATAAAGAGGTGTTGAGCGTATGGATAGGCATATCGGGAAAAATACTCTGTAACAAATTGTACAACAGGTAGTTGCCGTAGGGTATTTTGTCATTTTTTGAGAAGGTGCGGCTCCAGTCAAGAGGTTTGGGAGCGGTGTATTCCACCCCAAAAAGCAATAGAAAAGAGAAGCCCAAAATATATAAGAATTTCCTGTCTTTTTTTTGCATATATATGGCCGGTTAAGAGGCGGCTACCTGATTTAGTTTTTGGCTTAGCGTTTCAAACTCGGTGTGTGCGGTGACAAACTGCTCCCGGTTTACGTCAAAGTTGCCGTAACAGATGCTTTCAAAAATATAGGTGGCTTGTTCAAATTCCTGTCGCAAGGCATCGTCCCGGATTTCTACCTCGTATTCATGGTTAGTTTTTTCTATTCGCCAGGAGATCAGCTCCTTTTCACTGAGTATTTTCAGTATCCTGAGATAGGAATAGCGTACCGCCAATCTGAAATTTCCCTCGGCAATGGCCTTTTTGATTTCCTCTTCCAGGTCCATCTCATGAATATCTTCTTCTACCAGTTGTGCTTTGAAGCGATTGGCAGAGGGGCTTTTGTACATAAAACTGACCAAGTCAATATCGAAAAAGCGCAATACGATATAGGTCAGCACAATGCCGAGAAGGATATACATCCACATTTTGAAGGATTGTATATTTTGAACATCCTCAAAGAGGCTATTCCACCAGTCACGAATCCAGTAAAGCAAAAAGTCTAAGAACGATACATCTTCTGTTATTTTTTTTTGTTCGTAAACGAAAGTATCATCTTGTAGGTACTCTTGTAACTGTTGGGCATCGAAAGCTCTTATCTCTACAGCAATACTGTCATATTGTACTTGCAAAGTATCCGCCTGTGCCAGTGCTTGAAGTCCGATAAGGCTCAAAAGAATACAAAAGGCAGTTGAGATTTTTCTGGAATTGAGATGAGTAATCTTACTAATCATTCACTTATGGGGGCTTTTAAGGGTTGATAGAAAGGGCATAAATACACCTTAATAGATATTGCTAATACTCTTCCTCTTCCTCCTCATCGTCTGTCAGAGTTCCGAATGCGCTGATTTGTTCTTTTAGTCCGGTTTGATCTTTATGTTCTACCAAATTAAAATATTGAAATGCAATTCCTATATACAAAATGGGTAAAGTGGCGTAGGTTCCCAGGTTCGTCAGGATACCGAAAAAGATCATCAAAAAATCCGGCAATTGAGAGCCATTCATACCCTGTTCCATATTCTGAATCGTATGAAAAGTGTTGATCATATTGACGATTTGCATGGGGAGCTGAAAGATATAGGATGTGCAACTGGTAATAAGGCTAAGGATGACAAAAAAGCCTAAGGAGCTCCACCAATGGTTTTGAATGAGTTTGAACGAACGGCCGATGGCTTGTAAAAAGCCGATGTTTTCAATCACTTGGGCTACAAATATGAAAGCGATGGAGGTGATTAAATAGATGAATACGCCAAAAAAAAGGAAAACCAACAGCAAGATCAGTCCGATGTCTTCTGCCCCGGTTACGGTAATCATGATCCCAAAAATAAAAATAAGGATGAAAGAGATAAAAAGAGTAAAAAGAAAAAGTCCTAATACGCTGATCAGCACTTTGAGAAAATTCCCTTTGATTTCTCCCCATACCATTTCAGTGGAAATGTCCCGCTCTCCGTTCAGGTATAATTTCAAATATCCGTAGATCAGGCAAATGGCGATGATATAACCGATACTTCCAAAAAACATCATTCCGAGGATTTCTTTCATTTGGAACAAACCGAAGTAAAAATCCTCTATGGAATTGGAGTCGAGCCCATCCAATAAAGTTTCAGGGTTACTAATCTTTTGCATGAGAAGGCCGAAAGAGGCTCCGGTAATTGCAATGATGGGTCCTAAGATGAATAAAATTGATTTATAAAGAGGAGCAAAATTGCGGGAAATAAAAGCAAAGGTAGCATTGATTTTCTCTCCAAAATCTCTTTTTCGCCTGAGTATAATCTCTTTTTCTTTCAATGAATTATTCATGTTTTTGGGTAAGGGTTTGTAGGGGTTGATTTTTAGGAGCTTGAGAAGCCTTTCTGATCCGGTAAGGCAAAATGAAAAAGTACCAAACGATCAGGGCAGCCGATGCGATGATAATACATAACTTTACAAAAACCGGAAATTCGGTGTGCCGGGTCACAAAGCCTTCTAAAAAGCCGGCCATAATAAAAATAGGGATCAGGCCTACGATGATTTTCAAACCTCTTTTTACTCCTTTCAAAAAGGATTGGTACCTGGAGTAAGTGCCGGGAAACAACAAACTGTTGCCCATACATAAGCCAGCTCCCCCGGCAATCATAATGGCGGATATTTCAAGGGTGCCGTGTATCCAAATGGTGAGTACGGAAGTAAACAACAAGTCATATTTAAAAAAGAAATATTGAAAGGCTCCCAACATTATGCCATTGTTCAATAAAATAAAAAGGGTTCCGACCGAACCGAGAATACCCATAGCAAAAGCATAAAAGGACACCCTTATATTGTTCAGAGTAATGGCAAAAAACATATCTAACTCACTGGCTTGCTTGTAGACGGCCATGGGGTCATTGTTTTTGATATTTTCAATGGTCATGTTTACATAAGCATCCCCCATGATTAACCTGACAAACGTGTCGTCATGAGCAGCGGATACTACCCCGATCAGTACGAAGGTTAAAAAAAACAGTGTGGCATATAAGATTTGAGGGTAAGCTTCTGCCAGTACTTGAGGCAGCTCCTGGGTCCAGAAAGTAAGGATACGGGAAGACTTTTCCTTTTTATTTTTATAAATGATTTGATGGGCCGTGGCCGTGAGTTGGTTCAGATACGTGGTTATCTGGCTTTTTGGGTAATAGGTTTTGGCATAAGACAAATCATCGGTAAGTTCTATAAATAAGTCAGCTAATGTATCGGGGTTGTGTTCACTCGGGTCTTTCAACCAGCGATCCGTCCTTTCCCACTTTTTTTTATTTTTTTGAATAAAAAGTGATTCTCTCATGAGTATAATTGAATGTCCGAAGGGCCTTTTTGCCTTTTTTCAGGTAAGTTTATTGTAAAGAAATTATTTCTCAAACTTTTCCCTGTCTTTTTTCCCTTCTTCCGGCTCTCCGTGTTCTGCTTTTTTTCTGAATTTTTCACTAAGATACATATGAAATTCAACTCTTCGGTTGAGCTTCCGGTCTTTTTCGCTGTATTCGTCTTTGACAATCGGGTCAGCCGAGCCCATACCCACCGCTTGTACCCGGGAGGAGTCCAAGCCTCCGTAAGAGAGTAAATAATTACGAATATTTTCAGCCCTTTCCTGCGAAAGCTTTTTGTTGATAGCCGGGTCTCCGGTTGTATCTGTATGGCCGGTGATTTTACAATTGAATTGGGGGCGGTTCACCAAAAAGTCGATGATCAAATGCAGGTTGTTTTCCATTTCCGGTTTTAGTTCACTACTACCGATGTCGAAATCAATGGACTCAAAGGTTACTGCTTGCTCTACATTAGTGGCGGGGATGTTGACATCCAAATCTCCGTCTCTCCGTCTACAAAAAACATTTCCTCGATTTTGAAAAAATTATCTCCTTCAATGACCAATAAGTATTTTTTCTGGTCGATCAATTCAAACTCGAATGTTCCGTCTTCCCGTAAATATTTGGGAGCGACCTCTACGCCATCCGATAGGTCAATAACGGAGACAATCCCTTCAAACACTTCTCCGGTAGTGGGCTCCACCACTTTGCCGGAAAAACGAATGGTATTGTTGGGCTTTGCTTCCATGGGCATAGGAAAAGAATGCAAGTCCAGGTCTTCGATGTTTCGGAGTGTGGATTTGGCATAATAAATCCATGCGGATTTGGAATCGGTGGAGAAGTAAAATTCGTTTCCGGGGCCGTTGACCAAGGGGCCTACGTTTTTGGGTTCGATCCAATAAGCATCCACCTGAAAGGACTTGAAAATATCAAAGCTTCCGAAGTTTGCTAACTGACCGTTAGAGCTGAAATACAGTACGTTATGTTTGGGGTGTACATAAGGTGAAAGTTCACTTTTTTGTGTATTGATAATAGGACCAATGTTTTGGGCCTTTCCCCAATTGCCTTTTTTCCCTTTTACACTAAAGTAAATGTCTGAGCCTCCAAAACCGCCTCTGCGATCGGATGCAAAATAGAGGGTGTCTTCAGTCAAAGAAAAAGAAGGGTGGGAGTCCCAGGCATAGCTGTTAATGGACTCACCCAGGTTTTCACCGGGAGTCCAAGTACCATCTTCTTTTTTATAGGAAATAAACAAATCGCAGTCGCCAAATCCTTCAGGGCTATGGCAGCGTACAAAAACCAGCGTTTTCCCATCGCGGCTTACGCAGGGTGACCCTTCGTTGTATTTGGTATTAATGCCTTCAAAGGGTTTGGCAGGACTCCAAATACCTTCGGTGTCTCGCATGGAATAGTAAATATTTTCATTTTTGGGTTCATTGCCAATCTCAATTCCTTCAATTCCACCTTCCTTTTCGAGGCGTTGGGAAGTAAAATAGATAATGTTATCGTTGTTTCCGCCAATGGTCATGCCATAGTCTTCCAAGGGAGAGTTGATGGCCTCCCCCATATTTTGCAATACATTTTCCGGAGGCTTCAGGGTATCAATGGCCTTTCTCTTTTGCACCAGTTTATAATAGTGCTCAATGTTTACATACAAGTCCTTTTCAAACTTCGTCAGACTATCGTAGTGCAACAGGGCCTTTTGCAGATCACCCCGGTAGTGTTTGATAATCAAGGTGTATACATCTTTGGTGATGGTGACATGACCTACGTATTCGGACACGCGGGCCAGCAGCCAAAGGAGTTCCATATCCTGATGCTTGAGGAAGTTATTAATTCCAAAGTGACTGATATAGTCGTACAAAGAAATGAAAAGCTTGTCCCACTGTTTGTCTTGTCGGTAGCGCTTGATTTTGGCCAATTTGGCGGCATCGTAGTAATAGGCAACTTTGTTGATGTTTTCAAACCGGAGGCTGGGCAGGCGTAGCACAGAGCTGCTGTCAGAGGGATTGAAATCTTGTAAGAGTAGCCCTTTTTCTTTTTTATCAGTTTTGTTCTTTTCCTTTTTCTGAGCAAAAGTAAGTGCTGGTAAAATGCTACATAGAAGCAAAAGAAATATAAGAGTCCTCAGTTTCAAGGTTTTGTGCGTTAGTGAAAATTTTAGTTTGTCTTTTTAATACAACAACAGACCAGAAGATTTTTAAAGAAATAATACGTTTATTTCTGTTCAAGTCAGGTGTAGGTATAAGAATAAAAAAATATACGACAAATTAAGGAATAATATTCCTCACTGTCCACAAAAATAAGGATTCAAAGCTAAAAAGCAGAAGTCCGGAGGGGAATCTGCAAGGCCTGTATGGCCAAGGCCGGAATGCATGCTACATTTCTCCATGAACACCGGCATGGGGCATGACAATTATTGAGCCCTGAAGCCTTTTTTAAAGGCTTTTTTGTAGGTTAGGTAGCCTTCAACCTGTAGTTTAAGGTTGGCCACTATGTTCATAAAAGTAATGTAAGCGTCATAGGGAGAAGAAAAAGGACGGAAATAAGCATGTACCTCTCCGTCTTCCTTGAGTTTGGTCGACATATAATACAAGTGGTCGCTAGTCTGTAATTTAGACCAGGACTCAATCAAACTGTCATTTTTAGTAGCAATGACTTGAGGTGCCAATTCATAAAGTTTTCGTAAGGCTTCTTCTTGCATATGATTGCCGGTCCAGGCAGAAAGGTCGCGTTCCTCATCTGCCCAAGAAGTGAGTGTGGGCACATCGTAACTTGCGATGGGTGTGAATGATTGCACTAGCTCCTGGGGTGTCCGAAACTCAAAATCGTTGTGCTCAATAAGCAAATGAATCAGTTTTGAGAAAAAATCAAATATACCCGAAGTGCGACTATGGTGCTCGCCAAAGGTTTCATAATCCATATACAAATTGATGGTTTCAGCGCCCTTTTCAGCCTCTGCCTCCAATATTTTAATAAATTGTTCTGCGGATAAAGTTGGGCCTTCCCATTGGGGAGAGGAGTAGCGGAAGGCTATATCATCAGAAAGTTGATAGTTGCGGGGCAATACTTTCAGGCCCGTAGGACTTTGGTACAAATGGTTGGGGCCCTTTTCAGAAAGGTATTTTCCCAATCCTTCACACAAAATGCCTTGAAAGCCCAAGTGGTTTACATGAGTGGCAATGTCATTATTATAAATAAGCTCCGTATTTCGAAATACTTTGGGCGTATATTGGAAGAGACTTTGAATTTTGTCGCGGTGCTTATGGATTTGCCTTTCAAATTCGCCGGGAGAAGCGATGGAACTCAACGAATGGTAATAGGTTTCGCTGAGTAACTCAATACTCCCGCTGGCTACCATTGACTGGAATGATTCTAACAACAAGGGTTCATACAGCTCGATTTGCTCCAGCACCACACCGGAAAAGGAATAGGTGATTTTGAATTCGTTTTGAAATTTTTGAATCAACTGACTTACTAAATAGTTGGATGGCAGATAGCATTTTTCTGCTACCTTTTGTAGTATTTGTTGATTAAGCGCTTCGTACTCATGTACCGGGTCCTCGCCAATTTGATGAAAGCGGAAATCTTTCACCCGGAAAGGTTGGTGCACTTGAAAGTAGAAACAGATGGCAGTCATATCCAGATTATTTGAAATAGGTTTCTTCTAGTTTTTGATAATAGTAGACAACTTTTTCAGCCGCTTTTTCCCAGGTACTTTTTTGAAGGTCTTGTTGGATCAACGCTGTCAGGTCTTGGTACAAGCCTTGGTAATTCAGAAGGGCATACAAATAATTCGCAAATTTATCCGTGTCCCAAAAGTCGGCCTTCAAGGCATTGGGCAGCACTTCACTGACTCCGGATTGTGAAGAAAGCAACACGGGGATTTGAAACTGGGCTGCTTCCAGTGCTGACAGGCCAAAAGGCTCGGACACGGAAGGCATAAAATAGACATCGGTACCGCACAAGAGTTCATCAATTTTTTCGCGATTAAGGAAACCCATAAACTGCATTTTATCACTGACGCCTTTCTCTTTGGCCAAAAACATCGTTTCCCGCAGGCAGTCACCTACACCAACCACCAGAAACCGGACATTGTCCATCTTTTGTAATAGCCGTTGAGCTGTGTCTACTAAAAACTCAGGCCCTTTTTGACGGGTTACTCTACCCATAAACATGACCGTTTTGGTCCCGTTACTGTTTTTGGGTGCCGGTTGCTTTTTTTGTGGCGCTATGCTATTGTGAATAGGAAAAATTTTATCCGGTTGGATGCCGTAGTATTTTACAATATTGTCTTTGGTAAAATGGCTTACCGGAAAAACCCAATCGGCAAATTGCATTCCCTTTTGTTCGATTTCGTATACTTTGTTCCGGGCGTAAGGGTTTACCACACGATCCGTTTCCAGGGAATGTACATGCACAACCAAGGGCTTTTTGACCCGTTTTTTGATTTCTATCCCTGCCGGAAAGGTAATCCAGTCATGGGCATGTATGATATCAAAATCCTTGTCCATTGCCAAGTGCGTTACCACCTCGGTATAAGCCTGGACCTTTTCCATAATTTCAGGCCCGTAATTTTCTGTGTCTTCAAAATACTTTTGCGCTTGCTTAGGGGGGATTTTGGGTATTTGCAAATCAAGATTTACCCAGGCTTGGCTGATGGTGTATTGCTTGGGGCGTAGGAGAGAGGGTGTATTTTCTGTTTGGGGTTTTTCTTCGGGAGTCAACTCGAAGGGATACGGGTCAAAAGTAGCTTCTATGTACTCCACCTCTTTAGCAATTTCTTCAAAAGCTTTTTTAGATTTTTGTTTTTCTTGAGCGAGCTTATCTAAATCTACTTGATTGAGTCCTAATAAATTAAATTTCTCAGTGAGGTGAGTAGGGTCCGTTCTGGGGATGATCAATGTCAGTTCCACTTTGGTACTAAGAGCCTTGGCCAATCCATAACAAGCAGGGCCTAAGCCTCCGGTAAGTAGTGGGGGAAACTCCCAGCCTAACATGAGTACTTTGAGTTTTTTGTCAGTCATGGTTAATGATTATGGAGTATTGTTATTTGAACTTTAGCGCTTTGGATCAATGGTACAAACAAATCAATATTCTTGTTAAGAGTGTAGTACTTTTAATGAATAATAGCACCGGTGCTTAAAACCCTCCAAGGCTTCCCTTTTTTATGTTATTGAGAGAGTCCCTGGAGGGATGGATTTTAATAGGCCTGCTGACTGAGTAATTTTTGCCAGAGGCAAGTGCCAGACTCATGCTGGCTTTATGACTCATGATTCTTGTACGCTAAAGTTAATACACGAAGAAAGGTAATAAAAATATTTGTCCCGGCTTTTTTTAGATTTTTCAATTTCCCCTTCTCAGGCCTGGGTTCTTCGGAAGGTTGGGGCTTCTTTAAAAGAGGAGCTATGGGAAATACAAAGAGGCCAAAGGAAAACTTTTGCTCACCCTTTGGCCTCTTTTGGGAAATGTAATAGTTGGCCGGTAAGTGCCGGCCGGGTTCAAGATTTTCTGTTGTTTACAATATTTTGGCTAAGGTAGCACCATAGCCAAATTTCTCCTTTTGGGCATCTTTGAAGTATTCCACCTGAGGGTTTTGCCCAAGCCTTCTTTGTATTTCCAAACGCAATACCCCATTGCCTACTCCGTGTACAAAGGTGATTTCATCCACTCCGGCAATAATGGCTTCGTCCAAAGCACTTTCAAATTGGTCTATCTGGAATGAAAGCAACTTGTCTTTATCCTTGGGGGCATCCGGAAAGTTTTCAGCATGAAGATCAATGGTTTGTGTTAAACCCTTATTTTTCTTGATAGAGCGAATTTGAAACTCACTTTCCTCTTGTTTTTTTCCCGAAAGCATTTGTTCCCGTAGCTTTTCTTTGTCCAAGGGTTGTGGAGGCTTTCCACTGGCATCCAACTGAAATACATAACCGTCTTTTTTTAATTGCGGAATTTCAGCTTTGGACTTATAGAAGTTAGAAGCCCTGAACTTGAGCCTTTGTACGAATGGATCTCTGTATTGTGTAGGGCCTGCTTTAAAGAACAAGCCTTGAAATACCAAGGCTGGCCAGCGTTCGAATTTATCCAGGTTTAACTCATGTACTTGCTGGTAACTTTTGGCTTTCAGTACCCCGGCTGCAATCGCCTTGTAGTTTTGACTTTCTTCTTCTCCAAAGGTATAGGGAATTTGAAAGTCGGTGTTATTCACCAGAAATACTTCTAAAAGCTTGTCATTTTTATGATGCATTCCCACAAAGATACCCTTACTGGAAAAAGCCGAAGTCGTTTGGGGTTTGGGGGTATTGGATACCGTTGTAGGTTTGTCGTCAAAAAACGCTTGTTCATCTTTTGAGATCAACACTAGGTCCCGGACCATAAAAGGAATTTGAAATCCGTCTTCAATTTCTACTTCAACTTCCGTGGAAGAGATAAACCGTACAATGGTTCCTTCTTCCTGTCCCCTGATACTTCTTACTTTATCACCTATATTCATTTTCTTCAGATGTTTTATAATTGCTTGAATGTCCCCCCTTATGCTTTTTTGTCAACTTGTATGAGGGGGGCAAGTACAAAATTAGCGCAAGCAAGGAAGCTTACAAAAAAGGAAGAAGATCGATTACGGTCAAATCAGAAGAAAGAGGGCAATAGATGCTTTTTCTTTGTGTACAGCAGGGTAAAAAAACGTATATGTTCTCTCAAACCTTAAAATTTCGGGAGATAATACAGTATTGTAAAAAGAATATTTAGCTTTGGGTGAATTGGTTCGTGTTCATCGTAATTTTGGCACATTGAATTTTCAGTATTGTAAACGGATTTAAAAGTATCACCAACAAAGTGGCAGGTTTTTCATTTTTTATTTCCAAACGTCTGCGAAGCAAAGGAGGGACAGATTTTTCCTCATTGATTACCAAAATTGCCATTGGCAGTGTGGCGATAGGTTTGGCTGTGATGATAGCTTCTGCCTTGATTTTTAAGGGGTTTAAGCAAGTGATTCAAGACAAAATCTTTGCAAATGCCGGGCATATTCAAGTCAATCGTTTTGACCTGAACAAGTCGTACGAAGAGATGCCTATTTCCACAGAGTCAGAGATTTATCAAAACAGTCAGGCAATTGATGACAACATCGCTTCGGTGCAGCGATACAGCCGGAAAGCCGCTTTGCTCAAAAGTAATGAGGAAGTGATGGGGGTGATGCTAAAAGGCGTTTATACAGATTTTGATACACTTAGGTTTAAAAAAAATATAGTAGAGGGCCGATGGTTGGATTTTTCGGATTCTACCTACTCCAACGAAATCTTGATTAGTCAAAAGATTGCCAATAAAATGTTTTTACATGTGGGAGATGAAGTGATTATGGCATTTATTCAAGATCCACCCCGCTTAAGAAAGCTCCAGGTAAAAGGCATATACCATACAGGTATCGAAGATTTTGATAATTTATTGATTTTGGGAGATGTGCGCTTGATTCAACGCCTGAATAACTGGCCGGATACGTTGGTGGGTGGGTTTGAGGTGTTTTTAAAAGACTTTGACAAACTGGATGAATCGTACGAGCATATTTATAATACCATTGATTACGATTTGTATCCCGAAAAGGTAACAGATACCTATGTACACTTTTTTGATTGGTTTGTGATTCTGAACCGGAATGTATTGATTGTTTCCATTATTATTCTGGTGGTGGCTTCGTTTAATATCATTTCCATCATGATCATTATGATTATGGAACGTACGCCCATGATCGGCACTTTGAAGGCCTTAGGAGCCAATAATTGGCAAGTACAAAAAATCTTTATCTTCAATGGTATCCGCTTGATCGCAAAGGGGCTGTTTTGGGGCAATATTATCGGCTTGGGCTTCGGCTTTCTCCAACATCAGTTCAGGTTGATCCCCTTGGACCCCGAAAATTATTATATGGAAGTGGTACCGGTTTACTTCGATTGGACTTTGGTTATTTTGATGAATCTGCTCATTACCTTGGTGGTGTCAATTGTGTTAGTATTTCCAACCATGATTATTTCAAGAGTAGAACCCATCAAAGCCATTAAATTTGATTGATTTTTAATGGGTAATAACTTTGGAATCAGTGATTTATGAAGTGTTCGATAATGAACAAATTGGGCCGTTTTTGAACATTTCTTACCTATGTCTTTCTTTGTTCATTCTCTTGGTTTACAATTCTTTACAAGCTGTGGCACCGGATTGGACGATAATCAATTAATATATTACCAATAACTAGCATAAATGCCTTTGAAAAACAAGAGTAGTTGTTTCTATAAGGCAAATAAACCAAATCTCATGGCAGGCCGGTAAGGTCATAATACAATGAGGCAAATGTAATGATGATAGAAACTAAGAATCTGGGTAAAACCTATACTAGCTTTGATATAGAAACAGTGGCTCTCCAAAATATAAATTTAAGCATAGAAAAAGGAGAGTTTGTGGGGATCATGGGTCCTTCGGGTTGTGGAAAGTCTACCTTGCTCAACTTGATGGGACTGCTGGATGTTCCTTCCAGCGGGCAATTGTTTTTTATGGGAGAAGAGGTCACAAACGCCTCTGCCAAAAAACGGGCCCTGTTTCGCCGGCAACATATTGGCTTTGTCTTTCAAAGTTTTAACCTGATTGAAGAACTTACTTTGTACGAAAATATCGAATTACCTTTGATCTATCAACGGGTGCCTCCGTATGAACGGAAAAAACAAGTGGAGTTGGTAATGGAGCGGTTACAAATTGCCCATAAGCGAAAGTACTTTCCCAAACAGGTGTCAGGAGGGCAACAACAGCGAGTGGCTGTAGCCCGTGCCATTGTGACCCGGCCCAAGGTAATACTAGCCGATGAGCCTACCGGAAACCTGGATTCAGCCCGTGGACAAGAAGTGATGGAAACCTTGGTGGAGCTGAACGAATTGGGCACAACCATCATTATGGTGACTCATTCCAGTAATGCGGTGGAATATAGTAACCGTACCATACATTTATTTGATGGACAGGTGGTTACAGAGAATTTAAGCAATGTTTCGCGCTAAAATAAAGATAAGGGCTTGTTTAAGAATTTTATTATAACTGCGTTTCGAAATTTATATAAATACAAGCTTTACTCCTTGGTAAATATTTTAAGCTTGTCTCTGGGGGTTTCGTTTTTCACTCTCCTGTTTGTTATTATCCGTTTTGAGCTGACTTTTGATCGTTTCCATTCTCATGCTGACAGAATTTACCGGCTCACTGAGCAAATAGATAAAAACGGAGTAGGGGAGCACTCTGCCAGTGTGCCATATCCCATGGCGCCTCTATTACAGCAAAACTATCCCGATTTTGTAGAAAATGTTGTTCGCCTTTTTAATTTCCAACTGCCGTATCACCGAATAAAGGTTAATAATAAAATCTATAATGAAGCCGGGTTCTATTTAGCTGATCCCTCTTTTTTTGATGTTTTTGATTTCGGCTTACAACAAGGCGATCCCCATACGGTGTTTTACAAACCCAATACGGTGGTCATCACTCCGAGGATTGCTAAGAAGTATTTTGGAGAAGAAAATCCCATTGGAAAAACAATTTATTATTCCCGCGATGTCCCCTTGGAGGTAACCGGAGTGTTTGAAAAAAACCGCTTTCATTCCCATATCTCTTTTGATCTGATAGCTCCCTTTGCCGTAATAGACAGTATTGAACCGTACTATAAGAAATCGCTGAACCAGATGGTTTGGAATCCTTGTTGGACGTATGTGCTCTTGAAAGAGGGAGTTGCCCCGGAGGATGTGGAAAGCACCTTTCCCGACCTGATTGAGTCGCGATTTCCCAGTGAGATCAGTGATCAGTTAAGTTTGTTTTTACAACCCCTTGAGGAAATTCACCTGAATTCCAAACTGGATTTTGAATTAGGGCCAAACAGTGATTACCGTTACATTGCGATTTTTTCAATTATTGCCGCCTTAATCTTATTGGTCGCCACTATTAATTTTGTCAATTTGAGTACTTCCCGTTCGGTTTTGCGGGCCAGGGAAATCGGAATACGCAAAGCGATCGGTGCCTTTTATATAGAGTTGATCGTTCAATTTGTCATTGAGGCATTAATCATCAGTCTAATTGCTGTTTTTCTGGGTTTGATTCAGTTGGAGTTGATTGTGCCAGTGGTAGAATACATTACCAACGGTCAGGTATTGTCTACGGATTTTGACCGCCAATTGATTTTTGTCTGTGCTTTTAGTTCGGGGATTTTGGTTGGTCTGCTTTCTTTATTATATCCTGCCTACTACTTGTCCAACTTTATCCCGGCTGAAGTAATCAAAGGTGCTCCCAGTTTGGGAGCTGTTCAACGAAGGTTTCGCAGTGGTTTGGTAGTGTTGCAGTTTGTGATTACCATTAGTTTGATTATCAGCACTTTGGTTAGTTTGGAGCAGCTTTGGTTTTTGCAAAAATCCGATTTGGGCTTTAATAAAGAAGAAGTATTGGTTGTGCCCATGCCTCATCATGAAAACCGGGTGCGGTACGAAGCTTTTAAAGAGCAACTAATACAGAGTGAATTAATAGAAGGGGTCTGTGCTATGGAAGATGTATTGGGTAGCAAGCATCAAACTCATCCGTTTTACCGCAAAGGACAGGAAAAATCGGTGATATTTCTCCCTTCTTTACTTGTATGTGGCGGCTCATTTCTTCAAGTGTTTGACATTAAACTTTTAGCAGGGCGGTATTTTGATAAAGCTAATGGAGACAGTATACGGGCGGTGATCATCAATGAAGAAATGGTGAAATATATGGGGTGGGAATCACCGCAGAAAGCCTTGGGGCAAGCGCTTTATTCTTATGGTGGGAAGGAGAAAGTAATTGGTGTGGTAGAAAATTTCAATTTCGAATCCCTACATAATAAAGTAGAACCCTTTTTATTGGATATGCCCAATTCGAGGCGTAGCCGCAATTACTACCTGAAATATGCTGCGATAAAACTCAATAAAACCAATGCGGTAGCGGCTAAAGCCGAAGTGAAAAAAGTATGGAGAAAGATCAATCCCAATGAACCTTTTGAAAGCTTTTTTCTGCATGAGCAATTGAATCAACTTTATGAAAAAGAACAGCGCTTGGGCAAAACATCTATGTATTTTGCGTGTATTGCTATGCTAATTGCTTGCATTGGCATGTTTGGTATGGCTTCGTTTATGGTAGATCAACGCAGAAAAGAAATCGCTATTCGCAAAGCCTTGGGTACAACTGATATGGAAGTAGTACTTTTGTTGGCTTCCGACTTTTTCCGCTATGTGTTGATGGCCTTATTAATTGCCTGGCCATTATCTTATCTGATGATGAATAGCTGGTTGAATACCTTTCCTTATCATATACAAATCGGGTGGTCGGCTTTTGTCGTTAGCGGTGCCGTTATCTTTATCATTACCTTACTCACGATCAGTTATCATACGCTAAAAGCCGCATTGCGCCAACCCGTTCCGAGTTTACAAGCCAATTAATGTAAGGTTTTTTTTCCAAGAGTTCTTCCGGCTGTTGTCTTGGCAAGTCGCTCCTTGTGGGTTGTCTGATATTGGGATGGCCGGCCGGATACTTCCTGGTCCGGCTCATATTGTGAGCCAGGTAGCAAGTATAAATCAACGGATTGACAGATTGAACGGTAACAAACTCAGGTCGCTTGAGGATTTTATTTTATATTTGGAATCTTGATAAGTCCGAAGCTTTCATTTTCAAGATCTCGGTCGGACCATTTGAGCTGTAAAAGGATTTTATGGATCTTTGAAAAGGTATTGTGAATGAGTGGGTTGTGTGATTTTCCATAAAGGTTCCGAATTTCTGCTGTTGAACAATCAAGAAATCCAATTAAACAAGACAGATTAGTAAATTTAACTATGAAGAGAATTCCTTTACACTGGCAGATTATTTTTGGAATGGTACTAGGGGTAGCCGTGGGCTTGGCATTTAGTTTGTCAGGCAATGCTGCATTTGCGATTGACTGGATCAAACCCTTTGGGACTATCTTTATTAACTTATTGAAACTCATTGCAGTACCACTAGTATTCGTATCTCTGGTCAATGGGATTACAAGTCTTACCGATATCTCCAAGCTCTCTAAAATGGGTTCGCGTACTATGGGGATTTATATCTTTACCACCGTTGTTGCGATTTCATTGGGTTTGGTTTTAGTGAATATCTTAGAGCCAGGAAGTGGGTTTTCCGAAGAAACCCGGCAGGAATTAAGTGAGAAATTTGCTACCGACACGCAAAAACGATCGGAAGTAGCGGCAGCAGTAAAAGATCAAAGTCCATTGCAACCTATCGTGGATATGGTGCCAGGCAATATCTTCCTCTCTCTTACGGATAACCGGAATATGCTTCAGATCATCTTTTTTGCCGTGCTGTTTGGTGTGGCAATGGTGATGATCGATGGACAAAAAGTCAAAACACTGAAAAACTTTTTTGACGGTGCCAATGATGTGATCATCCAGATGGTAAACATCATCATGAAATTTGCCCCCTATGGGGTTTTTGCCCTGCTCACCTCATTGATTGCCGATTTTGCCGGGGAAGACCCGGCGAAAGCCTGGGAACTACTGGTCACTTTGGGATATTATTCATTGGTGGTGGTTGCAGGGTTGTTCCTGATGGTGTTTGGGTTTTATCCACTGTTGGTGAGGTTTACTACCGGAATGAATTTCGGAAAACTTCTATCTTCGATCGCTCCGGCACAAATGATGGCCTTTTCTACCAGCTCCAGTGCGGCCACCTTGCCTGTTACGATGAATTGTGTGGAGAAAAACTTGGGGGTAAAAGAAGAAACGGCAAGTTTCGTGTTGCCTTTGGGAGCTACGGTCAATATGGATGGTACCAGTTTGTACCAAGGAGTGGCAGCGGTTTTTATCGCTCAAGCTTATGGAATAGACCTTAGCCTGGTACAGCAATTGGGAATTATCTTAACCGCTGTATTGGCTTCTGTGGGAGCGGCTGCTGTGCCGGGAGCTGGAGTGGTGATGTTGATTATCGTATTGGAACAAGCCGGAATTCCAGTCGATGGAATTGCCTTGATCTTGGCTCCGGACCGCCTTTTGGATATGTGCCGGACAGTAGTGAATGTGACCGGAGATGCTTCCGTCAGTTTGATTGTAGACAGAACTACAGTAAAGAAGAACGAAGAGCCTGAGCCAAAATCGGTGGAAACCGTAGAAAGTTGAGGTAATGGCAGAAAAAAATAATTTTAATTTTGTAAAAAAGAAAAAATGCCTTATGTTTGCACAGCAAATTTGAGGCCTAGGTGGCGGAATTGGTAGACGCGTTGGTCTCAAACACCAATGGCCATTAGGCCGTGCCGGTTCGACTCCGGCTCTAGGTACTAAACGGGAATAAGCTGATTTTTCAGTTTTGTTCCCGTTTTTTTATGCTCGTTTTTACTGATAATGCAGAGATTATGTTGAAAAATTGAATTTCCTCTGAAGGTTTGATAATTTTATCCTCAAAGCATTTTGTAGTAAATTCTTCTATTTTCAAATTCAAATACGCCACTTGTATACGTCTCTGTCAATGCCCTGCAACGGTCGGTCTTATGGGGTATGCGAGGTTTTAAGGTTATTCATTTTTAGTTTAGAACAAACGGTAGCCGAAACCTCACCTTAGCAGCACTTAAACTAGCCCTTGTTGTGTGTTTGGCTTTTATACTTACCACGTCTTCATCCATTTTAAATATTCATCTTTATAATCATTGTCATTCAGTTCGATTACTATTTTCTCAAGTTCTTTGTTCTCAAACTCGAAATCTGAAACAGAAAAGATTAAAAAAATATCTTTTCCAACAATGTTTTTGAAAAAGGCTTCTTTCTTTAGTTTGTTGAGAACGTTAATACACGTTTTAAAAAGATGGTTCCTAAAGGTTATAAAGGTTTCTTTTTCTTCATTCTTGAAGTCATCTTTTTCGAGTTCAGTTCTTAATTCAGTACTTATATTATTAAATTCTTCCTCTGCACCAACTGATTCATATTTCCATTCGGCAGGTTCATATTTGTAATATGACAGTTCTTCTTTTTCTTCTTCATCCAAGTTGTTCAAAAAATCAATGGTGTTTGTAGAAGGGCAAACAGTCATTGCGCCACCGTCACTGTAAAGCGAAAAACCATAAATTTCTTCGTCTTTATGGGTATTGAAAATTTCAATGAAGGCTTTTTGGGTAGCACTTTCAATTTTTTGTTCTAATTCTTTGAAATTCATAACTGTTGTTTTGGGTTGACATACAACGGTTGGGATATGAGTAGTGCGGGATTTTAAGGTTCTTCATTTTTAATTTAAAACGAAGGGTAACCAAAGCCGAAACTTTGTCTTAGCACTTAAATCCGCATCAATTGTAACCGGTTTTTTATATACTAAATGTTTGGTCTTTCTTTTTCGCTGAATATTTTAATTCAAACTCTCCGTCAGACAGATAAGGTTTGCTTGCGATTTTGATTTGTGTATAATCAAGTCTATATTCTCGTAAGCACCGTTTAATTGCTGCAATCCCTTTTTCTTCATCAACCACATCACAAAATATATTCAGAGCATATTTTTTGGGGAAGTTAATTTGTTCTCCCATATCAAAGCCATCAACGTGTCCAATGCCTCTCCACCCTAATTCACTATTAAGATATTCAGTTACTTTTTCTTTTAACCAATGATCACGGTTATTTCCTTTCAAACTTTTCATCGGAAATTGAACCACAAGAAAACAAATGTCATTGTCCGGTATTTCTTTGTAACCCTCGGGCTCAAACCGTTCTTTGAAATATTTTATCGCATTATTTTCAGAATTAAACTTTTCTGATACGTTAAATTCTTCTGTATTTCCCTCTTTGCCAACTTTTCCTGTATGAATGATCATTTTATTATTGTCGATCCAATATTCGGCGTATAGTTTATTTCCTTTATTATCGTCTTTATATAGTTTTATCATTTTAAAATTCTGTTTGGGTAAATTGATTCTAACGTACTAGGCTATGAGTATTTGCGTGTATTCGCACTTAACTTTACAAGTACACGCCAAACTGAAAACTCAGAAGGAAAATATCAAAGTAGGTGAGAACAAGCAATTACTTATAGCCATTGTTGTGTGTGGTTTTTTTAATTTGGTCCATCAATTATTGGGTCGGGATTTACGTCAAATTTGTTTGTTTTCTTATTGTATGTCGCAATTAGATAACCACCCATTCGACCTCCATGCTGTTGGACACCGACCAGTGTACCACATAACGGCTGTACAGGTCGATGATGGCCATCAGGTACATAAATCCGTTTTTCATCGGTATATATGTAATGTCGGTAGCCCACACCTGATTGGGGTGACTGATTTCCAGGCCCCTCAAAAGGTACGGGTACACCGGGTTTTCCTGGCTCGGCTTGGAAGTATGGGGACCGGGCAGCAATGAACGCAACCCCATTTTTCTGTAATACAGGCTTGAGCGGCTTATCGACAATAAAATACACTGTTGTACCAGGCTCAGGCTTGCATGATCCTTGTCTATCATGGATTTGCGTTCCGGTACTGTTTTTTTCACGACAAGGCTTTTTTTTAAAAATCAAGTTCCACTTTTTGCCGGCCGATGATTTTCAATAACTTCTCTTCTTTTTCTTCGGCTTCCGTCCTGGCGCTTTTCTTTTCACTATGGCCGAATACATTTTCTGCGCCTTTTAGAAACTCCCGTTTCCATGTCCTGATCTGCTGGGGGGGTGCACCTCATACTTTTGGGCAAGTTCCGATAAACTTTCCCGCTCTTTTAAGGCTGCCAAAACCACCTTGGTCTTGAAGGCTGATGTGAATTTCCTTCTTGTCATATCAGTAAATTTAATGGTTTATTTTTAAACTTAATTTACTGTCCGAATTTTTGGGGAAACATTAAATAGCTTTGGCTATTCTCTTTAAAAAGTGCCTTGATGAGCCGATTTTGATTCCATCTTCGGTCAAAAACTATACGTTTAAACCACTTCATAAATATGATTTGATAGTCTTCTTGACTTTTGTTTCTTCTTTTGTCCTTAATTCTTTCTAAAACAAGGGTAATGATATGCCTCTAATTTTTGTTGCATTTCTTCCCAAAAAGAACCTTGGTATAGGTTCATTAAGTATATTTTTTTCCTCCTATTGCTATTCAAAAAACTGAGCTCAATTCCCTCTCTAAAACTTTTTCCTCCTCCCTTAGAATAGTAGCCTACACAAGAAATCTCACTTTTTAAGTAGGTTTCTTCAAACCAGAACATGATCAAATTCTTAACCTTTAAATGTTTGTCGCTCAGTTCTATATAATACAATTGCAATGTTCCCAATATTAACATTGCTATAAAAAAAGATATAGGCAATAAACAAACCCAAGAACTGAAGAAACTTATTCCGTATTCAAGTCCAATTAATAGTACAAAAAATAAGCCTATAAAAATTTGAATGAGGCCTGCCCCTTTAAAAGTATAATGTTTAAAATTATAATAATCTACTTTTTTCGACATAAAAAAATTATTTAAACTATAAGCTTGATTTTGAGTTGATTTAAACTTTTGATTTTTCTTAGGAAATCACCGAAAAAGTCATAAAATGTAAGTTCATCCGGTTAGTCATCTAACGGTAAATTCAAACCTTATCGACAATGCTTTGAATCCATATCCGGGCATTGGTATGTTCTATGACCGTTCCCTATTTTCCCGAAGCTCTTTATCCATAAATCAAGCTTTTATTAACATTGTAACTATAATTTAATGAATGGCAACGGTCTCGCTTATGAGTAAGGTCTCCTAAATGGTTTTACTTTCTTGTTTTGGTTAGCCTTAGTTTTTTAGTTCTTCAATTTTATTTTTCATCTGTTCATTATAATTCCATTCATTATCTTCATTTAGCAAAATGGCTTTTTTATAGCTTTCAATTGCATTGAGGCTATCCTTTTTTATTTCATAGACTTCTGCCAAACTAGCCATTGAAACCCACCAATTAGGATTTGCCTCCACATTAAATTTAAATGCGTCAAGTGCTTTTTCCGGGTTCTTCTCACCGTACAAATACGAATTCCCTATACGATTAATGTTCCATTTCAAATTATCAAAGTCAGAGTTTGGGTTTTCTCTTCTTAATTTTTTGAATGATTGAGTGGCCTCATTAAATTGACTGTTTATCACAAAATTCATAACCTCTCCTTCCATCGTTAAATTTTTGGCTTTTAACTCAGGAATCGCAATTCTTGCTATGTCATTAATAATAATGTCATATGCTGGGATTTCATAAGCATTTGACAATAAGATAATTGTTGTTTTATGATCCACAAACTTTCGAAATGCGGCTAAATTTCCACCTGAAAACCCATAGGAATTTAATCCGTTTACCCGGTAATTGCCCCAACCATATAAAAAATTGTCTTTTTGATTCTTGAAATTGAATGGCTTCCACATTTTGGATTTCATGTTATTGTTTAACAGTACATTGTCATCTAATTTCTTATTCCATTCAATGAATCTTTCAAGTGTGATATTCAGTCCGTTTCCGGAATGTCCTCTTCTACCACTGTTATTGGTATCTTTTTCAAATTCTTGCGTTTTGCCATTATAAAAATATCTGGTAGCACGATTGGGAATAATTTCTTGTGAGTTAGAAGAAAATAAAACCCCAGTGGTAGAATTATCAAACTGATTTTTAAGAATGTAATTGTCAAAGGGCATTCCTGTAACTTGCTCAATACTTTGAGCAAGTAGCCAATAATTAGTTTGATTATACCGGAATTGGTTTCCAGTAACAAAATCCATGTTGTCTTCGGATAGTTTTCCTATTAATTCTTTATCGGTTAAAGTGCTTTCGTACTTTATGATATCGGGTAAACCGGAAGAATGACTTAATAGGTTTTCAATCTTAACGTCTTGCCATGGTGGAGGCAAATCAGCAATATATTTTGAAATTTTATCATCTAAATTTAGTTGCCCATTTTGTATAAGCTGAAATACTCCCGTTGAAGTGATAAGTTTTGTGGCGGAAAAAATTCTGAATAGGGTGTTTTTATCAACTTGAGCATTGTTCTCTAAAGAGGCTTTCCCAAAGTAATCTTCATAAATTATCTTATCCCCCTCAACAACGGCCAAAGCCAATCCGGGAATGTGATGCAGTTCCATTGTTTTAGAAAGGTAATTGTCGATCTCGTTTTTTACTTCAGCTGAAGTAATTTTCTTTGTTTGGTTGGTGCAAGAAATAGAGAAAAGTATGCATAATAAGAAAAGTAAAGCTTTGAATATCTTCATTGTTTTGAAAGCTAGATTTAATAAATAGGATGCTAATTTTTGCATGTTGCAGAATTACTGCCAACGGTCTCGACTGTGAGTAGTTTGCCTGGGTTAACACTTAACTTTACAAGTACACACCAAACTAAAAACCCGGGGGGATTTTCAGACGTAGGAGGGAACAAGCAATTGCTTATAGCCTTTTTAATGTTCCACTTTTTTGTAAATTAATGAACCGGTTAAAAGGGTATCATTTTTTATTTTAAAATCTCTTATCAAAACGCCTAAATTACTAAAATAGCTGCCTTCCTTTTTTTTATAAATTTTTCCATTTAGGATTCCCCACTTAAAAATGTAGTAATTATCTTTTCTATCAATGGAAATACTTGGCCAATTTGCTGTGTTTTGATATGTGCCTAGTATTTTGTGATTAAGGCTACTTTCTGTTAGAAGTTGAGAATCTTTTGGATATGACATTTCATTTTCATGCTCAAAACTTTTGTCGAAGTTTGGTTTTTCACTGTTGAAGATACTGTCTGTTGGTAATGCATTTATAAGATTGTAAGCATAATTTGCCATTAAATGAGGGAATATATAAGCTCTGTTATCATTTGAAAATGCAATAATTCCAATTTTTTTCTCTGGCATAAATGACATATGGAAACTTATTCCTGCCAAGTTTCCAAAGCGTGTTAAGATTTTTTGTTTTTGATATTCAGCAATATCCCAACCTAAACTGTAGCCAGTACGATTGTAAGTGAAATATTCTTTGTCTTGAGAGGTGGTCGGAGTATGAAGTTCTGTCCAAGAACTTTTATTCAGCAAAATATTGTCTTCTCTAATGTTGGCACTCAGCCATTTGGAAAGGTCGTTTATGGTTGAAATTATTCCACCGGCTGCGTGCATTGTAATGTCTTCTTTGTAAAAGCCTTTTTCAATTATTCCTCTTTCTTTGGAAACTGTAAGTGATGGTCGAATTGCTTTAAAGTTATAATGGCTAACCTGAGTACTTGTGTTGGTCATTTTTAGAGGTTTGAAAATATAGTCTTTCATTTTGCTTTTCCACGTTTCTCCTGTTACGTTTTCCACAACCATACCTGCGATGATTGACCCCACATTGGAATATCGAAATTTGCCTGAAGGGTCAAAAAGAAAGTCGGTATTTAAATCATTGATTAACTCTTCATTTTGACCATTATATCCCAAAAAGGCTGTTTTCCACGTCATACTGGTGCTAAATGTGCCGTGAGTGTGATTTAAAAGATTTCTAACCGTGATTTTCTTTGTATCAATGTTGTCGTTGTAATTTAATTGTGGAAGGTAATGATAAAGTGATTCGTTTATATCGAGTATTTTTTTTTGGTCTAATATTTTGAGTAGTGTTCCTGTAAATGCTTTGGTGCTGGATGCAATGTAAATGGGGGAGTTATTATCAAGCGATGATTTTTTGCCATTTAAAATCTCTCTGTTTATAGCAAAAGAATAAGCTAATCCATTTTCATCAACTACAGCAAAAATAAAATCGCCAAACAATTCTTTTTCTTTGTAGATGTCTTTTACTTGGCTTTCAAATTTTGATGAAAATTTAGGATGCTCTTCTTGAAATTTCCTTGTGTTTTGAAGTGTAGAATATTTGCTTGTATTGCAAGAAAATGTAAATAACAAAAATAGTATTAAGTATTGCGGTCTGAAAATTCGATGTATTCTGTCCATTCTTTTATGGTTTTTATATGGGTAAGGCATTCAAATTGGTTTTTTAATTGCATATAACGCCCAGGTATGATGCTGTGCCTCTGGACTAAGAGCATAGTTAAATTTCACCTTTCGGGCTGAACATTTTCATCATCAAAGGGACGGCCCCGGCAACGAATTTTAACCATGCTCTAAATTACTTTCTTATAAAGTAAGGGATTTGTAGTTCAGTTTCAAACTGGTAGTTTGAGACATGCGTTCATATCATTTGTTGTGCACTTTGGGATCGTTCAGGACTATGCTTGCACTTAAATAATCATGAATTGCGTGATGTTCCGGATTAAGGTTGATGGTTAAGAAAGAAAGCCAGCCCAATATGATTTTACTTAAGATTCGAATGACTCCTTGAAAAAGGTTAATGTTCTTCGATGTATCTTGAATAGCTTTTATTTTAATTCTCATGATCTTATGTCCCAATGTTCCTGCAAAAGCTGTTAGCATAATGGGTTCATAAAGTATTGCAATAACAATGTAGATGATAAATGATGTCGGCCTGTTTTCCGGGTTTTTGGTCAAAATCATTAGGGTGGCAAATATCCCAACTAGCAGAAGTCCCTCTAGCAAAGCTGCCTTATATCTCGTCAGCAAATAGGGGTAATCAAAACTTTCAGAATTGATCTTCATTGCTTCTTCCGTAGCCTCAACTTGTAGCTCATGGCCGTTTGAAAAGAATGGTTTAATCTTTTTGGAAATATGTAATACAACAGCAAAAAAGACATTATACAATCCAACAATATAGAGGCCCTGCGAATCCAGTTGATAAACACCGACCAAAGAGATTGCTCCGTTCAAAATGAGAATCATAGAAGCAACCCACTTTGCCCATTTATGTCCTAGGAATACGAATATTAAAGGAATCCCGACGATAAGAACCTTGACCACTGTTTCCTCAATTTCTGCTTCAGTGATATGTCTAAAAACTAATTCAGAAATTATAAGTAACACCGTCAGGAGTACTAGGTAGTAAAGTCCAGTTTGTTTTGCTGATTTTTTTTCCATGGCGAAATTAGTGTACAACGGTCTCGGCTATGAGTAGTTACCTGGTTTAGCATATTATTATTTTCCTCTTATTTTTTTGAGGGTTTCTTTCCAATTATATTTCTCTTTGTTGGCTTTGTTCCATTTCGCCACCTCTGAAAGCATCGTATCCATTTTATGTTTATCAAGCCACTGGCCATTCACAAAAACTCCGGAAATTTTACCCGTATTGCGAATGTTTTCCAAAGGGTTTTTGTCTAATAATATTAAATCCGCAAACTTGCCGGGTTCGATTGTTCCTATTTTATCGTCAATTTCTAGCCACTCGGCAGCTAAACGTGTAGCAGCGGCCAGGGCTTCTTCATTATTTAAACCGGCTTCTGTCAAAAGTTTTAATTCATCATGAAGTGAAAATCCCCATACGATACCTGACGTTCCTGCATCTGTTCCCGCTACTATAGGGACTCCTTCTTTTTTAAACGCCTTGACAATCTTACGGTGGAAGTCAACCAGTTCATCGTAGTAAGCAATTCGTTGGGCATTTGTACCTTGATTGTATTGATTAGAGACAATCCATTTGCTCTGCATTAGCGGATGCACATATTTGAAACTTTCAAGATTTCGAACGCTATCGAGTGAGCGTGCCTGTTTTGCGATGTACACAAGGTTAGATAAATTCGGAATTAACCAAGTGCCATTCTTTTTGCTCATGCTTGCAAACCTTTCGGCTTCTTTGTCGGTAAACCGGTCTGTTTGTTTAGAAAATTCTTCTGCATGTGCAACCAAACCGAAATGCGGTACAAAAGCTTCTTCTGTATTGTTTTTAAATTCATTGGGTATGTGCCCGACAACTTTCATTTTTTGCTTTTCAGCTTCGTCTACAATCGCCTTAAACGTTGCTTTATTCAATTGCGAATATACTTTTATGAACTCATAACCTTCCCCTTTTGCAAGCCTAACGGTTTGCCTTCCTTCGGAGGGTGTTGTTGCAGTCATATTGGCATTACTTCCATCTATTAACCCTGCTAAAGCGATTCGGGGTCCTATAATATCACCTCTTAATATTTCGTTTCGTTGTCCAATATGTTCTGCCCTTGCGCTTAGTTCAAATACGGTAGTCACTCCATTCGCCACATAAAGTGTCATAAAATTTTGTGTATCAAAATGTAGTGCCGGGCCTTTTGTAGGATAAGATTTATACGGTCCATCCGCCAGGTTATGTACGTGCATATCAATGAGTCCGGGAATGAGCCATTTTCCTTTTCCGTCTATTGTTGTTGCACCGGCAGGAATCCTATCATTAATGGATAGTATTTTTTTATTCTGAATGACTATGGTTGCCTTTTCGATGACTTCATTGTTCATTGTCATCGGAATTATGCTTACGTTTTTGATGGCATAAGTAGTGTTCTCTGGATTTTTGATTTCTATTTGTGATTTGTTTTGTGCATGTAAACGGAGGCTGATAAATATCAATAGAATGAGAAGTTTTGAGTATTTCATGTAGATTTTTTGATTGATGATGGGGCGATGAGTTCCGGCTTTTGTTACCGTAATTGTCGAGGATCTCGACTAAACTGTGTTTTCATGCAGTTTAGGTTTTGTTGGGGAGAGTTTATTTTCTCCTAATATTTCGAGATGCATATAATCTTTATATGTTTCATATTCTTTTGTCCATTTGAATCCCAACTTTTTCAGCCAAGGCTGAAAATCATCATAATAACTTGACAAAAAAGAAATAACTTCTTCCTTATTTAAAGGATGAATTAATATTTCTGATAAAGTTGATATTTAATGCTTTTTTGATCCCCCACAACGGTCTCATATATGATTTGTAGCGATTTTCGAATCTACTCAAGATGAACTTGGCTAAGAGCCGAAAGCCTTGAATTTAACATTTCACCCACCATAAGCATTGTTAGGTGTAATTTTTTATTTCGGCTGAGGGTAATAATCTTGAATCTTCTAATGCCGCGGTACGATGCCCTGCATTTTTCAGATAATCTTTATTTTGGGCAAATTCCATAAACTTCAAAACAGATTCGTGCTCAACCAATAGTACAGCATCCCATTTTTCCGGGTCGGGTCCTATTAGAAAACTTTTGCTCTGTCCATAATAGATAATCCGGCTTCCTGCTTTTTCTAATTCAGGTAAAGTGTAGTCCATATACAATTGGTAGGCTTCTTCACCGCTGATTTCCCGAGTAGGTTTTAATTCTTCGAAGTTTGTGTAATCAGCCGTTGTTCTAAACTTCAGTAAATTCAACATTACGATTTTTCCTTTGTCGTGGAAATTTTGATAAAACTCTTTTCCTGCTTCAGGATTTGTGTCAATGTATTTACTCATGATTTTAATCTATTTCAAGGGGTAAATTACTTCCAACTACCGGATAACCAAAATATTCCATTTATCCATAGCATAATAACACAAGTATAATACTTTAAGAGAAAAAATACCAAATTCATCTTAGTATGCGTATTCCCGGTTTTGTGAAAATAGGAGGTGTTAAACGGTAAAGCCGGATGATTGAACTTCTTTTAACTGAAAAAAAGTGCGCTATGTGAGCACAGTTTGTTTGAATGAGAACTCAACTCATCCAATACACAGCCAGAAAGATGCCGGTGAGATAGGTCCAAAGTGCGGAAAATACAATATGAACGAAGGTTTCGAATTTCTTGCCGCGCCAGAGTTTGGAGGAATAGCCGAAAAATTGAACCAGTAAGCGGAGTAGCCAAAAGATTCCCAATCCTAATGCGACTTTGCTTCCCAAAGGTGTGTGCAATAGCTCTTTTGCGGAGGTTACACATAGTAATCCCATAAGCAACACTATTAGGGCTACGAAAAAGGTATGGATGCCCATCATTTGCTTATTGATCAGACTGAGTGACTTAAGTTCGTTTTCCCAATTGAAATACTTAGGAAAGATGACATGTATGCCTGCCAATACGATAAGGAGTGTGCCGGTAATTTTAAGATGGATTTCCATTTTCAAGAATAAAGAGAGTGATAAAGGGGGTAATGTTTTTTTTAGTAACGATGTGCAAGTTCGCTTTTTGAAAAGAAAGCAACCAAGAGGATTGAGGAATAAAATGAAAGAAGCCGATAGTGTAGGCGATAAAGTTTGGGAGGTTTCTTAAATGTTCAACAATCACAATTTGCCCCGATGGTTTAAGAACTCTTCGCAGTTCATGAAAAAATTGTTGCCGCTCTGATTCCTCTCTGATTTCGTGTGCGGATAGTAAAATAAATACGATATCGGTTGTGTGTGAGTCCAAAGGAAGTTGGGTGGTACTTGTCTTCCGGGTATTCGGATAAGGAGGGTAGACTTTTCTGGCCCGCTTTATGGAAACTTCCGTGTGCTTCGCAGGGTCGTAAAAATCGAATACGGTAAGTCCGGCATCCGGATAATGGCTGTTAAGGAGTTGGCTGGTTTCGTCAAATCCGGCATGAATGTTTAGTATCCGGGCTTTCTTTACTTTTTTGACATAGTTTAGCCAAGTCATTTTGTACAATGAAGAAAAATCGTAAACATACATGGAAACCAATAAAGAAATCAAGCTGGTTACAAGGATTAAAATACTGATTACACTTGGGTAAATCCGGAATGAAACGGGGAGGTACTGGCTGCCTGATAGTGCCACTATAGCTATCCCAAAAGCCAATGCGTAAAAATGCCAGTTGAACCGGATAATGTTCCATATCCCCTGAAAAGGTTTTCTTATCCCTGCCATGTTTCTACTTTGCCTTTTTTCCAATAATAAGGAATGTTTTGAATGTAAAATGCATTGGCCAACCGGATGTCATGAAGGTTTAAGGAATCCAAAAAAGAAATCCGGTGATGCTTTACCTCCAGGGGTTTGGGTTGCCAGTTTTGTCTTACCCCTTCAATGATGACGACCTTTTTAGAAGCGGGCAGGTAAGTAAATGTAAATGGCAGGGGTCCGGCAAACCGTCTGGCTTCTTTCCAATTGGCAAAGGGGGATTCCGGAGGAAGTAAAAGATCTTGTTCCGGCTTTTCCTCTATTTCAATGCTAAAGTCAGAGTACTTTGAGGTGAACTTGCTTGTGTTTGGGTGACGGGTTTGTTGGATATCCGTAGTAGTGTATTGGTAATGCGTAAACAGGTTTCCCATAAATTTCATTTGAGCGCTGTCCGTTTCCGATTTAAGTATATATAATCCTCTTAGCCGTTTCCCTTTTGCATTGACATACCGGACAAAAACACGGTATCCTATAAGGAAAAAATTATTCCCTAAAAAACCGGGAAAGCCTTTGGGTCTGAGGTTGCGGGTTTGAACCATGGCAATGGCAAGAAAAGCCCATTGATCTTGGAACGTATCCAAGCTCAGGCATTCGGGGATCAATGCTTGTAGTTCTTTTTGGGGAACGGCAAAGGTTAATACCACCGAACGCTCAAAAAAAGCTTCCACGGCAAAAGGATGATTCTTTAAAGTTGAGAGCATAGAGGATAAGGTTAGGTAGTTTTGCGATTCAGTATAAACTCATTGAAGTAAACAAGTATACAAAACAATAAAGCAAAGAGTAAATTGAATTTTCCCCAAAGTAATAAATCCGGTGCAATGATCAATTCCAGGATATTCATTACTACCACAATCAGGATTTGGGTGATAGCGTTGATGCGGGAGTAGGTTCTACTGATGATCCAGACGACCATAAAAACTTCTGAGGTACCGATCATTTTGGTGAAAATATCAGCATTCTCATTCCCCAATATGTGGGCAACAATTTGTTGGTGCCTTGGAACCAGGTTCAGGATTTTACAATAGAATCCGTTGATAAACCATACAAGGGCAATGGAGAAGGTCAGGAGTTTGTGAGAGGTTTTTGCATTCATCGACTTAGCGTGTTTTCCGGCTAATGTAGGGCCTATAAGGGAAAGAATTAGGGGTGAATGCAATTTATGTATGCAGGAAGGTGGTTTTTCAGCTAAAAGAAAATTAAAGCCTTATCGGGTTGAAAACCTATGAAAAAGCGAAAAAATACACTTTGAAAAATTCAATACCATGTAAGAGTTGTATAGTTATTGCGTTATAAATTATAACATGGTTAAACATGTAACTATCCTCAACTTAAGCCGTTGCAGTGTTTTACTGCAACGGTTCTTTTTTATAACGAGTGAGTCGTTTGTTTGAAGAGTTTATTTTGAAGTGAATTTAACCTTTTTCTTTTTCCTGAAAAATGTTTCAAAAACGCCTCCTCTGTGTTCCTTTTTTCAACAATAGCTTTGGCTATTCTTTTCAAAAAGTGCCTTGATGAGCCGATTTGGATTCCATGTTCAGTGTAAACCACTTCTTTATTAGTTTACCAAGCGAGTAGTATATTGAAGAATGATTTAAAATTAAATCCGGGTTTGTTTTTGGGTGAATGTTTTAGTTTTTCTTCTTGTCTGGGGGCGCGGTAGCCAATAGAGCTTTTGTCAAGGAGTAGTTCCCGGATTTTTTCCCAGCCGATAAAGCCGCCAATATTCCGGTCGTCAATATATACATCGGCATAGATTTTTCGACTTACTAACTGGTCAAAATCTTCATTCGGGCGACTGTGATTGATAGCATAGAATTCCAAGCCTCGTTTTCTGCAAAATTCCACCGCTTCGTCCAGTTCGGCACCATCCCGGTAGGTCCATAATATAAGCTGATGTCCTTGCTTTTGTAGCTCTTTAAGTACGTCAAAAGCCAAGGGTTTTGCATTGCCTATTTCCGGATACCTGTGTTCTACAATGGTTCCATCAAAATCTACAGCTATTATCATAACAAGCGTTTTTAAGAAGTTCCGATTTTCTGGTTTCAAGAAATTGCAGTTGAATTTATAACTGCTTTGGTTTGTGATATTTGTTAAAATACTTACATGGTGTTTTATCCGGCTATTACCTTGGTCGAACGGAGTTTTTTTATGTTGATTTGCATGCAATAATCCCTTCCATACAAAGTCTAACCTTCTTCTGTAATCTTGTGAATAGGTAGTTGAGGTGATTGTTTAAAAAGATATGGGATTGAATGTAAAGGACAAATCGGCTGTGTAGTAATTGATACTTCAAAGTACGGAAAAATTCATAATGGATCAAAGAATATTACAATTAATTAACAAAACTTACATGTTTTTTGAGCGGGAAAATTCTGCCGGATTGTGCTTTAAGTAGTTGAAAATGATAAACAAACGATTGTTTAGAATTAGGGAGCTAGTGAAAAAATATGAAAATATCGGAAAATTGCTACAAACCGAAAGAAAAGCAATTCTCAACAGTATCTGTTACCTGGCCTGGTGGATAACGGAGTGACTTGTAGTGCTCTCGCAACCGGATTGATAACAATGTGGAAATAGGCCTTAAGGTGTTTGCAGTTGGCAAGTATAGTGTCTCTGTATGTAGAGCTTGTTTACGCTTGGTGGTTTGTTTGGGAAAGGGTATCTTTAAAAGGCATAGCTTTTATGGAAATGATGTTAGCTGTTTGATTAGTAGTGGATTATAGGGGTTTGATGGGTTTTGTTGTGAAAGGCATGTACCCGAAATCTTCCGGAAATGATTTTCCGGGATAGGGGAGGAAGTTCTTTTTGAGTTGCATGGAGGATTACGTAGATTTTGTATATTTACAAGAATGATCGGGCTTTTTTGACATACTTTAAAGTTATGAACCTCTAAATTGCCTAATTTGTAAATAACTTGTTAAAATAATAGCTAAACGAAAAAGTAAATATGAAGTTAAAAGTGCGCTTTCAATTATCGTCCATGATGTTTCTTCAATATTTTATCTGGGGAGCCTGGTCGGTGACAATGTCCACCTATTTAGGAAAAACATTAGGGTTTAGTGATGTACAGATTGGAATGGCTTACGGAGCCGGTGCCATTGCCGCCATGATTTCCCCGTTTTTTATGGGGATGATTGCCGACCGTTTTTTTGCCTCGGAGAGAGTTTTGTTTGTATTACATTTGGTGGGTGCTGTTTTTCTTTATTTAGCTGCCGATGCCACCTTATTTGACGATTTTTACCTACTGCTTTTGGCTTACACGATATGTTATATGCCTACCATCGCTTTGACCAATTCCATTTCCATGAATCAAATGAAGGATCCGGGAAAAGAATTTCCGGGGGTGAGAGTGTTAGGCACAATCGGATGGATTGCAGCAGGCTGGACGGTAGGGCTGCTGAATATCGAACACCAGGCTACTACTTTCTATATTGCCTCGGGCGTTTCGGCATTGATGGGTTTTTACTGTTTGTTATTACCGCATACTCCTCCCAAAGACAAAGGAAAGAAAGTGGGTATCAAAGAGGTGATCGGTTGGGATGCTATCTCGTTGTTTAAAAGCTTTTCCTTCTCTGTATTCTTTATCGCTTCTATGTTGATTTGTATCCCCTTGTCATTTTACTACAACTTTACCAATGCCTTTTTAAATGAGCTGGGGATGGAAAATGCCGCCGGAAATATGTCTTGGGGACAAGTGTCCGAAATCTTGTTTATGCTGGTAATGCCGTTTTTCTTTATCCGGCTAGGAGTGAAGAAGATGTTGATGGTAGGGATGTTTGCATGGGTGGCCCGCTATATCATGTTCTCTTACGGAAATATTGATGAAGGAATCTGGATGTTGTTTGTGGGAATTGTATTGCACGGAGTATGTTATGACTTCTTCTTTGTGACCGGGCAAATTTATGTGGACAAGAAAGCGGGTGAAAATGTAAAAAACGCTGCACAAGGATTGATTGCTTTCGCTACCTATGGGGTCGGGATGTTTATCGGAGCTTATATCAGTGGACAGGTAGTTGAATATTATAAAACCGAAGGAACCGTTCCTCACGATTGGTCGACCATCTGGATGGTACCTGCCATGGCCAGTGGTATTATTTTGATTCTGTTTACCATGCTATTCCACGAAAAGAAAAAGCAGAAAGAAGAAGAGCCGGCTATGGCTAATTAATCTGAACAAAGCTTAAAAAAACAATATATAGCCACAAAGGCACTAAGGTTTACAACAGAACTACTAATGATAAATCACTTTTTGTACAATTTTCTGTGTCTTAGAGTCTTTGTGGCATTTTATATTCTTTTAAGTAGCCTCTTTTCTTATTAGGAAGATATTTAATTAAGGATTCATTTCTAATGGCTGTGCCCTGCTTCGCTTTTCAGCATGTCGGCCAGCAAATAGTAAGCTCCCTTGGTAACGATTGGAGCATCCGGGGCGAGCTCTTCCATGGGTTTAATTTCAATATAGCCTTCTTCCTGAATTCCCGTAGTTACTTCCATCATTTTAAAAGCCCATTCCTCTTTGTCTCGTTCATCCGAATGAGAATGTGCTTCGCCTTCTTTATGCAAATGCTCGTGTGGCTTTTGATCTTCTTTGATGAAAATATAACTTTTGCCTTTATCAGTCACCACACTGCCTTCGGGAAGGGCAAGTACTTTGGTGTCATTGGCAATGACTTTTCCTTGAATATACATTCCCGGAATGAGATCATCTTGTTTGTTATGGATTTCAGCATGTAGATGAACTGCTTTGGGATCGCTTTCAAAAGCTTTGCTGACGGAGTAAATTTCAGCCGTGAATTCCCGGTTGGGAAGGCTGGTGACAGAGAAACGCACCCCTTGTCCTTCTTTTACTTTATGTACATCTTTTTCATATACCATAAAATCCGCATGGATATGGCTGTTGTCCACAATCTCAAACAATTCTTGTTGCGGTGGAACGTATTGCCCGGTAACGGTTTGTACGGTTTTTACAAACCCTCGGATAGGAGATTTTATCGGCACTTTCTCGTATATGGTGCCCTCAGCAATTTTTTGTGGACTCAAGTGCAAAAGCTTTAACTTGGCAGCGAGGGCTTTTTGTTTAAACAGGGCTGCGTTGTATGCACTTTTGGCCTTTTGAAACTCTTTGCCGGAGGATACTTTTTCTTCGAATAATTTTTGTTTTCGCTCATACTCTTGTTTTAAATAATCAATTTGCGCACAGACATCCAGGTAATCTTGTTGTATTTGAATGAAGTCCGGATGTGATAGCCAGGCCAAGACTTGTCCTTTGCGAATTTTATCTCCTTCAATCACTTTGATCTGATCAATATTGCCTCCAAGGTAACTGCTTACTTTCGCTTCATTTTGAGGCGGAACTTCCAAAATTCCGTTTACACTCACCGTGCTATTCATTTCCCGGTAGCTGATGTTGCCTAATTCCAACTCAATAGCTTCCCTCTGCAATTTGGTGAGAGAAACCTGACCTTCAACGTGGGCATGTTCTTCTTCATGGGAATGGCCTTCTTCAACGTTTTGAGGCGCTCCACAGGATGTAATACATACGATCAGGGTGCTGAATATGATGATGCTATTTATTATCGATTTCATTGTATTTCAATTTTTAAAAATTAAGTGACTGTGCCAGTGTAAAAACATTCGATATGATTTTTCGCTGACTTCATTCAGCCGGATTACTCTCTTACTATAAAATTCAACCGGTTGATTTTTTGATGATATTCCAACAGGTATTCTAAGAATTCCAGTTTGGTATTGACTGCCTGGTCCAGGGTTTGGATATAAGCTACATAATCCAATTCCCCAAAGCGATACCCTTTGTCAGCGGCCTCGATTTGTTGCTCGGCCAGGGGTAAAACCTGTTGTTGGTAATAGTCTAAAGTACGGGCCGTTTTTTCTATCTCTTTTTGCGTTTGCTGATAAGAGGCGTTTAGCTCTGTTTTACGGAGTGCCAACTCCTGTTCCATTCGTCTTTGCTCGATTCTAGCCGCCTGAATAATACCCTGTTGGGGAGAGAACCATAACGGAATACTTAAGCCAATCTGATAACTGTAAAAGCCCGTTTGCCCTCCGATTTTTTGCTGCCCGTATTGCAAGCTCAGTTTGGGTAGCAATTGGGCTTTTTGTACTCTTACCATTTGCTCACTGACTTTTAATTGCTGTTGCAAAGGTTGTAGCAATGGAGAGTTTTCCGGGCTTTTCGGCAAAGAAGAAGGAGGCCGAACTTCCAGTAATTCTTCTTGTGAGTACACGTCAAATGAACCTTCTTGCATTAGCCATTGATTAAGGGCTTTTAAAGCAATCTTATAATCATCGTGAGCTTGTTGAGCTAAGACTTTAACTTTCTGATACTTGCTCAAGGCTATCAAATATTCTATTTGAGAGGTCTCTTCGGTTTGGTACCGGACTTCAGCCGCATTTTTAAAGTTTTGATAAATACTATCCAACCGAAGGGTGAGAGCCCTTCTGCTTTTGGCGTAAGAGGCGGTATAGTAAGCCTGAGTGGTATACTGAACTACTTGTCTCTCGGTGAGTTGTTTTTGACTATGAGCAAGCGTGACTTGTTCTTTGTTTAGCCGGCTCTTGCTAAATCCTCCGAAGATATCGATGTTCTGTTGACTGATACCAATCAAGGTAGTTACTCCTCCTTCACCATTTCCTTTTTCTTCTCCTCCGGTAAACACTTGCGTTTGCCCAAGGTCCCAACTTGTTTTGGATAATGCCTGTTGTTTCTCGATCGCAAGTTGGGCAGACTGAACGGCCGGATAGTTTTTTCTTGCCAGTTCCTGTGCCTCTACTAGCGGAATAGTAACCGCTTCTTGAGCAGCCAGAGGGTTGTCTATGCTTCCTAGTCCCAGTAATAAAAAGCCTGGCAAGAGCCATTTGGCGGTTACCATGGAGGAGGTTTTGGTTTTACGGTTTTCTAACCAGTGGTATACTATAGGAAGCACAAACAATGTCAATAGGGTAGAGGTCAATAAGCCTCCGATCACTACCGTAGCCAAAGGACGCTGTACTTCCGCGCCTGCCGAAGTGGAAATTGCCATTGGCAGAAAACCCAGGATATCGGTGGATGCAGTGAGTAAAATAGGCCTCACCCGGCTGCTAGTCCCTTGAATAATCCTTTGGAACAAGTCATTTACTCCTCTTTCTTTTAATTCATTCAAGCTACTGATCAATACCAGGCCGTTGAGCACTGCCACTCCAAATAACACAATAAAACCGACTCCTGCCGAAATACTAAAGGGCATGTCTCTGAGCCATAAGGAAAAAATGCCTCCGATGGCCGCCAAAGGAATGGCCATATAGATCATCAAGGTTTGACGGAACGAATTTAAAGCAAAATAGAGCAGTACAAAAATGAGTGCCAAAGCCATCGGTACTACCAAAATCAGCCGCTTCTGTGCGCGTTCGAAGTTTTCAAAGGCTCCTCCGTACCGAATAAAATAACCGGCCGGAAGCTGCAATTGCGCGTCCAGTTTTTGTTGGATTTCTTTGACTAGCGATTGCACATCCCTGCCACGCACATTTATTCCTACATAGGTTCTGCGGGTGGTATTCTCCCTGGAAATTTGCATTGGACCCGGTTGATAACTAATATGTGCAACTTCTTTTAAGGGAATTTGTTCTCCGTTAGGCAAATTGACAAACAAGTTCTTTAAGTCATCGATGTCTGAGCGTTGGGATTTGTCTAGCCGGACAACTAAATCAAAGCGCTTTTCCCCTTCAAAGATCACCCCGGCTTTTCCTCCGCTAAAAGCCATGCTGACTATAGTATTAAGGTCACTGATCGTTAAGCCGTATTGGGCCAGTTTGCCCCTTTCATATTCTACGGTCATTTGAGGCAGGCCACTGGTAGCTTCCACATTCATATCGGCTACCCCTTGTATACCAGAGATGATTTTTCCGATTTCTTCGGCTTTTTGGGCTAAAATGCTCAAATCCTCTCCGTAAAGCTTGATGGCAACATCTTCCCGGACTCCGGTTAGCAATTCATTAAACCGCATCTCAATGGGTTGGGTAAATTCATAGTTCACTCCGGGAATGTTGGAAACGGTTTCTTTCATCATCCGGATCAGCTCCTCTTTATCGTTTGTGGTTACCCATTCCTCCTGTGGCTTGAGAGTGGCAATCACATCGGCAATGTCCATTGGCATAGGGTCCGTGGGAACTTCGGATACACCGATCCGGCTGACAATCTGGTCAATCTCCGGAAATTTATTCAAGAGGAGCTTTTCGATTTTGGTAGTGGTTTGAATGGCTTCGCTCAAAGAGCTGCCGGGCTTGGCGATTGCATGGAAGGCGATATCCCCTTCGTCTAATTGTGGGATAAACTCTCCTCCCATTCGATGAAATATCCATCCGGCTGAAAACAACAACAATAGCGATACACCCAGGATAATGGCTTTTTTGCGCAAAGCCCAAAGCAACATGGGTTCGTATAGCCGTTTTAACCGGAGTACCAGTTTGTCTCCCCAAGTGATTTTCTGCTCTTTTTTTACATTGAGCAATAAAGCTGACATCATGGGGACATAAGTCAGACAAAGCAACATGGCACCCAGCATGGCAAATCCAAAGGTCAGAGCCATGGGTTTGAACATTTTTCCTTCTACTCCGGTAAGGGCCAAAATAGGTAAGAATACAATCAAAATGATTAATTGGCCAAAAAAGGCAGAGTTCATCATTTTGGAAGCCGACTGAGCCGTCATCTTGTCCCGCTCTTTTTGAGACAGTTTTACCGAGCTTTGGGAATTGACCTTTTGAGTGAGGTAGAATACCGTACTTTCCACAATGATTACCGCTCCATCCACAATGATTCCGAAGTCGATGGCTCCCAAACTCATCAGGTTGGCCCAGACATCCAATTGGTGCATTAGAACAAACGCAAACAAAAGCGATAGGGGAATGGTAGAAGCGACAATCAAGCCTCCCCGAAAATTCCCCAATAGAAACACCAGGATGAATATCACAATCAGGCCCCCTTCCAATAAATTTTGGGTGACAGTTCCGGTAGTACTTTTGATCAAGGTACTCCGGTCCAGAAATGGTTTGATTTGCAGGCCTTCCGGAAGAGATTTTTGAATCAGGGAAACGCGTTCCTTTACGTTGGCAATGACTTCGTTGGAATTAGCACCTTTGAGCATCATAATGGTTCCTCCTATGGCTTCTCCTTTTCCGTTTTTGGTAAATGCCCCGTAGCGGATAGCACTGCCATATTGTACTTCTGCCACATCTTTGACCAAAATCGGAATATCATTGACCGTTTGGATGACGATGTTTTCTATATCCTTCAGGTTGCGGGCCAAGCCTTCGCCCCGGATAAAATTTGCCTTGTGATTCTTTTCAATATAAGCTCCTCCGGTATTTTGGTTATTCTCTTCCAGGGCCGAAAAGATCTCCCGGGTCGTAATCCCCAGGCTTTTTAATTTGTTGGGGTTAATGGCAACCTCATATTGTTTGATATTTCCACCAAAGCTGTTGACTTCTACGACTCCCGGCACCATAGCCATTTGCCTTTTCACAATCCAGTCTTGAATAGTACGCAGCTCAGTAGCGGAATACGTTGAGTCATAGCCGGATTGGGGTTCGATGGTATATTGATAAATTTCTCCCAAACCTGTGGAAATCGGTCCCATAAAAGGTTCGCCAAAGCCCTTGGGAATCTCATCTTTGATTTCAGTGAGCTTTTCATTAACCAACTGGCGAGGGAGGTAAGTCCCCATATCGTCTTCAAAGACAATGGTCACTACGGATAAGCCAAACCGTGAAATGGAACGTATTTCTACGACTCCCGGCAGATTGGCCATGGAAAGTTCCACCGTATAAGTGACAAACTGTTCAATATCTTCGGTGGAAAGATTGGGTGCGGTGGTAATCACCTGAACTTGGTTGTTGGTGATATCCGGTACGGCATCCAAAGGAACTTTGGTCATGGAATAAACTCCGCCAACGATTAATGCCAATGTCATTAAGCCGGTAATGAGTTTATTTTTTATGGAATAATGAATAATGCGGTCAATCATAAAACTTACAATCTTTATCGTTTAAGCAAATTGTACCGATAGAGACAGGTACATAATCCACTAAAACTCTCTCCATACAAGAATGATGGAAAAACGTACTTGCAAACAGAGCCTAAAGCATCGAAACGTATAATGCTTCTTGCCTGCCAAGCAGAGTAGCTTAGAGAAAAAGTGAACAAATGCGAATTTGAAATAGAAAATCTTGGGAGAAGTGTACCAGGTATAGGCCTGAAGTGCTAATATGAGTAAGTCATACGAATTGCGAACAGAAGTATACCTCCTTTATCCTTTATAAGGAAAAGGACACAATAATCCCTTGAGATAAGCTTAAACGATGGGAGGGCGCCAGAACCTAAAATCCTTAAAGGAAATTAGTGTTTGGTGGTAATCCTCTTGAGGAAGAGGGAACGTATGATATGAGATGGGAATATACACGACAGGCATTACTACATGTACCTGACAGCAAGAACAACTACACAAAGGAGAACACATATCCGGATGTGCTTCACCGGTATGGTCATGATCGTGCTTTTGCACTGCGATACAGGCATGCTCTGACTCTTGGCTTTCAATTGCTTGATCAGAACAAGGCAGAATTGCCAAAAAGCAGAGGTATAGGCCCCATATGAAGGTTGTGCTATTCATTTATGAAGCAAAATTAGTATTTTTTGGCAACTTTAACAATTTGATGAGAGAGGCTTTGGAAAACCAGAACTGCTTGATGTAGCGTTCCTCTTTAAAAAATATGAGCGTTTCTCCGGTGAACCCAACAGTAATTTTTAATATTGTACTTCTGGTAATGTATAAGGTACACCCCAAGGTAAAAAGAACACGTAAGCCTTGATACATGATCAATCGGTTACTACAAAATGCAATTATGTTAAAGATAAAAGACATTACAACCTATCTGGAATCGAAAGCACCAAGGTCCTATCAAGAGAGTTATGACAACGCGGGGTTGATAGTCGGGAATCCGGAAGAGGAAGTAAAGGGAGTATTGGTTACCCTGGATTCCACAGAAGAAATTGTAGAAGAAGCGGTCCGTACGGGATGCAATTTGATCGTAGCGCATCATCCCATTGTATTTTCCGGTTTAAAAAAACTAACCGGAAGCAATTATGTAGAGCGTACGGTAATCAAAGCCATTAAACACGATATTGCTATTTATGCCATTCACACCAACCTGGATAATGTGGAAATTGGTGTAAATCGTAAAATTGCTGAGCAAATAGGTTTGGAAAATTGTCGAATCCTGGCTCCCAAATCCGGACGACAGTGCAAATTGGTCACTTTTGTGCCGGAAGAAAACAAACAGGACGTCCTTAGTGCTTTATCGGAAGCCGGGGCCGGGGTGATCGGAAATTATTCCAAATGCAGTTATCAAACCAAAGGTACCGGTACCTTTGAACCCAATGAACAAACTAATCCTCATATAGGCGAACAGGGAAGCTTGGAATATGTGGAAGAAGTTCGTTTGGAAATGGTGTTTCCCGATTACCTTCAGGGTGCCCTCATTGCAGCCCTCAAACAAGCCCATCCTTACGAAGAAGTGGCTTATGATATATATCCCTTGTTGAATAATAATGGTGCAATAGGATCGGGAATGATCGGGACCTTGCCCGAGGCCCAATCTCCTCAACAGTTTTTGTTGTATTTGAAAGAACGCATGAATTTACATTGCATCCGGCATACCCCTATCACCGGGCATCAAGTTCAACGCGTTGCAGTATGTGGAGGGGCGGGAAGTTTCTTGTTAAAAGCCGCCAAAGCTCAAAAAGCAGACGTGTTTATCACCGGAGATTTTAAATACCATGAGTTTTTCGATGCGGAAGGAACCATTCTCATAGCCGATATAGGGCATTATGAAAGTGAAGTATTTACCAAAGAGTTACTTGCTGATTGGTTAAAAGAACAATTCAAAGGATTGAGGGTGTGTTTATCGGATGTGAATACCAATCCGGTTCACTACTTATAAAGGATAGAATATTTGCGCAGAAAGCGAAAATAATCCCAAAGTAGGTGTTTATTCGGTAACTTTTTGTTAAAATTGCACTTCATTTTTAACTAGGCTTAAAACAGTAGAGGATCAATTTTTAGGGACATTTCCTGAAAACTCGTAAATATTCTTATGGAAAATACAGTACCGCAAAAGCTTGCCGCCCTCGTAAAATTACAATCTATAGATTCGGAACTAGATGAACTCAGAAAGGTAAGAGGGGATTTGCCTGAAGAAGTGCAAGACCTGGAAGATGAGATTGTAGGTTACGAGACAAGAATTGAGAAGTTCAAGAAAGAAGCAAACGAGTTGGAGGAGCATATCCAACAGAAAAAACAAGCAATTAAAGAATCGCAGCAACTCCTGCAAAAATACGAAGATCAACAAATGAATGTTCGTAATAACCGGGAGTACGATGCCATTTCAAAGGAAATGGAATTGCAAGATTTGGAAATTCAGATTTCTAACAAGAAAATCAAAGAAGCCCAAACGGCAATTGAAGGGAAGAAGAAACAGATTGATGATACCAAGCATACCCTGGACGAACGGAACAAAGATCTGGATAACAAGAAAAAAGAGCTGGAAGTAATTGTTTCTGAAACAGAGGTAGAAGAAGAAAAATTATTGAAATCCAGGGAAAAGGCTGCCGAAAACCTTGAAGAACGCCTTTACAATTCTTATCAGAGAATTCGCTTGAATGCCGCGAACGGACTGGCTGTTGTTTCAGTGAAGAGAGGGGCTTGCGGAGGATGTTTCAATATGGTTCCTCCTCAACGCCAGGCAGATGTAAAAGATAAGAAAAAGCTGATCGTTTGTGAACACTGCGGTAGAGTACTCGCCGATGTGGAAGTAGTGGAAGAGGTGGAAAAACCTAAAAGAACTACCCGGAGAAAGGCGACTACAAAAACCAAAGCGAAGTAAGTCGGATCACCTTTCTGTAACCTGTCAGGTTTTGCCTGTATTGAAGTTAAAAACATGTACTGTCCGGTGTGTAGTGGATTTTCCAACTACTCACCGGACATTTTTTTTATTACTGAACCGGATAGGGGCAACTTTTTTGAGTTAATCAAGACTTACTATGAATCGCAATTTACAAGACATAAACCGGAAAAACTGGCCTCAATGGCGGGAGCGAATGCATGAAATTATCTTTGAAGCAGATACTCCGGAAGGCAAGGCGTTTGATGTAGCCTTATTGTGGGCCATATTTATCAGTGTACTTGCCGTGGTATTGGAAAGTGTGGCGTTTTTGGACCGTGAATATGGAACATGGTTGCGATGGATAGAATGGGGCTTTACTGCAGTGTTTACGGTTGAGTATGTCGCCCGGGTTCTTTCGGTCCGTAAGCCGCTTCGTTATATGACGAGCTTTTATGGCATTGTGGATTTGCTGTCCATCATCCCCACTTACGTAAGCCTTTTTGTGATGGGCTCACAAACGTTATTGGTCATTCGTGTGATCCGTTTGTTACGTGTGTTCAGGATCTTTAAACTAGCTCGCTATCTGGGGGAAGCCAAAGTGCTGGTGACCGCATTAAAAGCCAGTAGGCATAAAATTACCGTCTTTTTGGGCTTTGTGGTGAGTATTACCGTCATCATCGGTACCTTGATGTATTTGATTGAAGGGCGGGACAACGGATTTACCAGTATTCCGAAAAGTATTTATTGGGCGATTGTAACGCTGACCACTGTAGGATATGGAGACATCTCTCCCCAAACCCCTTTAGGGCAATTTCTGGCCAGCTGCGTGATGGTGCTGGGGTATGGAGTGTTGGCTGTTCCCACGGGTATTGTCTCTGTGGAGATTGCCCATGCTCAAAAAAATGCCATGATCAATGCAGCCTGCCCGGGTTGTGGTAAAGAAGGACACGAACACGATGCCAGCTTTTGTAAATATTGCGGGACAAAATTGTAAGGATTGCGCTGAGTTCCGTAAGGTGGATTTGCTAAATTTTTACTACATTCAAGTACTGGAGTAATCTCTCAATCTTCACTCCCATAACTTAACAAATAAATTATGAGGTATACAGTTGATTATCAAAAATATACACTCGATTTTAAATTTGATGCCCGTACTTCCCGGGGCGCAATGAAATCAAAAGATACCTATTTTGTCAAAGTGTACCGGAAAGGTAACCCTGAAGTATTTGGCTTAGGGGAATGTAGTGTATTAAAAGGCTTGAGTGTGGACGACCGGGAAGGCTACGAGCAGGTACTGGACAACTATTGCCAGCAATTAAGCAAACTCAACGACTTACAGGAATTCCGGAAATTACCCGGTTTGGTGGAATGGCCCAGCATTCGTTTTGGTTTTGAAACGGCCGTGAACGATTTGCTTAACGGAGGGCAAAGAATGGTTTTAGGAAATGCCTTCCGGCTTGCCGGGGCTCCGTTGCCCATCAATGGCTTGATCTGGATGGGGGATAAGGAATTTATGTTGAAACAGATTGATGAAAAGATCAAGCAGGGATATCATTGTATTAAATTAAAAATAGGCGGGATTGCCTTTGAGCAGGAGTGTGAACTACTGGCGCATATCCGGCAGCAATACGCAAAAGAACAAATTGAACTCAGAGTGGATGCCAACGGGGCTTTTTCTCCCAAAGATGCCATGGCCAAATTGGAAAAGCTGGCTTCCTTTGATTTACATTCTATCGAACAGCCTATTCGCCAGGGGCAATACAAGGAAATGGCCCGTTTGTGTGCGGAATCTCCCTTGCCCATTGCTTTGGACGAAGAGCTGATCGGAGCCCGGGGATTTACGGACAAAATTCAACTATTGGAAAAAATACAGCCACAATACATTATATTAAAACCTTCTTTGTTGGGAGGCTTACGGGCTTCCGAAGAGTGGGTCGAGGTGTGTAAGTCCCTGGAAATCGGCTGGTGGATTACCTCCGCTTTAGAAGCAAATATCGGATTGAATGCTATCTGCCAGTTTACCGCCAATTATGAAGTAAACATGCCTCAAGGTTTGGGTACCGGGCAATTATACCATAACAATATAGATTCTCCTTTAACTGTGGCCGAAGGAAGTATCCGGTATGATTTGAAAAAAGAATGGAATCTGGAAGGGCTGAAGATATAAAAAGCAAAACCTGAAAAAAAGAAAGAGGAGATGGGTAGGCCACCTCCTCTTTTTATTTTAAAAGAGGGCAGTTTATTCTTCTTTACCTTTACTTTTTAACTGTTCTCTTAACAGAGCAATGATATCATCTTTATCTTTCAATTGCGCTTTCAATTGTGCCGCTTGCTCCTTGAGTAAGGCAAGCTCTATTTGCAAGTCTTGTTCCGTATTCCGTTGTTGGCCTTCGGTGTCCTGGCCTTCCTGAGAAGGACTACCCGGTTGGGTAAAATCCTTGAACCAATTGAAGAAGTCATCAATGGAAGGGCTTTTATGCCCTTTATATTTATCTTCCTGCTCCTTCATCTTTCGCTTGACTTCCCGCATAAATTGCTTCACTAAAAATTCTATTCTGTCTTCTGAGCTGTTCATAATCCTGCTGTTTCTATTCTAATAACTCCATGTATCTTGCTTGTTATACGTACACAAGCGATTCATGTTATTTTTTGGGTATATAAATCGAATTAACATCCGTTTTGCAAAACTCTTGAGTCCTTTATAAGTAATCACTATATTGGCCCTCTTAGCCCTGTACCTTCCTTTTACATTAAAAATATCGAGAATAATTAAGAAAAAGTTGCCTTTTTTACATGAGTGGTTGAAGACAAAGATAAGTAGGAGTCATGGCTTTGTAAATTTTAATTTTTGCCCTAGAATTTGTTATTTTACCATCATAGGAAAGAACTTTACTTGTCAACATAAATAACAGTTCTTACGCAGCAATGTAAATAAATTACAGACCATTTTGGTAATCAGTGAGTTACCTGTTGAAAACAATTACAAACACATAAAATCACAGAATTATGCAGGATGCAATAGTAACTTCATCAAAAGAGGCGATGGAATTGGAAAACCGCTATGGAGCGCATAACTATCATCCGATACCGGTAGTCCTTGCCAAGGGAAAAGGGGTGAAGGTATGGGATGTGGAAGGAAGGGAATATTACGATTTCTTATCCGCGTATTCAGCTGTTAATCAAGGACATTGTCACCCTCGTATCATTCAAACTCTGACGGACCAGGCATCTGTACTGACCTTGACATCCCGGGCCTTTTACAGTGATACATTGGGGGTATACGAAAAATATATTACCGAATATTTTGGCTATGATAAGGTCTTGCCCATGAATACCGGGGTTGAAGGAGGGGAAACGGCCATCAAACTATGCCGTAAATGGGCCTACGAAGTAAAAGGAGTAGAGGAAAACAAAGCGAAAATCCTTTTCGCCAAAGGGAATTTCTGGGGACGTACCTTAGCCGCTATTTCTTCTTCTACCGATCCGGATAGCTACGAGCATTATGGGCCGTATATGCCAGGCTTTGAATTGATTGCCTACAATGACCTGGACGCCTTGGCCAAGGCTCTGGAAGATCCCAATGTAGCCGGGTTTATGGTGGAGCCTATTCAAGGGGAAGCCGGGGTAGTCGTTCCTGAAAAAGGCTACCTGAAAAAAGCCTACGAAATGTGTAGGGCGAAAAATGTGCTGTTTATTGCCGATGAAGTACAAACCGGTATCGGCCGTACGGGGAGATTATTGGCTTGTGACTATGAAGAGGTAAAACCGGATATTTTGATCTTAGGAAAAGCCCTTTCCGGTGGCGTGTTGCCTGTATCGGCTATTTTGGCCCGGGACGAAATCATGTTGACTATCAAGCCGGGACAACACGGCTCTACCTACGGTGGAAACCCCTTGGCTTGTCAGGTAGCGATGAGTGCTTTGCAGGTGCTCAAAGAGGAAAATATGACGGAAAATGCTTATCGTTTGGGGAGAGTGTTCCGGGATCGCATGCGGCAGTTAGTGGAAAAAACCGACTTGTTACAAAAAGTCAGAGGAAAGGGATTGTTGAATGCTATCGTAATCAACGATACCCCCGATAGCAAAACCGCCTGGAACATTTGTGTGGCTTTGAAAGATCATGGTTTACTGGCAAAACCAACCCATGGAAACATCATCCGTTTTGCTCCGCCTTTGGTGATTACAGAAGAGCAATTGCATGAATGTTGCGATATTATTGAGAAAGTAATTCTCAACTATAAAAAATAAAATGTAATTATTCGAAATTCGAAAAAAACCTGGCAGTTGCAGTCTCTGTCAGGTTTTTTTATTTTTATTTCATATCTTTTCACTGGCAATGGAACAAAGCTAATTTTCTGGGTAAAGATATCACCGTAAATAGTTTACGGACTGGCAAGATATACTTGTGTGAAATACCAAACAGTGGTATTTATTATTATACGATAAAGAATATACTAAAAGCATGTTTAAAATTCTTTGCGGGGGCTGCCCTTTTGATGGTAAAAATTCTCAGTTTCGGGTTCTCAAAATACTGAGCTGAGGCTCCTGAAAGGAGAGTTTTTGACCCAAAGGCTGAAATGTAAATATGCTCTAAAAGCTAGGAACCCTCTGAGAGTAGTAAGGTTAACTTTAAGAGGGGGATCTTATAGATTGTGATGGGCTCAACCGTACTTGTACACTTCTAAATTGGAAGCGTTGTTACAAGTATTTAAAATCAACAAACATTGGAAGAAATTTCAAAAGTATGCATTCAACTATTGCTGCATGAGCCTTTTTATGGGCATTTTTTAATGGGGGTTCCCAAAGAATTCACAAAAAGGGTAAACACGGCAGCAGTGGCACTTTACCGGAAGCAAATGGTAAAGTTGATGGTGAACCCCGTTTTTTGGAAGTCCTTATCTCAAGAGCATCAATATGGCTTGATCAAACACGAAGTGCTGCATTTGGTACTAAAACATCTGATCAGACAAAAAGGCTATTCCAACAAACGGTTATACAATATTGCAGCCGACTTGGTCGTAAACCAGTACATCAAACCGGAACAATTGCCGGAAGGTGGAATGACCCTCGACTTTTTTAAATGGGTGGAAGAGGAGTGTGGTATCGAGTTGAAAGCCGAACAGGATGTGGATTACTATTATCATCAATTACTAAAGGTACTCCATCAAACCTCCTCGGAGACCGGCCAACCTGGTGAAGGAAGGAAAATGTTAGACGAGTTGTTAAAAGAAAATTTGCCAGCCTTTGAACAGCACCGTTATTGGGAAGAGTTTAATGAGCTAACACCGGGAGAACTCAAAGTACTGGAACAACAACTGAAAAATGTGACCAAGCAAGCAGCTTTGCGTATTCGTCATAAAGGTTGGGGAAATTTACCTGCCGGGATTATCGAAGCCTTGGAAAACTTGTTGCTTGAAAAACCCAAAGTGGATTGGAAACGGGCCTTGCGTTTGTTTGCGGCTTCCAGTAATAGTACTTATTTGAAGAATACCATCCGTAGACCTTCCAAACGCTATGGCACCACCCCCGGGCATAAAATCAAACGCAAACACGAATTGTTGTTAGCCATCGATACTTCCGGTAGTGTGGCTATAGAGGAGTTTAAGGAGTTTTTTAATGAAATATACCATGTATACCGGCAGGGTGCTGTTGTCACGATCGTGGAGTGTGATGTCAATATCCAGAAGATTTACCCTTTTAAAGGTGAAATTCCCGATACTGTGAGCGGTCGAGGGGGAACAGATTTTAATGCACCTATCGAGCTGGCGAATGAAAAGCTGCGTCCGGATGCGGTGATTTACTTTACGGATGGAGGCGCACCGGCACCCGAAGTAAAGCCCCGGATGCCCATATTGTGGGTGCTTTCCAGTGGAAAAATGAATAGCGGAGCACATTTGCCGGGAAGAGTGATTCGTTTGTAGAAAGTCGTTATTTTACTTTGAATAGGAGGGGGGTAGAGGCGAGTTTTTGAGAGAGGAAGGAAGATCCGGTATGTGTTACTCTTCTGACCGGTTTTGAGAGAATAAGTCGTCCGGGTTCAATGTTTGAATGGGATCCTTTCTAATCCCTAAAACTAAGCCCTAATCCCAGAAAAAACTTTATACCACATTAATCATATTTTGGAAAATGAGTCAAGGACACAACTACATTTTTTATGGTACTGAAGCAAATGCCCGGGAAGTAAAAACTTTTATCGGGCACTTGTTGCAAACCAATGCCACTGCTGAAGTACAGGGGCGAAAGAAAACCCCGATATGTATATGGGGAACCCATGGAATCGGTAAAACGGATATTGTACAACAAGTAGCTGAAGAGAATGGCTATGCCTTTGCTTATATAGCTCCGGCCCAGTTTGAAGAAATGGGAGACTTGGTGGGAATGCCGGCGGTGGAAAAGGGCAAAACCGTATTCAGTGCACCGGATTGGGTGCCCGATACTCCGGGACCGGGTATTTTGTTGATCGATGACGTGAACCGGGCAGACGACCGTATCCTCCGGGGAATTATGCAGCTCTTGCAAAACTACGAATTGGTCAGTTGGAAACTGCCCGAAAAATGGCAAATCGTACTAACGGCGAACCCGGACGGAGGAGATTATTCGGTAACGCCTATGGACGATGCCATGCTGACCCGGATGATGCATATCACCATGCAGTTCGAAGCGAAAACCTGGGCCTACTGGGCTGAAAAAGCCGGAGTGGATGCACGGGGGATCAACTTTGTACTCACCTATCCCGAAATTGCCCAAGGGCATCGCACTACTCCCCGCTCTTTAGTGCAGTTTTTTGAGAGTATTGCTCATATCAAAAATCTTTCGGAAGAACTTTCCTTGGTGCAAATGCTGGCGGCTTCCTGTCTGGATGAAGAGACCGTTTCGGCTTTTATCGCCTTTGTGCAACAAAACCTGAGCGAATTGATCAGTCCGGAAAAAATCTGTAAAGCCAAAGACTTTACCAAACAAGTGTACCAGGAAGTAAAAGGCTGTGTGAATAAGGATATCTTCCGGGTGGATATCATGGCAACACTGTGTACCCGCTTGGTGAATTACCTAACCATCAATGATATAAAGCCTGATAAGGAAGAAGTGAAAAATCTTCAGAGTTTTATCAAAATGGACTTTTTACCCAATGATTTGCGCTTGTCTCTGTTGCAAGACCTGGTAAATTCCAATAACAAACACTTGAAAATGGTCATGACAGACCCGGAAGTCAGTATGCTTTTATTAAAGAAAATGTAAAGCCAACAGACTCATTTTTTTCAAACAGTTAAAAAACTAAACCAATGTCATTATACTATCATTCGTCTTATTATTATGGCAAATTTGAACAATTTCCGGAAGTAGAGGCTATTTACTTGAATAAACCGGAGGTGCCGGAAAGGTTAAAAAAACAATACCCTAATTTGAAGGGAATTCGTCTTGAACTTTACAAATCAACCTTCTCGCGAAGTAAAGTAGATGTCAACCAATATTTAAAAGAAATTGCCGCTCATTTCCGTTTGGAAGAACTGGTGTTGGATTCCAACAAATATCTATCGGAATTACCGGAAGAATTACAAGAACATCCTTTGCGTAAGTTGACCATCGGCCATGCTCCGAAATTGGAACAATTGCCTATGGGTTGGCAGGCTTTTCCTTATCTGGAAAAACTGAGTTTTACCGGCGAAAAATCACAAATTCCCAAAGCTTTTTTGGCTTCCGACAAGCTCCTCGAAGTAGAATTGAAAGGTATGGTGGAGGGGGTCGAAGCCCTTTCTGAGGCTGTAAATCTCGAACATTTGTCTTTGGAGGAAAGCCCGGACACCGTTTTGAGAATTCATTTTGAAAAACTAACAAAGCTGAAGAAATTTAGTCTCCAGAAATATTCAAACCTCTCACAGATCCCTTCCTTCAAGCCCCTTGTTGCACTAGAGCATTGTGTATTGGCAAACTTGCCTGTTCTTACTCAAATGCCCGAAGGGTGGGAAGCGCTTTTCCAATTGAACGAGTTGTATTGTGGCAGCCTGGGAAAACCCGAACGCCCTTTGGCCTTTTCCTTTGAACGTTTGCCTGTATTACATGAGTTACATTTGAATAATTGCTTTTTTGACGATACCCGAGCCTTTCTGGGAGAAATGCCCGCATTGCAAACATTATCCTTATCCGATTCTGCGCTTAAAAACTGGCCTGAGAAATTATTACAATGTTCTGATTTGATACGTTTGCGGTTGAAGAATTGTGAATTGAAGTCTTTGCCCAATGGCTTCAAGTCATTACGAGAGGTAAACATTGAACACTTGCCCTTGGAGCATTTTCCTACCGACTGGCAAGAACTTTCTCATTTAAAAAAAGTTGGTATTCAGGATTGTCCGGATTTAAAACAGTTGCCTGCTTTTGGTCGTGAAAATAGTAATTTAAACACAATCGAGTTAAAAGGTCTCCCAGTCCTGAAAGAATTGCCGGAGTCTTGGGCAAAATGTCCTAAATTGACAGAAATCACCCTGACCAAACTACAAGTTCAACAGCTTCCTCTCTCTTGGTTGAAAATGCCCTCACTGAAGAAGGTCCTATTAAAGGAAGTGAGCCTCCAATTTATCCCCAAAGAGTTTATTGTAGAGTCGGATCGTATAAGTTACAGATTTTATAAGGTAGACTGTATACCCGAACAATATGAGAGCATAATCAATGATCTGCCCGGAATATTCTATAGGGACAAATATTCTGCGGAAGCCCGTTTGGCAGTCGGGTATTTGCTATTTGAAATGGATGTATCTCAACGTTTGCCGCAAAATTTAGTCCCGGCTTGTGTGGAAGTGCTCAATGGGAAAAACCCGGAACTCAAGCAAATACTTTTCGAGCGCTTATATGCACTGAACCCCAAAAGGCAAAAGCTATCTGATAAGGACGTAAAAGATTTTAACGGAAAAACGGTGGCCATTGCCGGTACTTCGAAAAATAGTAAAACTCAGATAAAAGAACATTTACAAGCGATGGGTTTTACTTATCAAACCAAAGTAAAAAAGGATACGGATTTTGTGATGTTGTGCAACAAGGCCAAGTTGCCAGAGGAATTTTGTGAGTATCCGCATTTTTATTTTTCGGAAATGGAAAGTGAAGCGCTTCATAAAAAAGAAAAGCCTGGCTTTTTGATGGAAATACCCGATGATCATTTATCGCACCTCCGGGCTATGCTCTGGACGAACGATCCGGCCAATGAAAAAATAGTGTTGGAGATGATAAAACAAGGGGGAACACCGGAAGAGCTTTGGCCGGAGTTAATAATCATAGCAAAAACCTCTCAAGATAAATCGGTCAAAACCCAATTGAGAAAGCTACTGAAAGCACAACTGCCAGTAGGAGCTCAAAAAATCCTTTCCGACCCGACCAACTTGCAACTTTCCATATGCCCTTACGGGGATTATGAAACAATGGCCCCGGAGTTTGATATTGCCTCAATGGCCGTTTGCCACTACAAGCGTAGCGGAAAATTTATACGCGAGTTTTTCCGCTTGAAAAGTAGCTTGAAAAGCCCTTTCCGAAGTGAATTTTTTGAAAACGTCTTTCCTCAATTTTTGGAAAAAGCGCATTACTTAAAGACCACGGGTTGGGCCTTGACAAAGGAAGAAATGGAGCAATTGCTTTCCCAACCGCTTTTTGAAGGAAAGTTAAAACGTCTGATGATGGATGGGGGAGCAATGGAGGGCATTCCCCCGTCATTGTATAAACATATCACATTGAATGAACTGAGTTTGAACATTACCGGGGAGAAACTGCCGGATGAACTGACACAGTTGAACCGCTTACGCATTCTTCGAATTCAAGGAGACCAAATAACAAGCATACCGGAGAGTTTTAAAGCATTGATACACCTGAAAGAGCTTTTTGTGTATTCCAAAGTACCTGTAAAAGTGCCCGGAGGAGTAAAAGAACTATCCAAACTAAAGCGTTTGTATTGTTATCCCAAAGCATTGAATTAATCCGGATATCCTGCCTATAGGGGTTTTGCTTGTGATGTTTGAAAAGCAAAACCCCTACAGGCATTTCCCTAAACCACCTGTATTCATGTATAGTAAAAGTAAATATATTGAAACGTTAGATACTGCTATTAAAGATGAAATCCAACAAGTAAACGAGCTTGTGATTGCAGATGCTAACTGTTCCAAAGAAGAGTTAAATGATTTTTTATTGGAATACAAACCTACTTGCCGGGCTTTAAAAATTAAACACGATCATCTGGAAGAACTACCGGAGGCCATGGGCTTACTGTCTACAGTGCGAGAGGTAACGCTTGACCTTCCGAAGCTGAAGAAGTTTCCGGATTTTTTTCAAAAGGCTTTTTATACGGAATTAACCATCAGTTGTACCAAAATGCCTGAGGTGCCCGAGGCTTGGCTTCAATCGGGAGAGCCGCTCTCCTTTCCTCTCATCAGCTTGAGATTGGATATAGACGAGATGCAAGAATTACCGGCTTGCTTTTGTGTCCCTTCTTTGCGCCAAGTAACAATATACAGCTACTATCTGCACCAATTGCCTGAGGATTTTGCGGTAATGCCGGAGCTGAGGCGGTTGGTGATAGAAGCCCCCCTGCGGCAAATGCCTCTTTTGCATGATCTCTCAAATCTGAAAAACTTGAGTTTGCACAAAGTAGAAATAGAGGATTTTTCATCTGCCAACTGTTGGCCGGAGAATCTGATAAGCTTGTTTATTCACAATATGATTGGGGTGAACAAAGGACCGGATTTTTCTACGATGCAAAATTTGACAAAGATAATTTGGCGTAACCAAAAGCCTTCCAAAGTCAATTTGATGGGTATCTCTGTTTGTAAAAACCTGGAGGAGCTAGAGGTTAAGAATGTGGATTTGCATGAAGATTTGACCGCATGTGACCGTTTGAGGTTTTTAAAAATCAAAGGAGAGCAACTGGAAGAACTACCGGTTTATCTGATGGGGATGGATTCCATCCGCTTATTGGATATCAAAGATACACAATTGTCACGGGTGCCGGAGGACTGGAGTGGATTGAAGCACTTGGTGACCTTGAGTGTGGAAAACAACCAACTCAAGGATTTTTCTTTTCTCTATACCCTTAAGAGTTCGAAAATTGACCGAATTATTATTGGGGACAATCCCATCAGCGACCCTCTATTCATGTTGGAGGGCACAAAAAAGCTCCCTATAGAAACCGATGAACTGCAAAAATTTGCCCCGCTTTCGTATCAAGAAACGGTTAGTTTTGTGTTTGGGCTTAGCAAAAGCAAGTTTTCCAGAGAGGAGAAAGAGTGGTTTTACCATCAGTTTCAGCAAGTTCCCAAACTGACCCTTCCCCATGATTGGTCAACATACCGGCTATTACGGGCCTTGAACATTGCCTATAAACCTTTACAGGACATCATAACGCAACGGATACTGGAACTCTCCGGACAACAAGAGGCTGAAGCAAAGCTCCGGGCAGGGGCGAAGGTCTATTTGGAAGGAAAATTCCAACAGCCCAAAAAGGAAATCAAAGCAAAATTGGAAACACTGAACCTGACGCTGTGCGACAAGTGGGAAGAAGGTATCAGTCACATTGTGGTAGGGAAGCGGCCTGCCATGAAACTACCGGAAGCATCCTATGACCAGGTGTGTCTTTTGCTGGAAAATCAACTGTACCGCTTGTTTGAAGAGGCCGATCCGAAATTTTTGGTGCAAGAGGCCCAAGAAGGAGCGCGGCAGATGGGAGAAGGAGTAGAACAGATGTTACAAAGCGAAGAACCCGGCACACAAATGGTAGCCTTGGAAATGCTGAAAAACGGAGGTGTACCGGAGCCGTTATTTATTGAATTGCTATTGATACAAAAATGCTCGAAGGAGGTGGCCCTAAGAAAAGCCGCCCGAAAGCTTTTGGAAGCGTTCGGTCCGACTGAATGGTTGAGTTTTGTCCGTGACAGGAAGACCTTTGTGAACATCCGGGAAAAAGAGGAACGTGATCTATATTTAAAACAGTGCGATCTGGAAGAGGTAGCCGGGAAAGAATTGCTTGCTCAATTTAGTTTGAAATTGTTTCAACGCTTTGGCAAAGGAGTACATTATTTGTTAACAGACTTGCCTTTGCATGATGAATGGCGTCTGAAAACACTGGAACTCCTTACCAAAGACGGGGTGTTGGACCTGGACCAATGGTCAAAGTGGAAAATTGACACCTATCCGAAATTCCCCATAGACTATCCCCATAAATCGAAGATTACCCAATTGAAATTGAGTTGTTGCGGGTTGAAATATTTACCGCGCGAGTTAACCGAGTTTGATAACTTAACCGAATTGAGTCTGAAAGAAAACCAGCTTCACGAGTTTCCGGAAGTGGTGTTGAGTATGCAAAAACTGAAAGCATTAGATCTAGGGAGTAACAAAATAAAATCCGTTCCTCAAGAAATCGCTGTATTGGAAAACTTGGAAAGGCTTGGTTTATATGCGAATGAGTTAACCGGGTTTCCGAAGGAAATATTGGCCTTGAAAAATTTAAAAGAACTGAATTTATATACTTGTAAATTCAATAAAAAGCAATTGGCCGGATCCTTATTGGAAGAAATCAGAGAAGCTTTGCCCTCCTGCGAAATTAAGATGTAGTCTTAGGAAAGGTTCAAAAACTAAAACCGATAATAGAACTTGTAAATAGATGAAAATTAATAATATACATCAAGTTGTAGATCTTGACACCTTGAAAGAAGCAGGTCAGCTGTTCATTGAAGACAAAAGCTGTACGGTAGAGGAACTAAATGATTTCTTTACAAAATATAAGTCGAATTGCAGGACTTTGTTTTTCCGGAACGATCGAATTGAAGAGCTGCCGGAGGCCATGAGGGAATTGACTGCCTTGGAGTATGTGATACTTGACCTTCCTAACTTGAAAAAGCTTCCTTCCTTTTTTCAGGAGGCCGCTTATAAGGAATTAACCATCAAATGTGCTGAGTTACCCGGGATCCCTGAGAAATGGAGCCATACCGGAGAGCCTGTTTTGCTTCCTCAATTGATCCGCTTTACCCTTGACATAGAAAGGATGAAGCATTTTCCGGTCAGCTTTTGTTTGCCCAGCGTGAAATACTTGAAAGTATTCAGCAACGAGTTGCGTGAATTTCCCGGAACGTTAGCAAAGATGACAATGCTACAAAACTTGTCTGTAGAGGCTCCTCTCTGTCAAATGCCTGTTTTGCATACCCTCAGGGGCTTGAAATATTTGTATCTGAAAAAAACGGAAATAGAAGATTTTTCTTCTACGGATTATTGGCCGGAGAGCTTGGGATATTTGTTTATCTCAAATCAAATAGCGGTGAACAAAGGCCCGGTTTTTTCTATCTTGAAAAACCTGTGGAAAATAGAGTGGTTTAACCAAAAGCCTTCCAAAGCCAATTTGGCGGGTATTTCCGTGTGTAAATCGCTGGAGCATCTTGAGTTAAAGAATGTCGTTCTACACGAAGGTTTGAAGGGTTGTGAAGGCTTGAAATATTTTAAAATAAAGGGAGGGGAGTTGGCCTCCTTGCCTTTCTATGTGACGGCGTTGGAACACCTCTTTTCATTAGAGGTTATAGATACCCAGCTGTCACAAGTACCGGATGATTGGAGTGGAATGAAAGGCTTGGAGTGTTTGGATTTGGAAAATAATCAACTCAAAGACGCGGCATTTGTCTATACATTACCTAATTCGAAAACACATTTTATCAACCTTAAAAAAAATCCTATAAGCGATCCTCTGTTTATGTTGGAAGGCAACAAAATGCTTCCGGTACGTATAGAGGCTCTGGATTCATTTACTGCTCTTGGTTATAAAGAGACCCTTCGTTTTGTCTCGGGTTTGGCAAAAAGCAAACTTTCCCGGGAAGAGAAAGAATGGTTTTATACGCAATTCAAGGAGCAAACCAGCTTTACGGTTCCTCCAACCTGGTCAGTGTACCGCTTGTTGCAGGCATTGCATATTGCCTATAAGCCTTTGCAAGATGTATTGACGCACCGAATTTTGGAACTCTCCGAACAACAGAAGGCAGAAGAGAAGTTTCAGGCGGGAACCAAAGTGTATTTAACAGGGAAATTCGAGCAAACCAAAAAAGAACTCAAAGAGAAGTTGACGGCCTTAAATGTGACATTATGCAACAAATGGGAAGAAGGTATTAGCCATATTGTCGTAGGGAAGCGGCCTCCGGTAAATTTGCCGGAAGAAGCGTATGAAGGAGTCTGTGTATTGTTGGAAAATCAATTGTACCGTTTGTTGGAAGAAGCAGACCCGAAATTCCTGCTGCAAGAGGCCCGGCAAGGAGAGCAACAGATGGGTGAAGGAGTTATGCAAATGTTGCAAAGTGAGGATCCCGGAACCCAAATGGTAGCCCTGGAAATGTTAAAAAGCGGAGGTGTACCGGAACCCTTATCTATCGAATTGCTGGTGATACAGAAATGCTCGGAGGATTCCAAGGTGAGAAAAGAAGCCAAAAAGCTTTTGGAAGCTTTCGGGCCGGCTGAGTGGCTGAGCTTTGTGCGCGACCGGAAAAACTTTGTGAACAGCCAGGAAAAAGCGGAGCATCAAATTTATAAAAAGCAATGTGAGTTGGAGAAAGTAACCGGGAAAGAACCGCTTTCCCAATTTAGCTTGGGCTTGTTTGAGCGCTATGGCAAAGGAATACATTATTTGTTTGCGAACTTGCCTTTGCATAACGAATGGCGTTTAAAAGCTATGGAAGTCCTCACCCGGGAGAATGAGAACGTGTTGAATCTGGATCACTGGTCAAAGTGGAATATTGATGTCCTCCCGAAATTTCCCTCGGATTATCCCCATAAAGCCAAAATCACCCAATTGAATTTAAGCAATTGTGGTATAGAGGTTTTACCCCGGGAGATCCGTGAATTTGAAAACCTTACCGAACTGAACCTCTATGGGAATAATCTCTGTGAACTACCGGAAGTAGTGCTGAGCTTGAAAAAACTGAAGGTGTTGAATTTGTACTCCAGTAAAATTATTTCTCTGCCTGCAAGTATTGCCGGTTTAGCAAATTTGGAAGAATTGTGCTTGGGAGTTTGTAGTATGGAGGCGTTTCCCAAAGAAGTATTGGCGTTGAAAAATTTGAAAGTATTGGACCTCAGTATCAACAATATTAGCTCTCTTCTTGCGGAAATCGTTGAATTGGAAAAGTTGGAGAAGCTTGATCTATTTGCGAATAAACTTACCGAGTTTCCTAAAGAAGTATTGGCATTGAAAAACCTGAGAGTACTAACAATTGGACGTAACTCGATCAATGCTCTTCCGGTGGAAATCAGGGAACTGGAAAAGCTGGAAGAACTGGATTTGACGAGGCTTGAACTGACTCAATTTCCAAAGGAAATATTGGCTTTGAAAAACTTAAAGCGGTTGGATTTGCGTTGGCAAAATCGTTCATTTCCAATGCCTAAAGATATTCAGAAAGCTTTACCGGAATGTGAAATTTTACTGTAAGGGAAGAGGGCTTTCTAAAAAACAAAACCATTGATCTGAGTAACTCAAAACATGGAAATTACAGATATCCGGGCCGCCAGCGATCCGGAGGTGCTGGCATATGCGACTTCCCTGGAAATTAAAGATCCTGCTTGCTCGGTAGAAGAATTGAACAGCTTCTTAGCCAGCTGTAATCCTCAATGTGTGAGCTTGGTGATCTGGAATGAGAAGATAGAAGAATTGCCGGAAGTCATGGGTGGGTTTACCCGTTTGGAACAGGTAATACTAGAGCTTCCCAATTTGAAAAAACTGCCTGCTTTTTTCCAAGGAGCTGCTTATAGGAGATTAAGTATTGCCTGTGTTGAAATGCCCGGGATACCCGAAGAATGGAACTACCTTGGGGAAACGGAGGTATTTCCCCAATTGGTAACAGTTTCTTTAAATGTGGACAAGATGTGGCAGCTTCCGGCCTGTTTTTGTTTGCCCACCTTGAAAACGTTGAGAATACGTAGCAAAAAGCTACCACAGTTACCTGAAGAGTTTGTTGCAATGTCCGGCTTGGAAGGGTTGATCATCAAAGCTCCACTGCGCCAACTTCCTGAGTTGAATAATTGCCCAAAGTTGGAAACGTTGAAATTGGAAGACGTAGAAATCGAAACTTTTTCCACTACGGATGCTTGGCCCGAGAGGTTAGAGTCTTTGCAAATCACTAGCAAACAGAGGGTGAAGAAAGGGCCTGTATTTTCTTTTTTGAAAGAGTTGAGGTATCTGAAATGGAAAAGTGATCAGCCGTCTCAAATTGATTTAGCGGGAATATCTGCCTGTAAATTCCTCAATGAGCTCAAGGTACAAAATATTTCCCTTCATCCGGATCTGAAAGAATGCCAACAACTGGAGAGCTTAACTTTCGAAGGAGGGGAGCTTGTGGAGCTGCCAGCCTACGTAACCGGGATGAAATGCCTTAAACACCTACAGGTGACAGGTACCGGCTTGTCCCGGGTTCCGGAAGATTGGAGTGCTCTGAAAAACCTGGAATTCTTGGAATTGGCTAACAACCAACTGGAGGATTTTTCCTTTCTTTATACACTTTCGAGCTTGTACATTCAGCGAATTTCGATCGAGGGAAATCCAATCCGCGATCCCTTGTTTATGTTGGATAGCAACCATCACCTTCCGATAGCAACCGATGTTTTCAAAGGGTTCTCTTTATTAAATGCAAGCGAGACTCTTCGTTTTGTGCAGGCCCTTGTGAAGAGTAAGCTTTCCCGGAAAGACAAAGAGTGGTTTTTCTACCGGTTCAAGGAGCTGACTGAGCTGAAGATTCCCAACGATTGGCCGGTGAGTCGCTTGTTACAAGCCTTCCATATTGACTATTCACTGTTGCATAGTTTGGTAGTAAACTGGCTATTGGCTCTTTCCGAAGCGCAAGAGGCAGAGACAAAACTCTGTGCAGGGGCCAAAGTACTGCTCTTAGGCAAATTCCACTGGCCGGAACAAGTGATTGCGAAGAACCTGGAGGTACTGGGACTGACCTTGTGCAAACAGTGGGAAGATGGTATTAGCCATATCGTAATCGGCAAATGTCCTCCGGTAGCCTTGCCGGAAGTGGCCTTTATCGGGGCTTGTGTTTTATTGGAAAACCAACTGTGTCGTTTGTTAATGGCTTATCAGTCAGGGTTTTTACAAGATGTAAAAGGAGAGAAAGCTTTCGGAGAAAGGCTTGTCCGGATGTTGAGGAGCGATGATCCTGCCACGCAGATACTGGCTTTGGAAATATTGGAAAAAGGAGGGGTACCCGAGCCGTTATTTATGGAATTACTGCTGTTGCAAAAATGTTCGGAAAAGGAAAACGTGCGGGCGGAAGCGAAAAAATTGCTGGAAATCTATGGGCCAGCCGAATGGTTGAGTCTTGTCTGGAATGCTGACTTTGAAAACCTCAAAGAGGAATCCAAGGATATTTATGAAAAGCAGTGTTTTGTGGAGACGTTCGTAGGGCGCGAGCTGCTGGCCCGGTTTAGTTTTGAACTGTTTCAACGGCATGGTAAGGGACTCCCTTACCTCTTGGTTCATCTGCCTTTGTTCCATCCATGGCGCCTTAAGACTTTGGAAACTCTTACCACAGACAGTATAATGGATTTAAGCCATGGGGGAGGGCAGCATTCAAAAATACGTCTGAAATTTCCCTCGGATTATCCTTATAAAAAGAAGGTGACCCAATTGAATTTAGAGCATTGTAATTTAAAGCTAGTGCCTTGTGAACTCGCTGAATTTGAAAATCTTGTAGAGCTGGACCTTTCTCTTAATCTACTAGAGGAATTTCCGGAAGCAGTGTTGTCTTTGAAAAAACTGAGAAGCTTGGATTTGTTCGGGAATGGTGTCCAATCCGTTCCGGCAAACATAGTGGAATTAGAGCAGTTGGAAGAGTTGGGTTTAAATTTTAATACGCTTAAGGAATTTCCTCTGAATGTGTTGCAACTAAATCAGCTGAAAAGGCTGGATCTTGGTTCAAGTCAATTCCAATCATTTCCAAACAACCTGACAGGGTTAGAGCAGTTGGAAGAATTGGATTTTGAAAGGAACAAACTCCGGGTGTTTCCTAAAGGCATACTGCAATTGAGACGGCTGAAAAGTTTGAATCTGAATACCAATTTGCTTCAATCACTCCCTGCAAATATGGGGGGATTAGAACGGTTGGAAGAATTGGATTTGTCTTATAACAAATTGTCCACATTTCCTATGGAAGTACTGGCTTTGAAAAGCTTAAAACGGCTGGATTTGCGTGCGAACCTTCATCTATTATCCATTCCTAAAGAAGCTTCCCAAGCTTTGCCGGACTGTGAAATTTTACTTTAACTCGAAAGTTGTAATAAGAGCATGTTTAAAATTTGTTGCAGAGTGCCGGCTACCGGACCGCAACAAATGATGCGCTGAGGTTCCTGAAATGGAATTTTTTAGCCCAAAAGGTGAAATTTAAACATGCTCTAAATATAAAATTTGAAAGTATCTTTTTTGAGCATTATAGACATAAATATAATATGACCATTACAGATATCCGTGCGGCCTTAGCTTCCGAAGAACTACAAGAAGCTAAATATTTAAAGGTCGAAGATTCAAAATGTTCCTTAGAAGAATTGAACGATTTTTTAGCCAAATGCAATCCTGAAGTTTGGCTTTTGAGTCTTCAATGTGAGCAATTGGAAAAAATACCGGAGAACGTTAGGATTTTTCCGGAATTAAGAGAATTAGAACTTTATTTACCCAGGTTGAATGAGTTTCCGGCTTTTTTGGAAGGAAGTCCTCTCAGCCATTTAATATTAGAGTGTACAAAATTGCCCGAAGCTCCGGAGGCCTGGAAGCAAAAGGAAGCCTCTGAGATTTTTCCATCTCTCACATATTTGACATTAAAGGTAGAGGAGACGGAGGTATTCCCCGCTTATTTTTGCTTGCCAGGTTTAAAAACCTTAAGTCTAACCGGACCCATAGAGAACGTATCGGAAGATATAGGAACGTTGCCCGAATTAGAATATGTAAAACTCAATTTACCCAGGTTGAATGAGTTCCCGGCTTTTTTGGAAGGAAATCCTCTCAGCCATTTAACGTTAGAATGTACAAAATTGCCCGAAGCCCCGGAAGCCTGGAAGGAAAAAGAAGCCTCCAAGCTTTTTCCTCATCTCACGCATTTGGAGTTAAAGGTAGAGAAGACGGAAGTATTTCCCGCTTGTTTTTGTGTACCAAGCTTGAGGCATTTGGAATTAACCGGAGCAAAATGGAGGCAATTTCCCCGGGAAGTTTCCCGATTATCCAATGTTGAAGTCTTTATTTTGGTTGCGCCTGGTTTTGACATGCGGGAATTTAAGAAGCTTCCGAACTTATACAGATTATGCTTGCAAGGGATTTCTACGTTTCCCCAGGAGCTGGAGGAATGTCATTCTTTGAGGATCTTATATATTACGGATGCTGAAATACAGGAGCTGCCGCCTTATGTAATGGAGTTGAAACATCTCGACTCTTTGCTCATTGAAAATTCCAAACTATCCAAAGTGCCGGAAGATTGGAGTACGATGCAGAGCTTAGTCGATTTGATGTTGAGAAACACTCAAATAGAAGAGTTTGGTTTTCTGTTTACGATACCGAAGTTAGAACGGCTTTTGATTTCAGGGAATCCTTTTCCCGATCCTCTCTTTCTGATGGAGGGGAAAAAAATGTTGCCTATCGAAGATGGGCTTCCATTTGAATTTCCGTCTTTATCCCAAAAAGACGCTTTTCGTTTGATGGCGGCATTGGGAAAAAGCGGGCTTTCGCGGAGTGATAAGGAGTGGTTTTTTTATCAACTTCAACCTCTGAAGAAATTTGCCATCTCTGAAGAATGGCCGCTATACCGTTTATTACAAGCCTTGAATATCCCTTTCAAACCCATACAGGATCATGTCGTACAACGGATCTTGTCCCTTGCGCAACAACAAGAATCCGTGACAAAACTCTGTGCAGGGAGCAAAGTTTTTATGTCGGGTAAATTCCAACAGTCTAAAAAAGAGATCAAAGAAAATATGGAAGCCTTGCACCTGACATTGTGTAATCAATGGGAAGAAGGCATTAGTCACCTTGTGATTGGTAAAAAGCCTCCGGTGATCTTGCCGGAAGAAACCTATGCCAAGGTCAATGTTTTGCTGGAGAATCAATTGTACCAAGTCTTTGAAGAAGCCGATCCGAAATTTTTGGTGCAGGAAGCCCGGCAAGGAGAACAACAAATGGGAGAAGGGGTAGTGCAAATGTTACAGAGCAATGACCCGGCAACACAACAAGTGGCTTTGGAAATGTTGAAGAGCGGAGGGATACCGGAAACGGTGTTTGTCGAATTGCTGTTGGTGCAGAAATGCTCGGAGGATGCTGACATAAGAAAAGAAGCCAAAAAACTCTTGGAGGCCTATGGCCCCGGTGAATGGTTAGGGATTGTACGTGACCGGCAACTTTTCACTACTATGGAAAGCAGTAAGGAACGGGAAATCAGCAAAAAATTAGAAAAGCTGGAAAAAATATCGGGGCAGGAACTAGCCGCCATGTTGAGCTTGGCACTTTATCAGCGCTATGGAAAAGGATTGAATTATACATTGGCAAACTTGCCTCAAAAAAGCGAATGGCATATAAAAGCATTGGAAGTGCTTACCTCCGGTGATTTTTTGAATTTTCATAAAGGAGTAGGGTACTTTGATTGGAGAAAAACAGACCCGGAAGAAGTGATGTTGTCTTATGTAAAGACGAAAATCAAGTTTCCCTCAGAACATCCTCAAAAAGAAAGAATCAGCAAAATGGACTTGCATAATTGTAAGCTGGAGCGTTTGTCAAAAGATGTAGCCAAGTTTGACAATCTGAAAGAATTGGATGCTTCTGCCAACTATTTCAAGTCCTTGCCTAAGGCAATAGAAAAATTGCAAAACCTGGAACGCTTGGATTTGTCTTTCAACCGTTTTCCGGAGTTTCCAATGGAAGTCATGAGCCTGAAAAATTTAAAATTCCTCAATTTGCGCTATAATGGAAAGAATCAAAATCTTCCTCCTTTACAAATACCGGAAGAGGTACAACAAGCCTTGCCGGAATGTGAGATTTTGGTGTAGAAAATAGGAGGGAAGGTTTTGTCACTGTTTGGGAATATTAACTGAAAATCTGTGCTTTATATAGCTGAACCGTTTATTTTCATCTTGTGTAAATTGACCGGAATAGCCATGTTCAGATTTTCTCTTGTTATTGTTTTACTAAGTAGTTTTCTCCTGTTTTCTTCCCAACACAAGAAATCTGTTTCAGGGGGGTATTATGCTGCGAGCATTCCTGTATGCGGTATTGAGGAGGCAGAGGAAGGGCTGACGAGTACCGGAGGGCCTTCCATTACCATTCTTTCCCCAAAGGATGGAAGTATGGTAATATCGCCCTTTAAAGTAGCCTTTCAAGTGAAAAACTGGGCCGTAGGAGAAGATACCACCCATATTCATTGGATATTGGAAGAATTAAATGCAGAGGGGGCTGTGGCAAATTTGCAGATTGGCATTCACCGGAATTTAAAACCCATTGTATTTGAGGAAGTGAATCCGAAAACAAGGTATACGGTAAAGTTGCTGTTGATGCAGACGAATCACAAAAGTATCGGGAAGTTTGCCAAGGTGAGTGTACAAGTGAAATAATTAAATAAAACCTTTCCAAGTATTTATTCCTTGAAGAGGTTTTGGACTGACACATATAAAGAGCGGGATAATTCCCGCTCTTTTTTCCTTTATCCTATTTTAATTTGTTGCACAGGCTTTGTTTTGGCCTCGTTTGTTTTCGGAATATGGAGGTACAAGATACCCTCTTTGTAGTTAGCCGTAATTTTTTCAATTTCGACCATTCTTTCGGGCAGAGTGAATGAGCGTCTGAAAGAGCTGTAGCTAAACTCCTGACGAGTATATTTTCCCTCTTTTTCTTCCGTCTTTTGTTCTTTTTCTGCCGAAATGACTAACATGTCATTGTCTAGTTCGATTTTGAAATCTTTTTTGTCCATTCCCGGAGCAGCTACTTCCAATTCAAAACTCTTGTCTGTTTCTTTGACATTAACAGAAGGAAGTGTGCCTCGTTCCGGTACGGGTGCGTTTGCGAACCTGTTTGTCCAATCCCGGTTAAAAAAGTCTTCAAAGATGGTGGGAAAATCAGGGAAAAAGCCACCGTTTGTTTTCATTAAAGTTCCCATGGTAAATTACTGTTAAGGTTAATTAGTGATTCGTAAATTTAGTTTTCTGATTTTATATATATCAATCTGTATACCAATGGGTTAATTGTGAAAAAATGTCGTTTTTTATGACAGTTTTTCAAAGGAAACCTTTTGTGTTCTGACAAACTTTCACTTTTTACCGTATAAAAAAAGGTGCGCTGAGCAGTGCACCTTTTTTTATACAAGTATGTAATAATTTACCCTATTTTTTTTCTAATAAAATTACATTTTCTACATGAGCCGTATGGGGAAACATGTCTACCGGTTGTACTGCTTTCACTTGGTAATGCTCTTTGAGAAGCGCGATGTCACGGGCTTGAGTGGCAGGGTTACAACTCACATAGACAATTCGGGGCGCTTGTGTTTTGATAATGGTTTCCACCACATTGGGGTGCATGCCGGCGCGTGGTGGATCTGTAATGATCACATCGGGCTGGCCATGGGTAGTTATGAACTCTTCCGTAAGGATGTCTTTCATATCTCCGGCAAAAAACTCGGTATTCTCAATCTGGTTAAGTTGGGCGTTTTTCTTTGCATCTTCGATTGCAGTAGGCACATACTCAACCCCTATGACTTTTTTCGCGGAACGGGCTACGAACTGAGCAATCGTTCCGGTGCCGGTGTACAAGTCATACACAGTTTCATTTCCTGTTAGCCCGGCAAAGTCCCGGGCTACTTTATAAAGTTCATACGCCTGTTCGGAGTTGGTCTGATAGAATGATTTGGGCCCAACCCGGAATTGCAAGCCTTCCATTTCTTCCGTAATATAGGGTTTGCCACTGTGCAGCTGTACCTCCAGATCGTGGAATGTATCGTTTTTCTTAGTATTGATCACGTACATGAGAGAACTGATCTGAGGAATTTGTTCTTTCAGATAATCCAGAAGTTTGTTAATCTCCTCTTTTTGTTCTTCACCGAACTGTACAATCACCATCAGATCCCCGGTGGTAGCCGTCCGGACAATGATGTTTCTGAGAAAGCCTTCGAATTTTTTGACATTGTAGAAAGACCAATCATGTTGAATGGCAAAATCCCGGATCAGGTTTCGGATTTGGTTGGTAGGATCGGCTTGTAAATGACAGGTATGGATATTTAAGACTTTATCGTATTGACCCGGAATGTGAAAACCTACTCCTCTGCGTTCAATACTTTCGTTTTCTGCCTTTTCAATTTCTTCTGTAGTCAACCAACGCCAATTGGTGCAAGTAAACTCCAGCTTGTTTCTGTAATGAGTTGTTTTTGCAGAAGGGAGGATGGGTTTACATTCCGGAAATTCTACCTTGGCCAGGCGGGTTAATGCATCCACTACTTGTTTTTGTTTGTAGGCAAGCTGCTTACTGTACTCAAGGGGTTGCCATTTACACCCTCCGCATAAGCCGAAATGCTCACAAAAAGGCTCTTTGCGTTCCGGGGAATATTGATGAAACCGGACCGGCAGACCTTCCATATAGTTCTTCTTCTTTTTGGTGATTCTGACATCCACAATATCGCCCGGAATGGCCCGGTCTATAAAAATGACCATATTGTCTTGTTTGGCCACACTTTTTCCTTCGTCCGCGATATCGATAATTTCCAAATTTTCAATAATCCGATTTCTATTTTTTCTTGCCATCGAATACAGTTCAAGTTGATCAATAGGTAATTAAATTGTAAAGCAAAGATAAGTGATTAAAGCCAAGAGCCTTCTGTTTGTGGCAGCTTGGTAGCCAAATCAATGATTTATTTCAGTTGAATTTCTAAAATTCGTCTACAGTAAGGAGGCCGTGGTGTTTGTCGAAGCGCTTGACCGGAAGTTTATCAGGGCATATGTCCAATAATTGTTTGACAGACATCTTAAAGTCCGGGTGCATCCAGTCTGCGGCTATTTCACTCAGGGGGTATAAGGCAAACTTGCGGTTATGTAGTTCGGAATGTGGAACGGTGAGTGTGGGAGTATCTATCTGTAAATCCCCATAAAAAAGAATATCGATATCGATGGTGCGACTATGCCAACGCTCCTGGCGTTTGCGGCCCAGTTTAGCCTCTACCTTATGAATCTTTTGAAGGAGTTCTTCGGGAGGCAATGCAGTAAGGATGACTAAGGCTTGGTTGAGAAAAGAAGGTTGATCCTCCACTCCCCAAGCAGCCGTTTCATACAACGCGGAGGTTTGCAGTACTTTTCCCAATTGCCGATCGACTTCCAACCTTGCCTGTGTTAAGTTGGCTTGCCTGTCGCCAATATTGCCGCCTAATAATAATACTACCTTATGCATAGCCTTTCAATCAAGGCGCAAAGTTATCAATCCCAGACTACAAGGCAAAATGTAAGACTGGGTTTCATGTGTTCCGGAACAGGATCATTTGGTGGAAAGTAAAATCCCCTCAAGGTTTTTAACTTTGAGGGGATAAGGAACCGACCAGAGTAGAGCTATCGGTTGAGGATTGAACTTAAGTTATGAAGTGAATTAACCTTTTTCTTTTAGCTAAAAAATGTTTCAAAAAGGCCTCCTCTGTGTTACTTTTTTCAACAATGGTTTTGGCTATTCTCTTCAAAAAGTGCCATGATGAGCCGGTTTTGATTCCATGTTCGGTCAAAAACTATACGTGTAAACCACTTCTATAATAAAAGTGCTAAGGGGAGCAATAACAAGTATTTCCCCAATTGCCTTACGGGATTTTTCTTTTTGTCGGCTTTAAAGGGAGCATATTGTTTATGAAATTTCACCCATACTCTATGCGTATATTGATGATCAGCCTGTTCTGCTACGATGGTATATTTACCTAATCCGATTTTTTCCATGTCAAAGCGTATTTGTGCTTCTTTTTCCTGGGGAAGTAGTTGGGTCATTACCAGTTTATCTTTCTCATTGTAAATTTTGACCACTGTAGGAACTAAGTCAGGGTTGATATAGAAAAATTTAATATGAAATGTGTTAATCACAGCATAAGCACTACTTTCAAAAGCGTTTTTGCTACCGGAATCAGCCTCTAAAGCAGGTTGGGAAAAATGCTCTAAATCAATTTCAAAAGTGCCTTTAAACTGCTCTTTGACAATTCTTAATTGAACAAACCGGGGGCTTTCTTTTTGAAGGTTAAACGTAATTCTCCCTTCGTGTTTGGCATTATGTACACTTTTGGCAAGTACCTTTCCATTAAGGCTCAGGACTTCAAAGGTTAACTTTTTGCCATCTTCCTTGCTGTAAAATACTTTGATGATTTTGCTGTCTTTGACAGGGTAAAAGCTGAATTTCAGCCCCACTTTAGCAGCCTCTTGTTGAAGCCTTTTCAATTTGTGTTTACTGCCATCGACAGCCATTCCGTAATTACAACATACAAAGAAAAAAAATACGAAAGCCCAACGTATGAGCAAGGAAGGTTGGATGAGTTTCATTGCGGTGTTTTTTGTAAACATTAATTTGACGGTAGTAATCTTAAAGGATACTTTGAGATAGTACAGTGGAAGTTGGCAGAAGGGAAAGGCCCTTTGCGTGAAATAAGGAGTTAAATAGATGTATCAGAGGAGGGGTTTACTCCCAAAAGGATTATTAACTTGTTTTTGCCAAGTTTAATGCCTTTGTGTGTAAGTATCTGTGATACAGTGTTGTGTAGTTAAATTTAAAACAACCGGAGTGTACGGAATTGTTCAGCGGTGTACCAAGTTGAACGAAATAAATTAAAAAAAGGGCCCCGTAGAGACCCTTGAGTATGCAGGAGGTACTTTGTTTAGGTTTTATTTACGAGTACTATTTTTTGTTTATCTGCCTTATACATGGCTTTATAAAAATTGACTAACGCATCGTATTCTTCTTTGGGAAACCGGCCTTTGTTGATTTCTACTTTTCGTATATAAATCAACTTGCCATCCTTTTGAAGAACGGAAGATTCATAGCTTCCGAAAGGCGATTGGAAAGAGGTGGTTTCCGGCCGGTGTTCTATATGATAGTTTTCGGGTAGCTGATAGGTGATGGTGTCTGCTTCAATGTAGGCATTGCGTTTTACAATTTCGTTTTTGCGTTCTTCCGTTCGCTGTGGGACAAATGAGTTTTTGCTCATGAGGTTAGGAGCGAAAAACAATCTTTTGCCACTTTGAGAGGCATATTTATTGACTTGGATTGTCAGGCGTTCTGTTACAAACGGAATTTCTTCTTTTTGTCTTTGTAATTCAAAGTCCTGAATAGCGAAATTGGATACTTCCATAGTTTCATATAGCCACTTTTTTTGTTCTTTGGCAGATTGGTTGACATAGTGTGCCCGGCTGCCGTCTTGTATAGCCCCATAGTAACGAGAAGTAACGTTGGCATTGGCATTGCCCTGTGCATCCAGGTTTACATGGCCTACCCGGACTTGCCGGTTTTCCTTTTTTCCATATTGAGGAGTACTAACGATCTTTCCTCCTTCCGGGGTGATAAGCAAAACCTCACGATCTCCTGTAAAAGTACCCATATATCCTGCAGCCTGTGTTTGACTGGTACACTCCAACCATACGGTATCTCCTTGGTTGGGTACACATAAGATGGCATGGTTAAACCGGTTATCGGGAAAGTCTCTGTAAAGAGGATACCCACCGCTTTTTCCTGCATATACCAAAGTATAATGTGAATCGATGCCAATGGCCTTTAGCAGGGCATAGGCATAGTTGGAAAGTGCTTTACAATCGCCATATCCTTTCTCATCTACAAAAGAAGCTTCAAAAGGTTGGTATCCTCCGATGCCTAATTGTATACTGACATATCGGGTTTTGTTTTGGAGGTATTCGTACACTTTCGCAATTTTTTCACGGGAAGAGTTTACACCTTGTGTCAGTTCTTTTATTTCCTGTAGGGTGGCATCCGGCAACCGATCCCGGTTGCGGTTTAATTGAGCAATCCATTTTCCAAAGCCTTCCCAGGAATCCATATTGCCCGAGTATCCACCCATTTCAAATTGACTGGGCGCAAAAATGACACTTGGTGTTTGTTCATCCCATCTGGGGCTAAAGGGCTCCTCTTTGATGGCGGATAATTGTTTTACTTCCCAAGTATAAGTAGTGCTTCCTTCTGTTTTATTGATTTTTCCCGGTTTGGGCAAATTCAATTCTTTGGACCGGATTTTTAGGTTGTTAGGAATATGTACTTTTAACAAAGCATATTCCACGGCCATTTTTTCTGCCGATTGAGGCATCCAAGTGGGTAAGTGAAACAAAGTGTTATATTTATTTTCTTCTTCGTATGCTACCGTAAAGGGATAAGTGTGATGAGTGAGCTTGGCTACTTTCACCCGGGCGTCAGTGTGCAGACTAATACCATCGGCAGCGCTAAAGTCTTGGATTTCGGACTTTTTTAACTTGTTTGCTTCTCTACCACTCGCATCGTACACGCTGCCTTTGATATATGAAATATTGATGTCATTGTCATAAAAACTAATATGCTCGGCAAACTCTTCTCCTGCCCGGTTTAAGATGGTATATACCTGTTTTTCTTTGGTAAGGTATTCTTTTTCAGAAATAAATTCAATTTCAAGTACGCTTTCCCTGGCTACAACATCCGCTCCCTGAAGAAGGTCTTTGGGGATTGTGTTGACCGGATAGTTTTGTGCAAAACCTTGTAAGCTAAGCAAACCGGCAAAAGCCAGTACCCATATGAATATGTTGGGGCCTAGCTTATTTTGAATTGAGTGATACATCCAATATTTTTTCATGAGGAATATTCAGCTTAAGTGCGTTCTTTCAATACAATTTGCTCCTTTTGTTTGTTGACAATTTGATTGATAAACTCTTTTAAAATAGGATATTCTTCCGGTAAAAACATTGTTTGTGAAATACTCACAACGCATCTGAGTTGAATCAGGTTAGCGCTTTTCCCCACTAAATATTGAAAGTAGCCTCCTTTATTGGGCAGGTTAATTTTAATGTTTTGGGGTAACTCTTCTACTTCATACTTTTCGGGCAATTCTAAGGTGAGGTTAAACTGGTAGCTTTGTGGGCACCCGAAGTCTACCGGAAATTTCCGCTCTTCTTGTTTTAAAGGGTTCTCGGTAAAAGGACTTTCCAAAATAGGGTTCAAATATACCCGGCCGCCTACGGTTACATCTTCCAAGGTAATATTCAACTGGGTATCCAGCGGTTTATTTAAATCATCCACATTTTTGAATGTATAGGAATCTACAGAATAGCCGGCTGTTTCGGATTGAATATTTTCTTTGTAATATTCCTCTTCTGAAGTCCCATTGCGTAAAGCCAAACGTGCCGGACGGGCTGAGTAATCTTTTATTTGCATTTGCATCACGCCACTGAGTTCTTCCATATCGTTCATCTTCAAATGAACCGAAGTAAGAGAAGAGTGGCTTCCTCCGTTGTAAAGACTTACCCAATCGGAAAATTTTTCTGAGATGATTCTCCCTTGCTGATTGAGACAACGGTAGGGAAGCATACCGTAAGGAAGTGTCTTTTCTGTGGCATCCAAGAGAAATGTTTTCTCTCCTAGTTTGACATAAGCAATGACATAGTTAAACTTATCAATCAAAGGGTAAAAAGGGTTTACTTTTCCATGGTCGCGCGTACTTAAAATAAGGGCTTGTGCATTTATATCTACGGCATGCAGAAGTGAAACCAACATAAGGTTGAGGTCTGCGGAATTTCCCACCTTTTCATCAAAGGTTTTTTTACTCCCTTTATCCGCTATCAGGCTTTTTTCACCATTCCACTTGATGTTTTCACGGACAAATGCATACGCGGCAAGGGCTTTCTCTTCAGGCGTTTTGTATTGGCTTTTGATTCCTTCTGCAACTTCCTTTAAATAACCTTTTTTTCGAATTTGCCCCCCGAAATCTTCGTGTTGAAGTAACACTTCGCATATTTTTTCCCATGTGTTAAGTACATTTTTCAATGGAGAGTTGGGGTATCTGACCGTAGCCAACTGAAATTCTACTTGAGTAAAGTAGTCCCATTCGGTAGTAATAAATTTCTCGTCTTTTAAAGCCGGGGCATCTTTGATGACAAATTTTTCAGTATTAATAGTGTAATTGAGATTCTCCGCATAGCCTCGTCCCATAAATGTGATCGTGCCCGTTCGTTGGTTTTCCTCATGTTTGTGAAAGCTTTCAAAGCCTTGAGAGAATTTTTTATAGTGAAAATACTCAGGGATTTCAGTCGTATACTCACTCCACATAACAGGAATTTCACCTTGGAAATACCAATCGCGAAGAGAAGAGCCATCAGAAACTATTTTATAAGTGTATTCTACCACCGCTCCGTCATTGATATTGGGCATGGTAAATTTTGTGCGGTACCGCCCTTTTTTATCTACTTCTTCTTCAAAGATGGCATCTTTTTCCAGTTTGTACTTTGCTATTTTCCCATTTTCTAAAAGGTAGGTGTATCCTTTAAGGCCATACACTCTTTCATTCGCTCCCCGGGAAGTTTTGGGGTTGTAATAGGAAAATGCATGTTCGGCATAGTCATATCCATTCTGGTTAAAGATCTTAATCCTACGATGTCTTTCATACACCAATTTAAAACCCTCATTGCGGTTATATTCATAATAAGAGCGGCCCACATCAAACAGTACTACGGCATTGGCACTACTATCTTTTTCATAGTAGTCCATTTCCAAGGATTGTTTGTCGATTTTTCCGAATTTTTCGCTTTGGGCAAAAGAATTTTGAGAAATAGTAAATAAGAAGAATGCTACTAGGGAAATTGAGTGAAATAATCTTTTCATAAAGTAAATTTTGTAGTGTGTATTCAAATGGTCCGATTGAAGAATTCAATATGCGTATCCTTTTACAGAAAAATAAAGTGTTATAATCTTTCTGTCCGGAATGTATTTTAGCACGTTTAAATTTCATTCTTTAGGTCAAAAACTTCCATTTCAGGAACCTCAGCGCAGCATTTTGAAAACGCTAAACTGAGAGTTTTTACCACCAAAGGGGCGGCCTCCCGCAACGAATTTTAAACATGCACTTCACGGTGACTGTTGAATGTTTTATTGGAAAACGATTAAAAACGAAAACTTCAATATTAATAAATATACTTTTAAAAAGGTATTTAGTTTTGGTGTTATGTTACTGATGGTACCAGCTTTTATAGTTTTTTACTGATTATTTTTTTGAAAATGAGGAGTATACTATACTAAAACCCGGCTTTAGAACATATGTTTAATAATTGTAAATAAAAGCCCTTGCTCGAAAGCAAGGGCTTGTGCAATGAATGCTTAACAGAAAAACTTCGGTTTATTTGGCTTCATACATTTCAGAAACCACCAATACGATCTGATCTTTATGTTCATTTCTTAAGACCTTACATTTTAGTATTACATCTTGTCCATGAGGAGTGGAAATAGCATTTTTTACACCGGCCACTACTTGGACTTTCGGTGCTTCTTGTGCACTTTTTATGCTTTTTTGGCTTTTTACTTTCTTTTTAGAAGCTCCAAACACTTTGAACATGAGGATTAAGCCTGCTACGGTCAGAATGACTTCCACAGGAGTCATCAAGCGGGAAGCCTGTGCCTCTTTTTTATTTTCCTCATTTGCCAAAGCTTGAACATGAAGCAAGAGAAGTATGAGTGTTAATTGAATTTTAAGATTTTTCATGGTTTTACTCTTTAGGGGTTAAAAACAAAAAAACCGGGCTAAAAAACCCGGTTTTTGTAAGCATTGTATGCTCAAGAATTCGATGCTTATCAGCAATAATTCCTTTTCCACCGGGTAGTGATACGATATAAGTCGATGCCGAATTTCATGAGCAGTGATATTTTTTATTTTTAAAGTTTAAAATCTATTTTTTCTAATGGGTATATATTTTTTGGCAATAAAAAAGCCCGGACGGTTGGGTCAGGGCGAATTAGTAGCAAACAGTTGTGAATTGCTTAATCCGTCCATACCTTTCTTACTTCAGTAGAAGCGCTTAAATCAATATTTTGATATCTTTCTAGTTTCATCGAGTCCTTTTTATTTATTTGCAATGATACAAAAAAAAGTAATCACCTAAAAGTACAATTTGTAATTTAGAATCTGTCTGTATAAGTTATTGGGTATTATACTAATGTGGGGATACAGTCGACTGATAAATTTAATCTTAAAGAAAACAAAAATAGTACTCAAAAGTAATCTATTTCTTAATTCAACAACTTATGAAACAACTACAAAATGCAGTAAAATGGGGAGTGATGACTTTATTGTGCTCTGGGGTACTTGCATGTACCTCTCATCGTGAAAAAGAAGGAGAGGACAATGCAAATGCCGGAAAAGTCCAAGACGCAATGATTGGAAACCCTCCAGCCGAAGGTTTTCATTTGGAAAGCTCTGATCAAAAAGCCATAGAGGTTGCCGATGATGTGATGAAGGCAATGGGAGGGAGGCAGAATTGGGATAATACCCGTTTTATTTCCTGGAACTTCTTTGGAGTACGCTCTTTGGTGTGGGACAAATGGGAGGGGCGTGTCCGTATCGATATTCCCGAACAGGAAACTAGTATCGCAATGAATATCCATACCATGAAAGGAAAAGCTTGGGTGAACGAAAAGGAGGTTTCCGACCCCGAAGCCTTGTCCAACCTTTTGCAAAGAGGAAAAGAAATTTGGATCAATGACTCTTATTGGCTGGTGATGCCTTTTAAGTTAAAAGACTCGGGAGTAACTTTAAAATACCAAGGGGAAGAAGCTGACCAACAAGGCAAGCGTTGTGATGTATTGCAATTAACCTTTGAAAGTGTAGGTGTCACACCGGAAAATAAATACCAGGTATTTGTAGAGAAAGATTCCGAGTTGGTTTCCCAATGGGCCTTTTTTGCAAAGGCAACGGACGAAGAACCTGCTTTTGTAACTCCTTGGGTAGGATATGAAAAGAAGGGGAACATCCTTCTTTCGGGAGACCGGGGGGATAGAAAGCTGTCGGAGATTGAAGTGCATGAGAGTTTACCGGATAAAGTGTTTACCAGTATGGCAGCTCCAACGTTTACCGAAGATTTATAAGTTAGCGGGGTTTCCAGCGCATGAAAAAAGCCCCGACAAGTTCAACTTGCCGGGGCTTTTTTCATGCGTTAAGAATTACTACATGATGAGTTTATATTGATGATTCTCCACATTCAACTGAGCTCCTAAGATCTCTGAGATTTGTTTTAAACTAACCTCCAATGTTTTTCCGGTGAAGTCTCCGGTAATAGCATTGTTTTGTGAAAAATCTCCCTGAGTATCAATTTTAACTTGATGCAAACTTTCAAGAGCTTTGATTACACTTGCCAGAGGTGTGTCGTTAAACTTCAACAAGCCTTTTTGCCAAATTAACTCTCTTACATTTCCTTGATCAACTTTCAAAGAAGCAGATGACTTATCTACGGTAATCATTTGATCAGGAACTACCTCGGTCAGTTGGTCATTGTATTTAAAGGCTACTTTACCCGTGAGCAGAGCGAGCTCTACCCGGTTGGCATGGGGTTGGGCTTTCAAATTAAAGGAGGTCCCCAGTACCTTGGTTTCTGTTTCGTTCGCTTCAATGACGAAGGGTTGCTCCGGGTTATGAGCGATATCAAAAAAGGCTTCTCCTTGTAAGCTCACCCTTCTTTCATTGCCTTGAAAGGCCTGTGGGTATTGCAATTTACTTTTTGCTTGGAGCCAAACGATAGAGTTGTCGGGAAGAATTACTTTTTTGAGTTGATCACCGTGTGATTCACTCATTACATACGAAGAGGGGCTAGTGGGGGATTCCCCTCCTAAAAAATAGGCCAAACTGGATACGGCTATGGCCAGTACTATGACGGCTGCCGCTTTTTGAAAAAAGGTAAGGTTGAATACCGTAGAAAATTCAACTTGTTGCCGTTTGGACGGTACCTGTTCTTTCTGTTCTAATTGGTCGATTTTTTCGTTCATTTTTGCCAAACAGTTCGTAAATGCCTGTTCGTCAACGAGTTTTTTCCGACCCTTGGAAAGCTTCTGGGAGTTGGACCAAATGAGCTTACAATCGTCCATGGTTTCTTTGAAGCTGGCACTTTCTCCTTTTCGGGACTCTACTTCCTTATACAAGTCCTCATCTTTTTCAGAAGAAAGAAACTGCGCGATCAAATCCCAATCTTTATTATTCATAGGGCGTATATTTTTTTACTCACCTCCGATTACTGTTCAGTAAGTTTTGATCAGTAAAAGATGAAATAGTATATTTTTCAGTAATAATACTCTGATAGCTATCTATCAATTGGGTCTACTCCAGACCAAGTTACATTTATAATGTGACAAATAAAAGTAGGGGTTAGACAAAGATGAGGTAACTTTTTTTGTGTTAGGAGATTAATTGTTGGTCCACATACCCTTTAAGTTTCTGTCGAAGTTCCTTCAAAGCCAGTCCGATTTGGTAGTGAACCGTTCTTACGGGTAAGTCCAATGTATCGGCAATTTCTTTGTAGGTGAGGTTGTTAAACCGGCTTAATTTAAAAATCTCCCGGCAATTGTCAGGAAGGTTCTCAATGGCATCCGTGAGCTTTTTTTCTAACTCGCTAAAATGAAACTGTTCTTCGGTATCATTGTGGTGTAAGGTGAGCTTGTGTTGAAGGCTTTTTTGGTAATCCAATTCAAAATTTCTTCTCCGGATAAAGTTCAGCGCGTGGTTTCTGGCTGCGCGGTAAAGATATGCTTTTAAAGAGGAGGTGATTTCTATTTGTTCCCGTTTTACCCAGAAGTTAACCAAGACATCCTGAATCAACTCCTCCGCACTCTCCCGCTCTTTGACCATGCTCAAGATGTAATACAGTAAAGGTTCGTAATATTGTTTGGTCATAAACTCCCAGGCAGAGCGGTTTCCCTTGCAGATAGCGTCTACAAGTGCCTGTTCATCTGTAGGTATATATTCTGTTTTTGCCAAGTGATTTAGAAATTTGATCTGTATAAGTGTAATTCAAGGAATACCATTTTCTAGTGCTAAATTTAGTGAGTTTTTATGGAAATAATGGTAAATCCTGATTCGGGATATTTATTTTTAATCTTTAAATACGAAATTTGAGTCAATTGGATGTCAAAATCTTTAAGAAAAATCCATTTCATTTTTTTAATCAAACAGCCTCTACTCATTACTGGAATCAATTATTATCCAACATGGGAGGGTTGTCATAGATTACTTTGTAAGTAAAACACTCTCTGTACAGGTTTAGGTTTTAATTTCAATTATTTCATGAAAATATTGCATACGGCTGATTGGCACTTAGGGAAAAAGCTTAATGAATTTTCCCGGTTGGATGAACAAAAAGAGGTCTTACATGAAATTTGCAACTTGGCCGACCAGCATCAAGTGGATGTAGTGCTGATTGCAGGAGATTTATTCGATACGTTCAACCCCCCGGCCGATGCCGTAGAATTATTTTACCAAACTCTCCACCGTTTGTCAAACCGGGGGCAAAGGGCAGTAGTGGCTATTGCCGGAAACCACGATTCGGCAGATCGTATCGAAGCGCCTGATCCCTTGGCAAGGGCCTGTGGCATTGTATTTTCTGGGTATCCCGCTACCGAAGTGCCCGCTTTTTCTTTGGAGTCGGGCTTGAAAAGTGTTCACTCTGCCCCCGGGTTTATCGAATTAAGTTTGCCTCAATATGAGTATCCTCTTCGTCTGCTTTTAACCCCATATGCCAATGAGGCCAGACTGCGGCAATTTTTGGGAGTGAATGACCCTGAAGCGGCTTTTCGGCAGGTATTGGAAGAAAGCTGGCAAAGTACTGCTCAAAAGTATTGTGACGAGCAGGGGGTAAATATTTTGCTTAGTCACTTATTTATGGTCAACGGAACCGAGGAGCAACCGGTGGAAGAGCCGGAAGACGAAAAACATATTTTGCATGTGGGTGGGGCCCAGGCGGTATATACGGAAAATATTCCATCGCAAATTCAATATACAGCCTTGGGACATTTACATCGCTTTCATTTTGCAAATAAAAAGAATGCCAGCCCTGTAGTATATAGCGGAAGTTTGTTAGAGTATAGTTTTAGCGAAGCCCATCAACAAAAATTTGTCATGTTATTGGATGCCGTACCAGGCGAAGAGGTACAAGTAACACCGCTTAAAATTACCTCCGGGAAGAAGTTGTATAGAAAGCGCTTTGAATCGCCCGGTGAGGCTCTGGAATGGCTGGAGCAAAACCAAGACTGCTTTGTAGAACTTACTTTGGTAAGTGATGACTATCTGAGTGCTCAATTAAAAAAGGAGTTGTTTAATGTACATTCAGGCATTGTTACCTTAATTCCCGAAGTAAAAAGAGACCGGTTGGAAAGGGAAGGGGTAGAGCATATTGACCCCAGCCGTGATGTGGAGTTACTTTTCAAACAGTATTTTCAACACAAAAAAGGACAAGAAGTGAATGAAGAGCTTCTGGAATTGTTCCGGCAAGTGACACACCGGGAGTCTTGATTGCTCATGTCTCCAATTAAATTTCCAATCTATTAAATTCAAGAAAATAATGATACCCATTCGCTTGACTTTAGAAGGGCTCTATTCTTATCAAAAGCAGCAAACCATAGATTTTTCCACCCTGATATCCAATCAGCTTTTTGGGATTTTCGGACAGGTGGGGAGCGGGAAATCCACCATTCTGGAAGCGATGATGTTTGCCATCTATGGAGAAACAGACCGCTTGAGTGCCCGGGGAGATAACCGGAACTATAACATGATGAACCTGAAGTCAGATCGCCTGTTGATCGATTTGGAGTGCTATGCAGGGGAACAATGCCTGGAAGAATTCCGCTTTGTGTACGAGGCCAAACGGAATTCGAAAAACTTTCAGGATGTGAAATCACCTGCTCGTAGGGTGATGAAAAAAATACAAGGAAATTGGGTGGCTATGGAGGATTGGGAGGTAGAATCTATTATGGGGATGAGTGCCAAGCATTTCCGGCAAACGGTGATTATTCCTCAAGGAAAATTTCGGGAATTTATTGACTTAGGACCCACTGACCGTACCCGGATGTTACAGGAGTTGTTCCAACTAGATAAATTTGACCTGTTTGACAAAACCAAACAACTGATTGCCAAAAATAGCGAGGCATTGACCATAACCCGTACGAAACTGGAAGGTTTGGAAGAGTTTTCGAAAGAAGTATTGGACGAAAAGGAAATTCAAAAGTCGGAAAGGGAAAAGAAAAAAGAAGCAATGACCTTGGAGTGGCAACACTTGCAAGAGCAACTCGGGGCATTCAAAGAGTTGGAGCAGCTGTTTCGAGAAAGAGAATATACGCTAGCGGAACAACAAAAATTAGTCAAGCAAAAAACAAATGTCCTTGCCAAAGAACAAGTATTGGAATTAGTTGACTTGGCGGAACGAACCTATAAGGAAAGGCTTCGCCAATTGAAGGAATTAGCGGAAGAAACCACCCGGAAACATAAACATATTGGCAACTTACTATCTCAAAAGGAAGAGACGGAAAAGGCATTGTTGCCTGCTTTGAAGGCATTGGAGGAGGCCCGCTTAAATGTGCAACAGAAAGAAGAACAGCAAGCGAAGTTGGAAGACTTGACCAAAGTGATTGGGATCATGCATGCTTTGAAAGAGATGGAAGTCTTAGAGAAACAATTGGGTGTATTGGTGGAGCAAGGGGAAAAGCGGGAACAAGAAAAAAATAAGGCTGTGGAGCGGCAGGATATTTTGCTGTTGGAACGTAAAAAGCTTGTCGGTGAAAAGCAGGATACAACTACTTTAAAAGATGTGGAAGGCTGGCATTTGCGCATGTATGATTTGAAAGAACAACTCAAAAAAATAGAAGGACTGTCGGTTCAATATCAAAATACCGTTGCTCAACTTCAGCAAAAGAAAGGTGAAATTATAAAAAAATTAGGGCTATCCGGTATCACTGAACAAGTAAACATTGAACAATTGTTTGAGAGGATCAAAAGTGAAAAAGAGCTTTTGCATGAAGCAAAAATTGCCCAACAACTAGAAGAGCGGTACAAGGAAGTCAGACAACAGTTGAAAGCGGGTGAGCCTTGTCCGGTATGTGGTGCCACTGAGCACCCCGGCCTAGAGGGGAAAGTGCATGCTGAACATGACAAAGCGAAACCGGAAGATCAGAAACTTGCCAAGTTGGAAAAAGCTGAAAGGTATTTGCAGGAGTTGCAAAACAAACTGCTGACAGAAGGTACTTTTTTAGAGAAAAATAAACGGGAAGTAAAAGAGGTCCGGGAAATAATACGCTTGCATAAGAACGCTTTTGTATGGGATGATTTTCAAGAATGGAAATTGGAAAAAGTGCAAGAAGCCTTACAGCTCAACCGGAAAAATGAAATACAATTACAACAGTTGGATAAACAATCGGAAGAGCTCCGGCAAAAGGAACGGGAATTAAGTAAGGCAATCGACCAACATAAATTAATCGTCAACGAGCAGCAGACGAAATTGACAGTGTTGAGAAGCAATTGTGAAAAAGACAGGAACTCACTGAAGGTGTTGGCCTATGATAAAATGATCAAATTTACTTTAGGTCAACTGGAAACCAGCCAGGAAAAAGGAAGAGAAAAGTTGAAAAACATCGATAAAATTCTGGAAGAAAGGCAGAGGGTAGTGGACCGTTTGGAAAAGCAATTGGCAGAAACCAAGGGGCAATTAAAGACGGAACAAGTCCATCAACAAGAGTTGAAAGGTAAGATGGTGGCACTGGAAGGAAACCTCTTAAAAGAGGTGGAAGAAAGCCCTTTTGAAAGTTTGGAGCATATCAGAGAGATCTTAAATAAAAACCTGAATGTTCAGGAGCTGAAAAAGCAGCTAGAAGCTTATAAGGAAGCCTGGCGGAATTTAGAATTAAAATTGGCTGAGCTTGAGGGAAAAATAGCCGGAAAGGTATTTGATAAAGAAGCCTATCAAAATCTTTTGCAACAGATTGAAATCTTTGAAAAGGAGCGCTTGCAAAATGAACAACAATTGGCTGTGTTGCAAAAAGAAATCGAAGAGCTGATCCGTAAACTGGAAGAGAAAAAAGAGTTGCAAAAGCAAACCGGTGAACTGGACAAAAGAAGAGAGAATTTGAAAACCCTTCAAGACCTGTTTAAAAGCAAAGGTTTTGTAGAGTATGTTTCTTCTATTTATTTGAAAGAATTGGTATATGCTGCCAACCAACGCTTTATGAAGCTTACGCACAGCCAGATGAGTTTGGAGCTGAACGATCGCTATGAATTTATCGTCAGGGATTATTTGAACAATGGCCGGACGCGTTTGCTGAAAACATTGTCCGGAGGGCAAACTTTTCAGGCGGCTTTATGCTTGGCATTGGCACTGGCAGAAAATGTAAAAGCCTTGAATCGATCCGAGCAAAGTTTCTTCTTTTTAGATGAGGGTTTTGGTACTTTGGACAAACAATCCCTTTCCATTGTATTTGATACTCTGAGAGCTCTTCAGCAAGAGAATCGCATCGTAGGGATTATCTCGCATGTAGAAGAACTTCAACAGGAAATAGACGTGGCCCTTAAGATTGAAAATCACAGTGAAGAAGGAAGTATCGTGAAATACAGTTGGCAAATGCCAGTATGAGCGAAATCAACCTGGAAATATAACTATTAAACATATGTACATGAATATTTTAACCCTTTTGTGTTTACTGTTTACCCTCGCATGTAAACCCTCGGAAAAGCCAGAAAATGAACAAAAAAAACAAGTAGAAACCCAACAAAATCCCACTGCCAAAACACTCCGTTTAGGAGCCGAGCGGATGGGTAGTTATTTGCCTCAGTTAAAAGGCAAACGGGTAGGGGCGGTTGTGAATCAGACTTCTATGGTGGGACAGACACATTTGATAGATACCTTGTTGCATCAGGGTATAGAAGTGAAGCAAATTTTTGCCCCGGAGCATGGCTTTAGAGGGGCGGCTGATGCCGGAGAAGTGGTGAAAGACGGGAAAGATGTGAAAACGGGCTTGCCGATTCTTTCTTTATATGGGAAAAATAAAAAGCCTTCCGCGGAACAGCTGGAAAACTTAGATGTCATTTTATTTGATATACAAGATGTGGGTGTCCGTTTTTATACCTACATCAGTACAATGCACTATATCATGGAAGCTTGTGCGGAAAATGGCAAAAAAGTAATTGTATTGGACCGGCCTAATCCGAATGGTTGGTATGTGGATGGGCCCGTGTTGGATTTGAAATTCCGCTCTTTTGTAGGCATGCATCCTATTCCGGTAGTACATGGCCTTACGGTGGGCGAGTTGGCTGACATGATCAATGGAGAAGCTTGGTTAAAAGGAGGAAAACAATGTGATTTGGAAGTGGTGCCCATGGAAAATTACACGCACACTACCCGGTATTCGCTTCCCGTAAAGCCATCACCGAATTTGCCGAATGACCGGGCCATTGAATTATACCCTTCCATCTGTTTCTTTGAAGGAACAGTAGTGAGTGAGGGGAGAGGAACCGAAGCGCCTTTTCAAATGATCGGGGCACCTTGGTATCCTGATTGTTCTTATACTTTTACTCCGGTGAGCCGGGAGGGGGCAAAACACCCTAAATTCAAAAATGAAAAATGTTGTGGAAAAGATTTGCGGGAGAAAGAGGAAAGAGAAAACAATTTGTTTTTCTCAGAGTTAATTGATTTTTATCAAAACTCACCGGATAAAAAAAATTTCTTCAGAAGCTCTTTTTTCAACAAGCTGGCGGGTAATGACCGGTTGATTCAGCAAATCAAAGAGGAGAAGTCCGAAGCCGAAATCCGTCAAAGCTGGGAGCCGGAGCTGGGAGCCTACAAAGCAATGCGAAAGCAATACCTGCTCTATGAAGATTTTTAAGCAAAATAGCTTTTTAGACCATCGCCCTCAATGTTCAAAATTTGAGGGCGATGGCTTTTTATACACCCTTACTGATTTTTTGAAATGCCTTGATGGCTCGCTCTCTGGCAAACGTATGATCCACTATGGGTGGTGGGTAATTACCTGTGTGCAACTCCGGTACCCACTTTTTTATATACTTAAGGTCTTTGTCGAACTTTTCGGTTTGAGTAGAAGGGTTAAAAACCCGGAAATACGGTTGAGCATCCGTACCGGTGCCTGCGGCCCACTGCCAACCTCCATTGTTGGCCGCCAAGTCATAGTCCAATAATTTTTGGGCAAAGTATTGCTCACCCCAACGCCAATCAATCAATAAGTGTTTGGTTAGAAAACTGGCCGTAATCATTCGAAGCCGGTTATGCATAAAACCGGTAGCATTTAATTCCCGCATACCCGCATCCACAATGGGATAACCGGTTTGCCCATCACACCATGCTTTAAATTCCTCCGGATTGTTTCTCCATTCTAGCCGGTTATATTTTGTGTTGAAATTTTCAGTCACAACGCTAGGGAAATGATGTAAAATCATCATATAAAAATCTCTCCAAATCAATTCATTTAACCATTTCGGACTGTATTGAAGTCCGGCTTGTACCGCTTTCCGTATGCTGATTGTGCCAAAGCGGAAATGAACACTGAGGCGGCTCGTCCCTTCAACTGCGGGAAAATCTCTATGTTGAGAGTACTTGTCGAGTATATCCACCTTGATGCCCTTTTTGGGAAAATCACATTTCATCGTTTGGAAACCTATTTCTTCCAAGGAAAGAATAGTTGAAGAAGGTAAGGCAAACATATTTTGCATATAATCTACACTGGGATAAGGCTGATAGTAAAACCCATCCTTGATCATTAGCTTTTCCATCCACTTTTTACTGTAAGGAGTAAATAGGGTATAAGGCTTACCGTCTGCCTTTACCACCTCATCCATTTCAAATATACATTGGTCTTTATAGCTTTTAAAAGAAATGCCTTCGGAGGCTAAATATTCGGCAATGACTTGATCACGCTCTTTGGCATAGGGCTCATAGTCCCGGTTGGCATAGACTTCCGTAATGTTGTATTTCTCTAGAAGAGAAGTCCACACTTTGTAAGGGGTGCCATAGCTCACAAGTAAAGTGCTTCCGTACCGGGCCAGCTCTTTGTTCAGAAGGTTGAGTTGATGATGAATGAACTGCACCCTTCTGTCTTTTTTGTCGGAAAGGTTTTCCAAGAGATTCCTGTCAAAGATAAAAATAGGGAGGACGGGGTACCCACTTTTTAAAGCGTGGTACAAAGCGGCATTGTCTTGTAACCGTAAATCTCTTCTAAACCAATGAATTGCTATTTGCATATATTAAATAATCGGATTTTGTGGCTGATTTATCAATTTGTATTTGTATGTAAGTATCTTGCTTACAGTAGTGTATGTGTTTTTTGCATTGGTATCGCCTACATGAAAGTCAACTTGTGCGAATCCCAAAAAGCATTCAACATAAAAGAATGTTAAACTTATGGGTAACTAAATGTTTGTTATTGTGTTTAGAAAAATACTGTTTAGTTTGCAGAATTCTTTGAAGATAATTGTGATTAAAAAATGAAAAAAATACTGCTTTTGATTGGGGCATGTGTACTGGGTATGAGCATGCCTACGAAAGGATGGAGCCAGGATGCATTGAAGTTTTTCCTTTATTTTAAAGATAAGGACCACAATACTTATACCCTGGAGAAACCGGAGGAATTTTTATCGGAAAGGGCTTTGCAGCGCAGAAGTCGTCAAAATATTACTTTGTCTGAACGCGATTTGCCTGTAAGTGATCAGTACATTGCCGCGTTGCGAGCCCAAAATGTAGAGGTCTTGTATGCTTCCAAGTGGTTGAACGGGGTGTTGGTCAAAGTGACGGAGGAAGAATTGAAAGGTTTGCTAGCCTTGGAGTTCGTATCGGGCTATTTACATGCCTTCGGTCAATTGGAAACAAAAGAATTGAGTGAATCCTACCATAAAGAATCATTACCTCTTGTGAAGCCACAAAGCAATGCCAAATTGAATTATGGCTATTCTTTTGATCAGGTCAGTATGTTAAATGCCGATCAAATGCACGAGGACGGTTTTGCGGGGCAAGGGATACAAATAGCCGTGCTGGATGCGGGGTTTTATAAAGTTAATTCTCTTTCCGCTTTTGATTCATTGTTTGCCAACGATCAAATTTTAGGTACATACGATTTTGTCGATGCCGAAGAGAATGTATACGATGACCACCGGCATGGAATGCAAGTACTTTCTTGTTTGGCCGGATACTCTTCGGAGGGGTTGATTGGTACGGCATACAAGGCAGACTATTATTTATTTCGTACCGAAGATTTTTCAACGGAAACACGCTTGGAGGAAATTAATTGGTTGATTGCAGCCGAAAAAGCGGATAGTTTGGGGGTGGATATTATCAGTTCTTCTTTGGGGTATAATACATTTGATTATGAGTCGCAGAACTATACTCATGAGAATTTGGATGGTAATACGGCTATCATTACCCAAGCTGCGGATCTGGCTGCTGCTACGGGTATGCTAGTAGTGACCAGTGCCGGTAATGAAGGGAATGATCCGTGGAAAAAAATTACCGCCCCTGCCGATGCCGATTCTGTTTTGAGTATCGGGGCCGTTGACCGGAATAATGAATTAGCTTTCTTCAGCAGTGTAGGCCCTACGGCGGATGGCCGGATCAAGCCGGATGTTGTGGCCCTGGGAGTAGGTACTGTAGTGAATGGAATTAATGGCAATATTGCGACCAATAGCGGAACCTCTTTTTCTGCGCCATTGGTGGCAGGTTTGGCCGCGGGTATATGGCAAGCCAATCCTCAACTGACCAATATGGATTTGATTTTTGTAATCAAAGAGTCTGCCTCTATGGCACACAGTGCTAATTCAAAATTAGGATTTGGAATTCCCGGCTATACAAATGCGACTGAGTTTATCAAAAGTTTAAGTAAAAGCGTAGAGGGATTGTCGGTATACCCCAATCCGATTCAGGATGCGCAGTTGACCATCCGTTTTCCCCGGAAAGTGATCGGTAAGCCCTGCAAAGTGGCCATTTATAGCACAGATGCAAAAAGCGTATTACAATCGGAAATTGTCATTCAAGGAACCCGTCATACGTTTCAGATACCCGCCGTGATGGAAGCTGCCGGGCCTTATATTTTAAGGATCGATCTAGAGGGGGAAGTGGAAACTTTCAGACTGTTGAAAAACTAAGAAATGTACAATGCGAGTTATCTATATAAGAGTTGGAATGCTTGTCATTCAACTTTTGATAAATCGTTTTCATAATGGATGAAATTCGGAACGGTCACTTATTTTAAGTGACCGTTTTTTAATTCCGCATACCGGAAACAATCCAACGTATGATCATTTACCATACCGGTTGCTTGCATATGGGCATAGCATATAGTGCTGCCCATAAATTTAAATCCTTTTTGTTTTAAATCTTTGCTTAATGCATCGGATTCGGCAGTAGTGGCAGGCACTTCTTCATTGGATTTCCAATGGTTCACTTTGGGCGTGCCTTCAACAAATTGCCAGATATATTGATCAAAAGAGCCATAAGCTGCTTGTATTTCCAGGAATTTTTGCGCATTGTTTACTGCTGCGGCCACTTTTGCCCGGTTACGTATAATGCCAGGATTTTGTAGTAAGGTTTCTATTTTTTCGTTATCGTAGGTCGCCACTTTTTCAGGATCGAATTGATCAAAAGCTATCCGGTAGTTTTCCCGTTTGTTCAATACCGTTTCCCAGCTCAATCCGGCTTGAGCACTTTCCAATACGATAAATTCAAATAAGACTTGGTCATCGTGCACCGGGACCCCCCATTCTTCATCATGGTATTGAATGTAAAGTTTATTTTTAGGGTTTGCCCATTTACATCGCTGCTTTTCCATGGTTTTGATAATGCTTTCTTTTAATAAAGGTATTTGACGATTACCCGTTTAAGGTATATTGGTTAATTTGGTCGGCAATTTTCCGGTCATTGGCAAGTCGAGGAACTTTATTTTGCCCGCCCAATTTTCCTATAGATTTCATATATTGTTGGAAAGCATCACTTTGCAATGGGCTGATTTTCAGTGTTTGCAAAATATTTCCTTGAATCAAATCCTCATAATAGGAATTGAGCTCACACAACTTTTGGTCAAGTGTTTTTTCAAAAGCATTGAGGTCTGTGGGTAAGCGTTCAAAGGCCACCAACCATTCATGATGAGGCAAGCCTTCCATTGGATTTACTTGAGGAGCAACCGAAAATTCCGAAATGGCAACCTCCGGGTGTTGGCTCATGGCATACCGCATGGCTTGTTCCACCTCTTCTCCGATCACATGCTCTCCAAAAGCAGAAATAAAATGCTTAATCCTTCCGGTAACCAACAAGCGATACGGGTCTTTGGAAATAAACTTTACGGTATCTCCAATGGAGTAACCCCATAAACCTGCATTGGAATTAATGATCAAAGCATAGTTCTTATCCAACTCAACTTCTTCAATTCGTAAGCGGGTAGGGTTTTCATTGAAGTATTCTTCCGTGGGGATGAATTCAAAGAAAATACCACTGTTCAATAGCAGAAGCAATCCCGGGTCTACCTGTGAATCCTGGTAAGCAATAAAGCCTTCGGAGGCAGGGTATGTTTCAATCGAATCAATGGGTTTACCTATGGAGTCAAATAGTTTTGCCCGGTAAGGCTCAAAGTTGACCCCTCCATAGACAAATAATGAAAAATCCGGAAAGATATCTTTGATTTTCTTACCGGTTTTCTCCGTAATCCGGTCAAAATACATCTGCACCCAAGGGGGGATTCCTGAAATCAAAGACATAGGTTGTGTTAATGTCTCATCAATGATTTTCTCAAGCTTTTCTTCCCAATCCTCTATACAGTTTGTCGGATAGCTGGGCATTTGATTGGTTCGTAGATATCCGGGCACATGGTGATTGACAATGCCGGATAGCCTTCCGGTAAGGATGTCTCCTTTGGTATCCAATACCGGGCTTCCGGATAAGAAGATTAGTTTTTTGTCTAAAAATTGACTATTTCCTGTCGTGTGAATATAGCTCAGCAAGGCATTTTTTGCTGAGTTGATATGATTGGGAATAGACGCTTTGGTAATAGGAATATATTTTGTTCCGGAAGTGGTACCGGATGTTTTGGCAAAATATACCGGTTTTCCAGGCCAAAGCACATCTTGTGTCCCGGTAATTATTTTTTCTATATAAGGTTTGAGCGCTTCATAATCGCGAATGGGTACCCGTTTCTTGAAATCCTCATAGGTTTTGATTTCATCAAAGGCATGGTCTTTCCCAAAATGAGTAGACGAAGCCGTTTTGATCAGGCTCCCAAATACGTTTTGTTGTGTCTTTGCTGCTTGTAAAGCCCAAGCCTGTTGCTGCCGGTATACAAAGGCGGCCAAAGGCTTGCTTAGTACAGATCTGATACCCATAGTTTCTTGCTTCTGTTTTCAAAGCAAAGATGAATAATCCAAGGAGGAACGCAATAAACGAAGGCAAGAATTTTCGGGAATTTTCCTGTTTTTCCCTCTTGTCTGGGAACCAAACAGAAAAACCCCTGGCAAGTTGCCAGGGGTTTTTCTTGAGATAACTTTCCTAAAACTAGCCTAAAAAATCAAATGTCAGTTGAAAAAATATGCTCCTTGTTCTTATTTCGAACAGGGCATTTGTTTGAGAATTTTGTTAAACAACGGCCCTTGTGTAGAGAATGTTTTTAGACCAGTGTGAATTCTTTGAAAATTCCTAAAAGAAGCTGTTTAAGTAACAAAGAATTGATGATCCTAACAATGTGCCGAGTACATACACGGCTCCTGGTTATCGTTCGAGTTAGTAATGGGAAATGAGGATGATACGGTACCCGAAAAAAATGCGATAAAAAAGCAGGCTTCTATAGGGGAAAGTCTTTCTGGATACGTCCTTATTGTATCTCACTGAGATTTTTCTTTTAGAAATTCCGGTTTGTATAAAATAAGTGCAAATCCGGGGAATGAAAATACGTAGTATTGAGTTCTTTATGTTTAAAACGCAATCATGTGAAAAAAGCATTCGCGTAAGAGAAAGATTAAATTGAGCAAAAAGAATTCTTTGAAATACAATGTAAAGGCAACGGCCATTGCCAAAAGGAGGGCAAAGATTGAGAGGTATCTCCTCGACAAGCGTAAAGATATCTCTTTCAGGACATATTTATCCCTTAAAGGCTGTTTCCCCAGAGAATTTTTTGCTATATTATAAACCAAATTCTTGCTTTTCGATATGCAGACTATGTGAAATAGTAAGTGTCAATTACTCAACTTAACAAATGAAATATACATTAGATCAGGAGCAGCTAATCTATGCTAGTGATAGGACGCGTATCTACCTGAAAAATGAAGGCGATGGGCCGCCAAAGGTAATGAAAGTAATGAGCCTGGAATATCCGGATCTCTGGCAAATAGCCCGTTTTAATAATGAATACACATTTACGCAAGAGGTACAGTCTCCGGGAATTCGAAAGGTACTGGCAAAAACCATTGTCGATGGGCATCAGGCTTTAGTGATGGAATACGTGGAGGGATGCTCTCTAAAAGAGTTGGTCGAAAAAGGGGCCATACCCATCCCGCAATTTCTGACTATTGCCATTCAATGTGCCAAACTGCTGAAGGTTATTCATCAGCATCACTATATGCATAATGATTTGAAGAGCAACAATATCCTCTTGGATGATGCCGGAAAGGTGGTGCTGATTGACTTTGGATTGTCCTCCCGTTTGCATCCCGACTTGGCTACGAATCAATCTGTAACCCACCTTCATGGTACATTAAGCTATATCTCACCGGAGCAAACCGGCCGGACGAATCGCAATGTTGACCAACGAAGTGATTTGTATTCTTTGGGAGTCGTTTTTTATGAACTGTTGACAGGACGTCTGCCGTTTACTGCCAAAGATCCTCTGTCGGTGATTCATCAACACCTTGCCAAAAAAGTAATAGAGCCCAAAGCTCTCAATCCCGCCATACCCGAAATTCTTTCCGATTTAGTTGTAAAACTTTTGGCCAAATTGCCAGAAGAGCGCTACCAAACGGTCCAAGGGCTGATTGTCGATTTGAACAAAATTCAGTTTTTAGCTCAAACCAAGAATATTCCGTCCTTTGAATTGGGATTTGCAGATGTCTCCAATTCTTTACCGAAACCGGAAAAGCTTTTTGGAAGGGATAAAGAATTCTCGTTTTTAGCCGACCAATGGGAGTTTGTTAAAAATGGAGAAAATCTTACGGTTTTATTAACCGGAAAACCCGGCTTGGGGAAATCCCTCTTGTTAAAAGAATTCGCCAGAACCTGTCTTGCCGAATGTTACTATGTGGAAGTTGAATGTGATGCACAAATGAAGAACATTCCGCTGGGTGGGGTCCAAAAAATAATTCATGGACTGGTGGATTGCCTGCTTTCGGAAAGCGATGGAAAACTGACGGCTTTCCGCGAAAAAATTATCATGGAACTGGGCCCCCAAGCTTCCCGGCTGGTGGCATTGTTTCCACGTCTGCAATTAGTATTGGGAATTAGGGCCAGCGAATTGAAACAAGGTCATTTTTTAACACAGAAGAGTAGTAATTTTTACTTGATCAAAAAACTTTTCGGTTGTGTGACTTCATTCAGAAAGCCATTGTTGGTATTTATTGATAACCTCCATCAGGCCGATACCTCTACCTCGGATTTTTTTACAGAGGTCATCAAAGACCCCTGTATTCCCTATTGTATGATCAGTGCGGCTTGCCGGCAAGGCCCTGAACTCTTAGCCTTGACAGGAGGCTTACCCGGAATTAAAACAAGCAATTTTACCTTACATCCACTTGAACCCATGGATTATCTGGCTGTTAATGAAATGGTCAGCGCAATCCTGAAGCGGGAACCCTCCCAGACGGGTTGGCTCAGCAAAATATTATACGAACGTACTTCCGGGAACCCATTTGATATTTGGCAGACCTTACATAGTTTGAAAGAAGACGGAGTATTGACTCTTCAAAAAAAACAATGGGTGTGGGATGAGAAGCAAATCCAACAGGTCAATTTATCCAAGCAACTGGCAGAGTACAATATTTTGAAAATCAATACCTTACCGGAAGAGTGCCTGTACTTGTTGAAAATTGCTTCCTGCGTAGGGAATCCGTTCAGTTTGTATGCCCTCTCCCAAATAGGAGGGAAGGCCCCCAAAGAGGTGTTGGAAATACTGACTCCGGCTATCGAACAACAATTTGTCATTCCGATTAACTTAGAGTATCAGTTGCTTCATGCCAATAGCGGGAAAGAAGTGGCAAGCAAGGTATTGTTGAAGTTTTCTCATGATACGTTTTTTGAAGCTACCTATAATTTATTAAAAGGGGATGAGAAGAAACAGATTCCCCATGCAGTGGCCTTGTTTTTCTGGGAAGAATTGAGGGAGAAAGATACTACACAAAAAGTCTTTGAAATAGCCCGTTTTCTTCAAGTGGATCAGTGTTTACAAGAAGAAAAGCCCCCGGCCAAAGCCTTGTTGGGCCTTTTCCTGAATGCGGCTATAAAAGCCAGGGATGTATTGACCTATGCCGAAGCGATGGTTTTTATAGAAAAAGGCCTCAAGTTGGTGGATGGGAAGCGTTGGGAGTCCGATTATGCTGAAGTGTTAAGGTTGTACAATGAAGCCATTCGCATTGCTTATCTATTGCAAGATGAAGACAAGGCGGAAACCTTTATTGTGGAACTAGAACAGCAAATCCGTAACGTTCATGACAAGGTGGATGTATTTGAGTTGAAAATCCGCTATCTGGCGCAGAAAGGAAATCAAAAAGTAATGCTGGAAGAAGGGGAAAGGATGTTGGAAGTGTTGGGTTTTCAACAGGAAGCCTTTCTCTCCAAAGAGATTGATTTCAAGACCATACAACAGCTGCCTGAAATGAAAGACCCCTATCATTTGGCTATTATGCGTATACTCATTGCAATGATGCCTGTATACTACAGCTCTGCCCCACAAGTAATGCGCTATAAAATTGATGCAATGATGGGGATGGTCAACGAATATGGGCTCTCCAAATACGCCTCTTTTGCTATCTGTTTGAAAGCTATCCAGCTTTGTGATTCGCTAGACGAAATTGATCTGGGATACGATCTGGGAAAGTTGGGAATAGAATTAACCAAAAAGTACCCGGATAAAGAAATCGAATTAAGGGTTCGCTATCTGTACTATAATTATATTTCCTATTACAAAGACAATATGTCTGATAATGTGGAAGAGTTAGGCAAACTGGTGAAAGAGGGCATCGGAATAGGCGATATTGAGTATGCAGGGTATGCGATGACCAACTATGCAATGGGGCAGTTTTTTACGTGTAAGAATGTGGACTTTGCCAAGGCAAAGTTGGAAAGGATGCTGGAAGAAATTAAGCCTTATCGCCTCAAATATAATTTTTTAACCTCCAGTCTTTTCTTACAGGTGTTGTACAACCTGTCTGAGGGAGGGAAACAACCTGCTTTGCTTAACGGAAAAGCTTTTGATGAAACCGATGCTTTTGAAAAAGTGGATTGGAATCGTTCCAAAGTACTGTCTTTTAACTGGAACGGGGCAAAAGCCATCTTGCATTATATTTTTAGAAATTATCAAAAAGCAGAAGAGTTTGCACAACTGGCCGAGCAATACAAAACTGAAACGGTGGGGGCATATTTTAAACCTACCTTTAGTTATTATAAAGTATTGATTGCGCTGGCCAATATTAAAGAAGGTGAACACCTTCAATTGGCCGCCATTGAAAAATCCTTGCCGGAATTGGAGGGCTTGGCCGCACATGCTCCTGAAAATTTTGCCCATAAATTAAGCTTGGTAAAAGCGGAACTGGCCAAGCAGTATGGACGCTTTTGGGAAGCTATGCAGCTTTACGACCAAGCCGCCAAACAAGCCGCCAAAGTAGGAGCTTTGTTTGACGAGGCATTGATCAACGAGATGGCCGGAGAGTTTGCCAGAAGTCAAAATATGGATAAAGTTGCCCGTACTTACCTTACCGAAGCCCGGTATAAGTATCAAATCTGGGGGGCAAAAACCAAAGTAGACCAGCTGGAAGCAAAATATTCCGCCACTTTAAATTCCACTACTTGGGACAAAGGAGCCACCATCTCCTCTTCCTTTTATCCGGGGCTCCCCAATCTGACAGGGCAGAGTTATGTATCCAGCTCAACCACTTCCTCTACCGTCTCTATCGATGTACTGAGCGTACTCAAAGTTTCCGAAACCTTGGCCCGGGAAGTACAATTGCCCCGTTTGTTGAAGAAAATGCTGGCTTTACTCATTGAAAATGCCGGAGCAGAAAAGGCCGTGTTGATTACCCGGCAGAAAGAAGAACTCTTGCCCATTGCTTCCATGACCAATGGACGGTTTACCTTGTCTCGCAATACTGCTTTGTCAGCATCTCAATTACAACCCAACTCATTGATTCGCTATGTAGACCGGACCAATAAGATGATGGTATTTGATGATTTGAGTAAAGAGTTGAAGTTTGGAAACGATCCTTATAACAAAAAGTATAAACCCAAATCAGTAATCTGTTTTCCCGTGATCACCAAGCAAAAGACGGTGGGGATTTTTTATCTTGAAAACAACCTGACAGACAGGGCTTTTACCCGGAACAGGGTGGAAATCCTGAAACTCCTGTCAACTCCAATGGCTATTGCGATTGAAAATGCGCTGGTGTATCAAAAGTTGGAAGAGAAAGTAGAGGAGCGTACAAGGCAACTGATGTTGAAAAACAAACAGGTACAAGAACAAAGAGACGAATTGTCAACTGCTTTGGCCGAGTTGAAAGAGCTTAACCGGAACATGATGACGAAAAACCGGGCCTTGGATACTGCTGCCCTTGTCACTATTTCGGATGATCAAGGAAATATCCTCTACGCAAACGAACAGTACAGGGAATTAACCGGATACGAAGCCCATGAATTGATAGGAGGAAATTTTGACATGTTGCGTTCGGGTTACCATCCCGAGTCTTTCTTTGACGAACTTTGGGCTACCGTCCGCAAAGGAAACACTTGGAGGGGAGAAATCTGTAACCGTTCGAAAAGCGGAACGCTTTTTTGGGTGGACACCGTTATCTCTCCGTTTATGAACGAGGATGGAAAAACCGACCAGTTTTTAAGCATTCGTTTTGATATTACCGATAAAAAAGAAGCCGAAGAGAAACTGAAGCAAAGTGAGAACCTGCGTAGGGTGATTTTGGAAAGTTTGCCTATTCCGGTGGTGATGACGGACTATAAAACCGGAAAGATCATTTATTCTAACAAAAATGGCTTGGAACTATTAGGCTATGAACCCGAGGAGGTGTTGAAGGCCAGCTCTATCGAACTGTATGAGAACAAAGAAGACCGGGTGAAGATGATGTTAGAGTTAAAAGAAAAGGGAATCATCAACAATTGGGAAGTGCCTTTAAATATCAACGGTCGTAAAATGTGGATGGCACTTTCCGGCAGCCTGTTTGAATACGAAGGTAACTTGACTACGGTCTTCGGAATGATTGATGTGACGGAAATCAAAGCTGCTCAGAAGAAAATCCAACATCAAAACCATTTGTTGAGCAGTACTAACGAAGAACTCTATCAAAAGAACTTGGAAATCCAGTTGCAAAACGAGGAAATTCAACAACAAAACGAAGAAATTACGACCATGATGGAGTCGTTAGCAGCTACCAATGAGGCATTGGAGGAAAGTAAAAACCGGCTTAAATTTGCTATGGAGGCTTCCCGTTTAGGGTCTTGGGATACCAACTTTGAACGTACCATATGGGACGAAGCCTGTGCGAAAATGCATGGCTTTCCAAGAAGCTACCGCTATGCCACCCTGGACGATTGGTTGGATTCATTGGTGCCAAAGGATTATGAAAAAACCAAAAATTTCTTCCAGGCATATTTAAACGGAGAAGTGCCGCGGTATGAAGTGGAATACCGGGTGAGACTGAAAAAAGGCGGTTTTCGCTGGATATTGTCCAAAGGAGCCATCATCGATTATAAAGAAGACGGCACTCCTGCACGGATGATAGGAGTATCTATGGATATTACATTGCGCAAAATCACCGAAGAACAACTCAAACGATATAGTGAAGAGATGCGTGTTTTGAATGAAGAATTGTCCATGCAAAACAGAAAACTGGAGATGGCCTATGCCGAACTAAATCATGCACATAAAGAATTGAAGTCCACTCAAAGTCATTTGATCGAAGCAGAAAAAATGGCTTCTTTGGGGCAATTAACAGCTGGTATTGCCCATGAAATCAATAACCCGATTAACTTTGTGAGTGTAAGTGTCAAGCCTTTATTGAAAGATTTGGACATTATCAAAAGTGTATTGAATAAAGTAGAAGCCTTTGATAAGACTACCATCGAAATAGAAGAGGTAAAATCCTTGATCACACTTTATAAACAATTGAAAGTAAATGAGGTCTTTTCGGAAGTGGATCTTCTCTTAAAAGGTATAAAAGAAGGTACCGACCGCACTGCCGAAATAGTAGACGGCCTGCGGCACTTCTCGAGAATGGACTCTGCCGGGGTGTTCCGGTATGCAGACCTGAACGAAGGTTTGGAGTCTACATTGACCTTGTTGAGTAATAAACTCAAAAAGACGATCAAGGTAGAGAAAGACTTGAGAGAACTGCCAAAAGTGCAATGTCAGATTGGGAGGATTAACCAGGTTTTTATGAATATTCTGAACAATGCGATTCAGGCAGTGGGAACAAAAGGAACGATTTATATCAAAACCTGGAATGAAAACAGCCATAAAGTGATGGTATCCATCAAAGATACGGGGTTAGGCCTGGATGAAAAGTTAAAATCCAAAATCTTTGAACCCTTCTTTACCACCAAAGATATTGGAGAAGGGACGGGGTTAGGTTTGTCTATATCTTATGGTATTATCGAACAACACAATGGAAAGATTACTGTACATTCGCTTCCGGGTCATGGTACCGAATTTATAATCACATTACCGGTGCTCCAAAACCCAAAATATATTGTAGAAAAAACGGTGTAAATCGTTGTCGACAACCATTGTCAACTAACTATTAATGCTAAATAAATTTTTCCTGATGTCAAAGGAAATGCTATACTTGAATGTCAAATTACCAATCTAACCATAGATTATGTTAGAACATAAATATACTATATTATATGTTGATGATGAGCTATTTAACCTGATATCTTTTGAAGCGGCCTTTCGTGAGTTCTTCCATATTTTAAAAGCCCAAAGTGGCAATGAGGGCTTAGAGTTATTAAAACAACACTCGGTAGATCTGATCATCAGCGATCAGCGAATGCCCCGGATGACAGGTGTGGAATTTTTGGAACAAGCGATCGTAGTCAGCCCTGAAGCCGTGCGAATTGTGCTGACAGGGTACAGTGATACTCAGGCCATCATTGATGCAATCAACAAAGGTAAAGTCAATTACTACCTGCGGAAGCCTTATGATCCCGATGAGTTTAAAATCTTATTGGACAAAGCTTTAGAAGCTTATCAACTTCGTAAAGATAAAATTCAATTGATTCAGGAAAAGGAACAATTGAAGTTGGAAGCCGAAAAACGGGAGAAAGAACATATCTTGTCGCAATTAGAAAACCTGAAAAATCAAATTAACCCCCACTTCCTTTTTAATTCTTTGAACTCCTTATATGCCATGGTGAGCGATAGGGAGGCCAAAAAGTTTATTACCAAGTTGTCCAAAGTGTACCGTTACGCGTTGGACTTTCGAGATCAACAACTTGTCTCCCTAAAGGATGAAATGCAATACGTAGATGACTATGTGTATTTGCAAAAAACAAGGTTTGAAGACAAACTGAAATTTGTTTGTGAGATTGACGACCAAATGTATAAATACTTTGTGCCGCAATCAGCCGTGCAATTGCTGATTGAAAATGCCATCAAGCACAATGTCATTTCTTCCAAACGCCCGCTGGAAATTAAAGTACTTTTGGACAAAAATAACTACCTGTTAGTATCGAATAGCTTTCAGCCCCGAAAAGGTGAAGTGACATCTACAGGAGTAGGGCAGAATAATTTGAAAGAGAGGTACCGCTTTCTCTCTACTTTGCAACCCGAATTTTACCGCTCCGAAAGGGATTATATCGCCCGAATACCTTTGCTAAAACCAGGGTATAGCAAGATTTAAAAAAATATATTTACGCATTTCCCCTCCCTTTTTTCAGGGAAGTTTGTATAGACAACAATTACAGATAAATGTTGACTACTTAGAATAAATTTCCATTTAGGGTATAAACTGAGTACTATGAGAGTTTTGATTGTAGAAGACGAACCAAAAGCACAAGTAGAGTTGGAGCATATGTTAACCGAGATTCGGCCAGGTATTCAAATTGTCAATAAATTGGATACCGTTTCCGAAACGGTGGGGTGGCTCAAAGAACATGGAGCTCAAATTGACCTGATCTTCTTGGATATCCATTTAGCAGATGCAAACAGTTTTACCATATTCGAACAAATCGAAGTAGATATCCCCATTATTTTTATTACTGCTTATGATGAATATGCCATCAAAGCATTTAAAGTCAATAGTATTGACTATCTGTTGAAACCGATTGATGAGGAAGATTTACGGATTAGTTTGCAGAAATATGAAAAATCCGTAGGTAAACAATCCGGGGAATCGTTTGATTATAAAGCTTTGGTCAATGCGCTGGATCGTAGTGAGAATAAATTTCAAAGCCGCTTTATGGTGACTTCCGGAGCCACCATTCGCTCCATTTTAGTAGAAGACATTGCCTATTTCAGAGGTGAAGGCAAGTATTTATACATCATTACCAAAGATAATCAGAAATACATTATGGATATGTCATTGGTAAAACTCGAAAAACTTTTGGATCCCAAACGGTTTTTCCGGATTAACCGCAAGTATATTGTTAGCTTTGAGGCCATTACGGAAATGATCGCCTACTCCAAAAGCCGGGTTAAGCTAATTTTAAAGCCTGAAGTAGCCGATGAAATGGAAACGATTGTCAGTGTGGAACGCTCGGCAAACTTCAAAGAGTGGCTGAATCACTAATGGGGCTTTGACCCGTAAACAGTAACCAGTTTCGGGTTGCTTTTGTCCCTGGTAAATACATAGGCACTCTGATGTTTGTATACATCCTCTAAGATAGATCCAAAGCTGGCGGCTTTAAACACAATACAACCTTTCGGTGTTTTTTTGCACGGCAGCTTTTTATCGTTTCCATTGTTTAAATCAATTTGATAAAAAGTGGTTTCGTTACTGATTCGTACATAGAAGTATTTTTTCTCTTCATCCATGTAGGCCTCTTGCAAAGAAATAAAATTTCCCCTTAAACGAATATCGTACAGCTTCTCCCAGGAACCGAACCGGTAAACCGTAAGTGCCCGGCTTTTATTATCATTGCCATGCTTAATAAATATATATTTATTATCGCTGGAAACCAGTACTTTGTATGCCTTTCCGTCAAAGTCAGAAGCGCTTAATGTGGCAATTTTAGTATATCCTTCAATAGGATCTTGCGCCATACTGAAGTTTGGTAAAAAGGAAAGAAAAATAATGGGCAAAAAGGAGATATAGTGTCTCATAAAATAGTCTTATATTCGGATAGAATGAATCAAGCTGAATTGAATAGAAACAAATTTATGAGTTGTAAAGCATAAAATAAAACATTGCTCCGAAAACCTCGGTAACTCTGTCTCCTATTTTGACCTCTTTTCAAGTAAGGGATCGGGCTAGTCAATGATTTTCCGGATGATTTCATCCATGTCTTCAAAAGTCCTATAACCTAAAGCCAAGGCAAAAAGCTCTTGGTTGTAACTGAGGATAACGGATGGAAACCCGGTAACGCCTATCTGTTGAGCCCATGTGAAGTCATCGTATGTTTCCTTTCGGGTGCTTTCTTTTTGGAAATAGGTATTAAAATCTATAGGGTTGATACCTAGTGATTTTGCTGTTTCAATAAGAACTTCATCTTGGGTAATATCTATTGCTTTCGCATAGAAGGCACTTTGGATTGCCTTAAAATAGGCATGAGCTTTTTCAGGTATGAAATGTCGAACAGTAACTATGGCACGGCAAGGTTTTTCCGTATTATAAACAAAGCCTTTTGCACTTTCTAAAAGCCGGAAATCAAAAGGCTGTTGTGTGCGGGTGTGTACTTCCTGCCAATGGTCTTTCAGAAAATCACGCATTTTTTGATCCATCGGTTGAGTTTCATAGGGACGCAAGCCTCCTACTACAGTTCTGAATGGGAACCTATCTTGATACTTCGACATCAGTTTGTCAAGCTCGTTGACCATTCCGTAACACCATGAGCACATGGGATCACCTATATAAATAATTTCTTCTTTCATATAACAAGGAATTTTGTTATGGAAGTGAATTAACCTTTTTCTTCTTCCTGAAAAATGTTTCAAAAGCGCCTCCTTTGTGTTACTTTTTTTAACAATAGCGTTGGCTATTCTTTTCAAAAAGTGCCTTGATGAGCCGGTTTTGATTCCATGTTCGGTCAAAAACTATACGTTTAAACCACTTCATTCAATAATTAAGTTCAAAGAAAAACAGCTACCTCTTTTGAGACTGCCTCCCTCTCAAGGGTAGTGCGTAAATACTTGATACCCTGAGGGCAAATACCTGTTTAGAGCATGTTGAAAACTCGTTGCGGGAGCTGCTCCTTTGAGAGGTCGCCCCTTTGGCGGTAAAAAATCTCAGTTTAGGACTCTCAACATATTGCACTGAGGTTCCTGAAATGGGAGTTCTTGACCCAAAGGTGAAATTTAAACATGCTCTTAGGGCGATTAAAGATATGCAAAGTTCCTTATAAAAAATCAGATTACAGCATTGTATAGGGTTGATTATTGTATATACAAATAAGACTGGTTTAGCATCCGGGAATCACAGCTGTTGTGATCAATACATTTGAGATCACAATGAATGGAAATGAGGAGGTTATTGAAAAGGCATTAGCGAAAAAGTTTAGAATTGCTATGGACATAAAATCAGCAGCTTATCGTATTTTTGTGCCTGGATTCTATAGGGCATTAAGTGAGCTCGATTTGTACGAATGGAAACGAAATGAAAATTCAAGAAATATCAGGGAGTACTTTAAAAGAAAGTAAAATCTTTTTTTAGCAGACACAAAAGGTCTATTTTTATAGTAAAATTCACAAAATAGTATTTCTCAATCCCTGAGAATGTTGGCAAAGAATGCTTTATCATAGAGCTGCGAAGACCTTTAAAACCGAATAAATCCCCTATTTTAAAATCTGTCTATGTTGTAAGAGAGTGGGTGAAATACCCTGTGTTGATGTAATGAGGGGGGTGATGGTGAGCAAAACTGAAAGACTCTACACTGCTTTTCGGGGCTCTAAAGAAATGAGTTTATAAAATGGCGAAAACAAATAATCAGGTACCAGACATCAAAGCAAAAGTACGCCTAGGATTTGGCTTGGCTTTGCTGATCATAGTAGTTGCCGGGTACATTACGATTTCTAATTTCCAAAAGCTTTCCTCTTCGGTTGAACTACTTTCGCATCCGGATCAAAAGCTCTTTATGTTTAACCGGGTCCTTACGGATATCTCCGAGGCTGAAGGCAGCGCCAGAGCTTTTACTCTTACCAGCAATCAAGAGAACCTGGACATGTATTACAAATACATGGATAAAATCTCCAAAACTTTAGACTCTCTCAAATCCTTTACACTGGATGTTGATTCTCAACGAGTCCGGTTAGATTCTATTTCTACCTTAATGGCAGAGAAAAAAGAGGGGTTTGCTACCTACATTGAATGGAAATCCTGGCAACAAAGTCAAATGTTTACGGACAAAGCCATCAAAGAGATTGACCAAAACACTTCTGATACGGTTTCTGCTATTATCACTACGCAAACAAAAACAACTACGGATGTAAAGGTGGATACACTGGTAGTTGAAAACGAAGAAGAAAAAAAGAAAAAGGGCTTTTTGGGTTTGGGAGGCTTGTTTTCATCTAAAAAAAATAAAAAGGCCAAAGAGGCTAAAGAAGAAAAAACAGAGAGCGAGGAAAGCAAAGAGAGCGATAAGGCGAAAAACGTTGAAAACGAAGTCGCCACGAAAGTGACTGAAACCAAAGTGAAATACGATACCAGTGTGGTGGTAAAAAGTAATCAGGGAAAGCTAATCCGGGATGTGAAAAGTATTCTGGAAGAAATAAAAATGGAAGAGCGGTATCAAAACTGGTATATGAATGAACAGGAGTTGAAGCTTTTGCAGAAGGATCAGCAAATTATGGAACAAATCAAGTCCATCATTACCGAAATGGAGCAGGAGCAATTTCTCCGTTCCCAAGAAAAAACCAAGGCGGCAAAAAATATTGCCAACTCCTCCATCTTAGTAATGTTAGTAGTGGGCTTGGCAGGTTTGGTGATTAGTATTGTTTTTATTTATTTGATTTCCAGGGATATAGCAAAAAGTAATTTTTACCGGAGGCAATTGATTAAAGCCAAAAGCGAAGCGGAGCGTTTGGCCCGGGTCAAAGAGGAATTTCTCGCCAATATGAGCCACGAAATCCGGACTCCGCTTAATGCTATTTTGGGGTTTTCAGAACAGCTTGCCCAAACCCGGTTGGTGGGTAAACAAGAACAATGGTTAAGTGCTGTCAAAGATTCCTCAATTCACTTATTGGATACGGTGAACGATATCCTGGATTTTTCCAAATTAGAAGCCGGGAAATTGCGGTTTGAACAAAAACCGTTTAAGTTGGAATACGTCTTGAGTGAGGTGTACCGGATTTGTAAGGTGCAAGCGGACAAAAAAAACTTAGCGCTTTCCTATATTCTGGATGATAAAGTCCAAGCGTATATATTGGAAGGGGATGAGTTTCGCCTGCGACAAGTGTTGTATAACTTGCTTTCCAATGCCATTAAATTTACGGTAAAAGGATCGGTACAAATATTTGCCAGTGGGGAAGATAACCAAGACGGAACACTACAGGTGAGTATTATGGTGAAAGATTCGGGGATCGGGATTCCCAAAGATAAATTGGAAGTGATTTTTGAGAGTTTTAGCCAAAGTGATACAACCATTACTCGTAAATATGGCGGTACAGGCTTAGGCTTAACCATTTCTCGTAAAATTCTGGAAGAGCAAGGAGGAAGTATCCAAGTAGCCAGTGAACCGGGCAAGGGAACTGAGTTTTCGTTCAATCTGGCATATAAAATTAGCGAACTGAAAGAAATTGTTAAACAATCCAGTTCTATCAATTACGAAGAGTTTATCAACCGGGGTTTACGCATTCTGGTAATGGATGATGATGACTTTAATATCATGTTGACCCAAGCGATATTAAAAAAGTGTGGCGTGCAATTATTTATCGCTAAAAATGGAAAAGAAGGCTTGAGGCTTGTTCACTTACATCCATTCGATATTATTTTGTCGGATATTCAAATGCCTGAAATGAGTGGGGTGGAGTTTATAGAGGCTTTAAGAGCAATGCCGGATAAAGAAAAATCCGAATTGCCTGTAGTCGCACTGACGGCTAATGCCAAACAAACAGACCTGGATCATTATTTGGAAAAGGGAATGACCGATTACTTGTTAAAGCCCTTCAAGGAAGAAAGTTTATTAAATAAAATTGCCAATGTATTGGGAATGGAAAGTGTGAAAGTGCAAGATGAAGGGCGAAATTATGCATATTCGGAATCCGAAGAGGAGGAAGAGTTGGAAGAGATAGATTGGAAAGGGCCTGAAGAAGTCGTGATTGACTTATCCGAATTAGAAGTTTACGCAGGTGGAGACAAAACGGCATTAGCCGCCATTTTAACGACCCTAAAAGAATCCAGTGAAGAGGGAGTAAAACGAATGTCGGAAGCAATGGCGCAAAACAATATGGAACAAATCAGGGAGCTGGCCCATCGGTTACATCCGGCTTTGGAGCATTTGCGAGTAGATGCGTTAGCTGTCCCAGTCAAATATCTGGAAAGTTGGGTTAAAGAAAACCAACATCTGGAAAGGGTGCCGGAGCTGGTAACGTTGATCTCGGAGAGAGCCAAAACGTTGTTTGTGTTAATTGATGAAAAAGCCAAAGAATTGGAAACGCTGGAAGGAGCCTAAGGGCGAAAAAACAACACTCAAAAAACAGCTCCATGAATCAGAGCTGTTTTTTTGTGCTGTGCTAAATAAATTATATGCTAATCTCGTATAATTTGAGTTTGTTATACAATGTCTTTCTATCAATATTTAACAAACGGGCTGTTTTTGATTTGTTATAACTCGTCTTCTTTAACGTATTGATGATTAACTCCCTTTCGTTTTTCTCTTGAATTGCTTTTAAATCCACAGAATCAGACGGAATATTTCCTTTTTCTACCGTTAAGAGATCATTCCGGTCTTCGGAGGTTACTTCCTGCGGAATACAAGGCATGGTAATAATTTCTTCCTGACAAAGTAAAACCGCACGCTTCACTACATTTTTGAACTCCCGCAAGTTACCGGGCCAACTGTAGGTATATAACACATCCAATACATCTTGGTCAAAGCCTGTGATGTCTTTTTCCAGCTCGGCATTGGCTTCGTCCAAAAAGTGTTGGGCAAATATTTCAATATCCTCTTTCCGCTCTCGTAACGGAGGTACTTCGATTTTAAACTCGTTGATTCGGTGGTAAAGGTCCTCCCGGAAGTCACCGTTCTGAACGGCCAATAGCAAGTCTTCATTAGTAGCGGCAATGATCCGCACATCCACTTCGATATCCTTATTACTTCCCAGCTTCCGGATTCTTCGCTCTTGGATTGCCCGGAGTAACTTTACTTGGATATCGTAAGACAAGTTTCCGATTTCATCCAAAAACAAGGTGCCTCCGTTGGCTGCTTCAAATTGCCCTGTCTTATCTCCAAGCGCGCCCGTAAAAGAACCTTTGATGTGTCCGAACAACTCACTTCCGGCCAAGTCTTTGGATAAGGCCCCACAGTCGATGGCGATGAACGGAGCATCGGCACGTTTACTGTTTTGGTGAATCATCCGGGAGACATATTCTTTTCCCGTACCGCTTTCTCCTTGCACAATCACTGACATATTCGTAGGAGATACCAAGTCAATATATTTTAAAATTTGACTTGCACTACTACTGCTTCCTTTTACAAACTCCCTGTCTTTAAGGTTTGTCTTTTGAGGAGAGCTTCCCGTACCAGGTGCAGGCCGGCTGCTGTTGCTAACGGGCTTTTCTTCTTTCTCAATAATCTTTTTTTGTAAAGCATTATTGATGATCAGCAGAATTTCATCCGGGTTAATGGGCTTGGTTACATAGTCAAATGCTCCGTATTTCATGGATTTGACCGCCATACGGATTTCTCCGTATCCTGTCATAATGATGACGGGTGTCCCGGGTGAAATAGATTTTATTTTTTGTAATAACTCAAGACCGTCAAGGTCTGGAAGCCGGAAGTCTGTTAGGATAAGATCATAACGTTCCGATTGGAGTAGCTTTACACAATCTTTTGCCGAAGACACATCGGTAATGTTGTAGTTCTTCTTTGAAAGAAATGTTTTAAGCATTAAACGAAACGTAGGATCATCGTCTATTATCAATATCTTTTTCATATAGAATTATAATCGTTCGTCAGGAATGTTGCGCTCTGCAAATTTATTAAACTTTGCGCTATTGTGTGGAAATGTTGAGAGGTTTATTCTAAATGAAGCTGTAGGTTCTGAAAGAAAGAATAACTATTTCGTTTATAGGTAAATATAAAAAAATAAGACCCTTGAAGCAAGGATCTCATTCCATACAATTCCCCTAGTAATGATAAGTAAGTTTACTTTTTAGTCAATTTCTATTTCCTAATACTGTCAAAGACATTAAGGATAATTAACAAATTTGTACCAAAAGTATAAAATTTCACTAAATGACTGTAATTCAAAATAATATCACTAATACTGCTTCCCGTGCTATTTGAAAATATTGTTGAGGCCTTCCTCAGGTTGTTGATTTCATAAACACTTTTCCCTACATTTTCCGGTATTATTTTGTTTTTTATTCTGACTTCAAATTGGCGTTTTTTTAGATTATTATACATGAGTGTCGTTAACATATTAAATGAAGACAAGATTAGATAGTTAAATCTGAGCTAATCCTGTACGGTGTTAAAGTGCATTGTTATACAAAAAAACAAGAAGGAACCTGGGTTGGTATAAACATACTGAGCTTATAAGGGAAAAGATCGTGGGCTGTTGTGAGAGTTACGTTTTGTTGACTTTCATTATTTTAGCAAAGGCAAAAAAAATAAGGTCCTTGAAACAAAGACCTTATTCCTATACAATTCCCCTAGTAATGAAAAGTCAAATTACTGATTTTATTCAGTAGTTTATAACTTATCTTTTGCATTTCTACTCTTAACTTAGAAAATTGTGTACCATAAAAATAAAATATTGTAAGTATCTGTAAATCAGCTTATAGTGATAGGTCTCTAGGAGATGTTTTTGTGGAAAAAATCTACATTTTGTTGATGTTGACTACAATTAGTGGGTAAAAGACGTAAGCCGTTTACTTTTCAATTTGGTTTAGGTATGTTTCAAGGATTAGGGCAATAAGTTTTCCCGGTTGTTTGATCCCTTGGTCTTTTGCTGCATTTCTTAGCCTTTCATACAAGTCAGCCCTCAGTTTCACCGAAGCGTATTCAATTTGTTTTTTCTTAGGTTTAATGGAATCAATGTCCAAGTTAGTGAAGGACAAGTTTTTTTCTTTCTCTCGATATAGCAACGAATCTCTGTTTTTTTTCAGCGAGTCGAATATGAGATCAGATTTACTTTTTTTCTCTGCCATTATAATAAGCATTTAGTCATAAACTCATCGAAATACATGTTAAATTCATCCTTCTCGATGGATGAGTCCGTAATGTCATGAACAGTAGAAATATTTCTCCGGTATCGTACCAAGTTAGAAATTGGCGAATAGAACAGTTTCATTCCTCCGATGCCTGCCAATTCTTTCAGTCGTTGATGTTCGATCGTCTGATCCTTTTTATTGATGACTCCATATACCTCGAAAGGAAACCCCTGGTCCATTTTGTCTTCGCGTATGGGCGGAATCTTTTTCAGGAAACTGATGGTAGCATTAATGTCCAATGCACTGGCTACTACAGGAACGATCAGGAAATCGGAAATTAATACGCTATAATAAATCTCTTTACCCTCCATTTTTCCCGGCACATCCATCAATATTACATCATACCTTTTTTCGGCCAGGGTAATGGTCTTCTCAAAGTTAGCTTCCGGTTTTGGCTGGTTCCAGTTAAAAGCAAAAACATCGTACGAATCGTTATTGTTCTCTTGGTTGTAAATCGTTTTCACCGATCTTTGCGGGTCGCAATCTATCACAAGTACTCGTTTTTTGGTGCGATTATGTATAGCCGCTGCCGTAAGCATTAATAGCGTAGTTTTGCCTACTCCTCCTTTTTGAGTGGCAAATGAGATAATTCTACAACTCATGAATTACTTTGTTTAATTGTATCTGCAAAATTAATAGGAAAATCTTACATCATCAAATTCTACTTATACGTATAAGGTAGAAGTGTATCTTATTGCTTTAAACTCTTTGACGAAATTTCAGGGCCCTCATTGCTCTCCGTTGAGTGATTAGACAGGTGGTAATCAGCTTGATTGTCATATGGTTATTGTGTTATTCTTACATTATTTATCACTCGCTTGCTTAAAAAGCAAGCACTCTGTTCCTCTTTTGCCAAGATATTTTTATATTAATGCTTTCTTTATTGCAATAGTAAAAGGATTTGTACTAAGCGGAAAGGTAGCTTTCTCATATTGAGGAAGTTTGTGGAAAAAGTAATGATAAGATCAACCTTCTGAGTAAGGAATATCGTAAAAAAATGATGTTTGTCTATAAAAATATGTTTTTTACTTAAATACTCTTTCTATTGAGGTGGTTTCCACGTATAGTTTTTGACCGAAGATGGAATCAAAATCGGCTCATCAAGGCGCTTTTTGAAGAGAATAGCCAAAGCTATTGTTGCAAAAAGTAAGACAGAGGAGGCGTGTTTGAAACCTTTTTCAGGAAAAAGAAAAAGGTTAATTCACTTCATTAACAAATAGTTGAAACGGACTTTCATCGTAAGATTTCTAAAAAGTAACCAATTAAACACTGATGAATATGGAAATGAAGCCTTGGCTAAAGCATTATCCCGAAGGTGTCAATGCAGAGATCGATCCCAATCGATATAGTTCTTTGTTGGCCTTGATGAATGAAGCATTTCAAAAATACAAAGATTTACCGGCCTATGAGAATATGGGAAAAAGCATCACGTATGGAGAGCTGGATGATTTATCTAAAAAATTTGCTGCATACTTACAACAGTATACAGGGTTGAAAAAAGGGGACCGGGTGGCCATTCAAATGCCCAACTTGTTGCAATATCCTGTGGCCATGTATGGCGTACTACGGGCAGGGATGATTGTTGTAAATACCAATCCGCTGTACACTGAACGGGAAATGAAACATCAGTTTAACGATGCGGGAGTGAAGGCGATCGTTATCTTGTCAAATTTTGCCTCAAAACTTCAAAATATATTGGCGGATACCTCAATTGAGCACATTTTTGTAACCAATATTGGCGATATGTTGGGCTTTCCTAAAAAGCTAATCGTCAATGCGGTGGTCAAATATATCAAAAAGATGGTGCCGGCATTCTCCATTCCTCAAGCGATACCGTTTAACCAGGCAATTGGAAAAACCAGTCCGGGAGAATACAAGGAAGTAAAAGTAACCGGAGAAGACATTGCCTATTTGCAATATACGGGCGGAACCACCGGGGTATCCAAAGGGGCGATGCTTACCCATAGAAATATTGTATCCAACTTGGAGCAAACCGGGCAATGGTTAAAACCCAAATTAGTCGAAAGAAAAGAAATTGTGATTACTGCTTTGCCTTTGTATCATATTTTCTCTCTGACGGTCAATGCATTGACCATGTTAAAAATCGGGGCTAGAAATATTTTGATTACGAACCCAAGAGATATGCCCGGTTTTGTGAAAGAGTTGAGAAAGCATCAGTTTACGATCTTCACAGGAGTAAATACGTTATACAATGGCTTGTTGAATCAGGCTGATTTTCCGACACTGGATTTTAGTAAATTGAAAGTAAGCATAGGCGGGGGAATGGCCGTACAACAGGCCGTTGCCAAACGTTGGAAAGAAGTGACCGGATGCCCACTGTTGGAAGGGTATGGCTTGACGGAAACCTCCCCGGTATTGTGCTGTAATCCATTGGATGGCAGTGAACATGTAGGGACTATTGGTTTGCCATTTCCAAGCACGGAGGTCAAAATTATCGATGAAAACGGTATCGAACAAGAAGTGGGTGAAGTAGGGGAGTTGGTTGCTTGTGGCCCTCAAGTGATGAAGGGATATTGGCAGAGAGAGGACGAAACGCAAAAGTCTTTTTGGAAAGAGGGTTGGTTTAAAACAGGAGATGTGGCGATGATGGAGCCCGATGGCTTTTTCAAAATTGTCGACCGCAAAAAGGATATGATCTTGGTATCAGGGTTTAATGTATATCCGAACGAGGTGGAGGATGTAATTATGGAACATCCCAAGGTACTGGAAGCTGCCGCAATAGGAGTGCCCGATAGCAAGTCTACCGAAGCCGTAAAAGTCTTTATTGTGAAAAAAGATGAAAGCTTAACAGAAGAAGAGTTAAAATCTTTTTGTAAAGAGCAACTTACCGCCTACAAGGTGCCGAGGTACTATGAGTTTAAAACCGAATTGCCTAAAACGAATGTCGGTAAAATACTGAGAAGGGCTTTAAAAGAGCAGGATGCTTAAGCAGATATCCCGGTGATGAAAAAATAAGGGGGAACGAAAATTTCCCCTTATTTTTTTCTTTCAATGATGTATTCGATCAAAGCATGTAAAGAAGACTTAAATTCCGACTCGGGAAATGAAGCCAAGAGATCTTTGGCCTCTTGCACATATTGTTTCATTACCTGGGTGGTATACTCAATTCCCCCGGATTTTCTGACAAAGTCAATCACTTCCGCTACCTTATCCGGGTTGTCACTTTTATTTTTGATCGTATTGATGATTTTCCGTTTGGTAGGCTTGTCGGCTTGATTTAAGGCATAGATGAGAGGCAAGGTCATTTTCTTTTCCTTGATGTCAATACCAAGGGGTTTACCGATTTCAGCGTTGCCATAATCAAACAGGTCGTCTTTCATTTGAAAGGCAATACCGATCTTCTCTCCAAAAGTCAACATCCTGTCAACGGTTTCCTGAGGAGCTCCTACGGAGCTGGCACCTACGGCACAACAAGCGGCAATAAGTGTGGCGGTTTTTTGACGGATAATCTGGAAATATACCTCTTCGGTAATGTCCAATTTCCGGGCCTTTTCCATTTGCAAGAGTTCTCCTTCACTCATCTCCCTTACTGCATTGGAAACAATTCTCAAGAGTTCAAAATCCCCGTTGTCCACCGAAAGAAGCAGGCCTTTGGCCAAAAGGTAATCTCCAACCAAGACGGCAATTTTGTTTTTCCATAAGGCATTGACCGAAAAAAAACCTCTGCGGTATTGAGAGTCATCCACCACATCATCGTGTACCAGGGAAGCCGTGTGCAATAGCTCAATCAAAGCAGCGCCACGGTAAGTGGCTTCTTTGACTTCACCGGTAATTCCTGCAGTCAGGAAAACCAGGATGGGCCGGATCTGTTTCCCTTTTTTCTTGACAATATAACTCATGATGTTGTCGAGCAACATCACTTTACTTTTCATGAAAAAGCGGAACTTCTTCTCAAATTCGGCCATCTCATCCGAGACGGGGGACTTTATTTGCTTGATGTTTATAGCCATGAGTGTTACAGGGCGCAATTATACAATCTTATTCCTTAATAATCCACAACCCATGTTTAGTTTTTATGTTTGGGCGCTTAGGGTTTCACACTGCCTTGAATCGTACTGTTAGAGTCCTTTAAGGAGCAATGCTGGTTATACATAAAAAAGCCACTAAACCGGAACGTAAACGAGTTTTTTGGTCTCAAAAAATTCTTCTTCAAAATATTCCTTCAGAGGGTAGAAGCGATGATGGTTTTTGAATTTGGCAAACTCTTCCTTTAAATCGCCTCCTTTCAAACAAAGAATACCGTTTTTAAATGAGTTGGCTTGTCCGCTGCGAATGAGTTTTTTCGTCCAACGGTGAAGTACGTCAATGCGGGTGACTGCCCGGCTTACAATGAGGTCATATTGTTGGGTTAGTTTTTCAGCACGGATTTGCTCTGCCGTTACATTGGACAGTTCCAGGGTTTTGGCAATCTCTTCCACCACTTTAATTTTTTTGCCAATAGAATCAACCAGATGAAACTGAGCTTCAGGGTAAAAAATCGCCAGAGGAATTCCAGGGAAACCACCCCCTGTTCCCACATCCAATACACGGGTACCGGGAGCCAGTGGAAAAATTTTGGCAATGCTCAAGGAATGTAGGATGTGGCGTTCGGTTAAATTCTCCACATCTCTGCGGGAAATTACATTCACCTTCTCATTCCAATAAGCATACAAAGGTGGCAGACTTTTAAATAAGTCTAATTGCGTTTGAGTGATCTCAGGAAAATACTTTTTTAGTAATACCTCCATGTAATATAGTATAGTACTCTTTGTGGATTTCTGAATGAAAGAGCAAATATAAAAACCTAATAGCTATGATCAATGTGCAAGCTTAAAATCGTCTTTAATTTCCCCGACAAAAAAACAGCGGGCTAAACCCGCTGAAACTTATATGACATGTTTGCTGTCTTTGACCATATCATAGAGTAACTCTCTGGCCCGGTGTAGTTGTGCTTTGACCGTACCTAGCGGGGCTTCTATTTCCTTGGCAATTTCATCGTATGAAAGCTCTTGGAAATAGCGGAGCTTTACCAGTCGCCTGTATTTCGGCGGTAATAAGTCAACCACCTTCCGGACGATTTCTACCTTTTGAAGTTTGATAGCGACTTCCTGAGGATTGAGGTTTTTATCTTTGATATCAATGCTGATATTGTCACCTTCATCGTTTTCAAACTCCGAGTTGATACTATAGGTATCCAGTTTCTTTTTTCGGATAAAGTCAATACAATTATTGGTAGCCACCCGGAACAACCAAGTGCTAAACGTATAATCTCGTTTAAATTTATGTAAGTTTTTAAAGGCTTTGGCAAAGGCTTCTATGGTCAAGTCTTCCGCGTCATCTACGTTTCTTACCATTTTGAGCATCATATGATACACCGATTTCCGGTACTTATCCATCAACTCAGCATAGGCTTTCTCTTCACCGTTAAGAGCTTGATCAATTAATTTAAAATCAGCTAGTGCCTTTTCTGAAAACCGTTTTTTCAACTCCATGTTATTCGTTTTGAAGTAAGGGTCACCCCCCCCATAATAAGTAAATAGACTAAATACAAGCTGTCTAATAAGGGGATGCTAAAGATGCTAATTTTATAATGTAATTTAAAACTAAGATACTTTAACACTATGGAAACGACTAATAGTCGAATAAGTAGTACTCCAATAGCAATACTAGTATAAAAATTTAGGATTGTCAGTATGATAACCAAAAAATAATGTAAAAAATGCGAAAGGAGAATAAGTCCTAAGAGCGCTTGGCTACCCTTCTGGTAGTGTTTTCCCACCGATAGATGGCGTTTTTTTTGTATATACCATTCCCGCCAGGTATGCTTGGGTTCCGTAAGCATTTGGCTGTTAGGGGAGAGTGCAATAGCAACCTTGGTACCCGCTTGTAGCCCGTTGATAAACAGATCATCATCCCCCCCTAATATTGAAGAATACTTTCCAAAGCCTTTTTGTTGCCTGAACAAAGATTTTTGATATGAAATATTTCTACCTACTCCCATATAAGGCTTTCCCCATAAAGCAAAAGACAGGTATTGAATACCCGTGATAAAGGTTTCATACCGGATAAGTTGATTGAGCAAACCGTCTGTTTTAACATATGGACTGAACCCCAACACTGCATGAGTAGTACCTGTATAAGGTTGACACATGGTTTTTATCCAATGAGGCGAGGTAGGCCAACAGTCTGCATCAGTAAACAAAAGGGTATCATAACGGGCTTGTTGAATTGCTTGTGTCAAAGCGAATTTTTTCGATGTGTACTCCGGAGGGGTTTGTTTGATTGTGATAAAACGAAAGGATGGATGTTGTTTCGCAAAATCTTCCAAAATCGCTTCACTGTTGTCAGTAGAGCGATCGTTAGCAATTATGATCTCAAACTGAGGATATTCTTGACTCAGTAAAAGTGGAACAAGTTTTTGTAAATTGGGGGCTTCGTTATGAGCGGCCACAATGACTGAAACCGGAGGAAAGGTAGAAGAGGAGGGGGGAGTCTGCTTTTTAAGGAGCTTTCCAAATATGATGGCATATAGCAAAATTTGAAAAGCACTGGCTAAAAGCAATATGGAGAGAAGCGCTATCGACAAGAGTAGAGTATTGTGTACTTTTTTAGAAATGTCAGTCCTTGACTGATACAAACATGTTACCAATCAAGGACTGCACTGATTATTTAAAAATGGTAAAACTATTCTTTTTTAAAGAGGCTCCCTGATACCGGAAGCAACCCCTTGAAAACAGTTCTGTTGTATTATACATTAAACCTGAAATGCATAATATCCCCATCGTTCACAACATACTCTTTTCCTTCGATGGACATTTTTCCAGCATCTTTGACGGCCGCTTCGGACTTATATTCTTTATAGTCTTCATAGCCAATGACTTCGGCACGGATGAAACCCCGCTCAAAGTCTGTGTGGATTACCCCGGCCGCTTGAGGGGCTTTCCAGCCATTGCGAATGGTCCATGCTCTTACTTCTTTTACCCCCGCAGTAAAATATGTGATCAGGTTTAATAAGCGGTAAGATGCTTTAATCAACTTGTTCAAGCCGGATTCATCCAAGCCGTATTCCTGAAGGAACATCGCTTTTTCCTCTTCGTCTTCCAGGGTCGCAATTTGCGATTCGATGGCTGCACAGATTAATAATACTTCAGCGTCTTCATGTTTTACCCCTTCCTTCAAGGCCTCCGAGTGTTCATTCCCGTTGAGAATAGAGCCTTCCTCCACATTGGCCAAGTAGATGACGGGTTTGGCGGTAAGCAAACACAAATCTTTTACGACTTCCCATTCTTCTTTGGATGCTTCCAGACTTCTGGCATTGTTTCCATTTTCTAAATGGGTTTTAAATTTTTCCAGCATTTCCAATGCTTTGCGGGCCTCTTTGTCACCACTTTTCGCAACTTTTAGAAATCGCTGGATTTTTTTATCAATGGATTCCAAATCTTTGATTTGAAGCTCCGTGTCGATGATTTCTTTATCGGATACCGGATTTACTTTTCCATCCACATGTACTACGTTGTCATCTTTAAAGCAGCGTACTACATGGATAATGGCGTCCACTTCCCGGATATTTCCTAAAAATTTATTTCCCAGTCCTTCACCTTTACTGGCTCCTTTTACTAAACCGGCAATGTCCACAAATTCAATGACGGTAGGAAGTACTTTTTCCGGATTTACCAGTGACTCCAATACTTGTAAGCGCTCGTCCGGAACGGTAACTACCCCTACATTCGGTTCAATGGTACAAAAAGGGTAATTGGCAGCCTCTGCTTTAGCATTGGATAAGGCATTGAAAAGAGTCGATTTTCCCACATTGGGTAGACCGACAATTCCACATCTCAGTCCCATTTGTCGTGATTTATTTGTTGAAAATTTTATTCAAAATAAAGTGAAACGCTGCAAAGATAGAGCTTTCTACTTACTTTTGAAGCATGAAAGATATCCTTAGGGAAAAATTGTATTCCTTTGAAATGCGTTCTTTTGCCTGAGATAGTCATGTCTGTCAGCTTTTGCCAAGGGGTGGATACCGTGCAGCCGTTGATGCGATGTTAGTATAACGAAATGATAAATTTACATAAATAAGTGTTCGATAAAATTAAATTTACAGCTAGGTATTTGAAGTATAAACTGCAGGCGCAAGATGCTCATGGCGTGCATTCGCCGTTTGTCTTTGCCCTTTATACTCAGGCAATTGCTTGTAAAAAGCAGTACTATCACTTTGAGCGGATTGGGCGTATTCGCAAAAAACTTTTGAAAAGTCGCGAACAAATAGACGTTACCGATTTTGGGGCGGGCTCCAAGAAAATGAACAGTAACCAACGGAAAGTTGCCGAAATAGCCAAGTATTCTGTCAGTTCTACCAAAGTGTCAGAGTTGCTTTTTCGTCTGGTCGACTACTTTAATCCTAAATCTATTTTGGAGTTAGGTACATGCCTGGGGGTCAATACTTTGTATATGAATTTGGCTTCTCATAAGGCAGAAGTAATAACCTTTGAAGGCTGCAATGAAATTGCAAAAGTGGCACAGGGTAATTTCCGGCAGTTTAAAAATAAACCTATCAAAATCGTTACGGGCAATTTGGATGATACACTGGCTCCTAAGGTAAAAGAAGTGCCTAAGCTTGACTTTGTGTTTTTTGATGCCAATCATCGTAAGGAGCCTACATTAAATTACTTCCGTACATGCTTATCCAAAGCCCATGAGGCAAGTGTATTTATTTTTGACGATATCCATTGGTCCGATGAAATGGAAGAGGCTTGGCAAGAGATTCAAAATCACCCGGATGTCACTTTAACGGTTGATTTGTTTCAGGTGGGATTGGTCTTTTTCCGGAAAAAGCAACCCAAACAGCATTTTACGCTCAAATTTTAAACATGCTCTGAAACTGAAGCGGTGAGATAAAAAAATTAGGCGGCCCCAAACAGGGCCGCCTTAAATATTGGTATTGTTAAAAACTGATATACAAATTATCCGACACTGCCCTCTAAGCTTAAGGCCAGTAGTTTTTGGGCTTCTACAGCAAACTCCATCGGAAGTTGGTTTAACACTTCCTTACAGTAACCGTTGACAATTAAGGCCACGGCTTGCTCCGTATCAATTCCACGTTGGTTGCAATAGAAGATTTGGTCTTCACCGATCTTAGAAGTAGTGGCTTCGTGTTCTACTTGTCCGGTATTGTTTTCTACTTCCAAGTAAGGGAAGGTATGAGCTCCGCATTGGTCGCCCATTAGCAGGGAGTCACATTGGGAGAAGTTTCTGGCATTTTCGGCCCGTTTTTGGATTTTTACCAAGCCGCGATAGCTATTTTGGCTTCTTCCGGCAGAAACCCCCTTAGAAACAATCCTGCTTTTGGTGTTTTTACCAATATGAATCATTTTGGTTCCGGTATCTGCTTGTTGCATACCGTTGGTGACAGCTACCGAATAAAACTCTCCGATAGAGTTATCTCCTTTTAATATACAACTAGGGTATTTCCAAGTAATGGCAGAACCGGTTTCCACTTGTGTCCAAGAAATTTTTGAATTGTCTCCGGCACAAATCCCTCTTTTGGTTACGAAGTTATAAATTCCTCCTTTGCCGTTTTCATCCCCAGGGTACCAGTTTTGCACGGTCGAATATTTCACCTCTGCATCTTTTGCTGCGTAAATCTCCACTACGGCAGCATGCAGTTGGTTTTCGTCACGCATTGGAGCTGTACAACCTTCCAGGTAACTGACATAAGAAGCTTCATCGGCAATGATGAGCGTTCGCTCGAATTGTCCTGTATTCGCGGCATTAATGCGGAAGTAAGTAGATAGCTCCATGGGGCAACGCACTCCCTTAGGGATATAGCAGAACGAACCATCACTAAACACAGCAGAGTTAAGGGCTGAAAAGTAGTTGTCGTTGGCAGGCACCACTGAACCCAGGTATTTTTTTACCAAGTCAGGGTGATCCTGAACCGCTTCACTGAAAGAGCAAAAGATAATACCTTGCTCTGCCAACTTTTCTTTAAATGTGGTTTTGACGGAAACACTGTCAATTACGGCATCTACCGCTACTCCTGTCAATCGCTTTTGTTCGGTGAGAGAAATCCCCAGTTTTTCAAAAGTCTTCAACAACTCCGGATCTACTTCATCCAGCGAAGAGGGACTGACTTTTTGTTTGGGAGCAGAGTAGTATATGATATCCTGATAGTTGATTTCATCAAATTTTACATTTGCCCAGCGTGGGGTTTCCATTTCTTTCCATCGCTTGAAAGCCTTTAACCGCCACTCTGTAAGCCACTCCGGCTCATTCTTTTTATGTGAAATTATTCTGATAATGTCCTCATTAAGCCCTTTGGGAATTGTATCCGCCTCAAGGTCTACAGTCCACCCATGCTCATATTCCTTGGATGTAAATTCCTCTAAGATTTGAGAATCCTTATCTGCGCTCATTGTAGATAATTTTTATTTAGAATAATACTAAATTACAAAGCTATAACAAATTCTTGCTTTTCAATGTTATTTCCAGGTAAATTTTCAGAGAGGTGAAGTTCTCGCCTTTTGGTACCTGGCTTTATAGCAAAACTAAGCACTCTATATGTATTCCGAACTATTTTTCTATTAATTTTACATGAGAAGGCCTGAAGTTTAACAAGAAGAGCATGTTTAAATTTCACCCTTTGGGTCAAAAATTCCCATTTCAGAAACCTCAACGCAGCTTGTTGAATGGCTGGTACCCCGGCGGCCGGCATCCTGTCAAATAGTACGATTGCTCTCCGGTATACCGGACCGCCGAGTGTGGGACCACCGAGTGTCGGGCCACAAAAATGATCTTCTGAGAACCCTAAACCGAGAATTTTTACTACCCAAGGGAAAAGGGACATCTCCCACGGGGGGCACAATGTATTTTAGATATGCTCTAAAAAGTAAGATTCTTAAGGGGCACAAGTAGAAAAACAGAAAAATTTATTTATTTTACCAACTTTTTTAATGGAACAGTGCAAAGTGGGCAAGTAGAAGAGTGGATTATGCAATAGTTAAATTTGTAAATAATTCTTTTGCCTTTTCAACCTTCCGAAATTGCTGTTTGAACAGCCACTCATAAAAGAAGATCCACAACCTCTTCGGCCTACACCTTGAGATACATTATTTTTGTATATATAGAAAGCATATTATAGTGATTATTTTTTGAATGAGATGTAGAAAAAAAGTAGTGATTAAGAAAAAAACAAATTTTAAATAATTGATTATTAGATAGATAATATTAGTTGGTACGATATTTTTAATCAAAATGGATTTTATTTCGTTTTAGTAGAAATAAAGAACCGCAATTAAACCAGTTCAACTTTTTAAAATTGTTGGGTTTTTAACCAAATAGAAGTATGCAAAAACTCAATCTAACACAGACTTTATCACAGAAACTCTCGCCACAACAGATTCAATTTATCAAGTTGTTGCAAGTGCCTACTATTGAGTTGGCCTCTCGTATTGAGGAAGAGCTTGAGAGTAATCCTGCATTGGAAGAGGGGAAAGACGAGTATGAAGAACCCGGTACGTACGAGGAGGAGGATTCCTTAGGAAATGAGGAATACGGAGAAGAGAATATTGACTCAATGGAGGAAATCAATCTGGAAGATTATATCAATAAAGATGATGTAAGTGGCTATAAAATGTACGGTGATGGCTTGCCTGTAGACGATGAGGAGAAAGAAATGCCCATAGCCACGGTAGAGACATTGGTTGATAACCTGATGGATCAATTGGGATACCTTCGCCTGGATGAACGGCAAACGATCATCGGAAAGCAGTTGATCGGAAGCATCGATGGGGATGGATATATCCGTAGGGAAATGGAAGCCGTAGTAAATGACTTGGCATTTGCACAAGGCATTGAAACGACTGCGGAGGAAGTAGAATCGCTATTGATAAAAATTCAACATTTTGACCCTCCCGGTATTGCCGCCCGTGACCTTCAGGAGTGTTTGGTTTTACAAATCAGACGCAAAAATCAAGAGGAACCCAAAGTAAAAAATGCGCTGAAAGTATTGATGCTTTGTTTTGAAGAATTCAAGAAAAAGCATTATACAAAAATCCAAAAGAAACTGGGGCTGACGGAATCGCAGTTAAAAGACGCCATTCAGCAAATCATCCGTCTTAATCCTAAACCCGGAGGATATGGTGGGGTCTATTCCAAAACGCAATACCTGACTCCTGACTTCATTGTGAAGGAAGTGAACGGGAAATTGGAGGTTTCGTTGAATTCGAAAAATGCTCCCGACCTGAAAATTAGCCGTTCTTATGCGGAAATGCTGGATGCATACGACAAAAGTAAAAAGAAGGATAAGAAGCTGCGGAAGACGGTAACGTTTGTGAAACAGAAACTGGATGCGGCCAAATGGTTTATCGATGCCATTAAGCAAAGGCAGGAAACCTTGTTGAAAACCATGAACGCAATAGTCCGGTACCAGTTTGACTTTTTCCTAACCGGTGATGAAAGCAAGTTAAAGCCGATGATTTTGAAGGATATTGCCCAGGAGATCAGCATGGATATTTCCACGGTATCCAGGGTGGCTAATAGTAAAGCTGTTCAAACCGATTTCGGTTTATATCCTTTAAAATTCTTCTTTTCGGAAAGTATTTCCACAGAAAGCGGAGAGGATGTAAGTAGTAAAGAAGTGAAATACAAATTGAAAAACATTATCGAACAAGAGGATAAGCGCAAACCCTTGTCTGATGATAAATTAGAAAAACTTTTAAAACTACAGGGGTATAATATTGCGCGAAGAACCGTGGCAAAATACCGGGAACAAATGAATATTCCCGTTGCCCGCTTGCGCAAAGAACTGTAGTGGAACCGTTCCAAATACCTTACTTGAATTTTGAATAAAAAGTTAGCAGATATTATTTCGCTTGTATTGAACCCGGCGATGATGCCGGTTCTTTGTATATGGTTGGTATTGCATTATTGTAGAACTGACTTTATGTTTGATCAAAAGGCCCAGGCCCTACTTCTGCTTTATATCGGTATTTTTACTTTAGGGTTTCCGTTTTTAAGTGTGTATTTACTTTACCGCTCCGGGTTTATCGAGAGCATTTTTATGAAGTCCAGAAAGGAGCGGCCTATCCCCTTACTTATCTCTTTTGTCTATCAGGCCATGCTTACCTATGTCTTGATTAACAAACTTCATGCAGGTGAATTGATCTCATCCATCATGTTGGGCTTAACCGTTACTTTGTTTTTGGTAACAGTTATTTCCTTGTTTTATAAGATTAGCTTGCATAGCAGTGCAATCGGAAGTGTGTTGGGCGTGATTATGGGGATTGATTATGTGTATTCTCAATATTCATTGGTATATCCCGCCATCACAGTTTTAATGGCTATGGGTTTGGTGATGGCAGCAAGACTGGCATTGGATGCACATACTCCAAAGCAAATCTACAGTGGTGTGGCCGTAGGAGTACCGGCTTGCTTTTTTACGGTATTTTTTATGCTGGCCGCTTAGGAGGAAGAGCCCTATTCCGTTACATAAATATTTTCATGCCAAAAGGAAGAAAACTGCGGAATGGAAGAAAGGAAATTCTGTGTCATAAAATTTCCGCCATTGATTTTTATGAAATAGCCACTCTTTATTGGTAACTTGGTATCCCGAACCAGTTCTTAATCAACTATCACTTGTTTTCTTAGTAAGCCAGGCCAATGTTGAACAGAACCTGATTGCATTGAGTGTTTAGAACTGAGGTTTTATTGGTATTTGTAATTTTTTTGATTTATGAAATTGATCTTTACCCTTCCCGCTTTATTGCTCGTATGGTGTTCTTCTCAATTGTCTTCCGGTGAATATGAAAATGAGGAAAAAATACTGTATTCAGGGCAAACCGTTGTCAGTGTGATTGAAAAACACAAGCAGAATATCAGAGCGATGAATCCCGCCACCATCGGGGTATATGTAACAGAAGTGGAGAGTGGGAAAGAATTAGTCAATTATCAAGGGGATTTAAGCCTGGCGACCGGCTCTACCATGAAAGCCATTACGACTGCTACGGCTTTGGCCGTATTGGGGGATAACTTTACCTTTAAGACGAAAATTGAACGTAGCGGAAAGGTAGAAGGAGGAACCCTTCAGGGCGATCTGTATATTACAGGGGGAGGGGATCCGACCTTTGGGGCTAAAAATTATGAGTATGAACTTGATCTATTAGCCAGTAAAGTGAAGGAAAGCGGGATTACAAGCATTACGGGAAATATTGTTGCGGACGCTTCCATTTACAATACACAGCTGACTCCCAACACCTGGCAATGGGAAGACATGGGGAATTATTACGGTGCCGGAGCATCGGGGTTAAGCATTCATCAAAATTTATATTATGTGGACTTTCAGCCCGGAAAAACGGTGGGAAGTATTGCGAAAGTACTGGGTACCCGGCCGGAAATTCCAGGATTGTCTTTTGTCAATGAAATGAAAACCGGCAAAATAGGATCTGGTGACAACGGGTATATTTATGGCGCTCCGTTTTCCTATATCCGGCATTTAAGAGGGTCTGTTCCGGCAGGTGTACAAAAGTTTTCCATCAAGGGTTCTATTCCGGATCCTGCTTTATTTTTTGCGCAAGCCTTAAAAAAAGCATTACTCCAACGTGGAATAGCAGTTACAGGCGCAGCTCAGGCGCTTTCTTCCCAAGAAGTCAATAAAACACTTATCTATACCCACCACTCTGAAACGTTAAAGGAAATTGTAAAAACAACCAATCATAAAAGTAACAACTTATATGCCGAAGCCATTCTTAAAATGCTTGGGAAAGCGAAGGGTGGAGAAGGGAGTACGGAAGCAGGAACAGAAGTAATAAAAGCTTATTGGGCAGGAAAAGGTATTGATGTGTTGGGATTTACGATGGAGGATGGAAGCGGCTTGTCCAGAGCCAATGGTTTAACTGCCCGGCAAATGGGAACGGTTATGGCAAAAAGTGCATCTTCTACCGCATTTGTTAATTCTTTACCGGTTTGGGGACAAAGTGGTACGGTTCGCTCAATGGGAAAAGGCTCCGTGGCTCAAGGCAAAGTGCGTACAAAAAGCGGTTATATCAAAAGGGTACGGGCATATACCGGATATGCAGAAACTGTAAATGGGAAACAGTTGGCGTTTGCTGTGATGGTGAATAATTATCATGGTGCGTATTCATCGTTAAATCCGTTTTTTGTTGAATTAATGAATACCTTGGTCCACTTATAATAGAAATATTCTATCGAAGAATATTGCTTTTATTATATTGATAATGAGTAGTTTGTGTGTTTGTGTTTCTTCGAAAGAAAGAAACAAAGTCAAAGTATTTGGTAATTAAAAAAAATCATCCTTACTTTGTGTCCCAAGATTAAGTCATTCCATGTACGCATGATTGATTTATAAAGAAGAGGCGAGAGACTAGGCTCAATGACCCTCTAGCAACCTGTCTACCAAAGGCGATGGTGCTAATTCCTAGCCTAAATTTTATTTAGGGTATATAAATTAATTAATTATGAAAAAGACCCAATTAAATTCAGATTACCCACACTTTATTCCATCTCACAAAGCTACCGGACAGATGTCTGTCAGTATGTGTATGATGATGGCTTGTTGTAGCTGTTGTTAACCCTCACAAGCCTGTAGCCAATCTCCATTTCTCAAAATATATAGGTTGATTCGCCAAGGCGGGTGGATGTGTATATCACAGCATTGTGATTGCCACGAGGGCGCATCCGTATATCCTTTTTCTTCCATCTACTACTTAAACATCTTAATACCATGTCAGAAAATAAACTTAGATTTGAAACTTTACAAGTACACGCCGGACAAGAAATAGATCCAACCACACTTTCCAGAGCCGTACCACTTTACCAAACTACTTCGTATCAGTTCAAAGATGCCGACCACGGTGCAAACTTGTTTGCTCTCAAAGAGTTTGGTAATATTTATACCCGAATTATGAACCCCACCACCGATGTGTTCGAGAAGCGGCTTGCTGCATTGGAAGGAGGGGTAGCGGCTGTTGCTACGGCTTCCGGTCAGGCAGCACAATTTTTGGCAATTCAGAACCTGGCTTCTGTTGGAGATAATATAGTATCAACCTCTTACCTGTATGGAGGAACATACAACCAGTTTAAAGTAAGTTTTAAGCGTTTGGGCATTGATGTTCGCTTTGCGGATGGAGACGATGTGGGTTCGTTTGAGCGACAAATAGATGAAAAAACCAAAGGCTTGTATGTAGAAACTATCGGAAATCCGAGGTTTAACATTCCGGATTTTGAAGCCTTGGCAGCACTCGCTCAAAAGTATGATATTCCTTTGATTGTTGACAATACATTTGCCGGTGCCGGGTACCTGTGCAGGCCTATTGATTACGGGGCCAATGTAGTAGTTGCTTCTGCTACCAAATGGATCGGAGGGCATGGTACATCCATTGGTGGAATCATTGTGGATGCCGGAAACTTCAATTGGGGGAATGGAAAGTTTCCTCAGTTTTCCGAGCCGGCCGAGGGGTACCATGGCTTGAACTTCTGGGAGGTATTCGGTGCTGACGGGCCGTTTGGAAACATTGCATTTGCTATCCGGGCAAGAGTAGAGGGACTTCGCGATTTTGGCCCGGCGATAAGCCCGTTTAACTCTTTCTTGCTGTTACAAGGCTTGGAAACCTTGTCCCTCAGAATGCAAAAACATGTAGACAATGCTTTGGAATTCGCCCAATGGTTGCAACAACATGAGGCGGTAACAAATGTAAATTACCTGGGTCTGGAAGATAACCCACACCACGAATTGGCCAAGAAATATTTAACAAACGGATTTGGGGCCGTTCTTTCCTTTGAAATTGGCGGAGGGTATGAAAATGCCAAAAAATTTGTGAATAGCTTAAAGCTTGTGAGTCATTTGGCGAATGTGGGAGATGCAAAAACATTGATCATTCACCCTGCTTCAACAACCCACCAACAATTGTCTGAGGAAGAACAGAAAAAGGCTGGAGTCACCCCTAGTCTATTGAGGGTGTCTGTGGGAATAGAACATATTGAAGATATCAAAGCGGATTTCGAAGCTGCTTTTAAAGAAGTAGCCACTTCCGTAGAAGCATAAGTTGTAAAAAGCTGGGAGGTTGAGGTTCGCCCGGTTTTTCAGAGGAATGGAATAGTGTGAAAAGCTGCTTGAAAAGCAGAAGAATGATCACTTGAGAATTACTAGAAATATCATAACACTAACTGTTAAAAAAATACGCTGCATGCAAACGAGGTATTTTCATTACGATCAGGAGTTTGAACTGGAGAAAGGCGGAACGCTGAAGGGCTTTACTTTGGCTTATTATACCGCCGGGACGTTGAATGCTGACCAGTCCAATAGCGTATGGGTGTGCCATGCACTTACAGGCAATGCCGAAGTGGAGGATTGGTGGACCGGACTTTTCGGAGAAGGTTGCCTTTTCAATGCTGAAGAACACTTTGTCATCTGTGCCAATGTGCTCGGGTCTTGTTATGGTTCTACCGGGCCACTTTCCATGAATCCGGAAACGGGAACTCCGTACTATCATGATTTTCCGGATATTACCATCCGGGATATTGTGCGTTCATTGGATCTGCTCCGGCAACATTTACAGCTTGTACGCATCAATACATTGATTGGCGGATCACTGGGAGGACAACAAGCGTTGGAATGGGCCGTACAGCAACCGGAGCTGATGGAAAATTTGATCGTAATCGGTACAAATGCCCGGCATTCTCCTTGGGGCGTTGCCTTTAATGAAACGCAACGTTTGGCTATTGCCGCTGACCCTTCTTGGAAAGAAAGTAAAGAAGATGCAGGTGCAGATGGCCTGGTAGCGGCACGTGCCATTGCAATGTTGTCGTATCGTAACTATGAAACTTACCAAAAAACACAATACGAAGAAGACATAGAGAAATCGGATGATTTCAGGGCTTCCTCTTATCAAGTGTACCAAGGAAAAAAACTGCTAAACCGTTTCAATGCTTATTCGTATTGGACGCTTTCCAAGGCGATGGATTCGCATAATTTAGGGAGGGGCAGAGGCAGCGTGGAAGAGGCCTTGAAAAAAGTCAAAGCCTACACCATGGTGATCGGGATTGTGACGGATGTGCTCTTTCCCATTATCGAACAACGGTTTATTGCCCGGCATACGGATAACGTAACCTATGAAGAAATCAATTCCATGTATGGGCATGATGGTTTTTTAATAGAAACTGAAAAACTAACAAAGGGGATTCAAGCATTTTTTAAACAGAAAAACAGAAAAAAATTAATTCATGACGAGGGATATTAAAATTGGCTTATTCGGATTCGGATGTGTAGGTCAAGGTTTACATGATGTGCTTAACAATAGTAAAGGAATTACGGCTGACATTCATAAAATTGCAGTAAAACACCGGGACAAAAAGCGTTCTTTGCCCGCAGAGTACTTTACTTATGAGAAAGAGGAAATACTTTCTAACAAAGATATCAACCTGATTGTCGAGTTGATCGACAATGCCGATGATGCATATGAAATCGTGTCTACTGCCCTGAAAAACGGAAAAGGAGTGGTGAGTGCAAATAAGAAAATGATTGCGGAGCATTTGGAAGAATTTGTGAATCTACAAAAAGAAACCGGTGCCTCCTTCTTATATGAAGCTTCTGCTTGTGGGAGTATTCCGATCATTCGCACCTTGGAGGAGTATTATGACAACGAATTGCTTTACTCTTTGCAAGGGATTTTTAATGGGTCGTCCAATTACATCCTCACCAAGGTATTTGACGAAAATGTAGATTATCAAACGGCTCTGCAAGAAGCCAAAGAGAAAGGCTTTGCCGAAACCGATCCTACCTTAGATGTCGGTGGGTTTGATGCAAAGTATAAACTGGTGATTCTTACAGCTCATAGCTATGGAGTGTATGTAAAGCCGGAAGAGGTCTTTAACTATGGCATACAACAACTGGCAGGTTATGATATCCAATATGCGAAAGAGAAGGGCTTAAGGATCAAACAGATTGCCAAGGTTTACAAAGTAGATGACGACCACTTGGCATTATATGTAATGCCTCAGTTTGTACGGGAAAATAATTACCTGTACAATGTGGATAATGAGTATAATGGAGTGATAGTACAAGCGGCCTTTTCTGATCGTCAGTTTTTTCGTGGAAAAGGAGCCGGAGGGCACCCCACAGGCTCAGCCGTGCTTTCGGATATTTCCGCCACCCGGTATGCTTATAAGTACGAGTATCGAAAGAGCTATCGTAAAAACGGCTTGAACATTCATCAAGACATTGAATTGGAGGTCTACTTCCGCTATTTGAACAAAGATCAGTTTGTCCGCGATCGCTTTGTTCGGATTAATGAAAAGTACGAAAGTGAAGAGTACAATTACGTGATAGCGACTGTGAAGCTCAGTGACCTCAAGAAGTCAGACTATTATACCCAAGAAGGTACGATGCTGATCGAATTAGCGAATTAATCGATCATTCAACGGGCTTGGATGATCAAAATGCACATAGATAAAAAGGGGCTAGTATTATTATGCAGCCCCTTTTTATCATTCAGTACAGATCAATCATATAGGAAATAAGCTTAAGGGTATAATAATTTTATACTGTGTTATTGCTGTTACTTCCAGTTTTCCCCTCGCATAATTCTGGTAACTTGCATTTCTGATATCCCAAACCGTTTGGCAATAACCTTCTGGCGTGTACCGCGACTCACCAGTTTCCGGATAATATCGGCCTTGGCTTTATTAAGCTTTACATGCTTGCCGTATTTGTTGGGGCCTTGCCGCTTAGGAGACATATTTCCCTTTCTTCCAGCTTCGCTTTGGTCAATCCATTTCAGGTTCCAAGCAATACAGTTTAGGGGGTCTTCATCCACAAAGGTCACATAATTGAGGGTCTCAGGTTGCGTGTTTTTTACAAAATAATGCGCCACTACGCGTTGTAAAGGAATTCTGACTTCGATGCCCCGTCTTTTTTCTTTGTCATAGCCACAGTAAACAATCAGGTATTTATATTCTGTTTTTCTGATTTTACATACCCTGGGGGCAATTAATTCGCCATCGCGTTTGATATGACCCCAATTGGATATTGCATAACTGTGTACGGGTGTTTTTCCTTTAAAATCGTAGTTAGAGAAAAATTGATCATTAAAGTCAATTTCTTGCCAAATTTCGTGCATAGCCAATAAATAATGTTAGTGAATGTATTTTAATTGTAAGATGGTAAATGTCCTATTCGGTGAGAATAACCTCCTTAATTTTTGGGCAAAATAGAAAATTAATCGCTTATAATCAAACTGTTGTATAAACATATCTACTGTTTTAGTTATGGGTTTTTACCTTAAATAAGAATTTCATGGTATTCACTTTACATCATTTTACCGTTTGGGGTGATTGATGTATTAAATGTTATCTCTCTCAAAGACAGTAAGAAATCACTGTTTTAATGTCTATACAACAATACTGTAATCTTCTTGTTTCCATTTTTTTTATTTTTTTGAAATAAATTGACTTGTATTCTGTGATCAGCGGTTTTTTTGGGTGATAAACCGCATGATAAGTAGGATGCCTCCTATTATTAATAACGGATAAGAAATAGTCCTTTTATCCGGTTCTTGGTTTTGTGCAATATGGTAAAGGAATACGGCTAATAGTACTAGAAAGGCTGGGAGCAAAAGCCAATTTAGTAGTATAACACGCCAATCAAATTTTTGTTTTTGCATTTTGAAATATCTTAGATCGAAAATAACAATTTGGCTACTGTGAAGTACACAGCCAAACCTATTAGGTCATTGGCGGTGGTGATAAATGGGCCGGAGGCCAATGCCGGATTTACCCCTAACCTGTCAAGGATGAGAGGCGTGATGGTTCCGGTAAGCGATGCAATCAATACCACATTGAATAATGCCACCGCAACAACAAAGGCCATGTTCATTTCATTGAAAATCATGACAAAACCAAATACCAGTGAAGAAATAACAATCCCATTGAAAATAGCTACCAACAGCACTTTGAACAGCCTGGAACCCAGTGATTTTCCGTCAAAGGGATTGCCTACCAGCGTTTGTACCACAATGGTAGAGGATTGAATTCCTACATTTCCCCCCGTAGCTTGTATCAACGGAACGAAAAAAGCAATGGCAGGCACGATTTTCAGCTCGTTTTCAAAGAATCCCATATATTGAGCTCCTAATAAACCTCCCATCATTCCAATAATCAACCAAGGGAGCCTGGCCCTGGACAAGGTCCAGATGCTGTCATCCACTTCTGCCGTTTCCGAAAGTCCGGACATGATTTGCCGCTCTAACTCGGCCTGCTCGGTGATGACATCCACAACATCGTCAATCGTAATCCTACCCAGCAGTTTGCCTTGTACATTGACTACCGGCACCACTTCCAAGTCGTATTTTCGCATGATCTCCGCCACCTCTTCTTCACTATAGTATGTTTGTACCGTCTGAATATTACTGACGTAGATATCTTTGATCTTCGTATCATCTGTTGATAATACAATCTTTTTCAAAGAAACCCTACCCAACAGAGTATCTTTATCATTTACCACATATACCGTATAGACCTTTTCTACATTTTTGGTTTGCCGCCTGATTTCTTCAATACACTGCTTAATATTCCAATTGATATTGGCCTTGATCAGTTCTTTGGCCATCAACCCTCCGGCACAGTCCTCCTCATAGTGCAATAAGTCGATAATGTACTCTGCCTTTTCACTGTTTTGCATTAAAGCAATTACTTCTTCCCTTACTTTTACCGGCTGATCGTTTAAGATATCGGCGGCATCATCGGAATCCGTATAGTCCATGAGTCCGGCCAACTCTTCCGATGAAAAGTTTTTCAAAAAGCCTTTGCGAGTGTCTTCTTCCAGATCGGCTACAATATCCGCACTCATTTCGGGATTTAAGAGTCTTAAAATGTATTTGGACTCTAGAGCATCCATTTGGTCCAATAAAACCGAGATATCGGCTGCGTGTTTATCCTTCAGCGTTTCTTGGATGAACCGGTTATTTTGTTGTTGTATTGCTACTTGTAGGCTTTCCAGAAGTTTCTCATTCAGCTTTACCGACATACGCAGGGCTTTTTTGTGTTTGCGACTCGTTTTCGCAATTCAAAAATGTGAATCAAAGTGCAGAATTAACAAATAATTTTCAGGAATTAAAATATTGAAAATTATAATTTACTGCTTTAGCAGAAATTAACAAGTTTCCGTAAAACCAAGGCGCTTCCCTTTAGGAATTCGCCCTTTAAAAGATAATTTGACCTGTTTTGTATTATTGAAGAATATCTGCTCAAAATCTATACCCCCATGTGGTTTCCTGCCGGTAAGTTTGTTTGATGTTCGAGCTATTATTTTCTTTTCTCTTTGTCTAGTCCAAGTAAATAGCTTAAAAATGAGAGTGTTAAGGAATAAATAATGCTGTAAAAAATAGCATCCCACATGCCGCCTATTTCAAAACCGGGGACGAGCCAGTCTGTGAGTAAAAATAGGCAGGCATTAATAACGATCAAGAACAACCCGAAGGTGATAATGGTAAAGGGCAAGGTGAGTAAAATAAACACTGGCCGTAGAAACATATTGAGAAATGATAAAACGATGGCCACAATGATACTGGTCAGGAGACTATCAATAGAAATACCAGGCAAAAGATAAGCTCCGACAAACAGAGCCATTATCGAAATGATAAATTTAGTTACTTGTTTATTCACTGTTTTTCACTTTTGGAACAATATTTATCCTTTTAATTACATTCAAGCATGTAAAAAATCGCAGTTTTTAACGCTTAATCAGGTTAAGGAAGTTTCAACATTGGATAAAAAACATGCTTTCTTGGAAATTCTTGTTGTAATTTATGAAAAGATTCATGATAAACGCTCACATAAGGAATTTTAATTCTATGAAAACCCCATTTTTCACACTACTACTCATTTCTTTTACCTGGCTTACGGCAGAGGCTCAGTTTCATACAAGGAGCAAGAAGGCTGTCAAATTATTCGAAGCAGCGGTTGAGGCCAAAAAGACCCGGAATTTTGACAAAGCCAAAGAATTATTGCAAAAAGCTATCAAAACAGACGATACCTTTTCCGATGCTTATTTTGCTTTGGGGAATATTCACGAGCTATACCGGGAAGGTAATCAGGCCCGTGAATACTATCAACAAACGGTAAAATTGTCGCCTGCGGAAAGCCGTTTTCTTCACGCTTGGTATTTTTTGGCCCAGGATGCCATGGCCTCCGGAAGATATCAAGAAGCGAAAGAATTAGCCGGGAAGTACCTGAACAGCAATTCTCCCCGGAAACGTAAGCGATTGGTCAACGAGTTGAATTTGTTGATGAAAAACGTAGAGTATGCCTTGGAGGCTGTTAACCATCCTATCCCGTTTGATCCGGTTTCTTTAAATAGTAAGGTGAACCGGCTGAGCGAACAATCATTTCCGGTAATTACTGCCGATAAACAAACCTTGATCTTTACAGGCCTCTCCGAATTGGGCGATGAGAATGTTTACGAGTGTAAGTTTGAAAACGGTGACTGGACAGAACCCATCCCTTTAAAAGATATCAATTCAGCGATCAACGAAGGCACTTGTAGTATTTCGGCAGATGGTAAAACCATGATCATTACTTCTTGTGATGGCAACCGGAGTAGAAAGAATTACGGGCAGTGTGATTTGTATATTTGTAAAAAAGTGGGGGACACTTGGAGCAAAATGGTGAACTTGGGACCGGCTGTAAATTCGAGAAATTGGGATTCGCAACCTTCGCTTTCGGCGGATGGGCGTAAATTATTTTTTACATCAGACCGGCCCGGTGGGGTAGGAGGACGAGACATTTGGATGAGCACTTTACAAGAAAACGGACAATGGTCTCAAGCCATAAATTTGGGTCCGGAAATCAATACACCTCATGATGAAATTTCTCCTTTCATCCATGTGAATGGCCTTTCCCTGTTTTTTGCCTCAAACGGGCATCTTGGCATGGGTGGTTTTGATTTATACAAAGCCGAATTTGTGAATAGTGAATGGGAAATGCCCGAAAACCTGGGGTATCCTCTCAACGATCATACACATCAATTATCACTGTTTATCACTTCAGACGGACAAACCGCTTACTTCTCACGACAGTACAGAGATGAAAGCGATAATGTAAGAAGTAAATTACTTTCCTTTGAGGTGCCTGCTCAAATTAAACCTCAGAAAGTCAGCCGGTATGTAAAAGGAAAAGTGTACGATGCAAGCACTAAGCAAAGCCTTGCTGCCAAGATCGATTTGATTGATATTGAAACGGAAGAAATCTTATCGACCGTAGAGTCGGATGCTGAAAATGGGGAATACCTCATCGTACTGAATGAAGGCGCTGAATATGCTTTGTATGTAAACCGGCCTGGTTATTTATTTAAAAGTTTGCGCTTTGATTTACAAGCAGACAAAACACACGAATCCAAGGAGCTTGATGTTCCCTTAGACCCTTTGAAGAAGGGTTCAAAAGTGCGATTGAACAATATTTTCTTTGAATCGGATTCCTATACCTTGTTGGGTAAATCCAAAACGGAATTGGAAAAACTGGTGAAATTTATGAAGGAAAATCCAAGCGTAAAAATCCAGGTCGGAGCCCATACGGATAGTGATGGTTCTGAAAAATACAACCAAGACTTATCGCTCAACAGAGCCAAGGCCGTGGTGGAGTACCTCTCTCAGAAAGGGATTGCTTCGGAACAAATCAGCTCTATTGGCTATGGAGAGTCAGAGCCTTTGGTGCCTAATGATTCCGATGAAAATAAAGCCCAAAACAGAAGAATCGAATTTGAGATATTATAGAAGTGAATTATCCTTTTTCTTTTTCCTAAAAAATGTTTCATAAACGCTTCCTCTGTGTTCCTTTTTTCAACCTTCGGTCAAAAACGATAAGTGTAAACCACTTTATAATATCCTACTTCATTTAAAAGCGAAAACGGCAGTGCTTGTTTAAAGTGTTGCCGTTTTTGCTTTTACAACCCATGTGAAAAAGATTTTCACAAAAACTGTATCTATTTTCAATACTACCATTATAAAGGTAAAAAAACAAACCCCCTTTACTATGGTAGTAAAACAAAACAATCATTGGAGTGAAGGAAGACCTCTCCATATGCAAATTGGCTTTATCATGAGCCTTTCATTTGTATTAATAGCTTTTGATTGGGAAATTGACGATCCAAAGCCATTAGTTTCTTTGGGAAGCTCAGAACCGGAAATTATCGAAATGATATATATTTCCAATATCAAAGAAGACCCTCCGCCACCGCCTTCTCCTTCCGAAGGTTCATATCCTTGTATAGAAATTGTAGAGGATGAGGGGGAAGTTTCGAAAGAAATAATTGAGGAACCCCCCGGGCCTCAACCTGAACTAGTGTTATGTTAATCATTAAATGACGGATAAAGTCTTTTTAGTTTCACTCTTGATTCCTTGGTGGTAAACTGCCAGTTTATCCGACTTTCTTTGTTGTTGCGGTCATTTTGCCAAGCATTCACCTCTCTGGCGACAGTCTCTTGGTCTCCC
>NZ_JBDKWZ010000005.1:0-487041 GCF_039710355.1 Rapidithrix thailandica | reverse complement strand
CACTATGGTAATTCTCCATAAATGCTGTAATGCTATCCATATCAGTCTGGTTTTTTTAGACTAATATCAATCAACTGACCGTATCTTATTTACGGGGTGGCAGCTTTACGGATAATCATTTTTAATAAAAAGCATTTCAGCAATCTTCTCACCATTTCACTCCATCACCCATTCTCCAAATAATAACAACCCTATAGCTATCACAGCTACTCCGTCTACCCACTACTAGCTAATAAAAACCACTAGTAGTAGCACTTGACCCCTGCAAACCCAAGCTCTATATTTGCATTATTAAGAATCAATCTAAATAAGAAAAAAAAGAAATTCTTCAGGCAAAAAAGTAAAGCCTTATGGATACCCTGGATTTTGAGAGAGCTTTAGAGCAACTCAATGCTGAACTTACAAAAGCACAACCGGATTTTATTCAGCTAAAAAATAAACTGATGAATACGAACTGTCCTTACTTATTGACGCTGTTGCAAGAACATCAGGAAAAAAGTAAGCAAGGGACAAACCAGGCCAAAACTTAATCCGGTAATAAAAAGATTTAAAGACCTGCAAACCTGGCCTCTAAAAGGTGTTCCGGGCAATTTGTCGGTCAGGTGCAGGCACAAATTATATTTCGTAATTCGTGACTGACAAACATGGATTAAAGTAAAAAATACCACGGATACATTTAACCTAAAAGAAAACTATGAATACTTGTGAACCTAAGATACTGGTGGAGAATAGTCACTTCTATATAGCGCAATGCCAACACTGCAAACGGATAGGATTAAGTTATAAAAACATCCTGGTGGGGTATCAGCCTGAAGAGTTCATACAATTTGCCAACAAGTTTAATCAAATCAATTTCGAAGAAAGATGTTATGTTTTTCCCGATGGCAAACCGTATATCATTGTCAATACTTGCCATCAGGACATCCAGTTTTCTTTTACCAAAAGGGATTTTGAAACCTTAAAACAAGGTTTTTCAGAGGCCTTGCTGATGTTGGAAGCAGAGAAAATTTTAAATCTATAACAGAAAACCGGAAAGGGAGCGAAGTGACTCAATGGAGATACCAATCGCTTCACTCAACGGGTATATGCTTGTGCGAAGTCCTGACCGGGATAGATTTTTTTTACCGGTAAAAAATAAACATCTCTATCTTTCTTTTATCAATCTTTTCACACTGAAGTGGTTTACACTTATAGTTTTTGACCGAACATGGAATCAAAACCGACTCATCAAGGCACTTTTTGAAAAAAATTGCCAACGCTATTGTTGAAAAAAGTAACACAGAGGAGGCGTTTTTGAAACATTTTTCAGGAAAAAGAAAAAGGGTAATTCACTTCACTAGCAGTCAGAAACTTATAAAGGTTATGAGAGCTTTTTACAGAAGTATTTTATCAATACTTACCGGATATCGTATGGCTGGTTCTTTATTGAACACAAGCCGGACCGTATCCCTACCTCTTGCTGTCAGAGTGCCTTCTAACCTAAGTCTCATAGTGGGAATATGGCTTATTTCTTGGCTTCCTGTTGCCGGAAAGCAGCTTTCGCGAAATGCATTGGTAAGGGATAAACAACATTTTGAAAGACCTGGAAGCGAAAAACACAAAGGTCATATCAAAGGGCGACTGTTACAGCCGGGGTTAAGTCCCATTCCCTATGCATCCATTGTATTAAAAGGAACCGGCTATGGCACAAGTACGGATGAACAAGGCTTTTTCTCAATGGCTGTTCCTCCGGGAAAATACATATTGATAGGTTCGTATATCGGGTTCAAAACCCAAGAAATCCCAATCATGGTCAACCCTAACCAGACCCTTAATTTGGGAGGGATCGAGCTTGCCGAAGCCACCATGCAATTGGGAGAAGTAGTGGTGACGGACGAAAGGGAATTGGCCTATACGGCCAGTCGTACGGCTACCCCCCTCAAAGATTTACCGGTACCTGTCACGATTGTTCGTGGAAAGCAATTGGCACAAATGGGCAGTCGCCGGCTTGACGAAGTATTGCAAGAACAAACCGGCCTGGCGTTGACCACCGACCCAACCGGTGCCAGTAATGGCGTGGGCCTTCAGATACAAGGTTTTGATGCCGACTATACACTGATCATGATAGACGGGCAGCCCTTATTAGGTCGAAATGCTTCCGGGATACTGGACCTTTCCAGAATCACGGTGGCTTCCATCGAACGCATTGAAATTGTCAAAGGGACTTCTTCCGCGCTCTACGGCAGTGATGCCTTGGCAGGAGTTGTAAATATCATTACCAAACAAAAAACGACAGACCGGCTTCAAGGTGTAGCCACCTTGCGCTATGGCACCAACCATACGCTAGACGCCACACTGGACGGCCGCCTTCCATTGCCAGGGAAAAAGTCAAGCCTATTTTTTACGTCTAATTTTTACCGCACCGATGGCTTTGACACAGACGCTAGTACCCCTGGCAAAACCCTCCCTCCCTATGACAGCTATACTCTTCAGGGGAAAATAAAGCATAAGTTTTCCAAATCAAGTTTACTGGATCTTACAGCCCGTTATTCTTCCCGTTTGCAGAAAAATCAATTAGACATGGATCAATTGGGCCGTAACGAAAACCAAAACCGGGAAAGCGATTTGAATACGGCCCTGACCCTTAGCAACAGTCTTGGAACGAAGGCAGACTTACACAGTCACTATTACTATACCCGGTACGCCAACCGGTCTCTTACCAAAGATTTGGACAATGCACAAACCCTCACCGAAGCCACCTCCCAGCAGCATTTGCACCGGATAGAAAGCTACTTGTCTTATACAGTCAATGCGACTTTGCAAACGATGGTGGGTGCCGGAGGAAACCTGGAAGCAGCCAATTCCAACCTGTATGGGGGCTACCGGGAGTTGCAAAATGGCTTTGCTTACCTACAGGCGGACTGGAAACCTGTTAAGCGTTTGGGGCTTTTAACAGGGGTACGATACGATGTACACAATATTTATGGTTGGCAAGTAAGCCCCCGTTTCGGTATACGCTATACGGTTAGTGACCTACTTACCTTCAAAGGCTCGGTAGGAAAAGGTTTTAAAGCGCCCAATTTCCGTCAATTGTATTATTCATTTAACAATATGAGTGCCGGGTACATGATCATCGGGGCCAGTGTATTCCAGCAAGAAATCCAGCGTATCCGGCAAAGTGGTAGTCAAGTACAGCTCAACCAGGCGGCCGGGAGTATCAATGAACTACAGGCCGAACGCTCCACTTCTTTCAATTTCGGAGCTTCCCTTACCTTTTCTAAAGATCTTCAGTGGGAGAGTAATGTCTTTTACAATACGATTCGCAACATGATCTTCAATCCCAGAGTAGGGAAAATAGACGGCCGGGATTTGTACTCTTTTTCCAATATTGCCAAGGCTTTAACCAGTGGATTGGAAACCAACCTGAGTTGGAAAATTGCCAGAGGCTTAGAGCTATCCTTAGGGTATCAATTATTGTATGCCAAAGACCGGGACATTCTCTCGGCCATTAAATCAGGAGAGGGGCAGATAAAAATCAGAACGCCAGAGGGCAAAAGCCGGAAGGCCAGGGTAAAAGACTATTTCAACCTAGCCAACCGCTCGCGCCATATGGCCAATATTAAGGTGTTTTATGAGCACTTCCCTACGGGCATCGGTCTGAGTCTCAGGGCTAATTACCGAGGACGCTATGGCATTGACGAATTGAATTATTCCAACGGGTTTATCGACCCTTATGACTTATATGCCAAGGGCTATTGTTTGTGGAATGCCACTGTGGAAAAGTCCTTTCTGCAAAAAAAATTGAAAACCCAGCTCATTTGTGACAACCTGACCGACTATACCGACTCCCTGATCCCCAACCAACTGGGAAGGAGATGGATGCTTTCTGTTTCGTACCAATTTCAAACAAATAAACCCAACAAAAACAAACAATGACAAAACAAATACAACTATACCTGGCCATACTCTTACTGTTAGGACTGGTTTCGGCATGCTCGCAAGACGAGGGTGATCCGGAGCCCCGGAAAGTAGAGCTTACCCCTATTGATCAATACACAAGTATTGACAAGGTCAGTGGTACCATCTATATCAAAGATTTGCCGGGTTCTTTAGGCAATACGCATGCTTCCGGGCATACTCCGGTCTTTTTTGATTTGGAAACTCATCAAATTATCAATCCTTACGAGGATGAAAATACGTTGTTGGAACTGCCGGAAGAACAGCAGAAAAGTAAGGCCTGGGATCTGGGCTTTACAGGAGTTTATAACTCTTTGCTTGCTATCAACAAAGGCACGGACAGTCGCAGTCCGGGCTACGGAGGTCAAGGACAGGGAGCTATTCTGGTGATGGATGCCCAATTTGACGAAGTGGACGAAGCCCCTTCCGAAGAAACCTTTGAGGCCTTTATGCAAGTGCAAGCTACCAGTGGTTGGGAAAATTACCCTCCCGGACACAAAGGCTGGTTTTTCTACAGCTTGGAATCCCATATTATGCGGCCCGTTTCCGGAATCACCATCCTCTTACGCACCCCGGATGGGAAATATGCCAAGGTAGAAATGACCTCCATTTATTTGGGAAATCCTGAAAAACCGACCATCAACAGTCCGGCACCCTATTTTACGTTCCGGTACTTTTTGCAGGAAGACGGCAGTAGAAACCTGAAAACCCGGTGATCCATTTCATCGATTAGTCTCTAGTCTCATACTTTTAAACAAACAATAATGACCCGATTCAATACACTACTCCTATTACTTTGGATAGGCATTAGCCTGTCATCCTGTTCCGATGACAGTAACCCTGCCCCCAAACCGGATGAACCCCAGGGCAAAGGAGTTCCTTCAGGAATTTATGAAATTAAAAATCTGGAATTGGATACTTCCGCCTCCTCTTCGGGGCAGGCCACTACCATTTACTACAGCCTGGAAGAAAACAAGCAAGTTCCGGCCTCTTTGGCCCAAACCGATGCCTGGGATATCGCTTTTACGGGCATTTACAACAGCAGTTTGGCCATTAACAACGGAACGTCTACGCTTAGTCCGGGTTACGGAGGTCCCGGCAAAGGAGCGGTCTACCTGATTAAAGACTCGGCAATAGATGCCGAATACTATAATGCCCCCGGCAAACCTTTGAAAAAAGCCCCTCCTCATACTTTATTTGACCTTGCTTTTGACAAGGTGCATAAGGTTTCTATTTCCGATGAGAAATTTTTAACGGGGCAATTAGGATTAGATCATTTTGACGGCAGCGGGGACGGCTGGGCATATTATGACTTTTACAATGACATGTATCCGGAAAGACCGGATGAAGAAAAAGCCCATGTGGTATACCCCATGCCCCGGACCTTGTTGATCCGTACGGCCAGAGGCAATTATGCCAAGCTGATTGTGTACAGTATGTACAAAGATGCTCCCGAAGACCCTGACCGTTCGCACCAGCCCGGCTATCTTACCTTTACCTATGCCATTCAAAAAGACGGAAGTAAGAACCTGGACTTGGCAAAGTGATCTGATAAGAGAAATGAGGAGGCTGCCGAAATAGCCGGTATACAGGTACAAAGACCCTGCGATTTATACAGAAATAACGAATTACAAATCAACTATCAGTAACTCTTTGTGTCTTAGCACCTTCATAACATTTTATGGGCTTTTGACTTTTCGGGCAGTTCCTTCGCTTACCAGCCTGCTTGAAAATCGTCATATACCCAACTGTAAAATTCAATTACACAAATCAATAGAAAAATGAAGTTTTGTAAATTTGGGTTGACCTTGAAAGTCACCATGCTATTTTTCCTCTTTTCCAGTTGCGAAGAAGAGATCAACTGGGTGGAGCCCCCAGCCCCCAGAACCAATCGTATCCTGGAATACAAAATTACCAATGTGACAGGCGAGCCTATTCTAGGTGCCATTGACGATGTAAAAAATACCATTACGGTGTATCTTCCTTTTCATAATTTCCTAACGGTATTAGTCCCCGAAATTAAAATACCGGAAGGGGCCCAAGTAAGCCCCGAAGGAGGAGCACCCGTGGAAAACTTATTGGCGTATTTTACCGAGGGAAGAGAGATCAACTATACCGTGACGGATAAAGAAGGCAATAAGGCTACCTACCAACTCCATATTCTTGTACAACAGCCCGGCTTTTCGGTGGAAGAACTTTCGCCCGACCCGGAGTCACCCAGAGTTTATTCATTTATCCAATACACTGAAGAAATGAATATCTTCCTGGAACCCTTGGAGATTCATTGGAAGGGCAATGTGCCTCAGGTAGAAAATTATGAAACCAATTACCGGGTCATAAAGGTCACCCTTCAAAAGGAGAACGGGTACAGCTATACCTTTGACTTTACGGGTAAACAAAAGCCGGACATTACCAGTAGCCGGATTTCCCAATACTTCCCCGTGACACCTGGTGCCCTGCCCGAAGGACAGTACACTGTATCCGTTCAATACTACAGTCAAGTAGTGACGATGAAAAATCCGGTAATCATTCAGCAACAACCCTCATAAACCATGGTAAACTTTTATAAAACCCATTCGGCCAAAGCCATATTCTATACAGTGCTCTTTGTATCTTTTTCTATCCTGTTGAGTAGTTGCAAAGACGAAAAAACAGAGATTGTTCCTTATCCTTTTCACGAAATTGTTTCTTTTATTCTGCCGGATATCGATGGGGAACCTTTGCAAGCAGCCCTGTCAGAGGAAATAATTTGGTTATACTGGCCGGCCGGAAAGCCTCTTCCTGAGTACATCAATCCTGAAATAAAAATTTCCGAAAAAGCCAGTATTCAACCTGCATCAGGGGAAAAGGTGCCTTTGGAAAACGGGTTGAAGTATACGGTCACTTCCGAAGACAAACAATCGACAACATACACCTTAAAAGTCGTACTCAACCAGCCAACTCCCGAGGTGAGTTCTTTCCGGCAAGAAGTGAAGTTGAACGGAGGGGATTATTTTGCCATCACCGGAAAATATTTCTTGCCCAACCATACACAGTTGTATTTTCTCAATACGGATAACGAAACAGTGGAAATCCCACTCAGTACGGAACACACCAAGGTAGACCATATCGAAAGCCTACCGTTTGACCAAGCGCTCTTAGCTCCCGGAACTTACCAGGCCAAATTGCTCACCGGCCTCCATACGCTTTCCATCGGAGCAGTACGGGTATATTTTTTACCGGAAATCCACTCCTTTGACCCGGCCAGTGGAGCCGCAGGTACGGAAATCACCTTGACCGGTGCGCATTTTACAAATCAAAAGGAAGATATACAGGTAACCTTCGGTGAAACTGCAGCAGAGGTTTTGTCCGCTCAAACAACAAAGTTGACGGTAAAAGTACCTGATGGCGCTGTATCCGGGAAGCTATCCATCACACTAAACGGACAAACGGTCTATTCCCCGGAGAGTTTCACAGTCGTTTCCGGAGAAGAAGCTCAATAGCATTCTCACTGTTCGGAAAGCGGCTTGAAAAATTGAGAACAGTGTATAATGGGAGATTACATCTTAACCAATAAACCGATGAGTAAGGCTACTTACTCATCGTAAAAATACTGTGCAAAGGCCCCCAGAACTCCGGCACGAGCTCCGGGGAATACCTCCTTACACAGCCTTTAATTAATTTTTCAATCAATTAAAAATCGTTTAAAGTTATGAAAAAATTCACAATCTACAGCCTGTTATGGATAGCTGTTTCCTTGATGGTTTTTACCTCTTGTGAGCAAAACAATGAGGAAATCGAACCCCTTAAACTCGAATCTGCTAAGTTGGCATATACCGGTACACCGGGGGTAGAGGAAAACATTACCAACGGAGGCGGTACCATTGAGTTGGATGCTTCGGTGACAGGCCTGTACCATGTCCGGGATTTTTATCAAGGCGAAATTAACCCTGAACCTACCGATCCGCATGACCGCGCATCGACTTATTACTTCAGACTGACTGACAATGAGGGTGGTAATGACACCAGCTTTGATTTGAAATTTACCGGACGGGCTACTGCCAACATCTATCCTGGCAGTGGAAGCACCCTTGCTTATGTAGACAAAAGTTTCAGTGCTGTTACAGCAAGCGATTATGATGCGAACAAAGAGCAGGCATACTTTGGCAACAATAGTGGAAGTACTATCGGCTGGTATAATTACAACTTCCTCACGCATATCGTCACTGCGGTATCAGGTCGTACATTCATCTTGAAAAAAGGAAGTGACTATTACAAAATAAAATTCACCAGCATTTACGAAGGTGGTGCACCTGATTCACCCTATGCTGCTACGGACTTTCCTTATTTCACTTTCGATTACCAAAAGTTGTAATGGGTATTTTTCCAAAGTACATACTTCAATTTTGACCGAATTTGTAAATCCATTCTTCCCCTTTTCGATTGCCGAAAGGGGGATTTTTACACTTGTTTTTAGAAGAACCCGGCAAAAAGGTAATCCTTTGTTTAACATACTGCGGCCAATACTTGTCGAATGGCAACCGGTCGTACATAATCCAAAATTTGAGCGAACACTATGAGCAAATCAGGGCCAATTTTAATTTTATTGCTCCTTACAACTACCAAGATAATTTTGGCTCAGGAGTTTTCAATCAGCGGCAAGATCAGCAATGAACAACAAGAGCCGGTTTACTTCGCCGCGATACAACTGCAAGGGTCAAACAACATCTTCACCTATAGTGAAAAAGACGGCTCCTTTTCAATTCAATCTCCCAAAGGAAAAGTGACGCTCCACATTACTTCCCTGGGCTTTAAACCTTTGGAGCGAACACTTCAGGTAGATAAGGACCTTGAGGGCCTGGAATTCTTACTTCAAGAAGAATCCTTGGAACTAGATGAAATAGTGGTAAATGCCAAACCGATAGAAAGTGATGAAGGTACCAGTGTTTATAAAATCGAAAACCAAGCTGTCAAACAAATTCAGGCCATGAGCCTGGGAGACATCCTTTCCTTGTTGCCAGGCAATACCATTAGCCCCCCTAACATGGACAAACCGCAACAAGCCCAACTGCGTACGGCTGTTGGCTCCTCGGCAAACTCCTTTGGAACAGCCATCATTGTAGATGGAGTAGCTTTAAGCAACGATGCCAATATGCAGGCCAAAACGCCTGCCAGTGATTTTTCGGGCGGTACGGCCGTAGTAGCCGGAGGTACGGACCTGCGTAGCATATCGGCTTCCGGAATCGAATCGGTAGAAGTATTGAGTGGGGTGGCTTCTCCCAAATACGGAAACTTATCCTCCGGAGCAATCATTGTAAAAAGCAAGGTGGGAAAATCGCCCTTGTTTCTTTCAACCAATATTACTCCTACAACGTACCAGGCCTCACTTTCCAAAGGTATACAACTCGCCAAACAGCTTGGCATTCTCAATAGTGATTTTTCTTATACGTATTCCACCGGAAGCCCGGTTGAGAAAAAAACCTACTATCATAATGTAAACCTGGGCTGGCGTTGGCGAGTCCGTTTGTCAAAACCTCTCGATTGGCATCACACCACTTCCTTCCAGCTCTACCTGGCGGATGATGGTCAACGACACGAGCCGGACGAAACGTATAAAAATGAAGCAGACGTAAAAAGTCAGAACTATCTGTTAACGCTTAACGGAAGTGTAAAAGCCTTGGGCCGGTTAAGGTATACGCTTAGCGGCAATGTATTAAATCAGCGGTCGTATTTTGAATCAATCCAAACCAATGGTCCGTTGCCGATGGTAGAAGCCCTGGAACCGGGAACCTACTTCTCCGGTTTCACCCCGGCCACATACCTTCAAATCAAAGATATCCGGGGGCGCCCTGTCAACCTCAATGCCCGTCTGGAAGCCAAGCAACACTGGGGGCATCTCCGTTATCAGTTAGCTTTTACCTCAGGCTTCCAATTTGTCTATGATAAAAATACCGGGAAGGGAAGAGTTTCTTCCGGTGAGGTATCCAGGGTGCACAATAGTATCGGTAGCCGGTCTGCCCGCTTTCATCAGGTACCGGCCTCCAAAACCTCTTCCCTTTATCACGAAACGGCCTTGACACGGGAAGGCTCCCACGCAACACAACAATTGCGTGTAGGGGCCCGGTATGACTATATGTTGGAGCGCTACCATTTGGTTTCACCCCGTTTATCCTTTTCATCCTATCATTTTGAAAAAATCCGTTTCCGAGCGGCATGGGGCATTTCGTACAAAGCACCCGCTATGCTTCAGTTGTACCCGGGCCCTTCATACCTGGACTACAGCAACATGATTTTTTTTGCCAATAACCCCAAGGAACGCCTGGCCATTGTCACAACCTATATCCACCGGCCTGTGAATGACCACTTACAACCCAGCCGGGTGAATATGAAGGAAGTAGGAATCGACTGGAGCAGCAAAGGCTTGAGTGTCAAAATGACCTATTACCACAAACAACTGTTACACGGGATTTATCACACCCCGGAACTATTGGTACTGAAGAAGCAAAATTACCGGGTAACAGCGCGTCCGGAAAACCAGCCGCCCAAAGTGGCTCCAATAGAAGGAGACATCGATTATTTGCTGAGAAAAGTCAATATTTTGAAAAACAATTACAAAGCCAATACGCATGGGGTGGAACTGGTGTTAAGGCCCCGGAAAATTACTGCTACCAATACCGAATTCGATTTGAGGCTAAGTTATACTCAAACCACAGAATACGACAACGGCTACCGGTTACACATCTCCAATTATACCGTAGGAGATGCCAAAGCCCGTTACGGAGTGTATGAAAATCCTGTGAGTACCACTCACCTTAGCCGGGGTACCTTGACCAGCATTCAACATATCCCCCGGTTACGATTGATCTTTACCTTGGCAACCGAACTGAATTTTGTCAATTATACCGAAAAACAAAACGGAAGTCTATTTCCTTATGCATATTATGACAGCAAAGGCAACTATCATGAAATTTCGGAGGCAGAAAGAGGTTCTTCCTCCTATGCAGACCTTCAGCTGCCGAAAGGGACCTATACGATTTATTCCAAACCTCCTTTTTACCCGAATTTTCACTTACAGATACGGAAAGAAACCCAATCAGGGCATTCTTTCAGTTTTTATGCAAACAATGCCTTTTGGTATAATCCTACCTATCAGTTAAACGGAAACAGGCACCGCTTAAACGATTCCCTGGCTTTAGGATTTTCAATGTCTTTCCAAATCAAATGATTTTTAAAAGATGGCTTAAGGGCGGTTCGGATTTGCATATAAGCACCTGAAACAGCTTAGACAAAAGGGTAGAAGAACTTTTGTTGCTGGCTGTTTTATCAACTATTTCAATCAAACTCTAATTGTAGTCTTTATTATCTTAACTATGAAACATCTATTTGTAAAAGCAAAGTTGATTTTAAAAAAAACACTGGGGGTAATGCTCCTGTTAAGCCTAATTACAGCTTGTAAGAACGATTCGGAAGAGGACAACTTTCTAGGTTCTATGGAAATTCAACTTACACTAAAGGAAGGACTGAGTAATATCAGCCTGGAAAACGTCACCGTCAAAATTGTAAACACAATAGATAACAGTGAACAAAGTCATTCGACCGATGATTTGGGCAAAGTGATGTTTCTTAATATTCCGGCCGGTACGTATACCGTAACAGTATCGGAAGCCAGGGAAGAAGAGGGCTTTACCTTAAGCAGTGCTAAGAGCGATGTGCAGGTATTGAGCCAGGAACGCACTCAGGTAGCGCTGGTAGTGAATGCGGTAATGCCCTCTAGCGGCCTGTTAATCAAAGAGCTGTATTACGGAGGAGCTAACGATGGTTATGTTTCTCTCTTTAAAGATCAATTTATAGAACTTTTTAACAATTCGTCCGAAGTATTGTATGCCGATGGCTTGTACATTGCCAATTTGTATGGCGAAACGGGCGCCTCTAACCACCAGTACCCTCTTACCAATGTAATGGATATTCGTGAATATGTGTATGCTGACTTTGTAGACCAGGTACCCGGAGATGGAGACGATTATCCTGTATTACCTGGCAAAAGCATTGTGATTGCCCTGAATGCGAAAAACTTTAAGGAAGGTAATCCGAAAGCGGAATTTGCTGTAGACAATACGGACGCTACCTTGGAGCGCTATTCGGTAGACTGGTTGGAAAGCCAGGGAAGAACGGGAAATGCCTTTTTTGACTTTGACAATCCGGATGTGCCTAATATGCAGAATATTTATATTTCCAGTTCTAGTAGCATCTACTTGTTTAACTCCTACGGAGCAGGGGTAGTGATTTTTCGCAAAGAAAAGAATTTTACCGAAAATGATATTGTCACCTATATCAAAGACGATGGTTTGAACAAAGAAGAACCTCTATTGAAAATCCCGGTGGCCGATGTATTGGACGGAGTGGACTTTTTGGAAAACTCTCAGGCTGCCCAATACAAAAGAGTACCTGAAAACATCGATACCGGCTTTAACTTCCTGAAAACGGATGGAGGTGCTTTTTACAGCAGTATTAGTATGAGACGAAAGGTAGATGAAACCGCCTCTCAGCGCTTTGGCCGGGTAGTATTAATGGACACGAATAATTCAGGAGAGGATTTTGAAGCCATTGGCCTGCCGGACAAATTTGGGTATAACCAACTTGCTTATTAATGCAACTTGGGGGATATAAGGTTATGCCCCATTAGGCTAGCCATTTATAGCACTTGTTTGGAGGCAAAAGCCGAATTCGGTTTACAAAAACTCCCGGCATAAAGCCTGAGACAATTCTCAACCTTCATCAGATCATCCGGTCAAATTTCTCCCTCCAACAGGCAGGGAGAAATTTCTCTGTTTAAACCATTTATCTATGAGAATACGCATCTTAATCCTATTGTGGTTTTGGTTCTTAGCTGGGAATCAAGTCTTTTCTCAAACTTCCCGCGGGCTGGCAGGGACCAACAGTATAGAGCGCAACTTTTTGCATACCCACTACCAACAAGCCTATGCGGAAATGCCTTCTATGCTCTCACTTTGGAAACATAGTTCATGGGCCTTTATCGAAGGGCAGTACACCCAGGGCAAAGGGGCTTTTCGCCACCCTCAAAAATACAGACAAACAACAGGCTTAACGCTTTCTACGGAATCCTTGTATCGCCTGGAAAAGACGCAATGGACCTTTTATGGAAAATTTGACTATGGGAATAAAAAAGCAGATAGTGTAATGCACAACCTGTCGTACACCCTGCCCGATAACGGATCCCCCTACTACTTCTTAATAAAGAAAGCGGGTAGTTGGAATATTCAAAAGTATCATTTCAAGGTATCGGCCAGCAATCAATTACCGGGACGCAAATTATCATTGGGCTTCAAATTACGGTATAACAGTGACTTGTCCTATAGAAAAGTGGATACCCGGAATGCTCAAACAGCCTTGACTATGAGTGCGGTACTTTCAGCGACTTACCTGATCAAACCGGAGCAAATGTTCAGCATTGGATTCAAAATCTTCAGAAAGAAAACCGAACCTTCGCTACACAACAAATACCAGCATTCCACCCAAGACCTTACCTATAATATTTACATTAACACGGGCATGGGTTCTTATCTTAAAAACATCAATTCCGGCATTACCATCCGGGAAACCCAGCCCGGTATATCGGTACAATGGGTCAAAGACACCGAACGCAAGTACTGGTCCCTTCACTATCAGTTGGACTTTGGAAGGGAGAGTTGGGAAAACCGGAATATCAACGCAGTAGAAGTGGAAAATACCATTTCCCGATATCACTATACCCGGCATGCTCTGTCCCTCGCTTCTATCCGTTATTTTCCCAAAGCCTATCTTTCTTCGCATTTGAAGCTTGAGAGGCTACAGGGAAATGGCGAAACCTGGAATGAAAATATTCAGACCTTTTTGGAAAATTACCTTACTCGCCTAAACAAAGCCCGATTGAGTAGTGAACTTTATTTTCCTGAGGCGTGGATAACCAAAGTCGGACTTCACCTGGCCTACGATGCCACCCGGAACACGGACAAAAACTATGGCTATAAACTGCAATTTTCTACTTTGACCATGGAAACGGATATTGCTTTTGTACAACCGGTACAGGATCACAAACTCAGCGCTACCTTCAAAGGAGGGTACCGGAAAAATCTGCACCTTATGCATAACCCTTATTCGGCCCATGAAAACTTATACACCGAATGGATTGCCTATCCGGTTATGAGTTACCTTACGGCTGATGGCCCGGATGCTTCCATATGTTTAGGATTTGAAACCCCGGTCCAACAAAAAAACATATTACAATGGGAAATACAGTCAATATACCGGCAAGCTACCCGCATCAATAGCCAACACTTAGCTAGCATCCGGAAAGGGGATGATTTTTTACAATGGTATACCCGTTTGAGAATTTATTTTTAATACCCGTCCAAATGAAAAATCCCACCAAAATCCGGCAAACACTTTTCTTCTATCTCACACTTATAGGCTTATTGCCGGCCTGTAATCCCACAGAAGAGGAACCCACCCCCCGGCAAGGCACCCGGCTGCAACTTCTCTTGGACTCGGTCTATTTATATGCCCAAGAAACATACCTCTGGAATGATGCCTTACCGGATTATCAAACCTTTGACCCAAGGCAATACCAATACCAACCCGATGAAATCGCCAATCTGCAACAGGAACTCCATACCCTTAGCCAGTACAAAATCAACCCGGTCACTCAAATGCCTTATGAGTATCATTCTGCCCGGCCTTCTTCCCCAAAATATTCTTTTATTGTAAAAAAAAATACACTTTCGGGCTCCTTGGGAAGTACAAGTTTGAGTGGACAGAATAGCGGTTTCGGCTTGGCGATTACGGCACTGGAAGACGAACTGCGGATCAAATACGTATTGCCAGGTTCTCCGGCAGCTCAAGCCGGACTACACCGGGGATTCAAATTGTTACAAATCAACGGTACGGAAGCATCCGGGCTGATTTCAACTCATACCCGTATTCGGCAAGTACTACAAGCGCCTCAAATCACCTTGATGTATCAAGACTCCCAGGAAAAGATTCGGGAGCAAACTTTATCTGCAAGACAATTTACCGGCAGCCCGGTCATCCACGAAAAAGTACTTAGGGAAAAGCAGCATACCGTAGGCTACTTTGTATATAACGCTTTCACAACAATGAACCATTCTCAAGCTGAACTCAACGAGGTATTTTCCCGCTTTGCCACAGCCGGAATCACAGACCTGGTCATTGATCTTCGCTATAACGAGGGAGGCTATGTAGCAACGGCCGAACATCTTGCCAACCTGATCATACCCGCCTCCTTTGACGGAGCGGTGATGTATCAAGAGCACTACAACTCTCAACTCCAGGCGGGTAAAGCCTCCCTTCTATCCCATCAACTTCTATACGATGCTTCGGGAAACACCATCCCCTACCAGGGCCGCAATGCTACCTATGCCGATGTGGATTATTCTTTGGAGGGAAATACCTATGTTTTTAAAAAAGCAGGGCCCCTGACACACCTTCAACGCATCTTCTTTATCACTTCAACAGAAACAGCCTCTGCCAGCGAAATGCTGATCAATGTATTGAAGCCTTATATGCCTGTGGTATTGGTTGGCAGTCAATCGTATGGAAAACCCGTGGGCTTTTTCGGAATTCATATCGGGGCATATACAATGTACCTGGCAAATTTTCAATTACTCAATGCCAATAAAGAAGGCGATTATTTCAATGGGTTTCTGCCCAGTATTCCTGCCCGGGATGATGTCACCCGGGACTTCGGCCACCCTGAGGAAGATTGTTTTGCCCAAGTATTGGCTTTTATTCAAGGGACAGTCCCTCCTTCCAACGGAGGCAAACGCTCCACTGCACAAGTACAACATTTTGACAGGCGGCCTTCCCGGAAGGTCTTAATAGAAAACCGGAAAAAGTTGTTAACAAATGAATGACAGTGGCTTCAAGCATCCCCCTCTGCTCAACCCCCTAAGTTAATCTGTGTATTGTCTCCCACATTCAAGCTTTTGCTGGCTCCTTTCAGAGAACTGTCATTCCCGATCAAAGAATTGTCTAAAATAAGATTATCCAATTCACTAAAAGAACCGATAATAGAATTCCGGATGGTACAACTATGTACGTGTGTATCGTCTCCCACTACCACATTCGGCCCGATGATAGAATTTTGTATATCACAGTTTTTACCGATCCGTACCGGTTGAATGATAATTGTATAGGGGCAGCCGTTGTAATCCGAGGTGCGAAAGCCCGGCCGGTTGAGCAAAATCGCATTGGCCTCCAACAGGGTTTCTTTTTTACCACAGTCGTACCAACCATCCACTTCCATGGTACAAATCCTCTCTCCCAAATTCACCATATGCATCAAGGCATCGGTCAGGTGAAACTCGTCCAGGGTTTTTACCTGATGCTTGATCAAATAGTTGATGGCCTCAATAAACCTCGGTACATTCTTTATCTTATAAATCCCCACCAAACCCAGGTTAGATTTTGGGATCAAGGGCTTTTCAGTAAATTTTTTGGCAAACTGGTCTTTGCCCATTTCTATAATGCCAAACAAACGGGGGTTCTCCACCTTCTTCACCCCTACGGCCGTATAGTCCAATTGCAAAAAACTCTTCAGGTCAAAATGGTGAATTTTATCCCCCAGTGAAATTAAGATTTCCTCCTCCTCTTTAAAGAATTTTTCTGCTACGTGTATCGCATGTGCCGAGCCTTTTCGAGGATCTTGCACCACAAAATGCATTTTGATTCCCGCATCTTTATAATTAGAAAGCATAAATTTTTTGATCCTGTCCCCCATATACCCTATGATAAACACAAAGTCCCGCAGTCCACCCTGCATCAAAAAATCTACAATATGCGAGATAATCGGTTTGCCGGCCACGGGCACCATGGCTTTGGGCTGTGTATATGTATGCGGTCTGAGTTTAGTGCCTACTCCGGCTACAGGAATAATTACTTTCATAAGTTGAACTTTATCGTTTTCTTTGAAGGCATAAAAAGGGGCAAACCTCTGAGAGTGATGAGACAAGAGGTTTGATTAATCCACATTTCACTGACTTGTTCATGTTTTCCTTCCCCCAATAATAAGAAATTATTCCCTTTATCTGAATTGACAAACAGGAGAATAGACGCAAAAAAACACTGTAACGGGTCATTTGTTCAGCTAAAATGTCAAATATGCCGTACAACAAACCAATGAATGAGAAACATGAAGCTTTTGTGAATTTATCAACTTTGTCGACAGGAAGTCCATCCCTCGTTCCGGAATCGCAACCTGAAGTTCTATTTGTAAGGAAAGGCTGACAGAATAAGTATCCTAAAAAGCAAGCTTAGTATCTTTGCCATTTGTATTCAATCACTAATTCACTGTTCACACAAAAATGGATTCTTTAACACAAATTGTCTTGGGAGCTTCGGTAGGCGAAGCCGTTTGCGGCCGGAAAATAGGCAATAAAGCTTTGTTATGGGGAGCAATAGCCGGTACCATCCCCGATTTGGATGTGATAGCCAATAATTTCTTGGATGTAGTAGGCCAACTCAGCTTCCACCGTTCCATTACCCATTCTTTTTTGTTTGCCATTTTCGCTGCTCCGCTTTTTGGCTGGTTACTGCATAAGATATACCCCAAAAGCCAAGCTACCTTTCGCGATTGGAGCTGGTTGTTTTTTTGGGGGTTTGTCACCCACTCTCTATTAGACTGTTTTACCACCTGGGGCACACAATTGTTTTATCCCTTTAGCCGGGAAGGCATTGCCTTTTACACGGTCTTTGTAGTAGACCCCTTCTATACCCTTCCTTTTTTAATTTTGGTCATTTCCGTACTATTTTTCAAGCGCAGCCATCCCAAAAGAAGCTTTTTAAACTGGACGGGAATTGCACTGAGTAGCGGATACCTTCTTTTTGCAGTCGTGAGCAAACAGATGGCCAACCGAGTATTTGAGAAAAACCTGAGCGAACAAGGCATTGCCTATTCCGATTATATTTCCAAACCCACTCCCTTGAATGCCTTACTTTGGGCCATTACCGTAGAAACTCAAGAAGGCTATTACACAGGCTTCTATTCTCTGTTGGATGCCAATGACCAAGTGAAGTTTACCTTTTCGCCTAAAAACCACCAACTGCTTCAACCTTACCTGGGCAATCCCAAAGTGCAACGGCTTTTGGAAGTTACCAAAGGGTATTATACCGTGCAAGAAGCTCCTGAGGGATATTATATCAATGATTTACGATTCGGAAAATTTAACGGTTGGCAAGGCAGCGAAGACGGGCATTTTGTGTTTGTTTATCATTTGATAGACAAAGAAAACGAACTCCGGTTTGAACAAAAAGAATACAAATTCAGGCCGGACGGTGAATACCTCTTGGCTTTTTTCAACCGTATCATGGGTGAAAAAGGTTAAATACATCAAATCGCTTTCTGTCTAAACAGTAAAAGTAGCGATAAACCTGGTTTGGTCAACATCTCTGCACCATCGCTTTATCACTACTTTTCTCGGCTCTGTCTATTTCTTTGTTTTTTAGTTTGCTCCATTCTCTTTCTCTCATTTTTCCTTATCAACTACCTGCTTGGAGCTACTTTCCAAAGGAATGGCCTTTTCTCAGCTACATTTGCCTACCAACATATCCAGGTAAGAAAAACCCACTTACATTCGCTTAAACAAATGCAAAATATCTTATACAAATCCACTGTAGGATACTTAAATCGCAAAAAAAATCTTAAACCCGGGAAAATTTACAATTAAAAAGTTTTCAAAAAACTCTTCGATAACAAAGAATCCTTGTAATTTTTTTTGGGTTATTTTTTAAAAAAGACAAAAATTATTAATACTTTTGAGATTCTAATACAGAGCGTGGTGTTCAAGAAAAGCGAAAACTAAAAAGTTCAGTCTAGAAAATAGGCGTACCATCGGCACAACATCGAAGCACCTTAAACCACCGATAAACACCCACACATCAACAACCGCTTAAGCAAATACACACGCTCATCCAGTGTATTCTAACTATTATTGGTTTAGGTTAATGACAAACATGAAGGAATTACTGACTGCTAACAGAGACAACTGCGGTTGCGGACTTATAGCCAATTTCAAAAATATTCCTTCCCGGCAAATGACTTTAGACTCGATTGAAGCCTTAAGTCGAATGATTCACCGGGGAGCGATTGCAGCAGACGGCAAAAGTGGAGACGGAAGTGGCTTTTTATTTTCTTTACCCCACCGATTTATGATTCGAGTAGCCGAAATGCACGGCTACGACCTGCCTGAAAAGTATGCGGTAGCAATGCTTTTCATCACTTCTGAAGAACAGATCAATACGTTTACAGAATATTGTGAAAAGAATGACTTAAGGGTATTATTCTACCGGAAAGTTCCTGTAAACACCAGTGTATTGGGTCAACAAGCGCTGGATGCCTTGCCCCAAATCACCCAGGCTTTTGTGGTTCCCAACTCACTGATGTCTACCAAGCGTTTTTCAGCACTGCTTTACCTTACCCGGAAAGAAGTTGAACATGAACTGGAAGATGATGAAGATTTTTACATTGCGTCTTTTTCTGACAGCCTGATTTCTTACAAAGGCTTGGTCATGCCCACAATGCTCAAAGATTTTTACCTGGACTTACAGGAAGATGATTTTGAAATCAGCTTTGGGCTTTTTCACCAACGTTTTTCCACCAATACATTGCCACGCTGGAGCCTGGCTCAGCCATTCCGTTCTTTGGCGCATAACGGTGAGATCAACTCTATCCAGGCCAACCGCTTCAATACTCAAGTGATGGAAGAAAACCTGGATAGCCCGGTGTTCACCAAAGCCGAATTAGAACGGATTTTCCCGATCCTTACCAAAGCCGGCAGTGATAGTGCCAGTGTTGACAACCTGTTCGAGTTCCTGACCGTTGCCGGGATGGATTTCTTCAAAACGGCCCGGAGTATAGTGCCAGCACCTTGGCAAAATGCTCCGCATATGGACCCTAAGCTCCGTGCTTTTTACGAATATACCTCTTGTAACTTCGAAGCCTGGGACGGCCCGGCAGCACTCAACCTAACCAATGGGCGCTACCTGGCTTGTATCCTGGACCGTAACGGCCTGCGCCCGTCCAAATACATTATCACCCGTGATGACCGTATCCTGATCAGCAGTGAATACGGAGTATTGGATATCGAAGACAATATCATTGAAGAGCAAGGCAAACTGAAGAGTGGACAAATGATTGGGATTGACCTGAAATACGGGATCATCCTGAAAAACCACGAAATCAATGACTACCTCAAAAATGCCAATCCGTACTCCAAATGGCTAGCGGAAAACAGTGCCTTTTTGATGGAACATGCCGAGCAGAATTACAACGATTTATCGGACTTTGAGCCGGAAAACCTGGTGGAGTTACAACGCTATCATAATTTCACCAATGAAATCGTAGAAAATGTGATCCGCCCGATGGTGGACAACAGCAAAGAAGAAACCGGTTCTATGGGAGACGATACTCCTTTGGCTTGTTTCAGTAAGGTACAACGGAACTTTACCGATTTCTTCCGTCAGAAATTTGCTCAGGTAACCAACCCACCGATTGATCCCTTGCGTGAGAAAGTGGTGATGTCTACCAGTGTGACATTTGGTCCTCGCAACAATGTGCTCAAGGACGGAGCCATGAACGCTCACCGCTTAAAAACGATGAATCCGGTACTGTCCAAAGAGAAGTACGGGGTCCTCAAAGCATTCGGTTCGGTAGGTAACCCCTTGTACGATCCGGTTTACAAAAACAAAGTATTTTATACGGATTTTACCAAAAACCTGAAAGAAGCCCTGGAAGACTTGGGCAATCAGGTATTACATGCCGTCAAGCGGGAAGATGTAAAAATTGTCATTTTAGACGACCGTATCCTTTCTTCCGAAAAAAGATTGATTCCGATGCCAATGGCCGTCGGTTACCTTAACAACCTACTGTTGAAACACCGGGTACGTAGCCAGGTATCGCTAGTGGTGGTTACCGGGGAAATTTACGATTCACACTCCTTTGCCGTAATGCTCGGTTTTGGTGCCTCTGCCGTGTACCCTTACTTGCTCTTCTCTTCAGTACTGCAATTGGTAAAACGCAATAAGGAAGCCAGCCTGGTAGACTGCCGACATGCCTTAAACCGTGTGACCAAAGCACTCAACTCCGGCTTGCTGAAGATCCTTTCCAAAATGGGCATTGCCACTGTGGAAAGTTACTTAAACTCAGCCCTTTTTGATGCCATCGGTTTGAGTAAAGAAATTGTGGAGGAGTGTTTCCACCGCGCTTTCCCCATGATTCCGGGCTTGGGATACGATGATATAGAATACCGGATTCACAAGTATCATAAGCTCGCTTATAAAAATCGCTTTATCAAAAAGCTTTACCCTTTAGAAGTGGGAAGCTTTTACAAATACATGGACAAAGGAGAATATCATGATTATTCTCCGGATGTATCCAGAAGTATCCAGCGTTTTGCCCGCACAGGGAAACAAGAACATTACAGTGAATTAAGAGACAGAATTAACGGACGGGGATTGCAAATGATCCGGGACTTCTTCGAGTTTAAACAAGGAAGACAGTCCATTTCAGTAGAAGAAGTGGAACCGGCCGAAAACATCATGAAGCGCTTTGCTTCTGCAGCCATGAGTTTGGGATCCATTTCTCCCGAAGCACACGAAGCTATTGCCGAAGCGATGAACACCATCGGAGGAATGTCCAATTCCGGTGAAGGAGGCGAAGATTCCCGCCGGTTCGGCACCGTATTGAACAGTAAAATCAAACAAGTAGCTTCAGGCCGTTTTGGTGTCACCCCTCATTATTTAAGAAATGCGGAGGAAATTCAAATTAAAGTAGCACAAGGCGCTAAACCGGGAGAAGGGGGCCAGTTACCAGGTTCAAAAGTAACTTCTTTGATCGCGTCTCTCCGTTGCACCGTACCAGGTGTTACGCTGATTTCTCCACCTCCTCACCACGATATTTATTCCATTGAAGACCTGGCACAATTGATTTTTGACTTAAAACAAGTCAATACCGAAGCGCAAATCAGTGTAAAGTTGGTATCCACCGCCGGGGTAGGAACCATCGCAGTGGGAGTTGCAAAGGCTTATGCGGATAAAATCATTATTTCCGGGGCCGATGGCGGAACAGGAGCGGCCCAGTTAGGCTCTATCAAATTTGCCGGAAACCCTTGGGAGCTCGGGCTTATTGAAGCACACAACGCTCTGAAGGTAAACAACCTCAGAGATGCGGTAGAAGTACAAACCGATGGAGGATTAAAAACCGGATTGGATGTAGTGAAAGCAGCTATCCTGGGCGCTGAAAGTTATGGCTTCGGTACTTCTTTGTTGAACACCGTAGGTTGTAAAATTTTAAGAGTCTGTCACTTGAATAAATGTAGTGTAGGAATTGCTACGCAAGACAAAACCCTTCGCAGCTACTACACGGGTACGGTGAGAGGTATTATCAACTACCTGACTTCTATTGCCGAAGAAGTACGGGAAATTCTGGCAAAACTAGGCTATCAAAAACTGGATGACATCATTGGTCAAACTCATTTATTGCAAGTAGTCAATGATGAATTTGCCAAGAAGTTTGACTTCGAATCCATCTTGTATCAAGCTCCGGGCATTGAAACCCGTAAGAAGAAAAGGAATGAACCTTTTGACAACAACCAGTTTGAACAAGATGTACAGAAGGAAGTTATTGACACCATTAAGTCGCCTAAATTCCCAATTGTCGTCAACCGGAAAATCCGCAATATCAACCGGAGTTTTGGAGCGAGGATCAGTGGGGTGATCGCCGATTATTATGGGGATAAAGGCCTGCCGAAAGAAACCATTACCATCAACCTGAAAGGGTATGCCGGTCAGTCCTTAGGTACTTTCCTGAGTAAGGGGATGCTAATCCGTTTGGCAGGTACGGCCAACGATTATGTAGGAAAAGGCATGCGGGGAGGTCATATCATCATTACCCCTGAAAAAGTAGGTAGACCGCACAGTTTGGCAGGGAATACTTGCTTGTACGGAGCCACAGGAGGAAAACTCTTCGTAGCCGGTACGGTAGGAGAACGCTTTGCCGTACGGAACTCCGGAGCCCTGGCCGTGGTAGAAGGTACGGGTGACCATCCTTGTGAGTACATGACCGGAGGAACCGTAGTAATTCTGGGAGAAACGGGCATCAACTTCGGAGCGGGTATGACCGGTGGGGTGGCCTTTGTATATGACAAGACCAATACCTTTATTGATAAAATGAACCAGGAGTTGATCAAAGCAGAGCGGATTGATACGGATGAAGCGGACGAAGGCCGTTATTATCTCAAAAAAATCCTGCGAAGCTATAGCTACCGGACCAACAGTCCGATTGCAAAATTTATCCTGGATAACTTCCGTGAAGAGTCGCGCTATTTCTACATGGTGACTTCTAAAGACATGAAGGCACCATTGAACCCTATGGAAGGAAACTAAATGTTTTACTCCCGACAGGATTTCACCTACATAAGAACTCCTGTCGGTACCCTTCCGGAAACACTAATTACATTTATTCATTTTTAATCTGTGTGATCATTTCGATTACAAATTTGGGGAGATATGTACGAATTCACTAAAATCGAGCGGATTGAGCCGACCAAAAGGCCATCGAATGAGCGGATCAAGAATTTCAACGAAATCACTGAAGTATATACCGGCGATGAGGCCGCCAGCCAGGCAAGCCGTTGCTTGCAATGTGGCAACCCTTATTGCAGCTCTACCGGATGTCCTTTGAGCAATAATATTCCACAATGGTTAAAATTCATTGCGGACAAAGACCTGGATCTTGCCTTTCAAATTTCCAATGAAACTTCACCGTACCCGGAACTGTTGGGCCGTATTTGTCCTCACGACCGTCTTTGTGAGGGGGCTTGTACACTGAATGACGGCCATGGAGCGGTGACCATTGGCTCTATTGAAGTATCCGTGAACGAAAAGGGATTTGCCAAAGGACTGAAACCGGAATTTTCCGATCAAAAAACGGGCAAACGGGTAGCCATTATCGGTTCAGGACCTGCCGGATTAGCTTGTGCCACCTTTCTTTTGCGGGCAGGAGTTACCCCTGTCGTCTATGAAAAAGCCGACCAGGCCGGAGGTTTGTTTGTCTACGGAATTCCAGGGTTTAAACTGGAAAAAGAAGCGGTAAAACGCAGAGTGGAATTGCTCCTGGAAGCGGGAATGGAGTTACACCTCGGCACAGAAATCGGAAAAGACATTACCTTTCAGGAAATATATGACAAGCACGATGCCGTCTTTTTAGGCCTGGGTGCCATGGAAGGCCGGGTATTGGGCTATGACACTTACAATGCCGACAATATCTATATGGCGGTGCCTTTCCTGACGAATATTCAAAAGAAACTGGATGAGCTGCCTTACGATAAAAAGTACCAGGTAAAAGGAAAGAAAATATTGGTAATTGGAGGTGGTGATACCGCAATGGACTGTGTACGGACCTCTATTCGCGAAGGAGCAGCCGAAGTAACTTGTGTGTACCGGAGAGATGAAGAAAATATGCCCGGAAGCCGAAAAGAGGTACTTTCAGCCAAAGAAGAAGGTGTGGAATTCATTTACCAAACGACTCCTAAAAGCTTTGTAGCGGATAAGGACCAAAACATCTATGGAGTAAAGTTTGCTAAAACGCAATTAGTAGAGCCTGTGGGTGGCGGAAGAGCCAGTATTCAGGAAATAGAAGGCTCCGAACAGGTCATGGAAGCGGATATCATTATTTTGGCACTCGGCTTTAAAAATGAAAAGTTGCCTTTCTTAACGGAAAACGGAATTGAACTCAACGATTGGGGAGCAATTAAAGTAGATGAAAATTACCAAACCAGCCGGAACGGTGTATACGCTGGAGGCGATGGAGTACGGGGGGCTGACTTGGTAGTAACGGCTGCACTGGACGGAAGGGAAGCGGCCATGAATATCTTGGAAGCTATTTTTCAAGAAACCTCCGCGGAGGTAAATAATGCACTTTAGTCTGTAAGCATCGAAAATGGAAGAATTAGAAAAGGGGCCAAACGGCCCCTTTTTGCTGTCCTGCTATTCTATCCATCGACTTCTATTTCAGTATATACTTATTTATAAGGTAGGGCATTCAAGTGGTAGACCAACCCTTGAATGCCCTATATATATAGCAGTTCTCTGTTTATTTCATCAATAAGATTTTATTCTTAACCGCACTTACCTTCCCCGTATCTACCAAAGACAGTTCAAATTCCGGCAAACGAAGCGGAGGCACGCCATTAGGTCCTTTTCCAGTTCGTATCGTTTGCACTACTTCTTCGGGGATGGCAATCTTTTTCCCCATAAATACATGCCTGTTCCGGTATTTCATCCGGCTATCCAATACCTTGGCTCCGGACATATGAAATTCTTTCACACCTGTATAGTCATGCAATTCTTCCACATTGGAAGCATTGACTCCCCCACCTGCCATCACTAATAAATTTTCTCCGGCACGCTCTTGTAACTGTTTGATCAATTCTCTTCCCTCAAAGGCTGATTTTGCCTGACCGGAAGTCAGCAATCTGTCCACACCCAGGCTTAGCAAGTCGTCCAAAGCCTTAATCGGATCAGCTGCCATATCAAAAGCCCGGTGAAAAGTCACACTTAAAGGCCCGGCAACCTCCATGATGGTTTGCATCCGCTCTATATCCACTTGCCCTTCGGCATCCAGGGCCCCCACTACAATTCCTTGCACATTCAACTCATGAAGCCGTTCGATATCCCGCTTCATCACCTCCACTTCAATATCCGAATAGCAGAAATCACCGCCTCTCGGACGTACCAATACGTGAAGATCGATATCAATCTTAGACCTGGTTAATTCAATTAATCCTATGCTGGGAGTGGTACCACCTTCATACAGGTTGTCACACAACTCCACCCGGTCAGCTCCACCCTCTTGTGCTTTAATTGTGGATTCCACAGAATCAGCACATACCTCTAATACAAATTGTTTCGTGCTCATTTGCTTACTAAATAGTTATGTTAATAGGCTAATTTATTCGCTTTCAAGTAACTTGCTAATGATGGACAGTCAATTCCAAAAGTTGTAAGAAGAAGGGATTGAGAATGTTTCATTGTTTCATAGGGAAACGACATTTAAACACCTTCCACAATCCCCTGTTGGTTGCTTCCTTCTACCTTACCAGACTGAAAAAAATCTTATTTGAAGCGTGTTATGGCCTACCACTTCTTCATTTTAGATTTCGCATCTTCCATCCGGTTTGCCTGGTCTGCCTCACAAATGGCATAATTAAACCCGGGATAAACGCTATAAGCACCGTATTCCCCTTTGTGATTCAATGCCAAGAAGCCCACCTGTACATTCGTGAGGTCTTTGTGCTTTTTCACAATCCGCTCCACCACAATCTTACATGCTTCCATCGGGCTTTTTCCGTTGCGCATCTGCTCTACCACCATACTACTTCCGGCAACGCGGACCACTGCTTCACCCAATCCGGTAGCACAGGCTGCTCCTACTTCATTGTCGACAAATAAACCTGCCCCAATAATCGGAGAATCCCCTACCCTACCGTGCAGTTTATAAGCCGCTCCACTGGTCGTACATGAACCGGACAAGTTTCCGTGGCTGTCCAATGCCAATTGACCGATAGTATCGTGATTTTCTATATTAATTACCGGTTGGTATTTGGCTTTTTCCAACCATTCTTTCCAGGCTTTTTCCGCTTCGGGAGTCAGCAAGTTTTCCTCTTTAAAACCTTGAGCTTTCGCAAATTGCAAAGCGCCTTGTCCTACCAGCATAACGTGAGGGGTTTCTTCCATCACTTTGCGCGCTACAGAAATAGGATGTTTAATATTTTGTAAAAAAGCGACTGCACCACAATTACTGTTATGGTCCATGATACAGGCATCCAGGGTCACATTACCGTCTCTGTCAGGGTAGCCCCCAATTCCCACACTGTGGCCGTTCGGGTCGGCTTCTGTCACCCGTACTCCGGCTTCTACGGCATCCAATGCGGTTCCTCCGGCTTTCAACACCTTCCATGCTGCCTCATTGGCGTCCATTCCGTGGTTCCAAGTGGAAATGACCACCGGTTTTTTGCCCTTCTTTTGAAGATCGGCTGTTCCGGCAAAGGCCTTGGCAATCGTAAATGAAGAGCCCAACATCGAACCGCCCAAAGCGGATATTTTCAAAAACTTCCTCCTACTTTTCATATAGCAAAAAATGGATAAGATAAAATGATATATTAAGATTAGTTGAAACCACAATCAAGAAAAGGTGGTCAAGGCTATTGTGCGGAAGGATCTTTTTCTAGTAGTAAGCAAATTTCAAATCTCAATGAACACTACCCCACTTCCCGTTTGTTTGTCAGTTCATAAAGGCCAAGCACATCCCTAAGAATGAATGGCAGGGCAAACGCCCTGCACTCATCTTGGAATCGCTATGCTAAAAGTGATATCGTTTGAATGCCTCTATGGCTTCGTATTCAGGAAGGCCTAATTTGTCATACAAATCGGCAGTACCTCTGTTTCTTTGCTCCGCTCTTTGCCAGAACTCTCTGGAATCCGAACCTGGGAACAAAGGTCTGTCTTTTTGCGACTGGTGTTTAAAGATCGCTCTGCGTTTCCGCAACAATTCTTCCGGACTAATCGGCACAGCCATCTCAATATCAGAGATGTCCCACTCTTGCCAAGCGCCTCTGTACAACCATACCCAACAGTCTTTCAGCCACTTCTCTTTTTTATTCTTTAATTCTTCTAATGCTTTGAAGATGGCATCCAGACATACACGGTGCGTACCGTGTGGATCCGAAAGATCTCCAGCGGCATAGATTTGATGCGGTTTGATCTCTTGCAGCAAATCTACAATAATTTGTACGTCTTTCTTACCAATAGGCTTCTTTTTCACCAAACCGGTCTCATAGAAAGGCATGTCCAGGAAGTGTGACTTCACTTCGGTGCCTACATAACGGCATCCGGCTTTGGCCTCTCCTCTACGGATCAAACCTTTGATTTTCTGCACTTCTTTGGGGTCTACTTCTCCGGGCTTTTTGTTTTTCAACTGCTTGGTGATTCTGTCAAAAAGCTCTTTGGCAACTTTGTCTTCCAATTGGAATGCCTCGCTGTAATCTTTCACAAAATCGGCAAAACGCACTACGTCATCGTCAAATACGGCAATGTTACCGGAGGTTTGATATGCTACGTGCACTTCATGCCCTTGGTCGTAAAGACGGATAAAGGTGCCTCCCATAGAGATCACATCGTCATCCGGGTGCGGGCTGAAAATAATCGTTCGTTTTTTAGCAGGCTCCGCTCTTTCCGGACGGTAGGTATCATCGGCATTCGGTTTCCCGGCCGGCCATCCGGTGATGGTGCGCTGCATTTTATTAAAGATTTCAATATTAATATCGTAAGCAGAACCTCGCTCAGCCACCAAGTCACTCATTCCGTTGTCATTGTAGTCCCGGTCGGTTAATTTCAAGATCGGTTTTTCCAACTTTTGACATAACCAGATCACTGCACGCTTGGTTAATGCCTCCTCCCATTGGCAAGTACCCACCAACCAAGGGGTTTTCTCCCGGGTCAATTCGGCACCGGCAGCATCGTCAATCACAAAAGTGGTATTCGGATGGTTTTGCAAGAAAGAAGCCGGTGTTTCATACGTTACCGGGCCTTCTACTGTTCGCTTAATGATATTAGCTTTTCCTTCACCCCAAGCCATCAGGATAATGCGATTGGCTTTCATGATGGTGCCTACCCCCATGGTGATGGCTTTGCGCGGTACATATTCTTCTCCGAAGAAATCGCTGGCAGCATCAATACGGGTAATGGAGTCCAAGGTGATCATCCTTGTTCTGGAATTCACCGAAGAACCCGGCTCGTTAAAACCGATATGTCCGGTACGGCCAATACCCAGGATCTGAAGATCCAGACCGCCCAACTCTTCTAACCTTTGCTCGTATTTCTGGCAGAAAGCATAAACATCTTCTTGCTTCAGCGTACCGTCAGGGATATGAATATTTTCTTTAGGGATATCGATATGGTCAAACAAGTATTCCTTCATAAAGCGGACATAGCTTTGCAGAGCGTCCGGCTGCATGGGGTAATACTCGTCCAGGTTAAAGGTATATACATTCTTAAAACTCAACCCTTCTTCTTTGTGCATACGCACCAACTCGTCATATACCTTGATGGGAGATGATCCGGTTGCCAAACCCAAAACACATGGATCTCCCTGCAGTTCTTTGACTTTGATCAATGAAGCAATTTCCGAAGCTACGGCTTTTGAGGCTTTCACCGAATTATCCATGATCTCGGTGTGGATTTTTTCAAACCTCGTTTTTTCGTTTGTTCCTGCTTTCTTATGGCTTATTCTGCTCATTAGTAAAATAGGGTTTTGTTATTAATGATTCGTTAAAAATTACTTATTACTATATACTTTGTTTGTTGCCCCACACTTGAGGCTTCTTATTTTATTACTATATACATTACTATACTATAATTGCGATGGGCTCATTGACGGAGGAATGCTCTCCGAAGCCGTTGCCCAGGCCTTATTAGGTTCTTTTCCCATTTTCAAGACTAACTCACCCCCAGCCATTACTTCTTGGTGAGTGATATAGGTTTTGTTAAAAGCCGCTCCGTTCAAACTTGCTTCCTGGATATATTTATTCTCTTTCGATACATTTTCAGCTTTTACGGTAAATGTTTTGCCAGCTCCCACTTCAATACTGGTTGCTTCAAACAATGGGCTGCCAATCACATAGACGCCCTCGGCCGGGTTCACCGGGTAAAAGCCCATGGCACTGAACAGGTACCAAGCCGACATCTGGCCACAGTCTTCGTTTCCGCAGAGTCCGTTGGGTTCGGTCGTATACATCTTCTTCATAATGTCCCGGATGGTCTCCTGCGTTTTCCAGGGAGCCCCGGCATAAGTGTACATATAAGCAATGTGATGGCTAGGTTCGTTGCCATGTGCATATTGCCCGATCAAGCCGGAAATATCCACAGACACATTCTCTCCGGTGATTTCCGAAGATTCACTGAACAAGGAATCCAACTTGGTGATAAAGCGCTCTTTGCTTCCGAATAAGTTGATCAAGCCTTGTACGTCATGCGGCACAAACCAGCTATGTTGCCAGGCATTTCCTTCCGTATAGTCCGTATCTACGCGATGAGATGAGCGTTTCGGGTCGAAAGGATCTCTCCAGCTTCCGTCCTTCATCTTCCCCCTCATAAATCCCGTTACCGGATCAAAGATATTCCGGTAGCTGGTCGCGCGGTTCATAAAGTATTCGTAATCTTCTGTTTTCCCCATCTCCTTGGCCACTTGCGCGATACACCAATCATCATACGCATATTCCAAGGTTTTGGTGACTGCTTCTACTTCCAAATCAGAAGGGATATAATTGTATTCTTTCAAAAATTTGACCCCGCGAATATCCTGCATACCGCTTGCCTTCATTGCTTCAAAAGCCAACTCTACATCGTAATCTCTAAAGCCCTTCAAGTAGGCATCGGCAATCACCGGAATGGCATGATAGCCCGTCATGGTATTGGTTTCGTTGGCCGATAACGCCCATACCGGCAACAAGCCATGCTCTTTGTAAAAAGCCAACATAGAGCGAATCATATCGTTTACCCGGTCTTGTTGAAGAATGGTAAACAGAGGATTGTTGGCCCGGAAAGTATCCCAAAGGGAAAATGTAGTATAATAGTCAAACCCTTCGGCCTTTATGTATTCGCCATTGGCACCTTTGTACATACCGTCCCGGTCAGAGTGCAATACCGGAGCCAGCTGCGAATGGTACAAAGCGGTATAGAAGATGGTTTTCAGTTCTTTGTCCTGAGAGTTCACCTTTACTTTTTGCAACTCTTTCTCCCACTTGTTTTCAGCATCCTGACGAACTTGCGCAAAGTCCCAGGCGGGGATTTCGGCATACAGATTATTTTTAGCACCTTCCGCACTGGCCGATGAGATTCCCACCTTTACCAATACTTCTTCTTTTTCTGTCAAATCAAATGCAAACAATGCTTTGGCTGCCTGGCTTTCGATTTCTGTCTGGCCTTTTTCCTGTATCAGCGTATCCGAAGCCGCTTGGAAAGATGTAAAAGGCTTGGAAAACTGAATATGGAAGAAGACTCTCTGATCGTCCGCCCAACCTTTGGAAAAGCGGTATCCCGATACGGTTGAGTCGTTTTCAATCCGGATAAATGTTTTGGTCGGGCGATCCCAGTTTACGGCATAGCTCAAATCGAGTACTACCGAGGGGTTGCTGGCATTGTCAAAGGTGTATTTATGAAATCCGGCTCTTTCCGTAGCGGTCAATTCCACCTGGATCTTCGGATCTTCCAACCATACGGAATAATAACCCGGAGAGGCTGATTCTTTGTCGTGAGAATACAATGACTTGAAATCATAATCATCCCGCGACTTAATGCGTTTGCTGAAGTCCACATCTGCATTGGTAGGCATTAACAAAACATCGCACAAATCGCCAATTCCCGTACCGCTCAAGTGGGTATGGCTAAACCCTACCACTACCGAGTCAATATAGTTATACCCTGAGCACCAATCCCAATCACTGATACCGTTGTCAGGACTTAATTGTACCATTCCAAAAGGAACCGTAGCCCCCGGATAAGTATGCCCATGGTCAGCCGTTCCGATAAACGGATCCACAAAATTTGTCAACTTTTGACGCTCTGTGCCAGCACTTTTTTCAGTCGGAGATTTTTCTCCACAAGAGGCCAAGACCAATGCCGCAGAGGTTGCAAGCAATACCGTTCTCTTGTTCAAAATTTTATACAAGCCTCGCAGGAAAATAGTAGCTGCCAAGCCCAATAGGGTCGTTGTAAGAATAATTACGTTAATGTCAGTCATGTTCTCTATTTCTATGTTCACTATCAAGAGATTTATACTTCTAACAGTTGAGGTTTTTCTTGATATAGTTTTAAAATCAACTCCCCGAATAAGGTATTGGCCCAGGCAAACCACTTGCGGGAAAAGTTTTTCGGATCGTCTTTATGGAAGCTTTCATGCATAAAGCCCGTACCGCCATGGGTCGCTTTCAAAAGCCGGATGCATTGCCGTATTTCTTCTTCGTCTGTGGACGTAAAAGCACGCATCACGATGCTCATTGGCCAAATCATATCCATTCCCACATGTGGTCCGCCAATACCATCGGCCGCTTTTCCTCGGAAATAATACGGATTAAATTCACTGAAGAGAAATTTCCGGGTATTTTGATAAATATCATCGTTCACATCACAAGCATCCAGATAAGGCATGGACAATAGACTTGGCACATTGGCATCGTCCATAAAGACTTTATTACCAAAGCCATCCACTTCGAAGGCATAAATACGCCCGAAATACGGATGCTCGTGTATGGCATATTGTTGTAGCGCTTGCTCTACTGTATACGCCAAATCTTTGCATTCCTTGGCAAATTCCGGATTCTTCAACACCTCTGTGTGAATGGTAGCCAACTGTTTCAAAGAAGTGACGGCAAAATAGTTGGAAGGCACCAGGAAGGGATAAATGGTGGCATCGTCAGAAGGCCTGAAAGTAGAGCAAATCAGCCCCACAGGCTTGATAGGATTGCCATACCCCGCACCAGCGACCGTATCGGTTTGCCGCTCGGTCACCCGCATAAAACTGTAAGGCCCGTTTCCGTCTAGGCGTTGTTGTTCCTTGAATGTCTTGACAATTAAATAGGAAGCTTTTTTCCAATCTTCGTCAAACACAGAGGTATCACCTGTCCTTTTCCAATACCCATGCGCCAACCGGACTGCGTAACACAAAGAATCAATTTCCCATTTTCTCTCATGCAATTCCGGCTTCATCTCCGTCAGGTCCTTTTCCCATTCACTTCCGGTAGGCCCATCATTAAACGCATTGGCATACGGATCAATCAGGATACATTGGGTCTGGCGGTTTACCAGGCCGGCAACCAGTTTTTGCAATTTCTCATCCTCCTTCATTAAAGGCAGGTAAGGCCACACCTGAGCGGTAGAATCCCTCAACCACATGGCATGGATATCGCCGGTAATTATAAATGTATCCGGTTTGCCGTTTTTTTCAGCATAACTGACAGTGGTATCCAAGGTATTGGGAAAGCAATTCTCAAACAGCCACGCCAACTCCGGGTCGGCAAGACCTTTTTTCACGTTCTCAATAGTGGCTTCCACAGCCATACTGGTAAAGTTCCGTTCTTTTTTTACCGGTCGGTTACTCGTGTATTTTTTCGCATACGAAACCGAAGGAATGGCTATCCCGGTAGCTATGCCGGCTGTAGCTATACCGCTCGTTTTCACAAAATCACGTCTGGTAATCTTCATGAAATAATCTATTAACAGCGATTCATACAGGAAAAATGCGCGAATTCCCTAAGTTTTCACCCAATTTCCCCACGAATATAAGCAAAATATACACATATTATGCGTTTTTATGCATTTTTTATACATGCAAATCTAAAGAAAAACTAGCTGGACAGAAAGTGCAACTCAGGCAGTCATTTTATTTTTACGGTTAAATTTATTGTATACACAGGTAATTCTATCCGTAACGGATTCTCACGAAGGAAAAAAGGCTTAGGCAATCATACCGGGGAGATAAATTATCCAAACAAACTTGCTCAAAGGAAGGGTACTTGGTTCCAAAGGCCATATTTTATTATTAAATTTAGGAGATAATTTTGACTTTTACCAGTCATTTGAATCAGAGAAACCTCAGAAGTTTTGCAAAGCCCTCCAAGCATCGCAACAAACCTTGTCCTTTATTCCACCCTACAGTACACTTGGCTTTGACAGAAAACAATACAAATCCAAACCCTCAACTACCCCCATACCACTATCTCTTATTCTCTAAAGCCAAAAACCATGAAAAAACTATTACTGAATCTTGGACTGATGGTGTGGAGCATGGCTGGTAGTCAGGCGCAAGAGTCCACTTTATTTTCCCTGCTTCCACCCAGCGATACAGATATTACTTTTACCAATACGGTCACGGATGAAAAAGACCGGAATATTCTGATCTATAACAACTACTACAATGGCGGAGGAGTAGGTTTAGGGGATTTGAACCAGGATGGTTTATTAGATATCTATTTTACGGGCAACTTGGTGGGCGATCAGTTGTACCTTAACCGAGGAGCCTTCCGGTTTGAAGAAATCACTCAAAAAGCAGGTATTCATGACGATGGAAGTTGGTCTTCAGGGGTTACCCTGATAGACATTAATGCTGACGGGCTGTTGGATATTTATGTAAGCAAAGATTTATACGACCATAACCCTGCCATTCGCAAAAACAAACTCTATATCCATCAGGGAAATACTCCGGAAGGGATACCTGTATTCAAAGAAATGGCCGAAGAATACGGGTTGGCAGATGACCACCGTACCCGTCATGCCACATTTTTTGATTACGATAAAGATGGGGACCTGGATGTATATGTACTGAATCAACCTCCTAATTTGGGAAATTACTCGCCCCTATTCGGCACCGATACCAAGGACCCCAAATACACTGCCCGCTTGTATCAAAATAACTATGATAAAAAATTGAAACACCCGGTATTCACCGATGTCACCCGGCAAGCCGGGATGTACAAACCCGGCTATGCCTTGGGCGTATGTGTAAGTGATTTTAACAATGACCAGTGGCCGGATCTTTACCTCTCCAACGATTACGATGCTCCTGATTTTCTCTACCTCAATAATCAAAACGGAACATTTACGAATGTGATTGATACGGCAATGAAGCATATTTCCAATTTCAGCATGGGCAATGTCAGTGGAGACATCAACCGGGATGGTTGGATGGATATTTTTGTATTGGACATGGCCGCAGAGGACAACCGCAGAATTAAAACCAATATGAGTGGTATGAATCCCGAAAGCTTCTGGAAAGTACAACAGTCCGGCGGGCATTATCAATACATGTTCAATACCCTACAGCTAAACAATGGTAACGGCCGCTTTAGTGAAATCGCTCAACTCGCAGGACTCTCCAGCACGGATTGGAGTTGGTGCCCTTTGTTGGCTGATTTTGACAATGATGGCTATCCTGACTTGTTTGTAACCAATGGTTTGAAACGGGACATCCGGGACAATGATGCAAATAAAAAATTTCCGGGGTATGTAGACAGTGTTGCCAGAACGTTTGTGGCAAGGCATCCCAATGCGGGAGAAGTCAATTTTTTTGATATTGTCAATATGGAAGAAATGTTAGAGTTACTGCCCTCCGAAAAGCTTCCTAATTACATGTTCCGGAACAATGGTGACCTTACTTTTACCAAGGTAATCCGGGAATGGGGTTTCAATCATCCTTCATTTTCCAACGGGGCAGCATTTGGCGATTTGGATAATGACGGCGATTTGGACATTGTTGTCAACAATGTAGACGATGTAGCACATGTATATAAAAACAACCTCCGGGCTCTTTATCCCCAGCAACATTTTCTAAGAATAAAATTTAAGTATCCGGCAGATGATATTTCCTATATTGGCAGCCAAGTAAGCATTACAACAGAACGGGGCAGCCAAGTACAATACCTGGCCAATATTCATGGCTTCTATTCTACCAGCGAGCCCATAGCCCACTTCGGACTTGGAAGGATTCACCAAGTGCAACAGGTAACTGTCAGATGGCCGGATGGTAAAACTCAAACGCTGTACGACCTGAATGCCGACCAAATACTTACCCTTGATTATCGGCTTGCAAAAAAAACAAAAACCCAGATAAACTCACCGTCTCCCCCTTTATTCAAGGACCTCACACAACAAAGTGCTGTGGACTTCCGGCACCGTGAAAACAGTTATAATGATTTTGCCAGAGAAGTATTGCTTCCTCATAAAATGTCCAATTTTGGCCCTTGCCTGGCTGTCGCGGATGTCAATCATGACGGCTTGGAAGATTTCTATATTGGCGGGGCAATGGGACAAAGCGGAGTACTTTATCTTCAATCTTCCCGAAAGGGCAGTTTTCATGAATCGAAAAATGCTCCCTGGCAAGAAGACCAAGATTGTGAAGACTTGGGGGCTGTGTTTTTTGATGCGGACCAAGACGGGGATATGGACTTGTATGTGGTCAGTGGCGGCAATGAGTACGAAGCAGGAGACAAACACTATCAGGACCGCTTGTATATAAATCAGGGAAACGGAACTTTCCAAAAAGAAAAACATGCATTGCCCACTATCAAAGCAAGCGGCTCCCGGGTAGTTCCTGCTGATTTTGACCAAGACGGGGACCTGGACCTATTTATAGGAGGCAGGCAAGTTCCCGGGCATTATCCGGCACCTGCCCGGAGTTATTTGCTGCGAAATGACGGGGGAAAATTCAAAGACATTTCTCAACAATATTTCAAAAACTTAAAAAAACTGGGTATGGTGACTGATGCCACTTGGACGGATTTTAACCAGGATGGCTTGCAAGATTTAATTGTAGTAGGGGAATGGATGCCGGTCACATTTTTACAAAACACAGGAAGCGAATTTGCGGATCAAACCGAAGCCATGGGCTTCGCCAAAGAGACCGGTTGGTGGTTTCGTATCGCGGTGGCAGATATGGATCAGGATGGAGACCAAGACATCATTGCCGGAAACTTAGGCTTGAATTACAAATACAAAGCTACGTACGATGAACCTTTTACGGTGCACTACAACGACTTTGACCACAATGGTTCTATGGATATAGTACTGGGGTACTATAATTTCGGGGAATTGTATCCGGTAAGAGGGCGGCAGTGTTCTTCAGAACAAGTCCCTTTACTGAAAAAGAAATTTCCCGACTATCAATCTTTTGCCACCTCCAACCTGGTTGAAGTTTACGGTCTTCAGAATATCAATCAAGCACTGAACTATAAAGTACATAACTTCGCCAATATGTATTATGAAAACCTGGGCAATGGCCAATACAAAGGGCACCCTCTTCCCAACCTTGCTCAAATCAGCTCGGTCAATGCCCTACTCATCGAAGATTTCAACCAGGACAAACACCTGGATTTGTTAATTGCCGGCAATCTCTACGCTTCCGAAGTGGAAACTCCCCGCAACGATGCCGGCATAGGCCTTTTATTGCTAGGCAATGGCAAAGGCCGTTTTCAAGAAGTACCAGCCACGCAAAGTGGCTTTTGCACCAAAGGGGATGTAAAAGACATGGTATTGCTTCAAAACACTCAAGAACAATGGGTTTTGGTAGCGAATAATAATGATCTTATACAAATCATCCGAGTGCAAGCCAAAAACAAAAGAAGCGATCCGTGACCCCTCTTTTATCTATACAAGAAACCCTTCAAGAGTTTCATCTCATGAAGGGTTTGTATTTTGTAAAGAGCGTAGTTTGTAAAAACTATTGTTCTACATCCCACCACATACGGGTAGTCAACAAATCCGGTCCTTGACGGTTGATAGCCGCTTGGTAATTATCAGGATTTAATGAAGCTTCCCCACCGGGATATCTCAATCTTCGTGGAATGGTGCCATTGGTCTGGTTACCGGGGTAGTTCACCGGAGTCAACTTCGGATAATCCGTTCTTCTCCAATTGGCATACGCTTCATATTCGTTTAAGAAGGTTGCCACCCAATATTGTTCACCCAGTATTTGCTCCCATTGGGCCGGATTATACGGATTGGCAGCCAGATAGGTCTCAATATCCGCATCTGCGATCTCTAAAGAAGGGTCATAAATACTGTACTGTTTCATAGCCGCCCATACTCCGGCTTCGTACATTTCCGCAGCATTTCCGGCATGCCAGCCACGCTCTATGGCTTCCGCCAGCAAAAAGGCCACTTCCGCATACGTCTGGAACACCATAGGAGAAGACACCAGTACGAATAATGGATTTATCCGACTATAGGTATCCAAGTCACTTCCACCCTCATAATCTTGTATGGTGGTGGCATCCAGGCCATTGGGCATTCCTTTGGGTTCTCCTCCCGAAACGACCCAACTGTACAGGTCCAACCGGGGATCGTTGTGATCTTCCAAATACGTCACAAACGTTAAACTCAACCGAGGGCTATCATCATTGGTATACGTTTTCGAATCAGGATCGTAATTAAATACTTCTCCGATACCATTCCGTTGTAAGCCACCGGGTCCGGTATCATGTGGTATAAAACAGATATCGTCATTGCTGGTCATTACACCTCCGGCTATGGCCCGGGTCACCCATTGTTCGGCCTGAGAAGCATTTACCTTGGTCATCCGCATCCCCAAGCGCAGCATCATGGAATAAGCGAAACGTTTCCATTTGGCTAAATCTCCTCCATAAATCAGATCCTGATCTTCGGGAGTACCTTCGGCATCGGATAAGGCCATTGCTGCTTCGTCCAGTTCTTTCAACATATCCATATAAATATCCTCTTGGGCATCGTACCTGGGGTTAAAATTCACATCTAAAAAGCCTCTTCCGGCCTCAAAGTAAGGAACATCCCCGTAATGGTCCGTAAGCCGGTGCATAGCAAAGACCTTCCAAATACGGGCAATTGCATTGAAATTGATCAAGGCCGGGTCCTCTTTGGTTATTTCGACAAGATTCACCAAATCCCGGACATAGTTCCGGTAAGCCCTATCCCAAAGGGAGGCAGAGTACGAACCGATGTATGTATACTTATCTCCTGCCCAATAACCGGGTAAGGTCGCAAAATGCTGGATCATAGTCGACTGATAGATCAAAACCGCACGCCAGTTTTCGTAGCGCTCCCCGGACGTTTGCAATTGTGTGTAAGTAAGAATGAAGCCGGGGTTGATATTGTCAGCAGCAACCGGATTGATATTCAAATCCTGAAACTCCTTGGTATTACAAGAAGAGAAAACCAATGCCACCGTAAGTACCGCTGAACCGATATAGTTAATAAGTCTCATGTTCATTTGTCTTTTTGGATGAATACTCGTGCTTTCATAGCTTTAAATTCAGGTTAAACCCATAGCTCCGGTTTTGAGGCACTCCAAACCACTCAAGCCCTTGGCCATTGCCATTTGTATAAGTCGATTCGGGATCTACGTTATCGACATTGCTATGGATTAACCAAAGGTTCCGGGCCACAAACGATAGATTGATAGAAGTAAATGGAGTTTTGTCCAAAAGGGAATTAGGGAAATTATACCCGAATATCACTTGGCGCAGTTTCACGAAACCAGCATCCTCCACAAAGTTCCCGGAGATATCATTGTACCGGTCCCAATAGTCTTGTAAATTTTCGGGAGCAATGGTCCAGGTATTCGGTGTTCCGCTTTCATCCACTCCGGATACCGTCAAGCCGTTTTCCCGGCCCCCTAAAGTCATTCTATGCATACCGTTTCCTACAGTAGAGGCATTGGTTCCTACATACAGGTCTCCTCCAAATTTCATATCCACCAAAAAGCCCAAATTGAAGTTTTTCCAATTAAAGCTGTTGTTAACGCCTAAGGTATAAGGGTGTACCCCTCTTCCTAACACTTCCAGGTTACCCCTAACCGGGTAGCCATTATCATCATACACTTTCATCCCATCAATGGTCATTTGTTTGTACCCTACAATCAGGCTATATCCTCCCTCCATATGGACACCGTTTTCATCCGTAAACTCAATACGGTGTTGAGAAAAAGCATCTTGTGAACGGGCTGTTTCTGCGGAAAAAACTTTCTGATCCCCTACCAGTTTTTGTACCGTAGTTTCGTTATAAGCAAAATTGAAGGAGATATCCCATTTTAAAGTACTGGCAATCGGAGTGGCCGTTAGCAAAAGTTCATGCCCTTCGTTGGTCAACTCTCCAATATTCACGGTTGCAGAAGCAAAGCCTGTGGATTCGGAAATACTTGCGTCCAGAATATCTTCTTCGGTTTTCCGGGTGTAGAAGGCGTAGTCTACCCCCAGCCGGTTTCCAAAGAATTTCAAATCAAACCCCACTTCCGTTTCAGTCACTACTAAGGGTTGCAAATCGGGATTAGGAATCACATCCTGCAAGATCCTCCCTACGGGCCTGCCTAAGTGCCCCGGAGCCAGCAAGCTATAATTCAGCGCTGTTTTATAAGGCTCCGTATCCCCTCCTACTTGCGCCCAGGAAGCTCTGACCTTACCATAGCTAATCCATGAAGGCAATTCAAATGCATCTGTGAACACAAAACTGGCACCCACACTGGGATAAAAGATGCTATTGGTTTCCGGATTTAGCGAAGAGAACCAATCATTCCGGCCTGTAAAAGTCAGGAAGACATAATTTTTATATGAAAACTCGGCAGAACCAAACAGGGAGTTGATACCCTTTTGAATATCCATAAAATTTACCACCGGTGCTTCCAGGTTAGAAATCGTATGGAAAAACGGGATATTGAAATTATCTCCCCCTACATCTGTAGTTTCGTCTTCTCTTCTCATCCGGTTTCCTCCAAAGAAGGCACTCACGTTGAAAACTCCGATTTCTTTTTCCACTCCCACAAGAAACTCCATGTTGGTTTCCCGCACTCTTCGTTCAATCTCATGAATACTTCCCCGGATTTTGTAGGCCGTTCCGTAAGGCTCTATACTGGTCCTCCGGGAAGTGTACCAGTCGATACCCAAACGCCCGTGAATGTATAACCAATCTGTAAAATCATACCTTAACAAACCAGATCCTAAGACCCGGTCCCGGATGTCTTTGGTTTCAAACTGATAAGCCGCCCAATAAGGGTTCTGGGAAAACACATTCGAAGAGTATTGCAATTCTGTACCATCCTCCTGGGCCCCTTCCTTAGGAGTCGTTCCTTTCATGTCTTCTACATCAATGGAAGGAGGCAACACCGATAAGGTGTAGTTTCCATTTCCCGGAGCATCAGACAAGCGGGCTCGGTTGTCCACTTCCTCTCTGGAATATTGTATTTTCGTAGAAAGTGTCAACCGGTCTACCCAATTGGAATTGATATTTGCCGTAAAGGTCTGCCGGTTCATCCGGGAGTTGGGAGTAATGCTTTCATTCCGCAAGTCCGAAGCGGAAAAGCGGAAAGTCTGTTTATCTCCTCCTCCGGTTAAAGCCAAGGTATTGGTAATGGTAGACCCGGTGCGGTAATAGTTTTTAAAATTATCTTCCCCGCGATTAGAGTATGGCCGCATCTCCCCGTCAAATTGCAATACGGGACTGCCATCCAACCGGGCTCCCCATGCAGTAGCACCATAATCTAAGGCCTCCAGCAAAGTGGTGGGTTTTTGCCCCCGGTTTCCATGCCCGTATGAATCCTGAAAATCATAGGTATTGATGATATTTTCCAACGTAAGGTTGGAATTGAACTCCACACCTATGCCTTTGCGTTTGGTTCCTTTTTTAGTGGTGATCACAATCACTCCGTTAGATGCCCTGGAACCGTACAAAGCCGCTGCCGTATTTCCTTTCAACACACTGATGGATTCGATATCATCCGGGTTGAGGCTACTCAAACCGTCTCCCCAGTCCTGACCTCCCCACATCCCGGCCGAACCCAACTGGGTATTGTCCATAGGTACTCCGTCAATGACATACAAGGGCTGGTTGTTTCCGGCCAGCGAAGTGTTTCCCCGGATAATTACCCGGCTGGAACCGGCTACTCCGGAGCCTATATTACTGACATTAACCCCCGCCACTTTTCCGGAGAGCGCATCGGCCAGGTTTAACTCCCGGGCCTGGGTGAATTCTTCTCCCTGCAATTCTGTCACCGAGTAGCCCAAAGACCGCTTTTGCTTTTCGATACCCAAAGCGGTTACGACCACCTCTTCCAGTTGCTGTGTATCGATGACCATGGCTATGTTAATCGTAGATTGATTGCCAATTTCAATTTCTTGAGTAAGATAGCCGATGTAAGAGAAGATCAGCGTTTGGGCATCGGCCGCAACGGTAAGCGTATAGTTTCCATTGATATCCGAAGTGGTACCGGCCGTAGAGCCTTTTACCAAGATGTTCACTCCTGGTAAGCCCTGGCCCTCTTCGGCACTGGTCACCGTACCGCTGATAGTACGGGTTTGAGCTTGTACGACATGGGTCGTCCAACAAAGCAGAAAACCCACTGCTAAGAGTAGAAACTTGTTCATCATTTTGTATTTAGTTAGAAGTAAGAATGTATTCAATTACCCCATAGCGCTCCATTCTCTTTCACAAGAGCATGTGCAGGATAATTTTCGTAGTGTTAGTAGATGATGATGAAACTATATGGAAGCGTTGTCTAACCTGAAAGTGAGGAAATGAGAGGTTTAGCAAGATGATTATCAAGATGAGATATAAGTTACTAAAAAATACAATAGCAAACATATAAGTAGCCAAGAATTCCTGTGTACATTGTTAAGCAAGCTCTCCTACCAAGACAGGCTCCGTAGACTCGGGGGTCCTTTCTCTACTTACCTTTACTTTCTTCAATGAAAGAATATCCGCAGGAACAAGGTAGTAATAATTTCCGCGTTCCACTTGCCACAAGTGATGATGATTGTTCTCATAAATGCCTAATCAAAATGAATGATTGAGTGAAACAGTAGTGGGCAATTGCTAAAAGCTACTCATATACGCCTTCGTAACTGGGGTTATACAAAGGAGGAAATCCTATGAAAGAGGGAAGCTCAAAGAGTCAAAAAAATACACTTTGCTCAATTGCCTCGAACAAAGTGCAGGATAACATGCTGCTATGAAATAGGATATATTATATGACTTCAATGGCCATTTTCTTATATGGCCTGAAAATCTTATTATCGGGATTTAACTCGGTGACGATGGTGTTCACACTCTGAATATTCCCAACCACAAAAGGCTGAATCACATCCAGTTTTTCGGAAATCGCCAAGGACACCACTTGGTTGGAAGAGTCGATGATGGCCCGTTTTACCTGGGCTTCTTCCCGGTCGATATCGGTAATACCGGCCTCATGGTGAATACTACGCGTTCCTACAAAACAAATATCCGAACGGATATCTTTCAAGGCATTAATCACATCCAGGCCTATAGCCACCTGGGCATTTTTCAATACACGCCCTCCTATAAAAAACACTTCGATATTTTCGTATTCTGTGAGTTGTGTTGCCACCGGCAGGCAATTGGTAAAAAAGGTGGCTTTTAAATCGCGGGGTAACAAACGAACCAGCTCCAGGTTGGTAGTTCCTCCATCGACAATCACCACATTGTCGTCCTTAATCAGGTTGACGGCTTTGCGGACAATTTTCACCTTTTCTTCATGGGCATAAATTTCCCGGTCTTTGAAGCGGTAAGGTAAATAAGAAGCCGCCATTGCGCCCCCATGCACTTTTTTAATCTTGCCCGAATCGGATAACTCTTTCAAATCCCGCCGGATGGTATCCTCAGACACATTGAGATGTTTACTCAATTCGGAAGACTTTACTTTATTGTAGGTGCGAATCTCTTCTAAGATGTAATTAAGGCGCTCGTCTTTTAACATGAACGATGAAGAAAATTAGAATTTAGAACTTACTATAACGCCCTTTTCCACAAGAATTTACAAAAAAGGAACTACCAAATCTATAGGAATAGGGAAACTCATGCAAACAAATGGCGGTGTTTTTTTCAAAAAAAACGCAAAAACGTGCACTTTTCTCCCGCTTCTCCTTTTATTTCTTTCTTCTTTCTGCTACTTAAACTAATAATATTATATAATTTAGCTAGTAAGAACCGTCAAAAAGCAGCCATGCTTTTTTCAAAGAACGGTTCATCTTAAGTTCAAAAACGCTTTGTTCATTTTGTCGAAATTTTAATCACTACTAGTAAATAATGGAAAAAAAAGTTCGAGTTCTGGTTGTAGGTTGTGGCAATATGGGAGCTTCCCATGCACGCGCATATCATAAAATGGAGGGTTTTGAATTAGTAGGTCTTGTGAGCCGGAGCCCTAAGAGCCGGCAAGCCCTGACGGAGGAATTGGGTTCGGTGGAAGGTTTTAACAGCATAGAAGAGGCCTTGGAAAAGACCCAACCGGATGCGGTGAATATCAGCACCTACCCCGACACACATGCCGAGTATGTAAGAAAAAGCCTGGAAGCCGGGGCCCATGTGTTTGTAGAAAAACCCTTGGCCGAAACGGTAGAGGAAGCCAATCAATTGCAAAAACTGGCCAATGAAAAGAATAAAAAAATTGTAGTGGGGTATATCCTGCGCGTACATCCTGCCTGGAAAAAATTTATCGAGATTGCCAAAGAGTTGGGAAAACCCTTGGTAATGCGAATGAACCTCAACCAGCAAAGTAGCGGAGAGAATTGGATCACCCATAAAAACCTGATGAATAGCATGTCGCCCATAGTGGACTGTGGGGTACATTATGTGGATGTGATGTGCCAAATGACAGGCGCAAAGCCCATCCGTGTAAGCGCTATCGGAGCGCGGTTGACAGAAGAACTCAAAACCGGTATGTATAACTACGGACAACTACAGGTGACCTTTGATGACGGGTCCATTGGTTGGTACGAAGCCGGTTGGGGACCGATGATGAGTGAAACGGCTTTCTTTGTTAAAGATGTGGTTGGCCCCAAAGGTTGTGTCAGCATCGTAGATCAAAATAACGAAGCCCGCGACAAAGACTCCGATGATGTGGACTCTCATACCAAAACCAACAGCCTGCGCTTACACCATTCGGAACTGGATCAAAACGGTCAATTTGCCAAGAAAGACGAACTGGTTAATACTGCTGATGAACCGGATCATCAAGGACTTTGTGACTTGGAACAGGCCTTCTTCCTGAAAGCCATTAATGAAAATATGGACCTCTCCGACCATATCAATGATGCGATCAACAGTCTTAAAATTGTATTGGCGGCTGACGAATCGTTCAAAACCGGAAAAACAATTGAACTTTGATCATTGTGGTATGAGCGCGTACCTTGCTAGGCGATGAATGCTACTCTGACCTCGCAGGTTACCTTTACCTAAAACCCATTAAATAACTACAAATCAAATACTTGTAAAAACAGAATCTCCGATAAAAATCAACGGATTCTTCTAAAATATTTTGGTCATCTCCTAAGAGATGACTTTTTTTATCAAAATTTTTAAATCCACTATCAGATAACCGTTTAACTATGATAAAACTACGATGGCGATTTCTCTTATTCGCCTTTAGCCTTTTACTGTCAGTCACTGCCCTTCAGGCACAAAGAACAGATAAACTTCCCCCGGTAACGCAGACCTATGCCATTACCAATGCCACTATCATCACAGCCCCCGGGAAGGTAATCAAACGAGGAACCGTACTCTTTGAAAACGGTTTGATCCAGGCTGTAGGCCCCCAGGTAAACGTCCCACTCCATGCTCAAATCATTTCGGGGGACTCCTTGTATGTCTATGCCGGCTTTATTGCCGGGGCCTCCCATATAGGCATCCCCAAACCGGATGAAAAGAAAGCTGCCCCCAAAGTAAAAAATCCCGATCAGCCCGGAAATGAACGGGCAGGCATCCAAGCGGACAGGGAAATTAACGATCTTTTGAAACTGGAAAAAAGACCCTTTGCCGCCCTTAGAAAAAATGGGTTTACCATTGCTCATACGGTGCCCTATGGCCAGATGCTACCGGGACAAGGAGCCTTGGTACTCTTGGCGGATAAGGATGCCGATCAGGTTATTGTAAAAAACAATGCGTCCTTGTTTGCTCAATTTGTCAATGCCAAAGGCGTATACCCTTCTACGATCATCGGGATTACGGCCAAATGGAAAAATTTATATAAAAATGCCCAGCTATATCAACAAAACCAATTGGTATATACTCAAAGCGCCAATGGTACCCAACGGCCGAATTATGACCGTATTCTGGATAGCTTTGTGCCGGTAGCCGAAGGAAAGAGACCGGTATATTTCAAAACTGAAAAATTATTACAGGCACACCGGGCCATCGCCTTACAAAAAGAGCTGGGGTTCCAACTGGTGCTAACCGAATTGAAAGAGGGCTGGGATTTAGTTGAATTGATTCAGTCGAACAACTTGCCGGTGTTTCTTTCCACTAATTTACCCAAAGAAAAAACAGAGGAAACGGACTCTGTCAAAATCACTCCGGAAACCGAAAAACTTCTGCAAAGAAGAAAGGAGTTTTATCAAAAATACTGTGGACAAGCGGCACTTTTTCAACAGAAAGGAATCCGGTTTGGCTTCTCGCTTTTGGAAACCAAACCGGAAGACTTTTCTAAAAACTTACAAACCTTATTAGAACACGGTTTGAGTGAAGAAGAAGCATTGGCCGCTCTTACCGTACACCCAGCGGAAATACTGGGTATTTCGGGTACGGTTGGAACTATTGAAAAAGGAAAGATTGCCAACTTATTGATCACTTCAGGGCCTTATTTTAAAGCCAGTCCACAGGTGAAATATGTATTTATCGAAGGAGAAAAGTATGAGATGGATGCCGAAGAGCAAAAACCGGAAGAGGATAAAAAACCGGCTGTAGAAGGCACTTGGTATTATGAAACGGTAAGTGGAAAAGGCTTAAACAATGGTAAAATTATCCTGCGTAAAGAAGCCGGGCAACTGACAGGTGAAATGTCCAGCAAGTATTCCGAAAATGCAACCGCCTTGGAAAAGCTACAGGTTCAAACAAATGCATTGAGTTTTACTTATACGGTAAAGGTAGACGGACAAAAACACCCAATAAAAGTACAACTCACTATAAACGGCCTACAAGCTACAGGCAAAGCTGAAGCAGATAAGTTAGGAACGTTTGAAATCAAAGCTACACGCTTGCCTTAAAAAAGGAGTGAGGGATTGGAGGACTGAAGGATTGGAGGGTTGGAGGAATTGAAGGTTGATTGTAGAGAGCAAGCAACTACATTTTTTTAAGATATCAAATTGAATGATTATAAAAGATGAAACGCTATTTTCTTAGTTTTTTACTTGTACTCGGCAGTTTAGGAATATATGCCCAAATTCCGAATGGCTCGGTACTGATTCAGAACGGTACGGTTCTGACCATCACACAAGGCACCCGGAAAAATACGGATGTATTAATCTTAGAGGGAAAAATCGCAAAAATCGGAACGGATTTAAAAGCTCCCAAAGGAGTCAAAGTCATCGATGCCGAAGGTTTGTTTGTGATGCCGGGAATTATCGATGCCCATTCCCATATTGCGATTGATGCCGTCAACGAAATGACCAGTCCGGTGACGGCCGAAGTATGGACAGGTGATGCTTTAAACCCCTTTCATATTTCCATTTACCGGGCCTTGGCCGGAGGGGTTACCATTTCGCATGCCATGCACGGCTCGGCCAATGCCATTGGAGGACAAAACGAAACCATCAAACACCGCTATGGGGTCACCGACCCGGAGCTGCTCCGGATGAAAAACGCAACCCGGACCATCAAGTTTGCCTTGGGAGAGAACCCTACCCGGGTACATGGAAAGTACCATAACGTTCCACCCAAATCCAGAATGGGCGTGGAAGCCGTCATCCGCAATGCTTTTGAAGAAGCCTTGGCGTATCAAAAAAAGTGGAAGGAGTATAAACAACAAGGCGGTAACGGAATCGCTCCGGAATATAACCTCCGTTTGCAAACCTTGGTCGATATCTTAAACGGAGAGGTGATGATTCATTGCCACTCCTACCGGGCAGATGAAATCCTGATGTTGATGCAGGTTTGTGAAGATTACGGAATTAAAAAAATCTGCTTTCAACATGTAAACGAAGGCTTTAAAATTGCTCCGGAATTAGCCAAATTTGGCGCCTATGCCTCCGTATTCTCCGACTGGTGGGCATACAAGTTTGAAGTGTATTACTCCACGGCTTACAATGCCGCGATCCTGACGAATAACGGAGTCACTACTTCTATCAACTCGGACAGTGACGAATTGATCCGCCACCTTTATCACGAAGCCGCCAAAACTCAAAAGTACGGAGAGCTGAGTGATGAACAAGCCCTGGCTATGATCACCATCAATCCCGCCAAACAATTGGGTATTGACCAACGAGTGGGATCTATTGAAGTTGGGAAAGACGGTGATATTGCCATCTTTAAAAACCACCCGCTTTCTATCTATGCCATTCCCCAAATGACTTTGGTAGACGGCATCCTCCATTTTGATATCCACAATGATCCGGATGATATGCGTGTGTATGTCAATCCCGAAGAGGATATTGACACGGCCAACTTTGATGACCACGGCCACGACCATAAATGCCTGCAAGGATTGGAACTCTTTTTAGGAGAAAAATAAGTCACTCGTTATTTACTTAATCAAGACATAATTCTAAAAAAATGATAAATAGATTTTTGTTCACAAAGCTGATGATGGCGCTGTTATGGTGCAACACGCTTTTCGCACAAAACCCCAAAGCCGAAACAGGTGTATTTGCCCTCACCAACGCTACTTTGTATACGGTAACCAATGGAGTAATCGAAAACGGAACGCTGATTATACAAGATGGGAAAATCTTTGACATGGGTACGGATAGTTCGATTCCGGCCGGAGCCGAAGTGCTCAATTGCCAAGGCTTGTCGGTTTATCCCGGTTTGATTGATGCCGGTACCCAACTGGGGTTAAAAGAGATCGGTTCCTTACAGGAAACCCGCGATGAAAGTGAATTAGGAGAAATTACTCCGCAAATGAATGCGTTGACCGCCATCAATCCCAACTCCGTATTAATTCCGGTCACACGGGTAGCCGGGGTGACGACTGTACTGTCCACACCTTCCGGAGGGATGTTTCCCGGCACGGCTGCTTTGATCAATTTGCATGGCTATACTCCTCAACAAATGTTTGCAGGGTTCAAAGGCGTTATTTTAAATTACCCCTCTTCCGCCAAACCTTGGTGGGACAAACGGCCGGAAAAAGAATTTGACAAAGAGTATAAGCAAAAAATCAAACGCTTGACGGAGACCTGGGAAAAGGCTGTATTTTACCATACACTGGATTCTGCTTATCAAGCGGCTCCTTCTTCTGCCGAAAAACCAAGCTACTTTCCTGAGATCGCAGCATTGTTACCCGCTGTCAGAGGAGAAGAGCCCTTATTGGTAGAAGTCAATAAAGATTCCGATATTCTCAAAGCTTTGGCCTGGGTGAAACAACACCGGATCAAAGCGGTTTTTACCGGGGTGAAAGAAGGATGGCGGGTAGCCGATTCATTGGCAGCAGCCAAGGTTCCGGTCATCACCGGCCCCGTATTAAGTACGCCAAGCCGCGGGTACGATCGCTACGATAAAGCCTATGCCAATGCCGGGCTGATGAAAAAAGCCGGGGTGAAGGTAGCCATCCGTACCTCGGAAGCAGAAAATGTGCGTAACTTACCCTATCATGCCGGATTTGCAGCTGCCTATGGCCTGGGCAAAAAAGAAGCTCTAGAAGCCGTAACTATCGTTCCTGCTGAAATTTTTGGCCTGGCTCAAGAAATGGGTTCCTTGGAGAAAGGAAAACAAGCCACCTTATTTATCACTGACGGAGATCCTTTTGAAACAAAAACACAGGTAAAACAGGTCTTTATCAAAGGTTGGAAAGTACCTTTAATCAACCGGCAAACCTTGCTCTACGATGAGTTTTTAGAACGAAGTGATCAAGTAGTTTCTCCTACGAAATAAGGCAAAAAGAAAAACCCGGTAACATCAGTGTATTGTTTACCGGGTTTTCTTTGTTAAGTACGAAAATCTATGATTGATTATGCTGTGTTAATTGCTTTTTAAGGTCTTCATTTTCCGCTTCCATCTCCAACATTTTTTGTTTGAGTGTTTCCAACTCCTGTTCTGTTGCCTGCGCTTCCATAAACTTCTCTTTAAATACTCTTTCCCTCTCTACTTGTTCTGTCACGTCATAAAACATCCCCAAGATGGAAGTGACCTCTCCCTTTTCGTTTCTGATCGGTACTTTGGTCGTATTTACATAAAGTGTATCCTCTCCTTTTTTGCTTGGTTCCACGATATTCAACTTGGGTGTTCCCTCCGTCATGACCTCGCTGTCATCTGTCCGGTATTTTTCCGCCAAATCTTTAGGGAAATACTCATAGTCGTTTTTGCCTATCAATTCTTGCGGTGAGCTACAACCAACCATTTCCGCAAACGCATTGTTGCAGCCCATATAATTCAAGTTCTTATCTTTCCAGAACACCCCACCCGGCAAGTGATTCACCACCAATTGCAGCATTTTCTCAGAGTCCTTTAATTTTTTCTCCTGCTCCGACATTTTATCCGCCTGTTGCTGGGAGGTATTGTAAGCCGTTTCCAGTTCGGTTTGCTTTCTGCGCATTTCCTCTTGAGTTGCCTGCAATTCTTCCATATTTTGCCGCATCTCCTCTTCCTGGGCCCGCATTTCCTCCGCTTGCATTTGAGAATCTTCCAGCAAGCTCCGGGTTTTTTCGTTGATCTTTACCGTAGAAATAGTGGAAGCGATGTTCTCTCCCAGTTTTTCCAAAAACTCAATTTGATAGTTGGAAAACTCTTTGAAAGAGGCCAATTCCATCATACCAAACACCTCGTCATTGATTTTCAAGGGCACAATCAAAATCCCTGAGGGATTGGCTTTCCCCAAGCCGGAGGTAATATTTATATAAGAATCCGGTACCTCGGTCATATATACCGTTTCCTTCTCCAGAAAAGTCTGTCCTAAAAGTCCTTCTCCTATTTCAACTTTTTTATTTATAAATTTTTTCCGCTCATAGGCATAGCAAGCAATCAATTCAAGATATGGTTCGTCATAATCTTCATTTAAGATAAACAAGCCTCCTTGGTTTGCTTCCAGATAGCGCACCACATTCGTAATAATCAAATCGCCTAACTCTCCAATGTCCGAATTGAAATTGCGCAAAATCTCCACAAATTTGGCCAGTCCCACAGTCGACCAATTTCGCTCCTTTTCTTCTTCCGCAATATGTTTCAATTGCGATTGCATACTCAGTAGCGCTTGTGAAAACTGGCTGTCATTGGAGGCAGAGGTATCCAGCTTGGCATCCAGGTTACCATCCTCGATGGATTTAATAAAATTAGTTGCAAATTTGATTTCCCTGGAAATGAGTTTATAATCCTCTTTTAACTTTTCAATATTCTTTTTCTTTACAAGAATATAAGGGAACTTCTTTAATTTCATCATTCTTTTTGACGAATTTTAGGATAATTATTACAAATCTCTTTTAAAAACGGCCCACCCTCTGTGATAGTATAAGACACTAACGGCAAATATGGTTATGGGGTATTGAATTTCAGGCAATAAAAGTAAATATTGTGACAGAAAACATAGGAGTACCGGTGGGGGTATCCAACTAAAACCCTACCCAAATTGCTTAATAGCCTATTTACCAATGGTAGAGGCACTACAACACTATAAATATTTGATACCATGAATCACGAAAAAAAAGTTCAAGTTGGCTTTGCCGCTTTTGGAATGTCAGGACAAGTTTTTCACGGTCCTTTAGTACATATGCATCCAAATTTGCAAATTCACACCATTGTAGAGCGCTCCAAAACCCTCAGTCAGGCATTTTATCCGGAGGCACAAGTGCTAAGAAGTTTTGAAGAAATGCTTGCCCAACCCGGACTGGATTTGGTGATTATCAACACCCCGGACTACTTGCATTATGCTCAAACCAAAGCCGCTCTGGAAGCTGGAAAACATGTAGTGGTAGAAAAGCCCTTTGTCCTTCATTCGGAGGAGGGAGCGGAACTGATGGCCCTGGCCCAAAATAAAAACCTGCTTTTGAGTGTATTTCATAACAGGCGTTGGGACAGTGATTTCCTGACCGTTCAAAAGGTCATTCAAAACCAATTGTTGGGCCGGACCGTAGAATACGAAGCCCACTTTGACCGCTACCGGAATTTTATAAAGGAAGGTACCTGGAAAGAACAAGCCGGAGAGGGATCTATTTTATATAACCTAGGTTCTCATTTGATTGATCAGGCCTTAGTGTTATTTGGAATGCCCTTAAGTGTGACTGCCAAAAAAGGGATTCAGAGAACAGGCGGGAAAGTAGATGACTACTTTCATCTGACCTTACAATATCCTGATTTCCATGCAATCTTACGATCCAGTTATCTGGTCAGGGAAGAAATGCCCAAATTTATCGTACATGGGACGGAAGGCTCTTTTGTGAAATACGGTATGGACCCTCAGGAAGAAGCACTCAAACAAGGACGACTTCCCAACGAAGCGGACTGGGGCAAAGAACCCGAACACCTGCACGGAACTTTGAATACCAGTACAAAAGGTTTGCACTTTCGGGGCAAAATTGAATCGCTCCCCGGTAACTATGCCACCTATTATGATACTATTTACGAAAGTATTGTACATCACTCATCACTTGCTGTAACGGCCCAAGAAGCCCTGAACGTGATCAAAGTGATTGAAGCGGCTATCCAAAGTACCGAAACCCAACAAACAATTTTACTATGAAAACGCTGATAATCTCCTTGTTGGTTTTCACTTTTCAGCCGGAAAGTATGAGCAATACGGGTCATCAACCCTGTATCGTTTTTGACGAACGTTCCTATTTTACAAAAAGCGATTGTATTGAAGATTCGGTCATAGCTCTTGATGAATTAAGGTTGCTTTACCTGGAAGCCTTTCAACAAGAAGAAAAGGCGGGAAAAATGCTGCACTTCTTTAAATCAAAAACAAGGAAAAGCCCGGTAGAAGAAGCCTACCACGGAGCCTTTTACGCCTTGTCTGCCCTGCATAAAAAAATGCCCGTCAAACGATTGAGCCTGGTAAAAAAGGCAAAAAAACATTTAAAAAAAGCCGTCAAAAGTGCTCCTGAGCAAATCGAAATCCGCTTTTTGCGTTTTTCACTGAATCATTATCTCCCGGATTTATTCAAGAACGAAAAAATGCTCCAAGAGGACCAAGCCCAACTACTCAAATTGTTTCGTTCATTGGAAGAAACTCAACAAGAGCCTGAATTACTGCAAATTATTGCCGGCTTTATGCTGAGTTCTCAACGATGCACGGAGGAAGAAAACCGGGTATATCAGCGTTATTTAAATAAGTAGATAAATTAAGGATTGGCGCACTTGTTCGCTTCCGGCTCTCTTTGCTTACATACTTATAAAAACCAAAAAGCCCCCGGCCTTTACAGGCTCAGGGGCTTCATGTTATTCTAATTATATTATTGAAGTGAATGAAACTTTTTCTTTTTCCTAAAAAATGTTTCAAAAACTATAAATGTAAACCACTTCATTATTGAATGACAAACCAAGTCTGGCTCCGGGCCGGAATTTCAACCGGCAATTCAATGGTATAATCCCGGCTGAGGGTATAAGAAGTTTTCTTCTTATCTTGCTCGATCACGGTGGCTGTCGTTTCCAAGCCAGTATAATACAAATCTAAGTGCAAGGTTCGCCGGATGGGTTTGTTTAAAGGGTTATAGACCATCAAAAGTCCTTTTTCTTCACCGTCCGGATCCACGTGCAGGATGGCATCGTAATCCCTGCCGTCCGGCCTGCGAATATGGATGATATCCCCGTCCAAAATTTTGCGGTGTTTTTTATAAAAATCCACCCATTTTTTAACCAAGACTTTTGTTTCAGGCGCATCGTAAAGCTGGGGCCCGCGATAGCAAGCTTGTACCCCTGCACCAAACAAGTTGGCCAGTCGTTGCCCATAGTGAGGCAGGTGTTCTTTCAAAGGTTCGATGGTGGCTGCGGCTCCTCCTCCGTGGTATTGTACCAAAGGCACAAACATCCATCCCATAGAGGGCGTTTTGTCCCAAGTGCCATCGTAGATATTTTGCCTTTCGATGATTTCCTGTTGCTCTCTGGGCAATGACCAATTGGTTTCGCGATAGCCCATACCGGTTTTACTTCCCCCATTCAGGAAATAATGATCGGGAATATTGAGGTAAATTCCCCTCCCCCGGCACCATTCGTAAAACTTCCGGATTTTTTCAAATTGTTCCCATTGTGAGTCCGCCAGACCTTTGTGTCCCGGATGAGATGTTGAAGCGCAAACGTCCCCGGGATACGAGCCGTCATGTTCTAAAATATCCTGTCCGGTTTTTTGATAAAAATGATAGAGTTTTTCAAAGTATTCTTCGCCCCATTCACTTTCCAGGCAGGGAGAATTGCCAAAACGGGGCGTCTTTCCTTCGGGCATCACCACATCATGTCCTCCCCCGATTCTACGGCTGGCCAAGAGGGAATATCCTCCCAAGGCCACTCCTTTGGCATGTGCATAATCGGCCAAGGCTTTCATCCGTTGAAGGTACTCTTCGCTGTTGTCTTCAATGGCAAAGCCACTTCCGAAGGTCATAATCACCATTTCAAAGCCTACTTCGGCACATTGGTCGATGGCCCTTTTCACGGAAGTTTCATCCGCACTGCGCACATGCATTAAAATAGGGTTTTCCGTAGCCCATGGAGCTATGGCACGGTACATTCTTCGTTGGGCCAAGCCTTTGCGTTCCCGGTCTCTGTTTTGATGAAACAGCTCCCAGGTACGAAAGCTGGAAAACGTTTCTCCGGAAGCCAAGGTTTTGGCCGGTCCGTATTTGGGATAGGCTTCCAACAGACAAGGCATGCTCCTTTCGTAATTTACTTGAGTCGCATACAAGGGATCCGGGTTCCAGGCAATGCTGGATTCGAATACATTTTCATTGGACATTCCGCCAAAGCGATAGTCCGTATCCACCGTAATATTAGGCAAGAGCCAATTCTTTTTACCATCTACTACACTTTCCGGTTCGCTTACTGCCAAGATTTCACTTTTAAACTTGTCAATGGTAACGGTCTTTCCGGAGTGGTTTTCTACGGTAATCCATTTGCAAAATACCGGAAGGCCATCGTACAATTCATAATGGACGTTTACATCCAACCCCTTCAGGTAGGTGAATTTTGCTTGTTGATTTTGTAAAGAAGCTTCTGAAAAAGCACCCAATATTTTTACTTGTTCCACAAGCAAGCGGACTCTGTCTCCTTTCTTTTTATGATCGGAGTTGTGGCCATCCCAAGCCATCTTTCCTACCCGCAACATTTCCGGTACTTCACCGGAACTCTTTGCAAAGGAAGCCAAGGAGGTGTACACATTCCCATCATAAGAGTAGCCCAACACAATTTCTTCCGAACGCTGTTCTATCCGTAGCCATACGGGTTGCCCCTCTTTCATGCCTTTAGCCGTGTGTTCCTTTTCTCCATCAAACCAGCCAAACTCTTTTTGTCCCGGTCTTACATTCAGTTTTATGACTTTATTCTTGTAAACCAATCCTATTCCCGGCCCCCAACTTACACTTTGATCGGTGCCCGGATTTATTTTGGCTACAAAAACGCTTGCTCCCTTAGGTACTTTTTGATCGGCAAACACGGAGGTATTGGCAAGAGCCATGATTTCCCCGGCTTTTCCTTCATTGATAAAAGAGTTTCTGGCATCTGCTTTGGAAGCGGTAATTTTCCATTTTCCGGAAAGTTTTTGAAAGCGGTCGTCCAAAATGACTTTCCGGTTCTCATCCGAAGAAGCTCTTGCAATCAACTGGTCTATCAATTCGTCATCCGCTTTGTAACGAAACGTCACTTCAACTCCCGGAGCGGGCCAGGGCAAATCTTCCGGCATCCAATCCATTCGTTTTTGCCATGCGAAACGCGGTTGAGTAGGCCGGGTAGAGAACTCCGCCAAATGAAATGCCAATGGATTTGCTTTCATCCCCTCCAGCCATTCCGGTAAAAGGTAATTGTGAATCGGTTGTCCGGTAAGTCCTCCGATGGGAAATGTCATTCCGTCAATCACCAGCTCGGCTTCCGGTCTGACAGAACGGAGCATCGCAGATTGATCCATCAGATTTTCCAAAGCCACCGTTGCGCCATCGGGTTCCATGGAAAAAATCCGGGAAACCAACCCATTGCTTAGAACCAAATGCCCGTCTTGATCGCGATACACGGCCGCTTTTTGGGCGATGGGCTTTACCAGCCAATCGGATTTGACTTGTATTTTTTCTTTTTCATATAAGGGATATTGCTCCAGAGACTGAGCAAACAGGTTGCTTGCTGAAAAGCAGGCAAGAAGCCAAGTTAAAACTCTCATTGTATTTATTATTAGATTGTTGAATTTCTTTGGGAAAGATAAAGTAAAAAAGAAGAAGCTAAAAAGCCTCTTCCTTTTGAATATGTATTTTTTCAATATGTGCTTGTTCCTATTATTCCCATCCCGGATTCTGTGTTAGATTTGTATTGAGAACCAATTCTTCCGATGGCAACGGATACAAATACAGACGGTCATTCCATACCCGTTGGTCCCTACCCGGATACACTTGAATAAGCCTGTCGGCCGTTAAAGTGATATTGTCTAAACGCGAACCATACTGCCCTTCCAAGTCGGGATGAATTTTCATTCCATAGAGTGTCTTGAGATTTTCCGTCAATTTTCCGGCTTTCCACCTCACCAGGTCGTCCCAACGGAAGCCTTCCGCAGCCAACTCTACTCTGCGTTCTCTCCGGATCTCATGTAACAAAGGCGAAACGGCATAGCCATAGTCAGGCCAGTTGGGGTCGGTAAAACCCACGCTGACCGACAATGGGGCCACCCCTACTCTCTCTCGCAACAAATTGACAGATTCATCCAATACTACCTGTGTGGCTTGTCCCAGTTCTGCTGAGGCTTCCGCATAAATCAACAGTACTTCGGCATAGCGGAAAATCAACCAATCCAAAGTAGATTGGTTGGCATTCCATTGGGCTTCGTCCGGAGAGTGAAATTTCATCACAAAGTACCCTGTGGTGCAACGATTCGGATCAATGACAGGTAAATCGTTGTATGTAGGATTGCCACTGGCATCCAATTGAAAAGGCAAGGTTTTATTATCAATGGTTTGTAACAAACGCGGATCGCGGTCCGTCAGCTCCATGGTCAAAGAATCATCTCCCAGGTACAAGCCACTTTCGGCAATGGGCAAGCCATCCTTGCACAGATACGATTCTACCATATCCTTGCTAAAGCCGGTAGCTGACTCCGTCATTTGCCGGGTATTGTTATGTGTTTGAATATCCTTGATATACGAACGGTAAAAAATTGCTTCGCTATTATCTGCATAATCTTCCTGGATAAACAGGTTATAATAATCTTTATCCGGATTTCCGGTAGAGTACAAACCATACCTTCCTGAGTTGATCAAGTCAAAAGCGGTATTTTTCGCTTCCTCAAAAAGCGTTTCATAGCCGGTCAGACCGTGGTATTTTCGAAAACTGGCTTCGAACAAACATACCCTTGCTTTGAATGCCCTGGCCGCATCGGCATGCAACCGGTCCGGTAATGCCTCTCCTTTTGGGTATAAATGCTCAATGGCATAGTCCAAGTCTGCCAATACGGAATCCACCACTACGTTGCGAGGGTCACGGGCTTTGTACAATACTTCGGTATCCGATGCATTCAAATCGGTACTTAGCCATGGCACATCCCCAAAGCGTTTGATCTTATTGAAATATTCCCAGGCGCGAAAAAAGCGCACTTCCCCCACATAGGCATCGATCAGGTTTTGGTTACCAGTAACGGTATGATACCGTTGTAAGAAGTAATTACAAGCTCTGATTTGCGCCCAGTCATTACTACTCCATCCCCCTCCGGAAGTCGGTACAATGTATTCGTCAAACAAAAACGAATTGGGACTTTGAGGAACTTTGTTATCACTTTGGTTATCCAAATCCCGGGCAAAGGCTCCGGGTAAAGAAGGGTAAAACCGGTTTGCATAGGTTGCCAGGTCGGCTTCTTTTTTCCAAAACCCCTGATCGCTGAGGGCATCCAAAGGATAGCGCTCCAAGAAGTCGTCATTACAAGCCGACAGCGTGATGAATAAGGTAATTAGTGGATATAAATATATTTTTTTCATGAGCTTCCATAAGTTTAGATGAAGATGAAATTACAAGCGTACATCAATCCCTAACGACAACACTCTTTGTAAGGGATAGGTACTGGCATCCAACACTTCCGGATCATAAGCATCTAACAAGCCGCTGCTTTCCCAAAGGTTTTCCCCGCTAAAGTATACTCGTACGGCTTCCAATCTCAGTGGTTGGATGAGGGTTTTCGGCAAGTTATACCCGATGTTCAGTTGCTTCAAACGGATATAAGAGGCTTTTTGCAAATAGCGGGTTTGTGTCTGGTAGTTTCCTCCTTGCCCGAATCTTGGCCGGAACCAATAGGCATCCGGATTCTCTTCCGTCCAGTAATCCAGGCTATGCTGTTGAGGAACAGCCCATTGGCTGGTAAGTCCCCAAAAGTAATTGCCTCCGGGCATATAATCCCGCTTGCCCACTCCTTGGAAAAACAGGTTAAAACTCAGCCCCTTCCACTCTACCCCACCGCGCAAGCCAAAGCTATAGCGAGGAGTGGAATTGCCAATCACGCTCAAATCTCCCGGCTTCTCTAAGGTAGACTCCCCACGGGTAATTTCACCATCTCCGTTGAGGTCCACATACCGGACATCCCCGGCAGCCCATTCGCCACCCCAAATCTGCGATTGGTCAGGAGCCCCATCCACTTCTTGATCTGACTGGAACAAGCCTTGTGTGGTAAAACCCCAAATCTCTCCAAACTTACGTCCTTCATAGTACTCATTGATCAGCCCGTTAGGATTTTTAAATTTGGTAATTTCCGTTTGATAGTCCGAAAGAACCGCACTGAAATAGTAGTCTACCTGTTCGTTGATTTGATCTTGCCATGAAAGAGACAATTCCCAACCGTAGGTTTTTAAGTCGGCTGCATTTTCTTGCGGCACTCCGGTTCCCAAAGTTGCAGGCAACCGTTGCCCCCCGGTAAGCATGTCGTAGGTAAAACGGGTATAATAATCAAAACTACCCTTCAGACGGCTGTTCAACAACTCTACATCCAAGCCCAAATCGTATTGGTTCACGGTTTCCCAGGTCAAAGAACTACTGACCAAACCCGCAGGGTGAATGGCCACTGGCTGTACCCCGTTAATGATGTAGCCGCTCTGAGAACTAGCCCCTAAGGTAGCGATATACGGATAATTGTTCCCGTTGATATTCTGGTTTCCTAATGAACCGTAAGAAGCCCGGACTTTTAAGTTATTAACCACTGAAGTGAGCGACTCAAAAAAAGCTTCTTCCGAAATTCTCCATCCCACGGATACGGAGGGGAAAAATTTAAAACGATCTTCTTTCGGAAATTTGGAAGAACCGTCATAGCGACCATTCAACTCAAGCAAATAGCGTTCGTCAAACACATAGTTCAAGCGGAAAAAAGCTCCGCGAATAGCCCATTCACCTTCTCCTCCACCTACATACTGTTCTCCGATGGCTTGGTTGATCGCCCCTAAATCATTGTTGATCAAATTGTCCCGGGTAGATGAAAAGTTACGAGTATGTTTTAATTCCTGGTTAAAACCCACCAAGCCTTTGAGGTAATGTTTGCCCATCGTTTTTTCATATTGCCCCCACAAGTTCAATGCGCTGTAGTAATCATCGTACTGCCTCATGGTAAGGCTGCTGGGCTTTGTCCAGGGATAAATAGTAGTTAACTCCGGATTCGCATAGTACTCGATGATTTCTTTCCGGTGGAATCTTTCAACTTTGCTATAAAAATTAGAAGTAAAATCCAGGTTGAATAAAAGGGACTCATTGGGCTTTACCTGCAAGGCACCGCTCAACCAAACATCGTTAATTTTTGCCCGGCGGGTACCACTTTGTGTGAGCAATGCCGCTTGGTTGGTCCATCCTCCTTGCCCGGAATAATTCCCGTCCGGATGATAAACCGGCATTAAAGGCCGCAAGTCTCCTGAAATAAACCCGGATTCGGCCCCGTCCGACCACACCGAACCGTAAGGAGAAAGTTTGCCTGTATGGTTAAAATTTGTTTTGGCGGTAAAACTCAACCAATCCGTAATGTCCGTTTTCACATTGATCAATGCATTGACTCTTTTATACTCCTCGTCAAAAAGAGACAATAAACCTCCTTGATCCAACATCCCCACCGAAGCATAATAAGACGTTTTTTCCGAGCCTCCGTTCAGACTTAACGTATGTTGGTGGTTGACCGAATAATCATCGTAAATCACATCGATCCAATCCGTATTGCCCGAGTAGAGGTATTTATCCGGGTTACTCGGATCCGGGAACACGGCATTTTCAGGTACAGGGTTAGCCAAGTATTCTTTCACATGGCCCACATATTCATCATCGAAATACACTCCGGAACCCGCATTTAGACTGGCGGTGTTCATCATGTTGACATAGTCCAGAGAGTTGATATACTCCGGCAAGCGAGTGGGCTTACTGAACGACACATTTCCTTTGTACGATACCTGCATTTTCTGATTTTTCTTACCACTTTTGGTCGTAATCAAAACCACCCCATAAGCCGCCCTGGCTCCGTAAATTGCCGCAGAGGCCGCATCTTTCAAAACCGAAATACTTTGTATATCGCTAGGGTTGATCAAGTTAGGATCCATCTGTACACCATCCACCAGTACTAAAGGCGACCCGCCATTGATGGAAGTACCCCCCCGTACATTAAAAGACACACCTTTTCCGGGCGAGCCATTAGATACGGAAATATTCAGGTTGGGAATAACCCCTTGTAAACCTTGGCCTACACTGGTAATGGGCCGGGAGTCCAGCACATCGGAATCCACCGAGGAGACGGCTCCGGTCAGGTTTACTTCCTTTTGCGTTCCATAACCGACCACTACCACCTCTTCCAACTGTGAGACATCCGTTTGCATTACTACGTTTACCCTGGACTCACTGCCTACCGTGACCTCTTGCGTTTGATAACCGATAAAGCTAAACACCAATATGGCATCTTTAGGAGCGGCTAATTTGTAGCTTCCCTCAAAATTGGTCGTGGTTCCTTGTGCGGTTCCTTTGATCAAGATACTGACCCCCGGAAGTGGCTCCCCATCCTCTTGTGAAGTTACTTTTCCGGAGATGGTCACCTCTTGAACAATATCCTCCACCAGAGGCACTGTATTCTTTTTATGTTTCTTCTTTACATAAATGACATTGTTAATCCGGGTGAACCGGAGCTTTGTATCTTTGGATAGCCCCATCAAAAAATCGGACAACGATTCTCCTTTGGCTTGAGCCGATACCCGCAAAGTTTCATCAAAGGTCAAGCTGTTATAGGCAAAATGAAAGTCCGTTTGTTTTCCGATTTCATGAAAAACTTTTTTTAAAGGAGCATTTTTAAAGTTAACCGATATGTAAACTTCTTCGAGCTTCTTTCTCTGTGCAATGCCTTCTTTGGCCAGGAGAAGCGAGCATAAAAAGCACTGCAAGAACAAGCCGTATATGGCAAATTTAGACATAAGAAGGACTTGTCTAAGTAGTTTTGAATTCATACTTTTACTTAGCTTTAGGTGAATAATAAACATCTGAAGTGGGTCGCTTAACCGTCTGCCAACGGGAAAGCGGTAACATGTCTGAACAAGACGTTAAGCCGGTGTTGTGGTGATGCCGGCTTTTTGTATTTTTTCATTTTCCATAGGCATATTCTGTTTGATGAAATTTAGTTAATATATTCTCACCGACTTACCGGTAATATCAAAGTGAAAGTTACTTGTTCCACCCATCACTTTTAGCACCACTTCCAGACTTTGGTTGGTAAATTCTCCGGTAAATTTTCCTTGTAAAATTTGAGGGGATTCACAATGGATTTGCACACCATACCAACGCTCCAGTTCGGGAATAACCTTATCAAAACTCTCTTTCTCAAAGAATAACCGCCCGTAGTGCCAGGCCAACACTTTGCCGGGATCAAAGGAGTGTTTGGTATAAGCATGTTTTTGGCTATCATAGTGCAACATTTCTTTGGGCCGCAATACTTCTTTGCTTTCCAAGCCCGTGTTTGCATTGTTATACACCTCTACTTTCCCCGTCAACAAAGCTATTTTTTTTACCCCATCTTCAGGATAATCCCTAATATTAAAAGAAGTCCCCAATACCTTTGTACATAAGCTTTTCGCCTGTACGATAAAGGGTCTGTCGACTTCCTTTTCCACCTCAAAAAAAGCCTCGCCTTCCAAATACACGAGGCGTAGCGTATCGGAAAACTGCTTGGGAAAACGCAGCTTACTGGCAGCATTCAAATGTATTTTAGAGCCATCCGGCAATTTGAACTCCGACTTCTGCCCTATAGGGTTTTCTTTGATCACCCACTCTACTGCCCCTTGTAACTCATTCGAGTTTTGTTGAGAGTAATTTCTCCACAACAGTACTCCAAACACAGGCAAAAGAAACACAGCCGCTATTTTCAACCAATTGTTCCATGAAGGTTGGCCATTGAGCCTTCTGTGTACGGGCGCTTTCGAGGCTTGCCTTCCAGAGTAATTTTGCGCTAAAATATTATTGAAAACGGCGGTTATTTCTTCTTCGGAGGGTTGAACTACGGTCTTTTCAGGAAATTCCATCCGCAGGATTATTTCCTTTGCCTGCGCTAATAACTTTGCTTTTTCGGGATGATTAGCCAACCAGGATTGCCAAAAAAACTCGGCTTCTTCGCCCGGTTTTTTCACCCATTGGACAAAGTACTCATCTTGTAAAAAATCTTCTAAGGTATAGTCTGTGTATTTCATTGGGTCACTGATGGCTTTCCTTCTACTTACTAATGGAACACCTTAGTGAAATGACATCACTTTTTTTTATTTTTTTCACAAAAAACAGACAAAAATCTAATATACAAGCGGTTAACAAACAAAAAAATCATAGAAAAACACAATCAACAGTATCGCCATAGGCAGTAAAGGGATTTCTTTTTTCAAGGTTTTGAGCGATTTGTAAATCAGGTTCCGGGCTGACTTCACATGATCCAAGTCCATAATGCCCGCAACCTCTTCATACGTCATACTTTCATAATAGAAATAATACAGGGCTTCTTTCTGGCGCTTGGGTAATGTTTGTAAGGCCTTTTGTAAATGCTGTATACGTTCTTCGGAAATTTGCCGGTTAATCAACTGGACTTCGTGGGAAAAAACAATGTCAAAGTGCCAATCCTCAGAAGGCTCCTGAACCAAAAGGAACTTTGCATTTTTCTTACTATACAGCTGAATTTTCCAACGGAGGGATTTATAGAGGTAAAACTTGATGGAGTCGGTATCGGCAAGGTTAGTACTGCTCTTACGCAATTCGATAAACAAATCCTGAATGGCATCTTTGATGAGTTCGCGATCTTGCGTGAAGCGATGCCCATACCGGAAGAGTTCCGAAAAATACGTTTGATAGATATAGTTAAACGCTCCCTCGTTTCCTTTTTTGAACTGCCGCCAAATTTCCAAATCGGTTTTACCCTGAAGAAAATGTTTTTCTTTCTGTTGAAGATTTGCGTTGGCATTTGAAGGAGAGGTTACCGGATCATATTTTTTCATTTTCAATAGCTACTTAATTCAAACCCTGTACCCAGTTAGTCAAATTCTAAGTTGATATTTTTTTTCATGAATTCAAATGCAAACCTTTGCTTGGCCCCTATTCTCCCTGCCGACACAATTCCGTTTCCATAAAATTTCTCCGGTTACTTACACAAGCCTGTTTTTTTCGAAAAAAAATCCCCGCCCGATAGAAGGGGCAGGGATTTTAACCAAGCTCTATTTTTATGTTAATTGGACGGTATAGTTATTAATATCCTTCGTTTTGGATCAAGTTAGGATTTCTTTGCAGTTCTCTTTCAGGCAAAGGCAAAAGCAGGTGTTTTGCTTCAAATGTTTTTCCCCAGGAGTTGGATTGCCCGACAAAATCCACAAAAGAAATTGCCCCGTTTCCATTTTCCGTGGAGGTAGGAAATTTACGGGTTCTGGCAATGTCAAACCATAGTTTAAAATCAAAGACCAACTCTCTGTACCGCTCTTTCCAAACTTCTTCCACAAACTCATCCACTGTCAACCCACTCAGGTGGTTCACGATATCCGCTTTATCCATTTTCCAATACGCCCGGCTTCTTACCTGGGCCAGGTAATCCACGGCTTCGGCCGTCACCCCTTCGGATTTGGCTACTGCCTCAGCCGCAATCAGCAAAATATCGGAATAGCCGTATGCCCGCAGGTCCTTGCCGGAGTTAGCCGTTTCAAATATGGCATCGTCATCGTGCCAGATGTACGGTGTCATGGGAAATTCTACTGTATTTCCTTCGCCGTCTTCGTAGGTATTGTGGAAATATTGTTTATTCTGAATACGCAAATCGTTGTCGGCATCATATCCCCATACAAACTCATCTACCGGCTGATAACCTCCGTTGGTAATGGCATACTTTACTTCAGAAGCAAAAGACACCGGGTAAGACCATTGCGGAAACACCGTAGTGGAAATACCGATGAAATATTCCAAATGATAAATGTACTCATTGGCCAAGGCCTGTTCTTTACGGATTTTGTTGTAGGCACTTTCTTCCGGAATCAAATTTCCTCCATTGTCATAGGAATGTTGGGTCAGGGAGTACACCCCGCTTTCAATCACTTTTTTGGCCATGGCAGCCGCTTCACCGAATTTATTATCCTGTAAGGGATACCCGCTCATGTTCAGGTATACTTCCGCCAATAAGGTAGCCGCCACCCCTTGGGTAATGCGATAACCGTTGTTCACCATGGCCGCTTGTGGCAAACCGCCCTCATTTACGGCAAACTTCAAATCATCGGTAATCAATTGATACACATCGGCTACCGAACTCTGCGATACAAATAAATTATCCAAGGACTCGTAAGGCTCGGTAACCAAGGGGACTTCACCATACAAGCGTACCAAGAAATAATAAGCGAAGGCTCTGAAAAATTTTGCTTCGCCCAAAAGTCTGTTGGACTGCGCTTCGGTAAGCCCCGGAGTGGTAGGAATGTACTTGATCGCATTGTTGGCACGGGCAATCCCGGTATAAAGGGAAGACCAGATACCTGCCATATAATCATCCAGGTTCGATCCGTTCAGAGTCAATTGCTGTGCATGTTGAATATGAGGTTCCTGCCCTTTGTATTCATTGTCGAAGAAGCCCGACAAATACTGGGTCAACATCACTTTTTTCCCATTATAGACCCCACCGTCCAAATACATGTTGGGGGCCCCGTTCCGGTACAAAGAGTTCACCGCATTTTCCGCATGACCGGGTTCTGTAAAAAACTGATCCAGACTGATTTCGTCTCTAGGTTTTTCTTCCAGGAAATCAGAACAAGAAGCGCCTGTCAGCAGCAGGCTGATTACCATTAATATATTCAAGTATTTCATATCATCCTCCTTTTTAGAATTGTAAGTTTACACCAAGGGTAAATGTGCGGGGGCGGGGATACTGGAAGAAGAAAATATTTTGTCCCCATTGGTTGCCTCCCCAAGAAGTCGCCTCAGGATCCAAGCCCTGAAAGTCCTTCGAATGAATGACAAAGGCATTTTGCACACTTCCGTAAATTCTCAGTTTTTTCAACTTGAGCTTGGAAAGGACTTTATCGTCAAAAGAGTATCCCAAGGTAAAGAGGTTACCTCTCAGGTAAGAACCGTCTGCCACCCAGTGACTGTCGATCTCACTGTTTTGTCCGCCATACGCCTGGTTCCGGATTTGCTGTACCATGGTGTTTTGGTTGTCTTCAGTCCAGCCGTCAGTCAGGATGGTACGCAAGCCGTTGGCAATTCCCGAACGGTCTTCTGTGGAATGATAATATTGTTGTAAGATATCCACATCGTAAACAAACTGTAAGTCGATGGATAAGTCAATGTTTTTATAGCGGAAGGTGTTGACAAAACTACCGGTCCATTTAGGCAATCCGTTACCAATGATGGTAGGGTCTGCGGAACGTTTTGCTTCACCTGGCAAGCGTCCGACTTTAGCCGCCTCATCGGCCTCATCAGTACCCCAAACGCCTAAACGTTGATACCCCCAAAAAGAACTGAGAGGCTCGCCTACTCGCAAAATCGTCTGGCTACCGGATACCCACCAAGGCCCCGGGAAGATGTCCTCGTCATTCTCACCCAACTTTTCAATAGTATTTCGGTTAAAATTGAAATTCAGGTTGGACTCCCAATAAAAATTGGTATTGTCAATGTTGACAGTCGTTAATAACGCTTCAATCCCTTTGTTGGATACGGAGGCAATATTATCTCTTACCCCACCGAATCCGGTGGTCATCGGAATCGGTTTATCCAATAAGATATCGGTTGTCAGCTTGTAGTAATAGTCTAACTCCAGTTGGATGCGGTTGTTCAACATTCCAATCTCCATCCCGATGTCAAACTGTTTGGTTTTTTCCCATTCCAAACTAGGATTGGCCAAACGGGTTACATAGCTGTCCGTCACCCTGGAACCGTTCATCAATACTGTTCCCGAAACTACCGTGGCTAAAGATTGATACACGGGAATTTCCGTGCTACCGGTAACTCCATAACTTGCCCGTAATTTCAGTTGGTCAACCAAGGAGGAGTTTTCCAGGAAAGGCTCGTTAGAAACCATCCATCCCACACCCATTGAAGGGAAGAAACCGAATTTATTATCTTCTCCAAACCTGGATGAACCGTCTACCCGTCCCGTCAACGTAATCATGTATTTGTCTTTAAACGTATAGCCGGCTCTGAGGAAGTAAGAGTTCATCGCCCATTCCGAGTAACCTGAAGAAGGCGCTCCCGGCTCACTGGCAGACTGGATTTTATTGTATTTGAAGAAATCGTCTGTAAATCCTTTGGCACTAACATTAAAATCTTTGGAAACCCGCTTTTGCCAACTGAGTCCCAATACTCCGTTGAAGCGATGGTCACCAATCTCTTTGTTATAAGAAAGGAAGTTTTCTTGTTGCCAGTACAAAAGCCTTCCGTTGGATAAACCGGCAGATCCCAAAGGTGCGGAGATATTGGTCAAATCGGTAGGGCTATAATCTTCAAACACCCGGTTGTGCTTGTCAAAACCAAACTGTGTTCTGAAATCCAAGCCATCGGCCAAATGGAACACCAAGTAGGCATTTCCGAAAAGTTGTGTGCGTTCCCGCTTCCGGTCTTGGGTTTCCAATACGTGTACCGGGTTAGCCATCGCTTCCAGGTTATAAGGATCTTCAATCATCTGGCTGTTACTCCAGGTACCGTCCGGAAATTTTACAGGAAAGATCGGAGGCATTTCGATCATTGTTCTTCTTGGCATTTGATGCCCTCCCCCTTCTTCAAAAGAGTTCTCTTCCGTATGATTTGCCAATAGGGTCAATCCTACGGTCAACCATTTTTTTGGACTGCCTTCGTAAGCAATTTTTCCATTCAGCCTTTTGAGGTAGTTGTTCAACATAATTCCTTCCATATCCGAGTAGTTTAAAAAAGCTCCGTAGGAAGAACTCTCACCTCTCTGTTGAATGGATAGTTGATGGTTATGCGAAACGGCTGTACGGGTGGCTTCTTTTTGCCAATCCGTATCGTATAAGGGGTTCCCGTTCTCGTCAAATAAATTCGGATCGTTTTTGGTAAATACCGGATTGGAGCTTGGATTGTATTTAGGCGAATTGTCCATCCCTGTTTCCACTACTTCCAACCATTCTTTGGCATTTAACAAGTCCATTTTTTTCCGCAATTGTCCGATGCTGACAAAGCCATCGTAACCAATGGTCATCCCTTCGGTTTTGGAACCCTTACGGGTAGACACCAAAATGACCCCATTGGCACCTCTGGAACCATAAATCGCGGTGGCAGAAGCGTCTTTCAATACTTCCATACTCTCAATATCATTGGGATTCAAGAACTGGATATCTTCCATCACTACTCCATCCACTACAAACAAGGGGGAAGAAGAGGAGTTAATCGTACCCAATCCCCTGATCAATATTCTGGGGCTACTGGTAGGAGAGCCTGAATTCAGAAAAACATTGACTCCGGCTACTTTTCCTTGCAAGCCTTGCATCACATTATTGACCGGTCCTTTCAACAGTTCTTCGGAACCTACCGTACCTACCGAACCGGTGATATCCGATTTCTTTTGCACCCCGTATCCTACCACTACTACTTCGTCCAGTTGTGATATATCCGGTTTCATGGTCAGGTTGATGGTAGACTGACTACCGATGGCGATTTCTTGGGTTTGATAGCCGATAAAGCTAAAAATCAAGGTGGCATTCTCCGGGGCAGATAATTTATAACGGCCTTCAAAGTCTGTAGTCGTTCCTTTGGTAGTTCCTTTTACCAAGATACTCACTCCAGGCAAGGGGGCTCCGTCTTCTGTGGAAGTCACCGTTCCTGAAATAGTCACTTCTTGTTGTACTTCCGAGACTGCATTGACCGGTATATCTTTCGTTCTGAAATTCTTACTGATGTATATCTTTTCGTTGACCCGTTTGAAATTATATCCGGTGGCCCGGTTTATTTCCCTAAGAATATTCGCCAAAGATTCATTGGTTTTATTCAAAGAGATTTTTTGATTCGTGCGAAAGCTATTGCTTAAATACACAAATTCAAACCCGGTCTTTTGTTGCAACGCGGAAATGGCATCACTCAACCTGGTATCATTCAAGTCAAGCGAAAGATGGATCTGCTCTATACTTTTGGATTGGCCATTCCCCGAATTGGCCATTAACATACCGGCAAGCAAACATTGTAAAAACAAGCCGTATAGGGATAGTTTAGACATAAAGAGGATTTGTCTTAGTAATTTCCATTTCATATTTTTACTAAGTTTTAAATGAATGATTCGTTTAAAATTCCGGCTGGAATGTATGGAGCCCTTCCCCAAGATGTTCCATTTACATTCCAGTTTTTTTGCTCGTAAACTGTGTGGTATTAACTTGTATTTATCTGCTTCATAGGCCAGATTATTTAAATTGAATAATTACTTTTTTATCTTCGATATCATAAGAAAACCGATAGGTAAAACTGATTCCTTCCAGTATTTTCTTTAATGAAACTTTATCGTATACGGCACTAATCGTCCCTTTCGGCATGGTTCCCTTTAAGGTAAACTCCACCCCATACCATTTTTCCAACTCCTGAACCACCGTCTCGATTCCCGCTTCCCTAAAGACGATTTTCCCTTCTTTCCAACCCAATATTTCCTCTTTGTCAAATCCGGAAGTCGCCATTTTCCCCTCTGCAATATTTACTGTCACCATTTGATCCGGCTGTAAAAAGGAATGCGTATCTTCCATTTCTACCAACACCTTCCCGGTTACCAAAGCTATATATATATTATTATCACCAGGCTGGGCATTCACGTTAAAAGTCGTTCCCAACACCTTGGTTTTCGTTTGGTTACTCACCACTACAAAAGGCTTTTCCGCGTTTTCAGTCACTTCAAAAAAAGCTTCTCCTGTCAAGTAAACCCTTCGCTCTCCGGTATCCTGGAAATTTTCCGGAAAACGCAAGGAGGATCGTGCATTTAACTTTACTTTGGTGCCATCCGCCAAAACCACATCCTTTTTTTGACCGGCAAGCGTCCGGGTCTCTTTCATCACCAAAGGCTTTACGAATACTTCTTCTTCTTGGTGATTGAAATGGTATAAAGCAAGACTCAAAGAAATAACTAACAGCGCAACAGCAGCGGCCACTTGATAGGTACCGGAGACAATGCTTCTGCTTCGTTCCTTTCGCCGGGTTTGTGTTTGTTTTTTCAAACCATAAGGAGTATTCCGTACTTCCTTCTGAATCTTATTCCATAATGCTTCTTTCTCTTCTTCTGCCCCTTGAAACTCACTTTCCTGTCCGGATTTCCCTCCTATCTCATTCTCCAAAATTTCCCCTAACAACTTTTCGTTTTCTGCCTTATTCATCCAAGTGTACACTTTGTGATATTCCTCAGGGGTACAGCGGTTTTCTTTATACTTTTTTAGTAATCCGATAATTTCTTCTTGCTTCATTACAAAGGTTTGCTTATGTATATATCAGTCTGTGAACAGAGCAATTTCAATGAAAGTAATTTAAATACGCAGAGCCCCTGTCTTTACCCAACCTCCCAGTCAATTTTTTTTTTAAATTTTTGAACCACATAGACACAATAGGACACAGAGAAATAAAACCGGTTGTGATGAAAACTCCTATTGTTCTCTATGTTCCTACTGTGCTTTCAAAAATATTGAACCACATAGATACAATAGGACACAAAGAAATAGAACTGGCAGTGATGGAAGTTTCTACGTTTATCCAATAAAACTCAACAACAATAGCAACGATAAAACGGGGATTTCTTCGCTGAGAGAAAGTTTAAGGGTTTGCTTTGCAAGCTTCAGTTGTTTTTCGACCATTTGTGTTGAAATGCCCAATTTTTCCGAAATCTGTTTGTTGGTAAGTCCTTGTTGTCTTTTCAAATTAAACACCTGTTTTCGCTTGGGAGGAAGGTTATCTACTGCTTTTTCCAGGCGATTTGATAATTCACGGTAGTGGATCTGCTCTTCGGTAGAAGTATGACTCAGTGACATATGTGAAAAATCTCTTTGCAGGACTTCCTTGGCCCTGGCCCGCAAAGCACTCACCATGGTATTTTTTAAAATCATAAACAGGTACCCTTCATAAGAGCGCTCGCTCTTGAGAAGGTGTCGCTTTTCCCATAATTTGATGAAGGCTTCCTGTAGTACATCTTCCGCCTCGGCTGTAGACTTGAGGTAAGCAGTTGCTATCTGACGAAACGAATCATAATGCTTCAGATAAATCTCTCGCAAAGCCGACAACTCTCCTTTCTTTAATCGAATAGTCAGTGCAGCGGATGGGTGTGACTGTGCTTCCCTGTTCATTTTTATATTAATAAGACTAGTTCAAAGTAATTTGATTCAGTTAGTTACTGTGCTGCGATTCTCTTACTAATATAGAAATTTTTAGAAACAAATATACAAATGCCCCCCTGTCTGGGGTTATCGTTGAAAAATAACAGCTCTGCGAGCAATACACAGCCAGGTGCTGCCCCTACTCAAACAAAGCCAGCAGTTCTTCTTTGGAAAGAGATTTCATCATTGAACGGTCCGTTTTTACCAGTTCGGTGGCTAAGGAGTTTTTTCTCGCTTGCAATTGCATAATTTTTTCTTCGATAGTATCCGGACAAATCAAACGGACGGCTACCACATTTTTCGTTTGCCCGATCCGGTGGCTGCGGTCAATGGCCTGGTTTTCAACCGCGGGATTCCACCAAGGATCCACCAAATACACATAGTCTGCTTCGGTAAGGTTCAAACCGGTTCCTCCGGCTTTTAAGCTGATGAGAAACACCCGGACCTCCCGGTTCTTTTGAAATGTTTCTATCCGGTCGGCTCTGTTTTGAGTTTGTCCCGTAAGGTATTCATATTGTATCTTCCTTTGGGCCAACTCTTCTTTAATCAGATCCAACATCGTCACAAATTGAGAAAAAATCAGAATCTTATGCCTGTTTGCCTTGTTTTCAACTTCTTCCATCAGCACTTCAATTTTAGCAGAAGGACTCCCATAAAACCGATCATCACTCAAAATTGCCGGGGAATTGCAAATTTGCCGGAGTTTGGTTAGCCCCTGCAATACATGTAAGCTTTGCTTTTGGATAGTGTCTTCAATTTCTTCTAACAACAGATCGCGGTACTCCTTTTTATACGCTTCGTAAATCTTTCGCTGTTCGGTACCCATTTCACAATAAATGACTACCTCTGTTTTTTCCGGAAGTTCTTGGGCTACCTGTTGTTTTGTTCTACGCAAAATAAAAGGACTGATTTTTTGCTGAAGTTCTTTGGCTCTTTTACTGTTTTTGAACTTGTCTATCGGGCTGGAATAAATGCCTTTGAAGCGATGTTTACTTCCGAACAAACCCGGACAAGCAAAAGAAAGCTGTCCGTAGAGATCAAACGTATTGTTTTCCAGTGGGGTCCCGGTCATAACGATTTTGTTGCGGGACTGTAGCAAACATGCGGCTTTGTACCGTTGCGACTCCGGGTTTTTAATCGCTTGTGATTCATCCAGAATGATATAATTAAAGTGATATTTTTTTAAGAAGCGTATGTCTGAGAGCAGGGTATTATACGTAGTCAGAATCACTTCATAGTTTCCAAACAAATCGCAATTTTGTACCCTCCCCGGTCCGTAAGCGGTCAAAACCTTGATAGAAGGAGCGTATTTAGCTATTTCGACCTGCCAATTAAAAATTAAGGAGGTAGGCAGCACTACCAAGTTGGTATTTTGTGAAACCTTTTCCCTTTGTGATAAAAGAAAGGCAATCACCTGGACTGTCTTCCCCAAACCCATATCATCCGCCAAGCATCCACCAAAGTTGAAATCGTCCAGAAAGTTTAGCCAATTTAAACCCTGTTTTTGATAGTCGCGAAGTGTTGCTTTCAAGTCTTCCGGTACTTTTACGGAAGGAACGGCTTCAAACGCAGCAATTTTTTCCCGGAGCATGCCCAACTCCTGTTGTACAGGGGTAGCCAGCATGGCTTGTTCATATAGGTCAGCAATATCCGTAAAATTGACTTTTGGCGTCCGGATACGTTCTTTGACAAGCTCCCCGGCTTCAAAATAGTTTGAAAATTTCTTTACCCATTCTTCAGGTAAAATCCCCACCGTTCCATCATCCAGTTGTACATAGTTACTTTTGTTGCGGACCGCTTTATACAACTGTTTCAACGGAGCGATTTGCTCACCGAACTGTGCTTTTACAGTCGTTTCAAACCAATTCACTTCACTGATGACGTTGACAGAAATTTTAGCCCTGTTGGGATTGTATTTGTTATTTTTCAATGTACTGAATCCCAATACTCTTACCCCCATTCGGGCCCATTCTTCCATGGTTCCCAAAAACCAGGCATCTTCCAAAAACTTGTTCCGGTGTAAATAAAAAGATTCTCCCTCCAATTGTTCGTCAAAATCCGGGTGTTGTCTCAGCAAGGTGGCAATCAAGCGATCTTCCTGTTCTTTGTTCCTGTCCACGGCAAAATAATTTCCCGCTTGATCCTTTCCATGCACCTGTTTTTTGGAAAGCACCGGAACCTCCGTAAGGCCATACCGCATCACAGGTGTCAATTCTACATAGTCCTGTAAATCTGACAAATAGATAATTTGTTCTGTGGGTTGGTCAAAACCACCCTCTTCCAATTGCTTTTCCGTAGCCGGCTTTACATACGCATAGTGTACCCGGACTTTGTGCTCCAACTTTGAAAGAATTCGTTCTTGAAACTCTTCGAACTTGGATGTATGAATCAGAATGATTTCATTATTCTTTTTGAAAAAATGAAGGATTTGTAAAAAAACAGGATCTTCAATCACATAAAGTGTTTGTCGTATCTGTAAAAAATAATCGAATTTAATTTTGAGGTTTTTCAAGCCCAATAACTGATCTTCAAGTAGTAGTTTTCCCGATACCTCAAAAAAATCCCCCTTCCGCTTAACGGAAAGCTCCAAGTCTGCCGGCAGACTTTGCAAACTTACCGGCACCAGTGATTTGGCAGTAATTTTATCAGAGACTTCTCTTTTGTGAAAATAAATGGCCAGCCCCGCCGGGTTTTTCACCAACGCTTTCAAGCCCTCCCTGTCCTTTTCCGATTTTTCATAATTATGTTGAAACCTGGAAATGGAGGAATAAAACTTAATTTCCTCACTGTTCTCAATTTTCCAGATACTGTCCAAAGGATCTATGGGATTCAATGGATTTTTTAACTTTCCTGCTTTTGTTGTTTGCGCTTCAAAAAGCTGTACATGCAACTGGTCATAGTACTTATGCTTTCCAATGACGACAATCTTTTGCCCCGAATCAGTTTTGGGCAAAGAAGGCGATGACAGCGGTAAAAACTCCGACTCGAAGCGTTCCTGACTCGACCGGTTGACAGGATACAAACCCTTCAACTTAGGGTGGATTTTCACGGATTTGTGCGTGTACTCCAGTTGAAAGAATTCGTCCAGGTCTACCTCCTGTTCCAAACCGTAGTCTATGGCAAAAGCTCTCAATTTTTCCTGACGCAGCGATTCATCAAAGAAAATCCGAAAGTATTCCCTGTCTTTTAGTTCATATAGCACTTGTGCCTGGTGCTTGCAAAGTTTGTTTCGAGGTTCAGCACAAGTACATGAGAGAAGCAATGTATTTCGAAGCAAACTTACGCTTACGATAGGAGACCCTAATACAAGAGAAGGTTTGTGAAAAAGCCCGAAGTTGAGTTCAATTTGTTGCGGAAGGATATCATCTGCACTAAATAAATCCGCTGTGACAGACGCTGCACTATGATTTTCTATAAAGACACTATTCAGCTCTGAAATGGAAAAATTTTCGATGACATAATGATTGGGGGTGGGATGGTTCAAGCTTTCCGGGTTCATCAAATTTTATTATTTACTAATTCTTACCATACTACTATCGGAAGCAACAAAGATACTCCCGTCTTTCCTCGAAGCAATTGACAAAGCAAGAAAATTTCAAACTTGCAAATCATACACCTGCAGGCCACATCACTCAGCCAATTTAATACTTATTTGTTTGTATAATAAATTAGCATTTTCTTTACTAAGAAATCAACCTTAAACCAAATGAACCAGCTACCATTACTCCCAAGCAGGGCCTTTATACTTTTTATAAGTTGTGCTTTTTTCATCAATGCATGTAAAACCAGGTCTCTTTCCTCCTCCCCCACTTCGCTCAGCTTCTATCCTAACAAAGGATTTGTCGGAACCCGGGTGCTTATCAAAGGAAAAGGGTTCAGCACAAACCCCGAAGAAAACACCGTGTTGTTCAATGGCGTAAAAGCCTCCATTACGCAAGCTTCCGAAAATACCTTGGATGTATTCGTACCCGATAATGCTAGCAGCGGGAAAATCACGGTAATGGTAAAAGGCGACATGCTCCAAAGTACTGCAACGTTCCGGGTGGTATATATAGGGGCTACCGAGCGTATTGCACATAATGAGGAGCAAACAGAAAATAAGGCCGGTCCTACCACCCCTAAGTTTATTGCGTTTTATCCTAAACAAGGAAAAACAGGAAGGACTGTGACCCTCAAAGGTATTGGATTTAGTAAGCTTCCCGAAAGCAACTCCGTTCAATTTAACGGTGTTCCGGCCACCGTCATCGATGCGACTCCAACATCACTTACCGTACAGGTGCCTCAAGGAGCATCTACCGGAAAAATCAGCATTACTACTCAAGGAAAAACCCTCAACAGCCAAGAAGATTTTACCATCGTATATCTCAAACAAATCTCTGCTACATATTCAAACCTTCTACTTCTGCAAAGTGACAATACGCTTTGGGGTTTGGGCAGCAATATTCATGGTCAACTAGGGCTTGGACCTCTTGCTAATACTAGCATTCCCAAAGAAATCATGACGGATGTCAAGAAAGTGGCATTGGGTGATCAACATATGATGCTTCTGAAAACAGATGGTACCCTTTGGGCTACGGGAAATAATCATAAGGGGCAGTTAGGAACGGGGACGACTCCGGTTATCAAAACCCCTCAAAAAGTAATGAGTAACGTACAGGACATAGTATGTGGCCAGGCAAGCACTTTCCTGCTAAAAACCGACCATTCCCTTTGGGTCTGTGGGAAATTCGACCTTGCAGCAAATAAGTCATCCGTAAACATTCCCCAGAAAATTATGACAGAGGTAAAGAAGCTTGTACTTGGAGAAGAACATGTATTCATGTTGAAAACCGACCATTCCCTCTGGATAAATAACTCAAAAGAAGGGGCTGAGCATTTTTCAAAAATCATGGATGGAGTACTTACGGTAAAGACCAAACATGGGCGAACCTTCTTTCTGAAAACCGACCACTCCCTCTGGGCTTATGGCGATAACTGGGACGGGGAATTGGGAATTGGCTCTTCCCGCAACGCAATTCGTACTCCTCAAAAAATTATGACCGATGTAAAAGAAGTGGCTGTAGGGGTAGACCATACGATGATTTTGAAAAGGGACCATACTCTTTGGGCCACCGGAAGAAATGATTACGGACAGTTGGGTGATGCCAAAGCCGGGATGATTTTACCAAGTTCTAATTACGGGTATGCTATCATTCATAAAAAAGCAACCCCTAACTACCTCAATACTCCAAAACAAATCATGACGGATGTCAAGACGGTTGTGACCGGTCAATATCATACCTTGATTCTGAAAACCGACCATACTCTTTGGGCCACCGGAAGAAACCAATACGGACAATTTGGAGACGGAACATTCAATACCCTAGTCAGCCAACCCAAACAAGTGATGAGTGAGGTAAAAGAGGTGATGGGTGGAGCCACGTATACACTTATTTTGAAAACTGACCATACGTTGTGGACCGCCGGGCAGTCGCTATTTGCCCCTCAAGGCGAAGTATTTACTGAAGTTGGGATTTAATGGAAGTAACTTGTAATCTTAAAAGCCTTTCCTGTTCTGTATGAGGAAAGGCTTTTAAAAGATATACGTTTACAAAAATCTTTATCTTCTGGAAAGTTCATCTACAATCGCTTTGGCTTCGTTAACCATCTCAGCCCCTGAAACGGTTTCGAACTTTTTGATTTCAAATACATCCAAGGCTTTTTGGAGTTTGTTCAAGGCTTCCTGGTTATTTTCTTTTTTGAATTTTTCGGATAAAACCAGCACTTTTTCATACTCTTGGATGCCTTCCCGTAAGCGCTCAAAACGAATGGAACTCATATTCCCCGGATACACAAAATAGGTATCTCCAGCCGGCCAGGCTCTAAAACGGGAGTCTTGCAATGGATTTTTTACCCAGCTGTTGTATGCCCAACGCAAGAAACCGTTGTACCCTTTGGCAGCCGCATACCAACCGATCCAAGCCGATTGAGCCGGAGGAGAGAAAGAGAAATTGTTAGGGTATTCTTCCGTACAGCAAACGTAATAGGTAGTGATCTTGTCCTTGTCAATAGGGCGATCGGTCAATACACTTTTTTCATAAGTTTCCCGGGAAGCCACACAAAGATCATAGATATCGGCTTCAATCTCTTCATGAAAAGTGCCCGCTAAAGCAATCTTGATTTCCGGAGCAATGCTTTTCACCAGGTTAATGGCCCCTTGCATTTCTTCCACTTTGCGTTCATCCATGGCAATGGAAGTCTTCTCCAGCCAACCTTTTTCCGAAAGGTGTTTTCTAAAATCCGTCAGGAAAGGAGTCCAATATGCATTGTGCTCCTCACTTCCGGCTACTAAGGTTAAAGTGTCGTACCCGTTTAGAGCTTCGTCAAAATAACGGAATTGGTTGCCCCAAGGCACCATTGAGTAACAGTTGATACTTTTGGTAATTCCACAGTCCATTGCAAACTCCACATAACGGTCGAAAGCAGTATAATCAAAGGCCCAAGTACCGTCTTTCTTTTTCTTCCAATCGATCATGGCTTCAAAGTGATCGTAGGTTTGTCCGCCCCACGGTGCATGAATGATACTTGTTGTAATGCATTTTTGCCCTGCATCCGCCAAGCGGGTCAACAAGGGACGTAGTAAATCAAAATGCTCTTTTGACCAAAGCTCCACTTCGTGAAAGCGCGCCACGGCAAAAGGATTCTGCCAAATGTCCAGATAGAAATTCCAATCCTTTGCTTCGGGTACCGTTTGGTTCACAACTTCCAATTGCAAATCAAAACTCAACGCTTCGTTCCCTTCCGATTGTACTTTGACCGTTCCGGTATAAACCCCCGCTTTTGCCTCATTGGGTACGTTAACAGTCAACCATACAGGCCTTGTACTTTGAGGTTCGATATCAAAAAACTGACGTTCGTCCAAGGCGTCTGCTACCAGGGAAGAGTCAAAATCCACGCTTTTGCGGTAACCACAACCACCGGCAAACTCATCGGTCATGACATAGCGCAAAAAAGCCGGACGGATAGCGGAAGCAGCAATTGTGGCACCGTCTTGTGAAGTGAGGTCACCGGGTACTATTTCTACCGCTTTGGCTCCTTCTTTCGTCCATAAAGCTAACTGGGCATACACCCGTTCGTTTTTCCAAGCAAAGCCTTTCCATTGGGTTTGCGGGGTAAGTTTTGGCACAAAACTTTTGGCATAGCGTTCGTCCACACTGGCGACACTACCGAGCAAGCCGGCCTCTACCTTTTGCCATTCTTCAGCAGGTACTTCTGCCGGATCTGTCATTTCTTCAAAATCATAAGTAGCCCGTTGAACCGGGGGAGCTGTTTCTACATTTGCGGATTCCTGTTGCTTTTGATTTCCCTGGCATTGCCACAGCAACATTCCACCCACAAGCATAGACGCTAGTAAAGGTAATTTTTTCATACATTTTTCAAGTTTATCGTCCATAGAAGTTATAAAGGTAGTAAAAGGGAAGGAGAATTATAACATAAGGAAGTTTGAGAGAGAAGGATACTTTTCGGAATGAATTAATTCTCAAAAGCAATTTATTCCGATTTTCCCGGCTACAGAACCGGGCCTTACTTACTAAGGCTACAACTGATTGGATCATTCGATCACTACTTTTTCCAAACTTTCAAGATAGCTAGCGTCAAAGCTTGCTCCCAAGCCGGGAACTTCAGGCATTTTGATCGTTCCGTTTTTCAGATAGCTCATCCCCCCTACTACAGGGTCTTGAGCAAACATGAGTGGAGTGTCAAAATCAAAATAAACAATACGGTCGCTACTCAATGCCAAGTGAGCCGAAGCGGTAAACGCCAGCCGTGACTCTAAAAAACCGCCTACTTGCATCTCCATACCAGCCTCTTCCGCCAACTTCACAATCTTTTGGGCCTTGAGCAAGCCGGAAGACTTTCCCAATTTCAAATTAAACGATGTACAAGCATCCAGTGCTATCAAACGCTGTGCATCATGATGATCACAACATGATTCATCGGCCATGATGGGGATAGGGCTTTGTGCTTTTATCTTGGGTAAATCCATAAAAAGCCACCGGGGAATCGGCTCTTCACAGTGTTGTATATGATAAGGAGCCAAGGCTTGTAATGTACTAATCGCTGTAGGGACATTCCAACCTTGATTGGCATCAATACGCAATGGAATTTTCTCTCCTATTACCTCCCGGATCAAGCGAATACGCTCTACATCCCTGCCATCGCCGGCTCCCAATTTCACTTTGATCACAGAAAAACCAGCCTCTTTTATTTGTAGAGCGTCTTGGGCCATTTTACTTGGCTCATCCAAACTAACGGTATAATCCGTCACTAAAGGCTTCCGGTTATTTCCTCCTAAAAAAGCATACAAAGGCAAACCGGCCTGCTGTGCCGCCAAATCAAACAAGGCCATGTCCAAGGCGCTTTTAATACTAGAATTTCCATAAATTGCTTTGTCCATCAAGGCCGAACAAGCCTCTAGGTCCAAAGGGTTTTGACGGAGCAGGGCTTTGGCCAAATATTGTCCCACTGCCATTCCCGTTTCCATACTTTCGCCATTAATAGTTTTAAACGGAGAGCACTCACCGTATCCAATAAATCCGTGGTTGGTATGGATGCGAACAATGACATTCGCAGCGTATTCCAGTTGCTCTAAAGAAGTGATAAAGGGGGCCTTCAACGGAATTTCAGAAGGGTAAAGCTCAATTTTTTTAATCAGCAGTTGAGACATACGGTTGCAATTTATCCAAGGTTTGAATATAGGAAATTTTCCGGTTATTCCCGTGTAACGTATCCCTCCTTGACTCTCACTGGCTTTACCCCCCTGTTTTTATTTAAATACCGTTCGAATGAGTTAAGATGACAGGCTCATCGTCGGTGATTAACAAGGTATGCTCATGTTGCGCGACAAAAGAACCGTTTTTGGTTTTCAGTGTCCAACCGTCAGCTTGCTCGTAGGCATACCGGTCTTTGGTAGAAATGAAAGTTTCCAGTGCAATGACCGAATTTTTCCGGAAACGCGCTTTGTTCCAACGGTCTTTATAACAAAGAATCTCACGAGGAGCTTCGTGTAACTTCAATCCGATGCCGTGTCCGGCCAGGTTTTTAATCACGTTAAAACCCCGTTTTTTGGCTTCCAACTCAATAAACCCGCCAAGGTCTGCAATTTTCACCCCGCCTTTAATTCTACGGATGGCCATATGCAGAATTTCCTGGGAAGCCTGTACCAAAGGGTTCAGTTGTTGAATGTCATCGCCTAAGATAAACGACCCTCCGTTATCGCCATAATACCCGTTCAATTCAGCGGATACGTCAACATTGACCAAATCCCCTTCTTTTAAAATTTTCCGGTTGGAAGGAATACCATGTGCTACTTCATCATTCACACTGATACATGCACAACCTGGAAAGTTATAGTCTTTTTTAGGAGCGGGACTGGCTCCAAAGGATTCCAAAATCCCCCTACCATATTCATCCAGTTCCAAAGTACTCATCCCCGGCCGGGCGTATTCCCGCATTTTTTTTAGTGTAATTCCGACGGCTTCGCAAACCTGCTTCATGCCGTCTAATTCGGCAGCTGATTGTATAGACATAAATTACCTTATTTATTGTATAAATATAAGTATAATACTTTTTTGGTGATATTGTAATATCTGCCTTTGCATAAAAGGGATATCATCCTAAAAAAAACCGATCGCCCAGCTTAAAACGGCCCTCAAAAATACACAAAAAGCCCGGATAAATTATCTCCTGAAAATATTGGTATATTTCTATATTAAAAGGAGTTTTGCGATAACATTTCAATATCAAGTTAAAACAATGGGCAATCACAAAAAAAACATTCTGTACTCCATCATTCTGATCAGTCTGATTTTTCTGGTCTATCAATTCAGGAAAAAAGATAAAATTTCTTTTGAAGAAGTACATATAAGTGGGGAAACCATGGGAACGGTACCTTACAATGTAAAATATTTACACCCGGAAGCTCTTTCCTTTGACAAGGAGATCGACAGTTTATTAAAACAGTTTAACCAATCGCTTTCCACCTATATTCCCAGTTCCGAAATTTCCGAATTCAACCAAGGTACTTCCATTCGTTTTCGCTCCCCTTTTTTCTACCCTGTCTTAAAAGCCAGTGAGCAGATTTATGAAGCCACCGGAGGAGCTTTTGATCCAACCATTATGCCATTGGTACAAGCCTGGGGCTTTGGTCCGCAAAAAGCCGTATCCTTGGATTCGGCTCAAATAGATTCCGTACTGCAATATATAGGTTTTCACAAAATCAGCTTCGACCAAGATAGCCTTTGGAAGACCAATCCAAATGTACAACTGGACTTCAGCGCTATTGCCAAAGGCTATGCCGTAGATTTGATTGCCCAGTACTTGGAAAGTAAAGCTATTCATAACTTCATGGTAGAAGTGGGTGGGGAACTAGTGACCAAGGGCCACAACATCCAGAAAAAAACTTGGTTGATTGGCATTAAAAACCCCAATTATTTAGAAGAAGGAGGCAAAGAACTCACCGCCAAAGTTCAATTGGATAACCGGGCAATGGCCACTTCGGGAAATTATCTGAACTACTATATCAAAGACGGAAAAAAATATGTACATACCATAGATCCCAAATCCGGCTATCCCCTCGAACAAAATTTATTAAGCGCTACGGTTTTTGCCAGGGATTGTATGACCGCCGATGCCTTTGCCACTGCCTTTATGGTACTGGGCACCGAAAAATCCAAAGAGTTGCTAAACAGTAGAGAAGATCTTGAAGGCTTTTTAATTTACGATGAAGCGGGAAAATTAAATGTTTACCACTCCAAGGGGTTAGACTCACTACTCATTCCGTAAACAAAAGTGCCGCATGAGTCCGGAGGAATTGCTGAAGTAAGTAAATATGTCCTCCGGGCACGGTTTGGCACTGACAATGCCTCAGTAGCTTTGCAAAATTCTGAACAGGTTTGGCAGGGATAATGCTGTCTTTGGCCCCCAAAATAATCTTCACGGGAATCTGATACTGGTTCAAAATACTCGCTATTTTTTGAGTATCAAACGTAAACTTGCGATAAACCATCCAGGCATTATAGACCCTGTGGGCTGTAAAAGGATCTGACAAGAGCCGGTAAGCCACCTTATACGTCTCTTTATCCAACCAATTCCGTTTGTAGAAAAGGTCCAAGGTACTTAGTATTAAGTGGGTATTTTCGATGAGGTGTTTAAAAAACAGATTGCCCAAGCGCGTCCCGGTAGCAATTTTATAAATGGCATTGGTCCGGATGCCATCAGGCGCTAATAATACCAATTCTTCCACTTGAACCGGAAATTTCTCCACGATGGCCAAGGCCGAACGTACACCAATGGAATATGCAATAATGCTAAACCGTGTGATACCGTGCTCTTCCAAAAAATGCTCGATGGCTTCACTAAACTGCCTTTTGGAGAGCGACAGCGTGACCAAATGATTGCTGCCGTGAAAAAAAAGGTCAAAACTGTAAACGCTTACATTTTCCACCTTTTCGCCTAATTTCTCATAGATGGACCGGTGCTGACCGAACCCATGAAAGGCCAACACCACCTTTTCGCCATTTCCGTATTTGGTCCATGTAAGTTTGCCTTCTAACATGCGAGTTGTTTATTGTTTTTTTACCTGGTAATTACAATGTACTGGCATTTCTTGCCTGCTTGTCTATTAAGACTCCTTACTTTTATAATAAGTTTCCCGGGAGTCCATAACTTTGTGGATGATTTCTAGTAATTTCTAAAACAGATTTCTTTTAGAGAAAATAGAAACATTTCCATTTTCGTTTAGTTACATAGAGAAATAACCCTTGAAATTCCCTTCAAACAAAAAAGGGTTCTACTTATGTAGAAGAAAAATAGATATTTGTTTAACAACAAACAGAAAAGACGTTGACCGGTTATTCCATCAAAGACCTTGAGCATTTAACAGGCATTAAAGCGCATACCATTCGCATTTGGGAACAGCGCTATAATATCATCCAACCTCAGCGAACCGATTCCAATATTCGTTATTACGACTCTTCTGACTTAAAACTCATGCTAAATATAGCATTGCTCAACAACAATGGCTTTAAAATTTCCAAAATTGCCAAAATGAGCAAAGAAGAAATATGGCAAAAAGTCAAAGATATTTTGGATAACAATGAAGGGTATCAAGATCAGATCAACGCATTGATCACGGCCATGATCGAAATCAATGAAGCCCAGTTTGAAAAAATCCTCTCTACGAACATTCTGCAATTGGGTTTTGAAGATACCATGGTACATATCATTTACCCGTTTTTGATCAAGGTGGGTTTTCTTTGGCAGACCGATGTCATTAACCCGGCACATGAGCATTTCATCTCGAACTTGATCCGGCAAAAACTGATCGTTGCCATCGATGCCCAACTGACTGCTGATCAGGAAAAACGGAAAAAGTACATGCTGTTCTTGCCGGAGGGTGAATTGCACGAATTAAGCCTACTCTTTGCTACGTACCTGATCAAATCCAGGGGCAACCAGGTGATTTACCTGGGGCAAAGCCTTCCCCTTGACGATTTGGAAACAGCTTACCACACCCATCAACCCGACTATTTATTGACAGTACTGACCTCTCACCCCAATGTAGAGAAGGCCGGAAGCTATCTGGAAAAACTCTCGAAGACATTTCCCGAGGCCTCTATTTTCATCTCTGGTTATCAGGTCGTAGGACAGGATCTGGACATCCCTGAAAACATGCTCATCATCACCCATTATAAATACCTCATCCAACATCTGGAAGAAGAAAAGAGGCGATTATCCGGCAAGCGGTATTACTAAGTTGAAAGAAAATAAACGATTTTACAGATCTATCAAACAAGAGACGATTAATCAGCAACAATCCGTTTTTTTCTTACATCAACACCTTGCCGTACAACAGCCTCTTTCTATTTTCCTAACTAATTGATTAAGAGGATTCATCATACCGTCATTTCATTTGCAAGAAGAGAAAAAGAACAGGAAAATAAGAATTCTCCTTTCTCCCTTACCTTTGTAAACTTTCTCTGTGATTAAAAAAACTAAAAAATATAAAGAGGGTCCTTTGCTGAGTTAATAAGTAAAATTCTTTTAACCAGCTATATTCTATATGAAAACTGAACATATTAACGCGTCCTTTGATATCATTTTTTCAAAATCATTAAACAAAATGTTAGTCATTCATAACAATTAAACTTGTAAGGCTACAGGTTTTCTTGTATAAAACACCGGCAAGTTTTGACGAAAGCACACGATCGCTTACTCAACAAATGATAACACAAAAAAGCCATTATCCCGGATACCTTCCGGATAATGGCTTTTGTTATTTTTTGATATACAGGTGATGCCTTATAATACCTCTGCCGAAATTCCCCGGTCACAAATGGCATTTCGCATCGGCACCAACTCTTCAAACGAACCTACCTTTACGGCACACTTTCCTTTATAATGAATGATATACGTACACTGTTCGGCTTGTTCCTGAGAGTGCCGGCATACTTCGATGAGGGTTTGAATCACATGATCAAACGTATTTACATCATCGTTAAAGACCGTTAGCTCACACTGCTCACCTGACCCGGTATCAACCTCTTCCTGCTCTAGTACTTCAGTGTCTTCCTCAAAATGAAATCTCATTACAATCTCTTTATTTAACAAAATACAATTGGTTTGTCACCTCTTTTGTGCTTTCCCTCAAGGCTTTAGCTGCCAGGTTACGCGAAGGTCAACCTCTTCAAAAATACAAAGAATTACCTTTTTTGTAAAGTGAATAAATTATGAAAACATTTCGTGGAGTGTTTTCAAGTCCATGGGCACAATGATTTTTTTACCGTCCGGTGTATAGTTCGGATTGGAGCTCGCAAAAAGTTGCTCGATCAAGGAATTCAACTCCTCGCTTTCCAGCTCTTTTCGATACGTACCGGCCACTTTTTTGGCCAGGACGGCAGCGATATGTCTGTAGCGGGTATTGCCAATTTCATCTTGGCCGTTCTTAAATTGATGAATCAAATCATCCAGTACATCCTTGATATCCCCTTCTGTCAAGTCGGCCGGTACCCCATTGATCATCAAGGCATTTTTTCCAAACTCTTCGATCCCAAACCCGATGGATTGCAGCTCTTCTTTCATCATCAATAATACGGAAAAATCGGCCGGTTGAAACTCATAATTTTTAGGAAATAACAAGCGCTGGGACGAACCGCTGCGGTTTTCCAGCTGCCGGACAAATTTGTCATACAACACCCGTTGGTGGGCCGCTTTCCGGTTGATAATCAACATGCCTGATTTCACCTGACAAACGATAAACTCTTTATGCACCAGGATGTTAGTGCTCATTGTAGGCGCAGGCGATTTGGCTTGGGGGCTGGTCACCGGTATTTTCGGGGGTGCCTGCTCCGCATTGTTAGTTGATTGAGGCGCGGGCTCAAATTTCAGTTCCTCTTGCGAGGCCTCCCCGGGGCTGTTATCCGTCAGGTTGTCGGTTACCTCTTTAAAATTCCAACGGGAAAACTGATTTGACGCGCCCCCCGGGTAAAGTTTTTCCCAATTTCTTTTGTTGTTGGCTTGCCGGGTTTCTTCCGATGCCGCGATGTGACCGGAACCCAATTCCTGCCGGATAATTTTCTCCACATCCGGTTTGTCCATTTCGATCGCGGAGCTGTCCATAGATCCCAAGTTAGTATTGAACTCAAAATCAATGGTAGGAGCTATTCCCAAACCGGATAAAGCTTGTTTAACAGCCGAGCGGATGATGGCATACAAAGCCCGCTCATCGTCAAATTTCACCTCTGTTTTCGTAGGATGCACATTCACATCCACTTTGCGAGGGTCCAGATAGATTCCGATATGGTAAAAAGGATTTTGATCTTCGGTAATTAACCCTTCAAAGGCATTGACCACTGCGTGGTTCAGGTACGGGTGCCGGATGAAGCGGTCATTGACAAAGAAAAACTGTGTTCCTTTTGATTTTTTGGCACATTCGGGCTTACCGATATACCCTTTGATATGAATATCGTTAAACTGTTCCTCTACGGGAATCAATTGATTTTGATAACTTTTCCCAAAAAGGTGAATGATTCGCTTAGCCAGGTTGCCGGCTCGTAAGTTGTAGGTTTCCAAATCATCCTGGTACATCGACATATTGACCGATGGATTGGCCAAGGCTGCTCGTTGAAACTCTTCAATGATGTGTTTGGTCTCTACGGGATTGGATTTCAGAAACTTTCTCCGGGCCGGAACATTATAAAACAAGTTTTTTACGGAGATGGAAGCCCCTTTTGCACAGGCGGTGGGTTCTTGTTCTTTCACTTCAGAACCCCGGATATCAATCCGGCAACCGGTTTCATCATCCTCTCTCCGGGTTTTCAATTCCACTTGCGCTACCGCAGCGATGGAGGCCATGGCCTCCCCCCGGAAGCCAAAGGTTTTGATGGCAAACAAATCATCGGTTTTGGATATTTTAGAGGTTGCATGTCTTTCAAAACACATACGGGCATCCGTTTCCGACATTCCCACTCCGTCATCAATTACCTGAACCAGCGTTTTTCCTGCGTCTTTTACAATTAATTTTATATTCTGCGCTTGGGCATCCAAAGCATTTTCCAACAACTCTTTCACTACTGAAGACGGCCTTTGGACAACCTCTCCCGCGGCTATTTGGTTCGCTAATGTTTCAGGTAAAAGATTTATAATATCTTGCATAATGTTCATTCCTATTTAATGCGTCCTACACCCTTGGGTCTAAAGAATCATTTGCAACGAGTAATAAGCAAAGTTAGACTATTCCTTAAAATTCAAGCATTAAGCACAGAGCAAAAAAGCAAGAGTTAACAATCTTTGACCAAATAAAAGGCCAGAGAGAAGGAAAAAGCTCAGTAATAACACTGTTGCCTTCCTTCTCCCTTTTGCCTTTACCGGTCAAAAACCGACTCTGCTGACAGTTGACTATTTTAAACTTTTGTATCGGATACGTTTAGGCGCCACTTCTCCGAGCTCTTCAATACGTTTTGCTTCGTATTCGGAGAAGTTTCCTTCAAAAAACCGTACCTTCGAGTCTCCTTCAAAGGCCAGGATATGGGTTGCGATCCGGTCTAAGAACCAACGGTCGTGAGAGATCACCACGGCACATCCGGCAAAATTATCCAGGCCTTCTTCCAAAGCCCGGAGGGTATTTACATCCAAGTCGTTGGTCGGTTCATCCAGCAAGAGCAAATTCGCCCCTTGTTTCAGAGTAAGGGCCAGGTGCACGCGGTTACGCTCTCCTCCGGAAAGTTGTCCCACTTTTTTCTGTTGGTCATTTCCCGAGAAGTTAAACTTGCTGACATACGCTCTGGAATTCACTTCCCGGCCTCCCAAAGGAATCAATTCGTTCCCTTCCGAAATGGCCTCCCATACGCTCTTGTTTGGATCCAGGTTAACGTGTTCCTGATCCACATAGGCAATTTCCACCGTCTGACCGATGTCAAAAGTACCGGTATCCGGCTTTTCTTGTCCGGTAATCAGTTTGAACAAAGTAGTTTTCCCTGCTCCGTTAGGCCCTACTACTCCCACAATTCCCCCTTGAGGTAACGCAAAACTAAGGTCTTCAAACAAGAGCTTGTCTCCAAATGCTTTCGACACATCTGCTGCCTCAATTACTTTGTCTCCCAAACGAGGCCCGGCAGGGATATACAACTCCAGTTTGGCTTCTTTCTCCTTCACTTCTTCCCCCAGGAGCTTTTCATACGAATTGATACGGGCTTTTTGTTTGGCATGCCGTGCTTTAGGTGCCATGCGAATCCAGTCCAATTCCCTTTGTAAGGTTTTCTGTCTTTTGGATTCGGTTTTCTCCTCTTGCTCCAGACGGTTCTTCTTCTGGTCCAACCAAGAAGAATAATTGCCTTTCCAAGGAATCCCTTCTCCACGGTCTAATTCCAGAATCCAACCAGCCACGTTATCGAGGAAATAACGGTCGTGAGTCACTGCTATCACCGTTCCTTTATATTGCTGTAGGTGTTGCTCCAGCCATAAAACCGACTCTGCATCCAGGTGGTTAGTAGGCTCATCCAACAGCAAAACATCCGGCTCTTGTAACAACAGTCGGCACAAGGCTACCCGGCGTTTTTCTCCCCCGGAGAGGTTTTCAACTTTGGCTTCTTCCGGAGGACAACGCAAAGCATCCATCGCTCTTTCCAGGCGATTGTCCAGCTCCCAGGCATTTAGCTGGTCTAATTTCTCCTGAACTTCCCCTTGCTTCTGGATCAATTTATCCATGGCATCGGCATCGGCCATTACATCCGGATCGGCAAATTTCAAATTGATATCTTCAAACTCCTTCAACAAGTCCACTACCTCTTTTACCCCTTCTTCGACCACCTCTTTCACTGTTTTTTGAAGATCCATTTGAGGCTCTTGTTCCAGGTAACCCACCGTAAAGCCGGGTGAAAACACCACTTCGCCTACATATTCTTTGTCTAAGCCGGCTATAATTTTTAATAAGGTAGATTTACCGGAACCGTTCAGTCCCAGGACTCCGATTTTAGCACCGTAGAAAAACGACAAGTAAATGTCTTTTAGCACTTGCTTTTTAGGTGGGTAATATTTACTCACCTGATTCATTGAAAATATTATTTTTTCGCTACTCATAAATCGCTCAGCTATTCAGCTTTATAATGAAATTCGCTAGATTTGGTATATAGATAAATTAAAAGGTCAAACCTTGAGCATTCAAGCAAGTTCCCCTCTGATTCACCTCCAAAGCGGAGCCTGTTTTGCAAGGGGCCACTCTACGGAGAAGCAGAATAAAATTTACTGATGCTCTTAAGCTGCAAATATCCAAAATATCGGGCAATATAGAAGGGACAATTCTATAGATCCTTTGAAAATGACATATAATACTTTTATAATCAAGATATTGTTGTATAATTGCAAATGAAAGACTCCGAAGAAAATAGTTTATCTTTTTTTCAAAGGTTGACTATTTGAATCATCAATATACAAAAGCAAGATTAACTATTAACCAAACCAACAAATTAACATGTCAGACGAATCTATTAGGGAATACAAAGATATTACCACTTACGGCTATGTAAAAGGTGACAAGGTTTATTTAAAAGGGTACTTAGAATTTCAAGACAGAGAGATCGGAGTGGTTCGCGAGAGTGATGAACAAAGTCTTCAGTATTTTGTCAACCGGTTCCAGATGGTGGAAAAGAAGGTCCTGGAAGTGAAGGAAGCTGTCTTGACAGCCGAAAACAAAGGATCCTACTTGATGAAGCTTATTCATATGCGCACCTACTTGGCCATGTACAATGGCTTGGGCGATTTTATAAGCCTCTACAACATCATCAACGAGTTGGAAGATGAAATCCGGGAGTACATCGCCAAAAACCGGGAGAAAAACTACGAAATTAAAAAAGCCTTGTTGGCAGAAGCCGAAAGTTTAAAAGGTAGTACAGACTGGAAAAACACGTCCAGAAAGCTCAAAGAACTCAAGTTAAACTGGATCAAAACAGGAAGCGCCCACAAAGAAGTGGAAGATCAGCTTACGGAAAAATTCAATGCGGCCTTGGAGTACTTCTTCGAGCGCAGGAAACAATTCTTCCATGAGCAGGCCAAAGTCAATCGCGATCGCTTTAACCAGTATCGCACGATTGTAGAACAGGTCCGCAAGATCAACCGCGTGGGTGGCGGTCCGGAATTTGTCCAGCGAGTAAAAGACCTGCAACACGATTGGAGAGGAGTCGGCCGGATTGCCAGACACCAGTACTCCCGCTTCCAAAGGGACTTTAAACGGGAAACCGCTAAATTCTTTGGTGACTTAAAGCGCAGTACCGATCGCAAGAAAACCACTGTGGAAGTTAAACGGGAGTTGCTGACCGAAGCTCAAAATATTCTCGACAGAGGTGCTCCATTTAACATCAGTGAAATCAAGCGCATTCAAGGAGCTTGGAAAAAATTGGGTAAACAACCTTCGTTGGAAGACAAAGATCTTAACTTAAAATTCAGAATTACCTGTAACGAGATCTTTGAAACGCACTTCTTGGAAAGAACGGTCAGACATTTGAACCCGGACATTGTCAATAAGCCGGAAAAAGACCAAATGCAAGCCAAAATAGACCTACTGAAGGAATCTATCCAAAAAGATGAAGACGAGCTGGACCAGTTCAATTATGAGCATGGCGCACAGTTATCTACGCCTAACGCAGCGGCTTCCGTGCCGGAGCTTTACCAGCAGCGCAATAACTTTATCAATAAGCTCAAGACCAAGCACCGGATCCTGAAGAAAATGGAAGACAAGATGGATCAAATCAGCAGTTAATACTACGTACTATAGCATATACGAAAAGCGGAGTCGAACACTCCGCTTTTTTTGTGATTCTTTCCATTTCATGGATTTCTCACTTCATATTTTTTCGTCTATTCCGTTTATAATCCTCAAACACCAAATGCCCCAACCCTTGCAGGCTGCTGTAATATGCATTGCCACTATTGACCCGGGTAAACTCTCTGACAAATTCTTTTAAGTACGGATCCGAAGCAATCATAAACGTAGTAATGGGCACTTTCAGTTTGCGGCATTGGGCGGCCAGTGTCAGGGTTTTGTTCAGGATTTTTCGGTCGAGCCCAAAGCTATTTTTATAATACCGCACCCCTTCTTTCACACAAGTAGGCTTTCCATCGGTAATCATAAAAATTTGTTTGTTTTTGTTTTTCCGTCTTCTCAACAAGTCCATCGCCAACTCCAGGCCGGCCACCGTATTGGTATGGTAGGGCCCCACTTCCAAATAGGGCAAGTCTTTGATCTGGATTTGCCAGGCATCGTTTCCGAACACGATCACATCCAAGGTATCCTTTTTATATTTAGTCGTAATTAGCTCTGCCAGGGCCATCGCTACCTTTTTTGCCGGTGTAATCCGGTCCTCCCCATACAAAATCATGGAATGGGAAATATCAATCATCAACACCGTAGACGTTTGTGTTTTATATTCTTTTTCTACCACTTCCAAATCATTTTCCGTGATAAAGAAGCGCCCCAAACCATGGTTGACTTGAGCATTGCGTATGGAATCGGTCATCGAAATTTGTTCCGGGGTATCCCCAAAGCGGTACTCTCTCAAATCGGCACTTAACTCATCGCCTTCCCCCGAATGAGCGGTAGTATGTTCTCCCCTTCCCGACTTTTTCAATTTGCCAAAAATTTCTTCTAAGGCACTGCGCCTTATGGTCTGTTCCGATTTGGCAGTCATGATAAACACCCCGTTGCCCTCCGGATTCTCCTGGATATAGCCATTGCTTTTAAGGTCTTGAATGAAGTCTCCCACACCATACTTTCCGCCTGTCAAGCCATATTGCTTATCCAGGTTGGTTAGCCAATTCAGCGCCTCCCCCACATTTCCGGAAGTAATGGTCAACAATTGCATAAAGATGTTTAGCAACTGTTCAAAATCTCCTTTTTGCTTGGTTTGCGGAGGAATATAATCGGTAAAGCGAAAGCCTTTCATAATGGTATGGGGTTAAAAAAAGCGTTACTGATTGCCTAGCCTTTCAACATCAGAAAATTACAAAAAATCCTTCAGTCGGCCCAGGGACTAACCGATCTTTTTTAGCGAAGTGTACGTTTCCACTCATCAAAATAAGGAAGGCTAAGAGCATAAAAAGTTCCTTCATCCGTTCTTTTTTTCAAAGTCAGGTTAGATTTTCCGAAAGAAACAGGAAAAATTCCAAGAATTTTAGCTTGGAAATGCGGCTGAATGAGAAAGATAATATAATTTTGCGCCCTTAAATTTCCTAGCATTAGAAATTGAAAAGCAATTACAAGCGGGAGAATTATGTCAGAATGATCCTGTAACGCGGTGTCTTTTCCTCCTTAATTCGCTTTGGCCCAAGGAGGTAGGAGAGGGAACAACTGTGGCCTTGGAAAATTCTGCGAAAGACAAACACTAATAACACAAAGCATTTGCGAATTATCTTTTAGAAACATAAATTTGCAAACTTTTCAAAAGTTATTGATTATTAGATTATTACCGATATTTAAAACCAAAATTTTAAAGAAGTGACTAAAGCAGAAGTAATAGCTGAGATTGCTAACAGAACGGGAATTGACAAAGGTGATGTCGCTCACACAGTAGAAGCGTTCTTTGAAGTAGTGAAGTCAAAAATGGCGGAAGGAGAAAACATCTATGTAAGAGGTTTTGGTAGTTTTGTAAACAAGAGAAGAGCGAGCAAAATTGGACGAAACATTTCCAAAAACACTGCTATCGTGATTAAGGAACACTACATCCCATACTTTAAACCAGCTAAAGTCTTTGTTGAAAAAATCAAAGGTAGTGAACAAGTAAAATTAGCTAATCATCAAATGTAAACCCCTAGGTGAGATATGTTGCGCCCCCAAATTATATTAGTCGTTGTTGCCATTCTTTGTATTACCGGCTTGAGCTTGATGCCCAAGGTAGTGGTGAATAATGATTCTGCCGAAACCGCAGGCATTGAACAGCCCGTTGATCAAGAAGCGGCCACTTCCCAGTCTGCCGCCTCTGAGCATCATATGAAGGTGTCTGAAGAACAGCAAGAAATGATTAATGCGCAACGGGAACTATGGGAAAACGCAACTGAGGCCGAGCAAGCGCCCGCCTTAAAAAAGTTGATGGATCTGTATCGGTCTATCAACCGGATTGACAGCGCAGCCATTGTTTCCGAACAATATACTCACCAACATCCGGAGTTGGCTAATTATTTACAAACTGGTAACTTGTACTACGAAGCCTTTACATTTTCTCTGGACAAAACCCGACAACAATTGCTGGGTACGAAAACCAGAGAGTTTTTGCAAAAAGCACTTGAGGAAGATGCGAGTTTACTTGACTTAAAAGTAAAAGTGGGAATGACGTATGTCTCCACCAGCAATCCGATGCAGGGGATTTTAATGATCCGGGAGGTCTTACAAGAAGATCCGGACAACCTGTCAGCTTTGTACAACTTGGGCGTACTCTCTATGGAGTCTGGCCAACATCACAAAGCCATTGAGCGCTTCGAGCACTTATTGCGTGTAGATGCCTCGAACTTACAAGCCCGTTTTCTGTTAGGGGTAAGTTACCGGAGCGATGGCCAAACCCAAAAGGCCATTGAGCAGTTTGAATATGTAAAAGCCAGGGAAAAAAACCCTGAAATTCTTCAAACGGTGAATAACTATCTGGAAGAGCTACAGCATTAGTAATTAATTTATGTAAAACTTTAAACTTTAGGAATTATGCCTTGTGGAAAGAAAAGAAAGAGACATAAAATCTCTACGCATAAAAGAAAGAAAAGACTGAGAAAAAACAGACATAAGAAGAAGAACTAATTTCGGCAAGCGAATTTAGCCAATAAAAGGTATCTCAATTTTATCTGTCAGACGGACAGGCAAAGTTGAGGTACTTATTTTTCAACATTGTGAGGAAACTCCAGCCAGAATAGTAATCTGCTTTTTAAGTATTACAATTTTGGATATCTTACATTTTCCATCACATTAACTTAATAAAAAGATTGTGAGTAATGAATTAATAATCAATTCTACTCAAAATGGCGGTCGCATTGCGCTTTTACGAGACAAAAGTCTGGTTGAATTACATTTCGAAAATAACGAGGAAAAATTTACTGTAGGCGACATTTACTTGGGTACCGTACGCAAGTTAGTTCCAGGACTGAATGCCGCATTTATTGATATAGGCTACGAAAAAGACGCATTTCTTCATTACCTTGACTTAGGACCCAAAGTCCAATCACTACTAAGGTATATTAAAAGAGCCCAAAGTAGGGGCGGAGTGAGTCCCAAACTCGCCGAATTTAAGATAGAACCGGATATTGATAAGCTCGGAAAAATTACCGAGGTACTCAAACCCAACCATAAAATATTAGTTCAAGTCGTAAAAGAACCTATATCTACCAAAGGCCCACGCCTCTCCTGCGAATTATCCATTGCCGGAAGATATATTGTGCTGGTTCCCTTTTCCAATAGCATTAATATTTCCAAAAAAATTAGTGAACAGGGAGAGCGCAAACGCCTTATCAGACTGATTTCCTCCATTAAACCAGATAACTTCGGGATCATCATTCGCACTGTCGCCGAAGGAAAAGAAGTTGCCGAATTAGACAGGGACTTGCGTGAACTGGTCGCTAAATGGACCAAAGGGATACAAGCCCTGAGCAAAGCCAAACCTCGCCAAAAGGTCATTGGCGAAATGAGCCGCGCAACTTCTATGCTAAGAGATATTCTCAATGAGAGCTTCGATAGCATTACGGTAGATGATCCTGCAACCTTTGAAGATATCAAAGGCTTTATCCGGAACATTGCTCCGGACAAAGAGAAAATTGTCAAATTATACAACGGCCGCACCAAAATTTTTGAGAATTTTGGAATTGAAAAACAAATGAAGGCCCTGTTTGGTAAGACGGTGAGCTTGCCAAACGGAGGGTATTTAGTGATAGAACACACGGAGGCCCTGCACGTCATCGATGTGAACAGTGGCAATAAATCCAATGCGGAGGCAGACCAGGAAGCCACCGCCCTGAATGTAAACCTGGAAGCCGCTACCGAGGTATCCCGGCAACTCCGATTGCGCGATATGGGCGGTATTATCGTCATCGATTTCATTGACATGAAACGGGCTGAAAACAAGAAAAAGCTCTTTGACCATGTCAAACAAGTCATGAAATCGGATCGCTCCAAGTACACGATCTTGCCCCTGAGCAAGTTTGGCTTGATGCAAATTACCCGGCAAAGAGTAAGACCGGAAGTCAATATTGTAACCAAAGAAAAATGCCCTACCTGTAAAGGTACCGGCAAAATTGACGCCTCCATTAATGTGGCAGATGTCATTGAAAACACCCTGGATTACATCTTGACCAAACAAAATGAAAAGAGTGTTTCTCTTTTGGTTCACCCTTATTTGTACTCGTATTTCAAGCAAGGTTGGCCTTCCTCTCAGTTCAAATGGTTGATGAAGTACCACCGGTGGGTCAAAGTCGTCAAAGACTCCTCTTTGGGAATTCTAGAATATATGTTTTTAAACCAGCATGGAGAGATCATAGAAATCCATTAAAGAAAAAGCCTGAGTGTAAAAACTCAGGCTTTTTTTATGAATCAGAATTTCTTTGTTTAGTGCTTGAAGTGCCTTACCCCCGTACATACCATGGCAATGCCATTGGCATCACAGAAGTCGATCGACTCTTTATCACGGATAGACCCTCCGGGTTGGATCACTGCTTTTACTCCCTCATTGAAAGCAATTTCCACACAGTCAGGAAAAGGGAAAAACGCGTCCGAAGCCATCACCGCTTCGTTCAGGTCAAAACCGAAACTTTTCGCTTTATGAATGGCTTGTTTCAAGGCATCTACCCGGGAGGTCTGCCCTACTCCACTGGCAAAAAGCTGCCCGTCTTTGGCCAAAACAATCGTATTGGATTTTGTATGCTTGGCCAGCTTGTTTGCAAACAACAGCGACTTGATTTCATCGGCAGCCGGTGTGCGCCGGGTGACGACCTTCAAATCCTCTTCTCCTTCTATTGCCAAATCTTTGTCTTGCGCAATCACCCCGTTCAATAAAGTGCGGTACTGCATCTTCGGCATTTCCACTTCTTTTTGAATTAAAAGAATGCGGTTTTTCTTACTTTTCAATAAAGTCAAAGCCTCTTCATCAAATGCTGGTGCAATCAATACTTCAAAAAAGAGTTTGTTCAATTCTTCGGCAGCGGCTTGGTCAATAGCCGTATTACTGATCAATACCCCACCAAAAGCCGAAACGGGATCCGCTTTCAAGGCATTCAGGTACGCTTCTTTACAAGTGCTGGCAGTAGCTACCCCACAAGCATTGTTGTGTTTCAATATGGCAAAAGCCGGTCCTTCTTCTTGTGGAAACTCACCTATCAAAGCAACGGCCGCGTCAACATCTACCAGGTTGTTATAAGAAAGTTCTTTCCCGTGTATTTGATCGAACAACTCCTCCAATTTTCCATAGAAAACACCTTTTTGATGAGGGTTTTCACCATAGCGAAGGGTTTTCAAGTCTCTGATACTTTCTTTATAATGGTGTACTTTTTCTTCCTCGGAAAGGGTAGAGTTAAAGTAGTTGAAAATAGCCGAATCATAATGAGAGCTGATGTCAAAAGCTTTGGCAGCAAATAATTTCCGGTCTTCCAAGTCAGTCTCACAACCTTTTTCGCTCAGAATCGCTTCCAAGTCGGCATATTGCTCACGGGAAGAAACGATGACCACATCTTTATAATTTTTTGCGGCCGCCCGGATCAATGAAATCCCTCCGATATCTACTTTTTCGATGATATCCTGATGCTCGGCACCGGAAGCTACCGTTTCTTCAAACGGATACAAATCCACAATCACCAAGTCAATAGCCGGAATTTCGTATTCAGCTACCTGCGATTGGTCTTGCTCATGCTCTCTACGGAACAAAATCCCTCCGAATACTTTAGGATGCAATGTTTTTACCCGCCCTCCCAAAATCGAAGGATACGAAGTTTCGTCCTCTACGGCCGTGACCGGAGCACCTAATTGCTCGATAAAAGCCTGAGTACCACCTGTAGAGTAAATTTTCACTCCATGTTCGTTCAGGAGTTTGACAATGGGCTCTAAGTTATCTTTGTAATATACAGAGATGAGTGCGGAATTGATCTTCTTTCTCATTGTGATATGCGATTTTTTTAGAAAGCTGCGAAGGTAGTAAAATTGTCAGGAGAAAGGAATATGAAAGCAGGAAAAAGACAAATTACTCTTATACAATGGGCTGATGTTTCTTGTTTTTCCTTTTTCTTTGCCCTTCTTTAGCACACACTTGAAGTTCTTCCGGGTATATGGCTGGTGTAACTAGTTGACAATAAGATTACTCATTTCTAAGGGAAATACTCCCGGAGTGGAAATCTGGTGCGTATCTTTGTTAGTAAATTAATAAAATTTCATCGAATGGACTTAGTAAACTCAATAAAATCCAAGGCGGCTAACTACAAATCGGAAATCATTGAAAACCGGAGACATATCCATACACATCCCGAACTTTCGTTTCAAGAGTTTGAGACGGCTAAGTTTATCGCAGCAAAGCTCCGTTCTTATGGTCTTGAGCCGCAGGAAGGTGTAGCAGGCACCGGAGTGGTGGCAGTGATCAAAGGAAAAAATCCGGACAAAAAAGTCATTGCTTTACGGGCAGATATCGATGCCTTACCCATCCAGGAACAAAATGATGTGCCTTACCAGTCCGTCCACCAAGGGGTGATGCATGCCTGTGGGCACGATGTACACAGTTCATCCCTGTTAGGAACAGCCAAAATATTGAGTGAACTGACCGATCAATTTGAAGGAAGTATTAAATTGATTTTTCAACCGGGCGAAGAAAAAGTACCGGGCGGTGCTTCTTTAATGATCAAAGATGGGGTTTTGAAAAACCCAACGCCCAGCAACATCACCGGACAACATGTAATGCCTTTCATTCCGGTGGGAAAGGTAGGATTCAGAGAAGGCATGTACATGGCCAGTGCGGATGAACTCTACCTGACGGTCAAAGGCAAAGGTGGCCATGGAGCTATGCCCGAAAAGGGGGTTGACCCCGTTTTGATGGCCTCCCATATCATTGTGGCCTTGCAACAGATTATCAGCCGGAACTGCGACCCGAAAGTCCCTTCGGTTTTATCCTTCGGAAAAGTCATTGCCGAAGGAGCAACCAATGTCATTCCCAACGAAGTATATATAGAAGGTACTTTCCGCACTCTGAATGAAGAGTGGCGCTACGATGCCCATCAACGGATGAAAAAAATTGCCGAAAGCATCGCCGAAGGCATGGGCGGTTCCTGTGACTTTGAAATCCGGGTGGGATACCCTTATTTGGAAAACAACCCAGAATTGACCCAAAAATTAAAACAAGCCGCCATTGAATTTATGGGAGAAGACAATGTAGTCGATTTGGATATCTGGATGGCAGCAGAAGATTTTGCCTTTTATTCCCATGAGATTGACGCTTGTTTTTACCGCTTAGGTACGGGGAACGAAGCCAAAGGAATTACATCCGGGGTGCATACCCCTACATTCAACATTGACGAAGATGCCTTGGAAATCGGAGCGGGGCTAATGGCTTGGTTGGCCCTTAGCAACTTGCAAAGTGACTAAGCTTGACAGACTGACATTTTTCGCTAAATGTATACCTTTGTAAGTCATTTTGTCACCATTTGAGGCTTGGCAATATAATTGAAAACAGGAGAGCAAAAGACAGGGGGAATCTTTCGCAAGCCCCCCAGTGTTTAAACACTTTATTTATTTAATGTCTTAATTAACAAACGATCCAGTATAATTATGGCTAAAGAAGATATCAACGAAATGAAGGAGCAAAAAGAATCCGTAGCTCAAGAAGAGCAAGAAATAAAATCAGAACAAGAAACAACTACAGAAGCAGAGGCAAATACAGATCAGGAAGAAGCTACGGAAGAGACGCAAGAAACTTCTGAAGAAACAGCAAGGGCATCAAAAGGAGAAGAATTGGAAGAAGTTAAAAATAAATATTTACGCCTTTATTCTGATTTCGAAAATTTCCGGAGAAGGACTGCTAAAGAGCGTCTGGATCTGGTCGCCTCGGCTAATGAAGGCTTAGTGGTAGCTTTACTGCCAATTCTGGACGACTTTGAGCGTGCTCAAAAAGCTTTGGGAGAAGACAGTAAGGAAAAAGAAGGTTTTGAGTTGATTTACAACAAATTCAAAAAAACCTTGGAGCAAAAGGGGGTCAAAGAAATGGAAGATTGTATAGGCAAAGCGTTGGACACCGAACTGCACGATGCCATCACACAAATTCCGGCTCCCAGCGAAGAGCTCAAAGGAAAAATTGTGGATGTGATTGAAAAAGGATATTATCTGAATGATAAAGTAGTTCGTTTTGCCAAAGTAGTAGTGGGAGCCTAATCCCCTACGCTTTTGAACAACCGAGACCTTCTCAACTTTTCTTGATAAAATCATAAATAATGACCAAAAGAGATTATTACGAGATACTGGGCGTAAGTAGAGGCGCGGCACAGGATGAGATAAAAAAAGCCTACCGGAAAATAGCAATCAAATTTCACCCGGACAAAAACCCGGGCGATAAAGAGGCGGAAGATAAATTTAAAGAGGCAGCCGAAGCCTATGAAGTATTAAGTAATCCGGACAAACGCGAGCGCTATGACCGCTTTGGCCATCAAGGTGTAGAAGGCGGCTTTGGCTCCGGTGGCGTAAACATGGAGGATATTTTCTCCCGCTTTGACGATATTTTCGGAGGTGGGTTTGGCGACTTCTTTGGCGGAAGTGGCGGAGGCCGGGGAGCCCGGATGAAAAAAGGCTCCAACTTGCGAATCAAACTCAAACTCACCCTGGAAGAAATTGCCAACGGTGTAGAGAAAAAAATCAAAGTAAAACGCTACGTATCTTGTGACAGCTGTGATGGCAATGGCTCTAAAAACGGCACCTCTCTGAAAACCTGCCCTACTTGTCAGGGAACCGGTCAAGTCAGAAAAGTAGTCAATACCATGCTAGGGCAAATGGTGTCTACCAATACTTGCCCCTCCTGTAATGGCGAAGGACAAACCATCAGCCAAAGTTGCGACAAATGTCATGGAGAAGGCCGGATTTACAAAGAAGAAGTTATTCCGATAAAAATCCCCGCCGGTGTCTCGGAAGGCGTTCAACTGTCGATGAGTGGCAAGGGAAATGCTCCGAAGAGAGGAGGCATCCCCGGTGACTTGTTGATTGTTATCGAAGAAGTGGAGGATGAAAACTTGAAAAGGGATGGCAATAATGTACATTATGACTTGTACATCAGCTTTATCGATGCTTGCCTGGGCACTACCGTGGAAGTACCCACGATTAACGGAAAAGTAAAAATCCCGATAGAAGCCGGCACACAAAGCGGCAAAGTACTTCGCTTAAGAGGCAAAGGGATCAGAGACTTGAATGGTTATAGTACGGGCGACCAACTGATTCATGTCAATATCTGGACTCCGAAAAAATTGTCTTCTGACGAAAAGAAGGTGTTGGAGTCTCTGAGAAGTGCAGAGAATTTCAAACCCCAACCCGGCAAGTCCGAAAGAAGCTTTTTTGAAAAAATGAAGGAGTTTTTCGAATAAGAAATATAGCATATTATTCATATGCGATGCAAAGGTTGCCCGTTCAAGGCAACCTTTTTATTTTTACCGGAAGGCAGGAAAGTGGTTTATCATTTGTAAACACTGATAGTTTTGTGTGGTACATTGCTCCCAAGCCGGGCAGTAGCGTACTTTTATTGTTAAAACTTTCTCCTTATTGGTTTACTTTACAGTCATATTGATAACTGGAACATATGATTTACTCATTTTTAAAAATCATTGTAAAACTGGCGCTAAAGGTTTTTTTCCGTAAGATTACGGTCAACAACAAGCATCTTTTGCCGAAAGAAGGCCCCCTATTGGTTGTAGCCAACCACCCCAATACGTTTCTGGACCCCTTGTTGATTGCCGTACTTTTAAAGCAACAAGTTGCCTTTTTGACCAATGCCTCCGTGTTTTCCAATGCCTTCAACAAATGGCTCTTCAGCAAATTCAATATGATCCCGGTGTACCGGAAACAGGATGTAAAAAAAGGCAATCCGGACAACCGCAAGACCTTTAGTAAGTGCTACGAGTACCTGGCGGAAGAAGGCACGATTCTTATTTTTCCGGAAGGAACCAGTATCAGTGAACGGAAACTCAGGCAGCTCAAAACCGGTACGGCCCGGATTGCCCTGGGAGCTGAAGCCCAATACGGAGGAAAGCTTGGAGTAAAAATCGCTTCCATAGGATTGAATTATTCTCAACCCCAACGGTTTCGCAGCGAAGTATTGATCAATATCACACAGGCGCTAAACGTACAAGACTATTGGGAGTCTTACTCCACAGATGAAGCCGGAACGGTGAATCAGCTAACCGATGATATTCGGAAACAACTGGAAGAACAAATGCTCATCACTCAAAACGCGGAACAGGATCGCTTGCGTAAACAAATAGAAAAACTTTACCGGCAGACCTTAAGCCACCAGTTAGACGCCAACCTGGATGACAAACAAGAAGCCTTTAAACTCTCACAGCAAATTATTGATGCCGTAAATTTTTTCCAGGAATATCATCCCGAGCGTTTCGAACAAATTACCCGATCGATTGAGAATTACTTTCGCAAGCTGGCCATCATTCAAATGCGAGATGAAGTACTCTCCGGGTTTGCAGGAAGCAAAACCTTATTTTACAGCACTTTAAAAAACTGGCTCTTCACCCTTCTGGGTTTTCCTGTTTACCTGTACGGGTACCTTCACAATTATATTCCGTATATCCTACCATCGTTGATCGCAGACCGCATCACCAAAGAAATTGAGTACCGGGCACCCATTATGCTCGCCACGGGTACCTTTACATTTCCGTTGTTTTACGCGCTTCAAACTTACCTGGTGTATCTATGGACGTCTAGCCCATGGTTCACCGGTGCTTATTTGCTTTCTCTTCCCATTACCGGCTTTTTCACCTGGAATTTCAGTTTCTTTCTTCACAGTATGCGGGGAAAATGGAAACTATTGGGTCTTTTCCGTAAGCGAAAGGAATTAATGGAACTGTTGATTTCTCAAAGAAAAGGAATTGTTCAATCATTGAATCAGGCAACCAGCATATATCTACAAGAGCGAGGGGAAAAACAGCAAGAAACCGAAGGCAGGTAAAAGGATCAGCCTTTGCCAAACTTTTCTTCCAAAGGCTGAATCATAACTCTTGAAATGCCGTTCACCATAAAAAGAAATAACTATCGCCAACCGGTGGTTTCTAAAGTTCTTTGCTAATCTAATTTTTTGAGTATTTCATTGTTTTTCAGAATTGTTCATTATTAGTTATTTGACTTCTTATATATTATAAGTATCTTTGCACTTCTTTTAAATTTTCATGGCATAAAATAGCAATTGAGAAATGAGAAAAGATATTCACCCAGAGTATAGAGAGGTTGTTTTTTTGGATCTGACGAGTGGCCATAAGTTTTTGACTCGGTCTACGATGACTTCAGATGAAACCGTAGAATGGGAAGACGGTAGCACTTATCCAGTAATCAAAGTGGAAATTAGCTCTGCCTCACACCCGTTTTATACTGGTAAGCGTTCGTTCATCAGTAAAGCTGGTCGTGTTGAGAAATTCAACCAGAAATACAAAAGAGCTCAAAAGTAATCAATGCAGCGTTCGCAATGAATGCCATAATCCTTGTTCAAGGTTATGGCATTTATTTTTTACCAGTAACGCAACTCCTTCCCAAGCCCTTCCCGGAATATTCCTTGAAGATATCTACGGAAGAGATAAAACAGCATTTATACAGAGGCTATACATTAATTGATACATACAGTTTAGGTTATTTTTCTAATTTTGCAGCATGGCGGAGAAAATCTATATCATCGATTTTGGCTCACAGTACACTCAATTGATTGCCAGGAGAGTACGTGAGTTAAATGTGTATTGTGAAATCCATCCTTTTAACCACCTTCCTGTATTGGATGAGGAGGTAAAAGGGGTCATCTTATCCGGAAGCCCGCACTCTGTGTTGGATACCGAGTCCCCTTATATTGACTTATATAAATACCGTGGCAAACTCCCTTTACTCGGCATTTGCTATGGTGCACAGTTAACCGCTTTTGAGTCCAAAGGCAAGGTAGCTCCCTCCGAAATCCGAGAGTATGGCCGTGCAAATTTGAGCTTTATCGATCAAAGCTGCCCTTTATTGGAAAATATCAAAGAAGGCTCACAAGTATGGATGTCACACGGTGATACCATTACCGACCTACCTGAAAAATTTAAAGTCATCGGCAGTACGGAGAGTGTACAAGTAGCGGCTTACCATATCGAAGGGGAGCAAACCTTTGGCCTGCAATTTCACCCGGAAGTCACGCACTCTACCGATGGAAAAGAAGTTTTACAAAACTTCGTGGTGAAAATCTGTGGATGCAGCCAAAGCTGGACTCCCGATACTTTTGTTGACAGCACCGTAAAAGCTCTGAAGGAGCAACTTGGCAATGACAAAGTAGTGATGGCCTTGAGCGGTGGTGTGGATTCTTCAGTGGCCGCTATTCTGGTGCATAAGGCAATTGGTGAAAACTTGTATTGTATTTTTGTAGACAATGGCCTGCTCCGTAAAAATGAGTTCGAAAGTGTGTTGGAATCCTACAAACATATGGGATTGAACATTAAAGGAGTAGATGCCAAAGATAAATTTTACGATGCCTTGCGTGATGTGACCGACCCGGAACAAAAGCGCAAAGCAATTGGCCGGGTATTTATTGAAGTCTTCGATGAAGAAGCCCATAAAATAAAAGATGTAAAATGGCTGGGGCAAGGAACCATTTACCCGGATATCATTGAATCGGTTTCTGTAAAAGGCCCATCTGCTACCATTAAATCTCACCATAACGTAGGCGGTTTGCCTGACTACATGCACTTGAAAGTGGTGGAGCCTTTGAACACCCTTTTTAAAGATGAAGTGAGAAGAGTGGGTACATCCTTGCAAATAGATGCCGCTATCTTAGGCAGACACCCGTTCCCGGGACCAGGCTTGGGAATCCGTATCCTGGGTGACATCAACCCGGAAAAAGTACGCATCCTTCAAGAGGTGGATTATATCTTTATCCAAGGTCTCAAAGACCATGGTTTGTACGACCAGGTATGGCAAGCCGGGGCTATCTTATTGCCCGTGCAGTCAGTAGGGGTAATGGGAGATGAGCGAACGTATGAAAACGTGGTCAGCTTACGGGCCGTTACCAGCCTGGACGGAATGACGGCTGACTGGTGCCATTTGCCATATGAATTCTTGGCAAAAATCAGTAATGATATCATCAACAAAGTGAAAGGAGTGAACCGGGTCGTTTATGACATTAGTTCTAAACCACCGGCCACCATTGAGTGGGAATAATATATTGAATAACATCACATTCTTTTCTTCTTTGGCACATTTGTGAAAAAGAGTTTCGAAAAGCATGGATTTTGCGAATTGAACAGGGGTTTAGAAATTTGGGGAGATGATTTCTAAACCCCTGCTTTTTTTACTAGTGGAATACTCTAGATATTTCTCAACATCAGTATCATATCAAAGTACAAACGTTATCTTTTTTTGATATGAATCATAGCAACATTTATTAATACTTGACTACTTATGATGCGGACATTCTTTTTGCTAAGTATCCTCCTCTTTACCAGCCTCAGTAGCTTTAGCCAATCCCGGGTAAAACAATCCGTTTTAGACGATTTGAAAAATAAATATGAGTATGGCAAAAGTTTACTGAAACAACAAAAGTACCCCCAAGCTCAACAGGTATTTCAACCCTTAACCATCGAAAAACCGGGCAATAGCTATCAAATTTACGCTTCGTACTTTTATGCCTTGGCCGCTTTTAAAAGCGGGGAGTTTACCAAAGCGGAAAATACCCTCCAACAAATACTCCAACAGCACCCTTCTTGGCCGCATCAGGAGGAAGTCAAATTTTTATTAGGCGCTGTCCGCTTCAAAACCGGCAAACCGGACCTGGCCATTCAAACCTTGAACCTGGTAAAGGGGAAGGGCTTTCAGGAAAGCATTGTCAATTTAAAAAAGCAGGAACTGCAATCGTTTACGGTTGATCAAGTACATTACCTCTATAAAACTTTTCAAAAAGATCAGGTCATTGCCAAAATACTATTAGATAAGATTTACCGCCTTCCTTCCAAAGGTTCTTATGGCGAAGTATTCCAAGAGCTTTACTACCAATTCCATAGCAATGGCGGCCCCTTGGACGATCTTGAGTTAAAAAAATCGGTCTATAAAGACGAATACCATGTGGCTGTATTGATGCCGTTTTTGAACGAAACCACCAATCCCCGTTCTTTAGCCCGGAACAATCAATTTGTATATGATACCTATGAGGGAATCAAATTGGCTTGCCAGTGGCTTCAAAAAGACAGCATTAATATCAAACTCCACGCGATCGATACCAAACACGATTCACAACAAACGCAGAAAATCCTGGAAGATACTGCCATGCAGTATATGGACTTGATCATTGGCCCCTTGTACGCCAATACCTTCCCGTTGGTATCCGAATTTTCCAAAAAGCACTCCAAAGTAATGGTCAACCCCTTCAGTTCTAACTCTGTTTTTACCAACCATAACCCCAATGCCTTTTTAAGTTTGCCTTCTTTGGAAACCCAGGCCAGAAAAGTGTCCGACTTTGTGTTTGATACCTTGAATAACCATACGGCCTATATCATATTCGGAGGAACGGACAACGAAAAACTCATGGCTTATACCTATATGGAAAACTTCAAAGCCAAAGGGGGAACCGTACAAGTATACGAGCAGTTTGACTATACTTCTAACGGCTTCGGCAACTTGATCCGTGATTTCAGAAAAATCCAAAATCACAGTAGGGACACCGCCTTTACCTCACATGTATTTGTCAGTGTAACCGAGCCGGTAGCAGCTTCCAATGTGATCAGTGCCTTGCAAGAACTTCAGGTAAAAGTGCCTGTTTTTGTGCCTAAAGAATGGTTTGAGTTTCCTCAAATCAGTTATGATCAGTTGGAACAATCCAATGTCCATATCTTTTTCCCGGAATACAAAAAGTACCATTCGAACACTACCAAGCATTTTACGAATCAATACCTTGAAAAGGTTCAGGTACTACCCTCCAACTTTGCGTTTAGCGGTTTTGAAACCATGTATTATTTTGGAAAGATGATGAAAAAGCATGGGACTTCTTTCGGACAGGCTATCTATTTTGAAGCTCCTGAAGAGGGAATGATTTATACGGGCTTTAGCTATGAAGGGAAGAATGACAATCAGGTAGTTCCCGTATTCAAATTTGAAAACGGCCAATTAATTATGGTTAACAATCCACTCCAGGCCCAACGATAACGGTCCGTTCAAATATATACGGGGTGATGTCATGACATCACCCCGTATATATTTAGGCTGTTTATCAACCCTTCTTTACTTATACCAGTTCCAAGTTTGCAAGTTCTCGGTTAATCTTTGCCAGACTCTCCTCCGATAAGTTAAGCCTACCGCCTTTAGCATTTTCGATGGTTTGTTGGGCATTCCGGGCCCCCACCAATGCACAAGCCATAGCCGGTTGTCTTAAAGTCCAAGCTATTACCAACTGCGAAAGCGAAGCATCGTGTTCTTCCGCAATCGGTTTTATTTTCGCCAAGAACTCATTGGTCCTTTTCAAATTTTCGGGTTGGAAATGTGGAGTGCCAGGTCGATGGTCTCCTTCCCCAAATTGGTAGTCAGGCGTAATTTTCCCTGTCAACAAGCCTCTTTGCAAAGGACTATACGCCAAAATACCCATTTGCTTTTCTTTTGCCTGAGGCATTACATCGGCTTCGATCCCACGGTTTACCATACTATAAGGCACTTGATTCGAAACAATCGGAGCATATTTCAAGGCCTCGCTTACCTGGTCTACATTATAATTGCACACACCGGCCGCTCTGATTTTACCCTGTTGCAACAGTTGTTGAACCGCCTCCATCGTTTCCTCTATCGGTGTGGTAGGGTCCGGCCAATGGATTTGATACAAGTCTATATAATCCGTTTTCAAGCGTCTCAGGCTATCTTCACATTCCTTAATGACACTTTCTTTACCGGCATACTCTTGAATATTCACGGCTTCTCCTTGTGCATTTTGAGAGGCAAACTTGAAGTTTCCCTTGTCCGTATCCCAACGCAAGCCATATTTGGTCAATACTTGTACTTGCTCTCTTTTTTTGCCTTCCAATGCTTTCCCTACCAACTCTTCGCTGAGCCCGAAACCATATACGGGAGCAGTATCAATCGAGCTGATATCATGGTCTAAAGCGGCATGAATTGCTTCAATCGCATCTTTTTGATCGGCACCACCCCACATCCATCCGCCAATTGCCCAAGCACCAAAGGTGACCACTGATACTTCTACCTCAGTATTCGCTAATTTTCTTTTTTCCATGAGTAAATTGTTTAAAAATGAAGTAGTTCAAAAGTTTTTGTTTAAGAAGGTAAGATATATGATTGTTCCCTTGACTACAGGTTTACCGGATAAAAAATACCTGTATCAGATTAGCCATAAACCAAAGTTACGGCCCATCTTGAAGAATTCCATACGGATTTTTAAATTAACGAAATGATAACAAAAGGAATCAACTACTTAGCCATAGGGTGGTTTTTCTGTTTTTCCATATGTAATTCCACCCGGCCTGTACTTCACAAAAAAGACCGGAAACGCATCGTCTTAAACGATTCACTTAACGAGCTACTTTCATTCATTGAAAAAGGCAACATTGAATTTGAAGTAGTGGAATATACGGAAGTTGTCACGATACCGGGTCCACCGCTCCCTGCTTCATTTAACCCTTCGCCAACCATCCCTTTTGAAATCGTTCAAATTGACGGGGATAATGACGGTCAAGGTGAAATTTATATTTTCTCTTTTTTGTCTTGTGTGGAAAAATTAAAAACCATTCAAATTAAAGCCTAATCCAAGAGATATCTCCCTGTAAAACAATCATTAACGATTGTTAATACCTGCACATTTTTCGTATACAATTCTGTATTTTTGAAATAACACAACAACTAAAATTACCTTTTACAAGGTATAAAAACTCACTCCTAATCTACAATACTATTCTTATGACGCATCTACTAACCCCAAATCATTTTTGTGGACTTTTTCAAAGCTATCTTGACTTCCACAGGTCAGGAGTATTCCCACAAAAACACGCACAACGACCGACTCTCAATCACCCCATCTCGAGATGAATTTCTGATAGTTAAACAGGCGGCCAACCCCTTGCTTGTTATCAGGCTTTCATTGCAGTATGTCTGTGCCATTTCCACAGTGCTAAGCTTGCTATGCTCAAGCCTGAACGACTATCCATAAGATACTATTTTACCCCTATGAATGATGATGAAGCCGCTTTATAGCAAACCTTTGATTTTAAGTCGAAGGCTCAAGACCAAATCCCGTACACATCACAACAACCTGGTGATGAGTGAATGCAATGTAGAACTGAGCGGAGAGGCAGCCGCTGAACTCATTTTCAAGTGCCTTTCTTCTCCACAACCCAGTATGATTTGCCGCTTCGGGTACAATGAGCTGAATTGTACTTTGACTTATTATTTCCGGAACAAACGCTGGCCTTTTTCTCAAAAAGCAGCCCGGTATATCAAAGGGGAAATTCACAAGTTTTGGTGGGACGAAGCGCATTTTTTCAATATGCGCAACAATGCCGGCTTTTTCCCTGTAGATGAAAAACACCTAGACCGCTTTGGCAAATTAATGCTTGAGGATATTGGCACTATTGATATTTTGGGTTCCTGGATTAAGGAGGAAAGGCTGTTGTATCCCTTTTTTCAAGATGCCGTCAAAGTCTCGATCAAGGATTTAGAACCCTATTATCATCCTACCCCTTGGAGCCGGGTACTGGAAGGGAAAAAAGTACTGGTCATTCATCCGTTTGAAAAAAGCATACGCCAACAATATGCTAAAAGGACCCGGATATTTAATGATCTTCGGGTTTTACCGGAGTTTGAACTCAAAACCTTAAAAGCCATTCAATCCATTGCCAACAATACGGTCGCTTATAGCACTTGGTTTGATGCACTTCAAGCCATGCGGGATCAAATTTCAACGATTGATTTTGATATTGCTTTGATAGGTTGTGGGGCATACGGCTTGCCATTGGCCGCTCATGTGAAAAGACTCGGAAAAAAAGCCGTGCATTTAGGGGGAGCCACTCAAATACTGTTTGGCATTAAAGGAAAGCGATGGGAAGAAAGCGTCCCTCAAGTATCGCGACTGTTTAACCGCCACTGGATCAGGCCCTCTTCCCTGGAAGTCCCTCAAAACTACCAGAACATAGAAGAGGGTTGTTATTGGTAAGCATAAAGATTGGAACACCCCTGATCAAGGACTCCAAACATCACTCAGACTCAATTTGTGGTTTATCAAGAGGAAATTTTACCTTTTGGTGAAGGAAGGAAGCCTGGTGAGTGGGTGAAACCTGGTGAATGAGTGACTGGGTGAACTAGTGAGTGGGTGAATGAGTGAGTGGGTGAACTAGTGAGTGGGTTGAGAGAAATGCTTTCAATATAACTGTAACGTGTCATTCATCCTTTCACTAAAAACTCTCCAAGTAATACCTCACAATTTGGATTAAGTAACTAAGTGGCAGCGTATCTTCAGGAACCTGCCACTTAGTTTTGTCAAAACCGTTCCTTTCCACAAAAGCTTGTAAGCTATATGACAAACATGACTTTTTGCAGGTTCGACAACGTATAAACCTGTATTTGATCCCAAGCGCTTGTAGTCTTTGTTGATTCCAATTTTTATGTAGATAAATCCACTTCTCTAGCATAAGATGCAAACCAGTTTTCACTGAGTTTTAACAACTTCACCCCTTTTGTGGAGAATTTTTCTTAATGTTTCGTTAAAAAATCAATTTAGCCCGCATTATTACAAATTCCCCGCTAGCTTTGAATATTGGTTCTTTAGGCAATTTTAACAACATACCTAATAGCCTCCCATTTAATCTGTCAATTAACTTTATTCTTTGTCCATAAAAGTTTATAACATCGATTAACATAAGAAAATGAAGTCACTACACAATTCCTTAAAATGGTTTTTATTAATTGGATTAGCACTTGCAACACATTGGGGATGGGCCCAAAGTAAGGGAAGCGTTGAGGGGAAAGTGGTGGATGGGGATTCCAAAAAGCCCGTGGAATTTGCTACGGTCGTACTTTTGAATGCGACTGATAGCGCCATTGTGTCAGGAGGAATGACCGATGCCACAGGACAATTCTTGATTGAAGCAACCCCCGGAGTTTACTTGGTAAAAGCGGAGCTCTTGTCATATGATGAGGCCTTCTCTAACAAAATAACAGTGAGTGCCAACCAAAAAACCAAAATAGGTACACTCACCATCCACCCATCTTCAGAAATTCTTTCGGAAGTAGAAGTTACCGGAAAGAAAAGTACCATGGAAGTGGGTTTGGATAAAAAAGTCTTTAACGTAGGAGAAGATATGTCCAGCATTGGAGGATCGGCTACGGATGTGTTGGAAAATATTCCTTCTGTCACTGTAGATGTGGACGGGAACGTCAACTTACGGGGGAGTGGAAACGTCCGGATTCTGATCAATGGACGTCAATCCGGATTAGTAGGAATCAGCAGTCAGGAGGCCTTACAACAACTTCCCTCTAACCTGATCGAGAGAGTAGAGGTGGTTACCAATCCTTCCGTACGCTACGATGCCGAGGGAATGGCTGGTGTGATCAACATCATCCTGAAAAAAGATTACCGACAAGGCCTCAACGGCAGTGTAGATGTGTCTGTCGGGCACCCTGATTTGCACAATGCGTCTATCAACCTCAATTGGAGAAAAAATAAATTCAACCTCTTCGGAAGTTATGGCATTCGCTACCGGGATATGCCAGGCCATAGCTTAAACTACCGGGAAACCTACAACGGTTCGGATACTACTATTCTGGATCAGAAACAGGACTTTAGCCGAAAAGGACTTTCTCATACCGCCCGTTTTGGCCTTGAGTATGCACCGGATAAATACAATACTCTCACCGGATCATTTCTTTACAGGATAGGCAATGACGATAACACTTCTGAAATCAAACAAGTGAATATCAGCCCGGAAAAGCTCTCTCAAAAAAGCTTGCGTTTTACAGGAGAAGAAGAAGAGGAGCCAAACTTTGATTACAACTTGAGTTATATGCGCACCTTTGAGCAAAAGGGCCGGGAACTCAAAGCGGACCTGCAATACTCTACCAGTAGCGAAACGGAAATTTCGGATATCTGGCAGCGCTATTATGTCAACGATGTAGAAGATCCTACACAATTCGAACAAGAATACTCTTACAATAAAGAAGGGCAGGATAACCTTACTTTCCAGGCGGATTATGTACATCCTATCAGTGAGAAAGGTAAAATCGAAGCCGGAGTAAAAAGTAGCCTTCGCGATATCAACACCAATTATTATGTGGATAGAAAGAATGAGCAAGGCGATTGGATCAGAGATGATGGTTTGAGCAACAAATTTGAATACGATGAAAAAATCCATGCGGCATACGCCAGCTTTGGGGAAAAATTCAACCGGTTTTCCATGCAGCTGGGTGTGCGGGCAGAATATACGGATTACAGCACCAAACTGATCGAAACCAACGAAGTGAATAGTAAAGAGTATCTGAGCTTATTCCCTACCGCTCACTTCACCTATGACCTGACGCAAAACAGCTCTGTACAATGGAGCTATAGCCGCAGGGTACAACGTCCTTCTTTCTGGAGTCTGAACCCTTTCTTGAGCTATACTAACCGGGAAAACATCTGGACCGGTAACCCTGCATTACAGCCGGAGTTTACCAACTCGTTTGAAATCGGTTTTATGCAGAACTGGACCAAAACTTCCCTGACTTCTTCGATTTATTACCGCCACACGACAGACGTGATCGAAAGACTCCGCCAGTTAAATGAGGACCAAACGGTCACCATCACCAAGCCGGAAAACCTCAATGAAGGCAAATGGTACGGATTGGAATTGACGGCTTCGCATGATATCACCTCTTGGTGGAGAGCTGACGGAAGTGTAAACTTCTTCCGCAACCAAATCGATGGAAGTAATTTTGGAGAAAGCTACAAAACCGATACGTATGCTTGGTTTGGCCGGGTAAACACAAAATTGGATTTGCCAAAAGACCTGAACATACAGATGATTTTCAACTACCGGGCTCCACGGGAAACCACCCAAGGAAAAACCAAGCAAATGGCTTTTATGGATATTGCCCTCAGCAAAGATATACTAGCTAAAAAAGGAACCCTTTCGTTAAAAGTACGGGATGTATTTGCCACACGTAAGTACCGCTCCGAAACCTTTGACGATGACTTTTTTGTAAAAAGCGAATACCAACGAAGTACACAGGTAGTACAATTAGGCTTGACCTACCGGATCAATCAAAAGAAACGTAAAACCGACCAACTTCGCAATGGAGGAGACTTTGGAGGCGAAGGAGGTATGTAAAGACTATTTTTCTTAATTTAAAAACCCAAAACGTCAGCAGTTTTTTGTTGGCGTTTTTTTTATATGTCACCCTATCCTCTTCATCCACTCAGCTAAATTTCAAAATCCCCGGAAGCAGGGAGGTATACCATTCCGCCAAAGCTTACCTTTGGACTCATAATAGAGCATTTGAGTGTTTATATTTTTTTTATCTTATCTTCCGAAGCAACATTTACGGACTTATCCGGGTCTTTAAGAAAACGAAAGGGTTAATTTTTTTTTAATCCGCATATGATATACATATAACTAACTCTGATTTTAAACTTTATCGCTAAACGGCCCTCCGGTAAAGAGGATCATGAATCAGACATGCAACAATTATTTTTTTACCTATGAACTCTCAAAAAATAGTAAACCTTATCCTTTCACTTCTTAAAGTTGGTGACAGTAAAATACTTCCAAGTATTCTGTCACAAACAGAACTGGAGCCAGATGCTCAGCACAGAGCGCTACAGTTGGCCCATATTTTATCCGGGTTTTACCATACATTTGATTACACTCTTTCTTTGGAGTTTCAAGAAAAGGTGCAAGACAAATCCGACGGATATATAAAACTCTGTAAGAAAATTCACGCGGATGTGATGAAACAAAAAATAAAACAGGAAGAATTGATAGTAGCCCTTAGGAACCTTCATCAATCAACAAAGATCTACCAACTGGTTCCCAAAGAGCAACATCCGCAAATTGACAAAGCCAAGGCTTTGCTAAACACTTTATAAGGGATGAAAACTTTGGTTGTGACCCTACTTTACTAAACAAGATTTAAAATGGAAAATACCCGATACCTTTTTTCGCTCTTTGGGCAAAATGGAAAAGAAAAGGATTTTTTTGCCGCTCTGTTGGAAAGTCCTGTATACGTACAAGCCACCGAGCACAACAACGGATATGTGATAGCCCCCTGGAAAAACCAAGCAGGAGAGGAAATCATCGCTTTGTTTACTGCCGAAGAACTTACAAAGGCTTATCATGTCAGCTTTAAATGCTTTAAAGCCCGCGATGTCATCGAACAGTTTCAGGAAATGACGATCATCCTCAACCCCAATTCACAGGAATATATTTTGGAGCTTGCCCCCGATCTCACCCGGTTTATTTTGGAAAATGCTTAATGCTCCCTTCCATCTCAATGATATAGCCCGGTAACAGTGATATTACCGGGCCATGGATCAGAAAGCGAGAAATTATACACCAGACCGCTAAAAGCAACCTGCTGAGTTTGATTTAGGTTAGAATTAATTTTTATTTTTTTCAAAAGCAGTTAAATGCCTTTGATAAATTTCTACTGTCTACCCACTCATCCATCTTGAACATGGGCCAGGTTGATTTGGCTGGGCTCAAAAGACGCCTTGGGGGCCTGACAAAGCGCACATTGGTAATCTTCCGGTAAATCGGCAAAAACCGTTGCCGGTACTATCCCTCCATCAGGATCTCCAAACTCCTCATCATAGACGGACAAACATTCCCCACATTGATACACCTCCCGGTATGTAGTTTCTTTTTCTCTTTGCTTTTCAGGAAGTGTGCCCTGTTCTTTTTCCAATTGTTGATAATACAATTTGCTTAACTCCATCAACAAAGGAGGCAAATCTTCTTTCACTACACTACTTGCAAATACGTTCACTTCCCGTTGGTTCGGATTAAAATCCTTTGCATACGATATGGTGTAAGAGGGCAACAATTCGTACGCTGATGCATATTGACTCGGAGGATTCTTTTCAATGATCACCGAAGTAAACACTACCAACGGGCGGGTTTTAATGGTAAAAGAAAGCCCCAAGGTGCTGATATCATTCTGGTCAAAAGTTTTGACCAGATAGCGTTTCAGCTGCAAAGCATCCTCATCCATCAAAGGCAGGTGCCAATTAAGTTCCAGGGAAGAATGCCGCATATTGATGCCATTCACTCCACAAAGTTTTTCCCATTGAAAACAATCCTTCCCCATTATTCCTTTTACAATGAATGACTTCCAGGGAGTGATGTAAAATTTACTGAGTTGTGTCAAATCACAAAGGGTACAGACATCCTTCAAAAAGGAAATTGTAAAACGGTTATTCCGCCAATACAAACCCAACCAGTATTTGTCTCCGGCCATCTTATTCATGCCTTCATAATAAGGAAAGCGACCATCGGGTATTTGTAAATCCTCCTCTGTTTTTTTCCCGTTTACCGGTGCTACTTCTTTTAAAATGGCATAAAGCTCTTCCACAGGCAAGCCCAAATGCGTAAAATATAACTCTTCCAAAGCTTTGGCTAACTTGGCAATATCAAAACTGAATACCAACTCCGGCCATACCTGTAGCTTTTGACCGTATTCCGGGAAACCCAGATAGAGATACCAATAATTGTCATATTCGCTGGCAACAAAATTCAATTGACCGGTAAACAAGGGCACCAGACTTTGTTGGGGATCACATATATTAATTTTCAATTTTGGCAAGTAATCAAACGCCTCAAGGATATAATAATACGTATCAGTATGCATCCAATAGGTATTGGGAAGCATGTCTACCGTCATCATCGATGAAACGATGTTTTGATAGGTTTCTTCCCCTTGTAGTTCATATTCGTAAGCCGTCTGAATGGATTGAAACGTTTCATCCAGCAGCTCTTTTTTGTATTCCGTTACCGGAAAAATCATATCTTGCCGGGAGCCAAAATGCACATACTCACAGCCAAAATTCTCTTCCGCAGTGGTAAGCACCTTCATTAAATCGGCCGGAGACAAAGCACCTCCTTTCACAAATACCCGTACAAGTTGCTTTTTCATTGGATTTGTTTTTTTAGAATATAAGGTAAAAGAGCTTCATTGTTAAGTAAACATTGCCTGTTGGCAACTTTCCAGAACCGCCTTTACTTCAGGCTTACAACTTCCGCATCCGGTACCGGCTCCTGTCAGCTTGCACAATTGCCGGAAGTCATTACATCCCTTTTCAATTTCCTGCCGGAGGTTCCCTTCTCCTACATTATTACACGAACAGACCAATGTACCGAGTACCGCTTGTGTTTTGCCTTCGGAACGCAAGAGTTTCAAGCGTTTTTCCGAAAGCTCCATGCCCGACTCGATCAGGTCTTTAAATTCGGCAAATTCACTTTTATCGCCCATCAGTATGGCCCCTACCAGACGATCTTGGTACACGATGCATTTCTTATAGTATCGCTGACTCCTGTCCATAAAAACCACCTCTTCGTACCCTTCTCCCTTTTCGGGAATTTCCACCATTCCCAAAGAGCAAAGATCCAGGTTTGAAAATTTGAGGATATTCATAAATAAAGAGCCCTTATACAAATTGGCCAGATCCCCTGCCAGATGACGCGCGGCATAATCAGCTTGCTCTTCGGCTGCAGCCGTAATACCGTTGAGCACGTTCCGGAATTCGGCAATTTCGCCCATGGCATAAATATCCGGATCACTACTTTGTAAATAAGCATTGACCACCACCCCCCGCTGACATTTCAACCCGGCCTCTTTGGCCAACTCAATATTGGGCCGGGTACCAATGGCATACACCACGGCATCGCAAGGAATGGTTTTTCCACTTTTAAGACGTACCACAAAGCCAGAGGTATTTTTAGGAAAAATCGTTTGTACCTGATCATTAAAAAAGATATCCACACCCATCTCGTCCACTACCTCTCTCAGTAAGTCACTGGCAATCACATCCAACTGGCGTTCCATCAGCCGGGAAGCCAATTGCACCAGGGTTACATCAATGGCTATTTCCCGCAGCGAAGCCGCTAATTCCAGCCCTAGCAACCCTCCTCCTACCACCAGCACTTTTCCTCCAGGCTCCAGGCATTGTTTTAAAGCATCGGCATCCGCCCGGCTTCGCATGGTCAAAATCCCGGGAAGGTGCAGCGGAACATCCTTGGGCACAAATGCCCGGCTACCCGTAGCGATAATTAGTTTATCATATACATGTATGCTTCCTTTGGCATCGGTCACCGTTTTTTGTTGGCGGTTAATAGCTTCAATACTTACGCCCTTATGCAGATGCACATTTAGTTTTTCAAATTCTCCTTTTTTAAACTTCAGTAACTTTTCCCATACCAAATGCTCATTGACATATTCCGGTAACAACACCCGGTTGTAAAAAGGATACGGTTCTTTGGAGAAAACATGGATTTCATCCCGGGTATTCAATTCTCTGTAGGAATGAATAAATCTATAGGCAGCTGCTCCGGCTCCTACGACAATCACCTTTTCTTTCGGTTTCTGATACGGCAATACCTGAACAGTCGAATATTTAAAGTCCGGTTCTTTGGATACCGGATCGACCCGGTTGGAAGTAAGGTTGTTTGCCCGGGCAAACGATTTATTCAATACCTTCCCCCAGTGCATAGGTAAAAATACGACTCCGCGTTTGATCGTACCGGTAATTTTCACCGTCACTCTTACCCGCCCCCTGCTGTTGTATACTTCCACTACTTGTCCGTTCTTAAGACCTCTTTCATGAGCATCCTCAGGATGTATTTCTACAAAAGGCTGGCTGATATGCTGATTAAGGCGGCTCACTTTGCCTGTGCGCGTCATGGTATGCCATTGATCGCGAATACGTCCGGTAATCAGCACCAGCGGAAAATCAGGGGTAGTCGTTTCGGAGGCATTTTCGGAGGGTACGCCGAATATTCTTGCCCGTTCATTTCCGGTATAAAACCGGTGATCGGTAAACAGGCGGGGCGTCCCCGGATGTTTTTTATCCGGTACCGGCCATTGAATGGATCTTTCCCTTTGTAAGCGCTCGTAACCGAGTCCGGAAATATCAATTTTGGTGCCTTGAGTAAGGCGGCAATGCTCGTTAAACACCTCTGCAGGAGATTGGTAATCAAACCCTTCAAAGTCCATTTTCCGGGCAAAATCCCACAATATTTCCACATCCGGCCGGGCCTCTCCCGGTGCTTCGGTAAATTTACTCAAGTAGCTGATCCTCCGTTCGGAATTGGTCATGGTACCTTCCTTTTCCCCCCATCCGGCAGCAGGCAATACCACATCGGCATAAGCAAGTGTGTCGGCTTTTTTAGAAATATCCTGTACCACCACAAAGCGGGCTTTTTGCAAGGCCTTTTCCACTAGGTTCGAATTAGGCAAAGAGACCATGGGATTGGTACAAATGATCCAAATTGCCTTCATTTTCCCTTCAGCCAAAGCTTCAAACATTTCCGTGGCCGTCAGTCCGGAAGTTGTGGACAAGCTTTTTACTCCCCAAAAATCAGCCACTTTTTGCCGGTGTTCCGGATTAGCCGGATTCAAATGAGCGGCCAGCAAAGAGGCCATCCCTCCTACTTCACGCCCTCCCATAGCATTGGGTTGTCCGGTCAGGGAAAAGGGACCCGCTCCGGGTTTTCCTATCTGCCCGGTAATCAACGACAAATTCAGCAAAGCAAGGTTTTTATTCACCCCTACCACACTCTGGTTCACGCCCATCGCCCACATGGATAGAAAGCCATTGGCTTCACCAATATAGCGAGCTGCCTCTTTGATTTGTTCTACCGGTACCTCACAGCGTCTTGCCGCTTCATCCAGGTCCCGTTCAAAGGCCACTTGTTTGAGAGATTCAAACCCTTCCGTATGCCGGGCGATAAACTTCCAATCTACCCAGTCCTGTTCGATCAGGTAACGAGCCATAGCATGGTACAAAATGATATCTGTTCCCGGCCTTATCTGAAGGTGTATATCGGCCAACGCACACGTTTGTGTTTTTCGCGGGTCTACCACAATCAGTTTCACCTCCGGGTTTTGTTCTTTATGTTGTTCTATCCGTCTGAATAAAATCGGATGGCACCAAGCCGGGTTAGCTCCGGCAATCAGAAAACAACCGGCCTTCTCAATGTCATCATAACTGCCCGGCACGATATCGTCTCCCAATGCTTTTTTATATCCCGCTACTGCCGAGCTCATACACAAACGGGAATTGGTGTCGATATTATTGGTTCCTAAAAACCCTTTGGTCAATTTATTCACTAAGTAATACTCCTCCGTCAAGCACTGTCCGGAAACGTAAAAGCCCACGGAATCCGGCCCGTACTTTTTCATCAATGCCTTAAACACCGCGGCCGTCCGTTCCAATGCCTGTTCCCAAGAGACTCGCTGTAAGGGCATATGCCGGTTCCAACGCATTTCCGGATACAGCAAACGATCCGACTTATCTTCCACTACATAATGCAAATTTCTTCCTTTTGAGCAAAGCACCCCCCGGTTAACCGGATGCTCCGGGTCTCCTTCTACTTGCAAGCGTCCCTTGGAATCTTTCCGGACAATGATCCCACAACCTACGCCACAATAGGAACAAGTAGTTTTGTAGGGTGTTACTGTATTTGCTCTTGTATGCATGAGAATGAATACTTAGTAGAATTGAAATGTTTGGTTTTTGACTAATTGTTTCGAAAAGAATGTCTCACAATTTCTTCGCGTTGAGAAACAGAAAAAACATTCTCTCCCTCTATCCTTCTATCCTTCAAATGTAGTAGCTCCGGCTAGCTCCGGCATTTCTTCTAATTTGTGGTATTTTTCAATACTGTCTTTATTCTTCATCTTGAGTACTACTTGGTGCATCCACAACAAGGAGAGTATGGATAAGAAAAACATAAATAGCCAGCAACTGGACCATACCCCGGTAAACTCAAGCAAGTAACCGAATACAATCGGGCAAAAGAAACCTCCCAAGCCTCCCATCACGCCTACCATTCCTCCCACTACGCCAACTTCATTGGGAAAGTAGTCGGGGATATGCTTGTAGACTGCGGCTTTTCCCACTCCCCAAACACTGCCAATCAAAATCACCAGAACCGCAAACCCCCAAACATTGGCCTGATAAAAAATATGCGTAACTCCTTTGGCGATAAGTTGTTTCTTTTTCACTTGTTCCCCCTCCCGGATCACCGGCTCTTGCCATACTTCTTTCACCGGTAAAATTTTAGCTGTTTTATCCGCTTCCGCTAATCCGTTTGCCTTTTGGGTGAGCACATACGACTTCTCCCCTATGGCAATCAATGAATCAGATACATGGGAGACCGTACCTCCGGTAGAGGCCAATATTCCTTTTCCGGGAGAGTATATATCCATTTTGGGAACCACTAACAACAGGCTGATGATAGAAGAAGCCCCTAAAACCCCATACATGACTTTTCTTGCGCCAAATTTATCCGACAGCCATCCTCCCAATGCCCGAATCACACCGGAGGGAAAACTGAACAGAGAAGCGAAGATTCCGGCGGTCACCAAGGGCAAATAATACACATTGAGAAAATACGGCACTAACCACTGGGCAAAAGCGACAAAACAACCAAACACCAGAAAGTAATACAACCCGAAGCGCCATACCCTGATATTTTTTAAAGGCTTTAGCGAAGTCCTTAAAGAACGTTGGCTATTTTCAGGTTTCTTGTTGACCGCAAATACAAAGAAGATTAAAGCCACAACGGCTAAAACGACTCCATAGATCATGGGTAAAATTCTCCAGGCTTCTTTGTCGGTACCGTTAAGTGTCAAATGATTTAACAAAGCAGGAGCCAAGAGTGTGGTAATGGCTGCACCGGCATTTCCCACTCCAAAAATACCAAGCACGGTACCTTGCTGTTTTTTAGGATACCATACCGATGTATACGCTACTCCTACGGCAAAACTGGCTCCGGTTAACCCAAAGCCAACGCTACATAAGGCAAAACCCAAAAATTCCGTCATTTGGGATAGAAGAAGCATGGGAATGGCACTTAAAATCAACAGTATCGAAAACACGGGTTTCCCCCCGTACCGGTCGGATAAAATACCTACCGGCAAACGCATCAGCGAACCCGTTAGAACGGGAATTCCCATCAGCCAACCGATTTCTACAGGACCCCAATCCACTATTTGATTTTCTACCAAATACGTAACCAGCACCCCATTCAACATCCAGGCCGCAAAACAGATCGTAAAAGCAAAAGTGTTGAGAAATAATATTCTGTGAGCAAGCGATTTCATGAGTTCATGATGATAATTGTAAACTGTTGATTCATGTAGTACAGGGGAAAAGTATAGAGGGTTAATTCTTATCGGTAAGCAACCTGTCAAAGGTTTATTCTTCTAATCCTACATACACAAATCCTTTCTCCACCTTTACCGGATACACTTGAATTTGGTATTCGTCACTGCTCAGGCAAGTACCTGACTTCAGCGAGAAGGTTTGTTTATGAAAAGGGCAGGCCACTTTGGGTTCTCCCTGTATATCGCCGATCATTCCCCGGGCCAGTCCCATTTGTTGGCGATGCGGGCATAAATGTTGGCTGGCGTACCATTCATTGTTTCGGGAAAAATGAAAAACGGCAATTTGTTGATCTTTTACCTTTATACAAGCTCCTCCATTTGCCGGAAAGTCTTCTACCCGGGCCACCTTGTACCATGACCTCTGAGTAACAATAGTGTCTGAATTAAGCATAGCGATTACGATTGCATAGAAAAAACAAATAGAGGAGGAGGGTATGAGTAAAAAAAGCAATAATGCCTTCCTCACTCATGCCCCTCACTCTTCTTCCATTGTAGGAAGGGAAGAATCCCTCTATTTTAACACCTGAAAAAAAGAGAGTTGAGCCCTTACAATTCCGGGCTTGGAGTTGTTTATTGGTATATTAAGATTGCCATGTGTTTTTGGTTGGATAAAGAGGAAAAGCTCATAGGAACACGTCCAGGATTCACGAGCCAATTCTGTGGTATTTTCCCCTTTACTTCATTACCAGGCCAGAGGCACCCGTTGGCCTCTGACCGGTTGAAACTTCATCGTAGTATCCTCCTCATCGGAGTTCACAAATTGTTTAAATTGTTTGCGGAGTTCAGGGTTCTTCACCACTTCCCTCCACTCGCAGGTATAGGCATTTACTAAAAGGGTCATTTCCTGTTCGAGTTGCGCCCCGATTCCCAAGGAATCCATCACGACTACTTCGCGCAGATAGTCGATTCCTCCCTCCATACTTTTCAACCAGTGAGCCGTACGAGTCAAAGGTTCGGCCGTTTTGATATAAAACATCAGAAAGCGGTCAATCATACGGATGCAAGTTGCTTCATCGATATCGGAAGCGAGCAGTTGAGCATGTTGCGGGTTTGCCCCTCCATTACCACAGACGTACAGGTTCCAGCCCTTTTCGGTAGCAATGATGCCAAAGTCCTTGGAGCGGGCTTCCGCACATTCCCGGATGCATCCGGATACAGCCGATTTCAGTTTGTGGGGTGCCCGGAGCCCTTTGTACCTCTCTTCAATTTGAATAGCAAAGGAAACCGAATCTTGCACGCCAAAGCGGCACCAGGTAGAGCCCACACAACTTTTGACCGTCCGCACAGATTTGCCATAGGCATGGCCACTTTCAAAACCGGCAGCAATCAACTCTTCCCAGATATCGGGTAATTGCTCCAGTCTGGCCCCAAAAAGATCAATGCGTTGGCCTCCGGTAATTTTACAATATAAGTGGTATCTTTTGGCTACTTCTCCCAATACAATCAATTTATCAGGTGTAATCTCTCCCGCCGGTACCCTGGGAACTACCGAATACGATCCTCCTTTTTGGATATTGGCTAAAAAGCGGTCGTTGGTATCCTGACTGGTGGCATTGTCTTTCAGAATCATCTCGTTCCAGGTACTTGCCAGGATGGAAGCTACTGCCGGCTTGCATATTTCACAGCCCTGGCCTTTTCCATACCGGTCAATCAACTCATCAACGGTGCGTATATGATTTACTTTCACTAAATCCAACAGCTCTTGACGAGTATAGTCAAAATGCTCACAAATCACTTTTTTCACCGCCTTACCCTGTGCATTTAGCGTTTCTTCTAACAAATCTTTCACCATGGGCATACAGCCTCCGCAACCCGTGCCCGCTTTGGTACACTTTTTTACTTCGGCCAAATTGCTTACCCCCTTTTCAACTACCGAATGACAAATCGTACCTTTGTCCACATTTTCACAAGAGCAAATCAAAGCCGAATCAGGTAGGTCACTGGCTTTCATAGTAGTCCCTTCTCCGGTATTCCCTTCTACTAATAGCGCAGCAGGTTCGGCAGGGACAGTTAATTGATTATTGGTAATTTGCAAAAGCATATTGTAACTCTCCGTATCTCCTACCAAAACCCCTCCCAGTAAGCGTTTGCCATCCGCCGATATGTTCAACCGTTTATATACTCCACTAGTCTGGCTGTCCAATACTACTGTACGTGCACCTTGGGTTTCTCCTAAGGCATCGCCAAAACTGGCTACATCTACCCCTATCAGCTTTAATTTGGTAGACATATCCACGTTTTCAAATTTTTTCTCAGAATTGCCCAGAATATGCTGGAGAGCGACTTCGGCCATTTCATACCCCGGAGCTACTAATCCGTATGTTTTTTGCTGAAACAGTGCTACTTCTCCAATGGCATAAATATCCGGATCGGAAGTTTGCATATGGTAATTGACGGCTATTCCTCCACGGCCTCCGGTTGCCAGGTTGGCTTGTCTGGCCAGTTCGTCCCGGGGCCGTATTCCCGCAGAGATGATGACCATATCGGTCTCTAAAGAAGTATCATCGGCAAAGTGCAATTTTTTCACAGTATCTTTCCCTTCGAAACTCCGGGTATTTTTATTCAGGTGAATGTAAATATCCAAAGCTTCCAGTTTATTTTTTAAGGTTTGTGCACCTTGTTCGTCCAATTGCCTGGGCATCAACCGGGGAGCAAATTCCACTACATGGGTTTCCAGCCCCATATCCAAAGTTGCCTTTGCGGCTTCCAAGCCTAAAAGACCGCCCCCGATCACCACCGCCTTCCGGGCCCGTTTTCCAAAGGCCAAAATTGCTTCCAGGTCTTCAATAGTCCGGTACACAAAGATACCTTCCTTTTCCACTCCCTGCACAGGAGGGACAAAAGCTGAAGACCCGGTCGCAAGGATAAGTTTATAATAAGAGATGCAAGTTCCTTTCTGGGTTTTAATTTGTTGTTCGTTCCGGTCGATTTCCGTGACCAGCTCATTGGTAAACAAAAGGATTCCGTTGTCTTCGTACCAGTCAGCTGTTGCCAAGGTTAATTCCTCTTCGGTAGTCCCGGAAAAATAAGTGCTTAATTTCACCCGGTCATAAGCAACCCTGGGCTCCTCTCCAAAAACCATAAGATTGTATGTTGCGCCCATTCCCAACTCTACAAACTTTTCACAAAACTTATATCCCACCATGCCATTTCCTACCAGCACCAAGTTCTTTTTATTCTCTGTAAAGTGCTCCATATTCAAATCGTTTTGATATTGGGTTTGATTTTAACCCAAAGAAAAGAAATTTTCAGCAAAAAGACATAAACACGGTTTATTTTTTAATCAAAAATTAATAAAAATACATATTTAATTAATTTTAAAGACATTTAACAACCATCAAACATCAATAAAAACATATTTCCACACATATTCACTTCCATTCCAACCCTGTTTTTATAAAAATTGCAAATTCAAGGATATTGAAACAAAAAGAGAAGGTTAACAGACGGGGAATGCGAAAAAAAATCCAAAAGCATAAAAAAAGCCCGGGCTTTCACCCAGGCTGTTATTTTCCACTCTTCAGTATTACCTCTTTATTTATGCCGTTTTTCCAACACAGCTATCACTTCATCCAGGCCAATGGACTTGGCTTCCAGCAATACCAAGTAATGATAAAGCAAGTCAGCCGCTTCGCCTAAAAACAAGTCCTTGTTATCATCTTTGGCTTCAATGACCAACTCCACGGCCTCTTCTCCTACCTTCTGGGCAACTTTGTTGATACCTTTATTGAACAGAGAAGTCGTATACGATTTTTCCGTCGGATTGACTTTGCGGTCGTGGATAATTTCCGCCAAGTACTGAATAAAAGCGGCTTTTCCCTGATTGCTTTCTTTAAAACATGTATCGGCTCCGGTATGGCAAACCGGTCCTACAGGGTCTGCTTTGATTAATAGGGTATCCTGATCGCAATCGACCAAGATTTCTTTTACATTCAGAAAATTCCCCGAAGTTTCGCCTTTGGTCCACAAACGTTGTTTGCTCCGGCTATAAAAAGTAACCCGCTTCTCTTGCCGGGTTTTTTCCAGGGCTTCCTGATTCATATAGCCCAACATCAAAACCTTATTAGTAGAGGCATCTTGTATCACTACCGGCACCAGTCCATCGCCTTTATCAAAATCCACATTCATGATTTCCGTGATCTTAAATCTCACAAAACCTCCAGGACTTAGCGCCTCCGGAGGTTTCTACTATTGATTATTTTCTTCGTTTATTTTTTGCTTCTTCTTGCGCCTTCAATGCGTCTTCCAAGCGTTGCTGGAATTTCGAGCGTTTCCGTCCTTTATTTCTATGCTTGTTCTCTTCTAATTTCTTCCGGATTTTGTCTTCGTCAATAAATTTCCGGATTCCCAATTGCTGACTGATGGTAATCAAGTTAGAAATAAAGTAATAGTACGTCAGACCGGAAGAGAAAGAATTTAAGAAGAACATGAACATCACCGGAGTGATATACCCGATCATCTTCATTTGTCCTTGTCCCGGGCCAGTACTCGGGCTCATTTGGTTATTATAATAGGTATATAATATAGTCGACCCGGTCATTAATAAGGTAAACAAACTCACGTGGTCACCATAGGCCGGAATAGAAAACGGCAAGTCGAAAACAGAATCGTAGGTTGACAAGTCAGTAGCCCAAAGGAAGCCTTTTTGCCTAAGCTGAATGGCATTGGGGAAGAAGTTGAACAAGGCGATAAATACAGGCATTTGAGCCAACATCGGAATACATCCGCTGATAGGATTCACTCCCATTTGTTGATAGAGCTTCATTTGCTCTTGTTGCGCTTTCGCCATATCGTCTCCCACTCTTGCTTTGATTTCGTCCAGCTCCGGTTTTAATACCCTCATCTTCGCCATCGAAATATAAGACTTGTACGTCAGTGGGAACAACAAGGTCTTGATCAGCAATACCATTACGAAAATGATCACCCCGTAGTTGGAAATAAAACTTTCCAAGAAGTTGAACAAGGGAAACATCACGTATAAGTTGATAAAAGAAAGACCTGCCCAACCTAAGTATACGTTTTTCTCATAACGAGGGGCTACCGCCTCACAAATTTTATAATCATTAGGACCGAAATAAAAACGGAGGTTTGCCGTACCCGCCTGAATACTATCCAATGGAATATCCAATAAGATTTGAGAGGTTTTTACCGAATGTTTATCGGTTTCGTCTACCGAAGTGGTCAATTGTACATTGGAAAACTGTGCATCCGTAATCAAGCCGGAGTTAAAGAACTTTTGCTTGGCAGAAACCCACTTCACCGGGAGTTCCGGCTTGACTTCTTCTTTATCTTTGGAACTAGGGGATAAATCATCCCAGTTATCGTCTATCGTATAAAAATTGACGGTAGAACGGATCATTTCCTGCTCCAGATCCTGCTCTAATTTTTTCATATGGTTCACCCAATTGAAGCGAATGGATGATCCCCGCAAAGTATTTTTGATACCGTCTAAGTTGAGATCATAGTTCAAGACAAACCCTTTCTCCTCCAAGGTAAACTTCTTTTCCAAAGCCAGTCCTCCTTCGCTATAAATCCGAAAGCTCAAGGTATTACCTTGCTCTTTTACTTGATAATACAGCTCGTTCAGGTTGATGTTTCCATGGTCAGTCGGCAAGGTTTCACTGATTTGGCTACTCCATTGGTCCAACAGTACCAAGGTTTCTTTGGTATAGGTCACATAGTTTTTCAGGATCACTTCGCTGATCTGCGCTCCATAGGAATCGAAAGTAATTTTGACATCTTCATTTTCCAAAATCACCTTTTTACTTTCTCCTTGCATTCCCTTGGCAAAAGGGCCGTATTGGGCCACTGCGACAGAATCCGAAAGGGAGCGGTTGACACTTGTGCTGTCTTTGACAAGGGGCTCTTTCACAGGTGAAGCCGCAACCGTTGTTGAATCCGGCAGAGAATTCGTTTGCTGAACGGACTCCGGGTCAGGGGAAAAGAAAAACATATACCCCAGCAGTAAGAGCGAAATCAGAATGAGTCCGGTAGCTTGATTTTTGTCCATTATTTTTTCTTTTAAAAATAAGTGTGATTTCCAAAAATCACATTTTCCACTAATCACCAGCAGTACCGGAAAGACCAAAAGCAATGAGGGATAAGGTATGCCCGGAAATAATTACTCACTTCCCGCATTGCGCTTAACCCTCAGAACTTGATTGCTCTTTCTCAATACTCCTTATATTATGCTTGAGGAAGAGGCAACTTGCACTGACAGCACCTTTTTAAAAGGCTCCTGTTTTTAGAAAGCAATTGCTCAACCATCAGTTTATTCCATCTAAAGAAGCAAATCTAACAGATTCAAGCTGTTAAAAGATGCTATCCGGTATTTAATTTTTTCCTTTCTTCTTCTCAATAGCTGCTCCCACAAAACTCACAAACAAGGGATGCGGATCTTCAACCGTACTTTTTAACTCGGGATGGAACTGGCTCCCTACAAAGAAAGGATGATCTTTCAACTCAACGACCTCAACCAAACCCGAATCAGGGTTGATACCGGAAGGCAGCATGCCAGCTTGTTCGTACTGCTCCAGGTAATTATTATTGAATTCGTAACGATGACGGTGCCGTTCTTTTATCTCCGGCTTATGGTAGATTTTCGCTGCCAGGGAGTTTTTCCGGATTTTACACGGATAAGCGCCCAATCGCATCGTACCTCCCATCATGGTAATATTTTTCTGATCGTCCATTAATGCGATCACCGGATGGGGTGTTTCTTGCGATACTTCCGCAGAAGCCGCTCCTTCCAATTTCAATACATTCCGGGCAAATTCTACCACCGCACATTGCATTCCCAAGCAAATGCCCAAAAACGGGATTTTGTTTTCCCTGGCATAGGTCACCGCATTGATTTTACCTTCGACTCCCCGCTCTCCGAATCCCGGTGCCACCAATACCGCATCCATGTTTTGCAGATGCTCTTCCACCTCTCCATCATCCAGGCTTTCGGCTTTGACCCAATGGATGTTCACCCGGCATTCATTCATTGCTCCGGCATGAATCAAGGCTTCTACAATAGATTTATAAGCATCCGGCAACTCTACATACTTTCCTACCAGACCAATATTGACTTCCCCGGTGGGGTTTTTCAATTTACCCAAAAAGTGTTTCCATGAGCTGATATCCGGCTCAGGTGTATTCGGCAGATCCAATTTAGACAATACAATTTCATCCAGCCTCTCTTTGCGCATCAACAAAGGCACATCGTAGATAGACTCGGCATCTCTTGATTCGATCACCGCTTTCAAATCCACATTACAAAACAAGGCTACCTTTCTGCGGATTTCCGGAGGAAGCGGGTGCTCGGTCCGGCATACTAAAATATCCGGCTGGATCCCTGATTCCAACAAGGTTTTCACAGAATGTTGGGTAGGCTTGGTTTTCAGCTCTTTTGCCGCTTTGAGATAGGGGACCAAAGTCAAATGAATGACTAATGAATTGTGTGGCCCGACATCCCAACGGGCTTGTCTTACCGCTTCAATAAAGGGCAAGGACTCAATATCTCCGACACAACCGCCAATTTCCGTAATCACAATATCGTACTCGCCAGTTTCGGCCAGTGAGTAGATATTCCGTTTAATTTCATCGGTAATATGGGGAATTACCTGAACCGTTTTCCCTAAATACTCCCCTTTCCGCTCTTTGGAAATCACATTGTGATAGATCCTTCCAGTGGTCACATTATTAGCCTGGGAAGTGGAAATATTCAAAAACCGTTCGTAATGTCCCAAATCCAAATCTGTTTCGGCCCCGTCATCGGTCACATAGCACTCACCGTGCTCGTAGGGATTCATTGTTCCCGGATCGATGTTAATATAGGGGTCGAACTTTTGAATGGTAACTTTGTATCCTCTTGCTTGTAATAATTTACCTAACGAAGAAGATATAATTCCTTTTCCTAAGGATGAAGTAACTCCACCTGTAACAAAAATATACTTTGCAGACGCCATTCCTCTCTGATTAATATTTGCTGCAAAAATACGTTAAATCCGATATTATTCAATTTGCCTTTCCAGGAACTTCTCCCATTCTCCCTTAAAATCTTCCTTCTAATGCTTATAGAGCTGTTTTTTACCCTGCATTTTTTTTATCGAACAGGGTAATTTACCCGTTTTTTCAAGAAAATTTTAAAAAATCCGGATAGAATTATTTTCGCGAAAAGACTATCAAGTGTGGCGATTGTAAGGTTTGTCTAATGAAGGAAGGAAAGCACCCATGAGAAAGTTTCCGCTTCGGGCTTTTACGGATGAATAAAAACCACTTTGTTAGCGAAAACTTTTCAGGTCGTAGGAACTAATCAAATTTTAACAATTGCATTTCTTCTCCGTCAAAGGTGGCATAACTGTAAGTTGAAAGCCACTCTCCCGTATTCACATATTTGCTTCGCCCCAACACATCCATGACAAAGTTCAAATGCCGGTGACCAAAAATATAGTAATCGTGATGCTCTTTTTCTTCCAGTTCTTTGGCAAATTGATAAATCCACTCCTCTTCCCCCATAAATTGCGGAGTTCCTTTTTTCTTGCTTTGCCGCGACCACCTATCTGCGATGGTAATCCCCAGGCTGGGATGAATCAAACCAAAAAGCCAAATACAGAGTTTGTTCCGGAAGATTTTCTTCAAAATTTTATAAAAGCCGTCTCCGGGGCCCAGGCCATCACCGTGCCCTACATACATTTTAGTACCGTTGACATGCATCACCAAAGGCTCGCGATAAATAGCAATCCCTAACTCCTTAGTGAAATAATCGAAAAGCCACATATCGTGGTTACCAATAAAGAAGGAAACGGGAATTCCGGCATCGGTCAACTCTGCCAATTTGCCTTGAAAGCGGATGAAACCTTTCGGAATAACAGTTTTATACTCAAACCAAAAATCAAAAATGTCCCCAATCAAAAAAATATGCTGCGCATCTTCTTTGGCCTGATCCAGCCAACGTACAATTTTCCGTTCGCGCTTTACGCTTTCTTCATGGGTGGGGATTCCCAGGTGAAAGTCAGAGGCAAAATATAACTTTTTCCCTTTCTCCAACTGAATTTCCATAAGGACAGTGCTTTGATTTAGGAACAACAGAGATAATTATGAATCTTTCTATACAAACCGGGTACTTTCGTATATGTTAACGATAATTTGTTCGTAGTGTTGACAAAGCCTTTCCCGGCTTCATTTTGTTTATTAACCACCACAAAATACGTATCGTTACCCAACCCAAGCTTGTCCAACAAGGCTTTAAAAACCGATATTACTTATTTTTTTGAGGATTACAAAAAGCCCCTGGCACAGAGTGCTGCATTTAAGGTAAATTTCCTTTTATGAGGAGGTCAATCTACAGAAAACACAAAAGCCAACAAACTTACATTTGTTGGCCAGAGACTTAATTTCTTATAATCGATGCGTGCCTCAAAAAAGCGGCTAAGCGCTAAACTAGAATCTTTTCTCTTTAATTTTGGCAGCTTTACCAGATCTTCCTCTCAGGTAGAACAATCTGGCTCTTCTTACTTTACCTCTACGGATTACCTCTATCTTCGCGATATTTGGCGAGATTAAGGGAAAGATTCGCTCTACACCTACTCCGTTAGAAATTTTTCTCACGGTAAACGTCTCTCCGTTCCCACCGTTTCTTCGTTGGATTACCGTTCCTTGGAATTGCTGAATACGCTCTTTATTACCTTCCTTGATCTTTACGTGTACATTCACCGTATCGCCTGCAGAAAAGTCCGGACGTGAAGCTTTCACCTCTTCAGACTCTTTTTCTACAAATTTTAATAAATCGCTCATTATCTTGTGTATTTTTATGCCTCTTAAAATTAGGACTGCAAATATAGGAATTAATCTATAATTTGCTAACTATTAGAAGTTTTTAATTGCTTCATCTTTCATTTTTTTACTGCAAAAGAAGGAAACAGGAAATAAAGAAAAGCGGAAAAACAAAAATCAAACCTGGCTTTTCCAATAAAATCTTTATTTAATACGAAACACACGTACCTATTTATTAACTTATCCATGCTCCTAGTACTTCCTTCCTCAAAACCCACAACGGCTTCGTTAAAAGCATTAAAAATAACAAATTATTGGTATAAATAAGCTTATTAATAACTACATTTGAAACCCTGAAATCAAGTGGGATCCTTTTGCAAAGGGTAGAATTTGAGAAACAGGTATTAAACCAAATCATTGAATTATGGGAATACAAGTAGAAAAAACCGGGAGTGGTAACCGGTATAAGGTATATATTGACAAAAATACCACGGAAATCGTTGCTACGGTTTATCCTTCCGGGCAACCGGGTCATGCCCAGGCCAAATCCGCCCGTTTGAATATCACTGCACCGGATTTACAATTCGACCTGGAGACATTGCGCTTTCAGGGAGAGAATTTTTTAACAATCGCAGAGAGTGATCAGTTACCGGAAAGCGCACTCGTCTTCAAAAATCCTTCTCCCCCGGCATGTTATTACGGTACGGAGGATGGGAAAGCTATCCCGGTCAACTTTAGTGCAACCTTGCGCTATACGGGAGAGCAAGGCATTGGCAACTCGGACCTGAAAGACGTACGTTTAAAAGCCAAAGTCACTTTGGGAGGAGAAAGTGTGGCAACATTGCTTTACAATAAAAAAGGAAAGAGCGAGCTGAAGGGAGAAACCGGACTGAAGCTTAAAGAAGTAAAAGACAAGAAAGGGTATTTCGAAACCCAGGGCTGTTTCCATTTGGACCATCCGGCCATGCCTGCCGCTTGGGTTACTCCTCAAGATAATCAAGACCGTCACGGCTTTCATATCGAGCTTAGCCTTTCCAAGGACGAAGGCGAAACCTGGCTGGAAGAAGAGTTGATCAGTGTCAAAAAAGAGGCTTTGACACGTTGGTATGTGACTTATAGGCAACCGATACGATTAGTTAATTATTTATATGAAGTTAGCTTGCAAATGGGTTCTCTGGATGAACGTTATTTGTATTATAGTTGTAGGCAGTCCCATGGACTTCCAAAACGAAAGGATATTGTTCAAAAAATATGGGAAAAGTTCTGTATTCCATATATTGACCAAGAACCCTCTGTCTCTTTGAATACGCAAAAAGAATATCCATTAGGTAATCTACTTCAAAGCGATTTTGGGATGGGACAAGAAAATCAATTAAGTTATTATCATTATGAAGAGAATATGCAAGTAGCTTCTAGTGTAGAAGAATTGCTTGATACAAATAGAGGAGATTGCTTTGCCTTTAGTGAGTTGCTAAATCTTTGTTTTCAAGCTGAAGGGATAGACTCTATAGGGTATAAAGTGGATTTTAAAAAAGGAAAATTGGGAGAAAACATTTCAGGTGTATTGATTAAAGGTTGGAAATTTACTAGTAATGGAACGAGTGATGACCCTGAGTACCCCTTTGTTAGCATATTTAGGCAAGGAGTAAAACTAGATTCATTATTTTATGACCATCAAGGAAATTACAAATTTGATGATAAATTAAGTGTGGAGGCCAACCGGGATTGTGAGGGTAAAGATCACTTGAAAGGCCATAATAATCCTTGTGCTCCAGGTAATTTCTCAATGCATCGATTTGTGAAATGTGGTGGTAGGTTGTATGATCCTTCTTATGGAAAGGTGTTTTCCAATTTTGAAGCTTGGGAAAAGGCTGCTGTTGCTGGATATTATAGGGCTTGGAGGGATGAAAAGTATACACCTGGAGAGATTAGAACATATTGGGAAGTACAGAAAAAGAAATAACAGCAAAAAATAATACAATGAAAATACAGGTTTTGACCATATTGTTTTGTGGTTGGGTGACTTTAGGCTTTTGTGAGGGAAGAAGTGATACATTGAAGTATGTATTGATTGAAGGGGAGAAATTGTATGTGAAGGAGACTTCAATTTTTGAAGGTAGAAGGCCTATAAAGCGTTATTTGTTCCATGAAAATAAAGAGTTAGCCACAGATACTCTATATAGTTCTCTATTGAGTAGAAATTGGACTGTGTATAATGATTTCCTTTATGAGTATTGTGTAACACCTTTTAGAAGTGGTTCATATTCTTTCTTACCTGAATATATTGTAAGTTTATTTCAAATGAATATCCTAAATCCTTTAAGTCGTTTGGAACGACCTAAAGGAAAGAATCGCTGTAGTATCTGTAATCCTTTAAACTTTTATAGATATTATTTTGCTGATTGGAAAGAATTTTGGCAGCATAAAGAGTATAAGGGGAAAATGGAGCGTTTAGGAACACCCATTCCCCGCAAAGAAGCACGGGCAAAGCAAAAACTAATAATGGAACAGGTGAATGCTGATGCTTTCTTTAAAGACGGTACTTTATATTCTATGATCTGGGACCCCCAAGGTTTCTATTTATGGAGGAGTGACAGCATCTTTGTTAAGAATGAGAAATCGTGGAAAGAGATCAAAGCCATTACCATCCGAAAGTTGGACTGGGACTATCCTCCCATTGCCGAATCTCCTTTTAAAGATCAGGGCACTTTGTACCGCACACTCAAAGACCCGGAAATGCTGAAAGGGAATTTCAAGGTCTTTTCTCAGAAAGGAGAAATCTATTTTTTGAATCGTATTTCCGGAAAGCTGTACTGGTTGGCGGCCAAGAAAGTCTACGAACTAGGCGAAGTGGATATGGCGGCCTACCCGGAGTTAAATGAGCGAAAACTCTTTATTGAGAACCGGGATACGGGAGAGCTTGTCTTTTTAGCTCCGGTGTGTTGGAAGAAGCGTTTATTCAAATCCGTCCCCCGGCCGAAGGTGAGCGTGATGAGCAAGGAGGAAATAGCGGAGAAGTATCCTATGTTGGTGGGGGAGTGAGTAGCGAATCCTTGAAGGTTAGAATATTTATCGTTCAAATGAAAGTTCAAGTAGCAAGTCTATTGTTTTGTGGTCTGGTGTTACAGGGAATTTGTGAGGGGAGGAATGACAGTTTAGAATATGTATTGATTGAAGGAGGTTTTTTGTATCACAGGCAACAATTTTCTCCTGAAAAAATTATACTTCACAAGTCTTCATTGGATACAAAAGTAGAAGCAGATACTAAGTACAGTTTTCGGTCTTGTAAAAACTGGAATACACATGATGGTATGCTTTATGAATATTCAATTAGGTATACTCCAATAATGTCTTTTTATCAATATAGACCGGATGTTGTTATTAGTTTATTTCAAATAGATACCGAATCCCGTAAAAGAAAGCTTACGGATAGTTTTTGTAGCCCCTTGAATATGTACATACGTTTTTTTAACATTGAATGGAAAGGGTATTACAAGAATGGTAACCGGTTGGAAGGGAGAATACCTCGTAAAGAAGCCATACAAAAGGATAGTGTAATGATGAGCCGGTTGGAGGCAGATATTTTCTTTAAAGACTCTGCGCTGTATTCTCTGATTAGTGATCCGCAAGGCTTGTATTTATGGAGAAGTGATAGCTTATTGGTTACAAGGATGGATGAATGGAAGGGTGTTAAAGCTTACACCATCAAAAAGTTAGATTGGGATTACCCACCCATAGCCCGGTCTCCTTTTAAAGATCAGGGCACTTTGTACCGTACCTTGAAAGATCCGGAAATGCTGAAAGGGAATTTCAAGGTCTTTTCCCAGGAAGGAGAAATCTATTTTTTGAATCGTATTTCCGGAAAGCTGTACTGGTTGGCGGCCAAGAAAGTCTACGAACTAGGCGAAGTGGATATGGCGGCCTACCCGGAGTTAAATGAGCGAAAACTCTTTATTGAGAACCGGGATACGGGAGAGCTTGTCTTTTTAGCTCCGGTGTGTTGGAAGAAGCGTTTATTCAAATCCGTCCCCCGGCCGAAGGTGAGCGTGATGAGCAAGGAGGAAATAGCGGAGAAGTATCCTATGTTGGTGGGGGAGTGAGCAACGAATCCTTGAAGGTTAGAATATTTATCGTTCAAATGAAAGTTCAAGTAGTAAGTCTATTGTTTTGTGGTCTGGTGTTACAGGGAATTTGTGAGGGGAGGAATGACAGTTTAGAATATGTATTGATTGAAGGAGGTTTTTTGTATCACAGGCAACAATTTTCTCCTGAAAAAATTATACTTCACAAGTCTTCATTGGATACAAAAGTAGAAGCAGATACTAAGTACAGTTTTCAGTCTTGTAAAAACTGGAATGCACATGATGGTATTCTTCATGAATATTCAATTGATGATACTCCAACAATGTTTATTTATCAATATAGACCGGATGTTGTTATTAGTTTATTTCAATTAGATACCGAATTTCGTACAAGAAAATATACCAATAGTTTTTGTAGCCCCTTGAATATGTACAAACAGTATTTTAATATTGAATGGAAAGGGTATTACAAGAATGGTAACCGGTTGGAAGGGAGAATACCTCGTGAAGAAGCCATACAAAAGGACCGTGTAATGATGAGCCGGTTGGAGGCAGATATTTTCTTTAAAGACTCTGCGCTGTATTCTCTGATTGGTGATCCGCAAGGCTTGTATTTATGGAGAAGTGATAGCTTATTGGTTACAAGGATGGATGAATGGAAGGGTGTCAAAGCTTACACCATCAAAAAGTTAGATTGGGATTACCCACCCATAACCCGGTCTCCTTTTAAAGATCAGGGCACTTTGTACCGCACACTCAAAGATCCGGAAATGCTGAAAGGGAATTTCAAGGTCTTTTCCCAGGAAGGAGAAATCTATTTCTTGAATCGTATCTCCGGGAAATTGTACTGGCTGGCGACCAAGAAAGTCTACGAACTGGGCGAAGTGGATATGGCGGCCTACCCGGAGTTAAACGAGCGAAAAGTCTTTATTGAGAACCGGGATGCGGGAGAGCTTATTTTTCTGTCTCCGGTGCGTTGGAAGAAGCGTTTATTCAAATCCGTCCCCCTGCCGAAGGTGAGCGTGATGAGCAAGGAGGAAATAGCGGAGAAGTATCCTATGTTGGCGGGGGAGTGAGGACTATCAATGATTGAGGGACTAGAGGGACATTCAACCGGAATTTCTGATTTCAATTTATTTCGCTAACTTTGCCGGACTTCTAAAACAACCTAACATAACTCTCCTTAGCCAACCCTCAGCACTACAAATCTCATTTCTTTCTCAAAGAGAAGTTTTACTTTTACATCAAGGCAGTAAGGATTGCCTGACATGCACCTTTGAGGAAGAGTAAATCCGGTGACTCTAAAAAATTACTAACCTGACCTACAATAGGAAAAAAGAGGCCCAAACATAGGCTACAACCTTACAAAGGCTGTTTTTCAATCTCAATAAAAAAATTATTTAAATCATGAGTGAAAGTATCAGGGTATTTGCTTCGGCGACTGTCGCCAACGTAGCTTGCGGTTTTGACATATTGGGCTTTGCAGTCAACGCCCCGGGTGATGAGGTCATTCTCAAAAAGAAAAACACCCCGGGAGTCACGATCTCCCAAATTACCGGAGACGGAGGCAGATTGTCCCTGAACAGCCAAGAAAACACCGTGGGAGTGGCAGTACTTCAATACCTGAACAAGATCGGTTCGGACCAAGGCATTGACATTACCCTCCACAAAAAAATGCCCTTCGGTAGTGGGTTAGGTTCCAGTGCTGCCAGTGCGGTAGCGGGTGCTTTTGCCATCAATGAACTTCTTGGCGGGTCGCTTTCCACAGAAGAACTTCTCCCATTTGCCATTGAAGGAGAACGCATCGCTTGTGGTAGTGCTCATGCCGACAATGTTGCCCCTTCCTTGTTTGGTGGCTTTGTTTTGATCCGCAGTTATCAACCTTTGGATGTTGTCAGAATCAATACCCCTCCGGAATTGTATTGTGCCATTATTCATCCGCAAATCGAAGTCCCTACCAAGGAGGCCCGGAACATTCTGAAAAAGAACATTCGCATGGAAGATGCCATTACCCAATGGGGAAATGTAGCGGGCTTAATTGCCGGCTTAATGCAGTCTGACTATGCTCTGATCGGCCGTTCCTTGCAAGATGTCATTGTGGAGCCGGTACGTTCGATTTTGATTCCCGGATTTGAAAAGGTGAAACAAGCCTCTCTGCAAACAGGGGCTTTGGGTTGTGGAATCTCCGGGTCTGGCCCTTCTATTTTTTCACTATGCCGCGGACAAGAAACCGCTGTGCAAGTCGGAAAAGCAAAACAACAAATTTTCGAACAACTGGGTATCGGTTGTGAAGTGTATACCTCTCAAATAAACCAACAAGGACCTGTAATTTTGGAGTAATTTCTATGAAGAAAACATATCAACGGATTGCCGTTAAAATTGGCTCCAACGTATTAACTACTGCCGAGGGTTTACCCAATACGGACTTAATGGCGCAACTGGTACAGCAAGTTTCCCAACTCATCCACCGGCACAAAGTAGAGGTTATTTTAATTTCATCGGGGGCTGTGGCTGCAGGCAGGAGCCTGATTCAACTGAATACGAAAGAGAACACTGTTACACAACGTCAATTACTGGCATCCATCGGACAGGTAAAACTCATTCAGGTTTATGGAGAACTATTCAAAAAACACCGGCAGACTTGTTCTCAAATTTTGGTAACCAAAGAGGACTTCCGGGACCGGCAACATTATCTCAACATGCAAAATTGCTTTCAGGGCTTGTTGAAATATGGCATTATCCCTATTGTCAATGAAAATGATGTAGTATCCGTCACTGAACTGATGTTTACGGACAACGATGAACTCGCAGGCCTGGTAGCTTCTATGATGGACGTTGACGCTTTGTTTATTTTGACCAATGTCAACGGTTTGTACAACGGTCATCCTGAGGAAGAACATACCGAACTGATCCGCCTGGTAGACAAACAAAAGATCAACCTCAACGAAATCATTTCCACTAAAAAATCGGGGTTTGGCCGGGGAGGCATGCTGACCAAATGTAAAAATGCCCAAAAGATTGCCGACTTGGGAATTGCCGTCCATATCGCAAACGGACATCAGGAAAATGTACTGATCGACTTGTATCAAAAAGCTACTTCTGCGGAAGAACTTCCGGGTACCTTGTTTTTACCTCATCCCAAGCGCCCGTCCAGCATCAAAAAATGGGTAGCGCATTCCGAAGGTTATGCCAAAGCCTCATTGATAGTGAACGAAGGGGCTAAACAGGCTTTACTTTCCGACAAAGTGACCAGTTTACTTCCGGTGGGCTTGACCGAAGTACAAGGAAGTTTTCAGAAGGGAGATATTGTAAAAATCAAAGATGCGGAAGGTAGCGATATCGGTATTGGAATGACCAAATACAATGATACGGTCACCCGTGAACGCATCGGGCAACAAGGGCACCATCCGGTCATTCATTATGATCATATCTTTTTGTATTAAGAAAAAAATCACCGGATGGCTTTTGGGAGAATCACTTTCTGTGAAAGAAATAAACCCAACCGTCATCCGGTGACTTGGCTACATATGATTCGCTAAGAGCGGTAGCTTTTATAAGAATTTTCCCATAATGTTCATCTTCAATTCCGTTTCCTTCCATTCTTTGGCCGGATCGGAATCGAAGGTTATTCCCGCTCCGGCATACAACAGTGCTTCGCCTTCCAGCAACTGCATACAACGAAGATTCACAAAAATCCGGGTATTATTTTCGATATTCACCGGGCCTAAAAAACCGCTGTATAAACTGCGTTCGTATTTTTCATGCGCTACGATAAACTTCAAAGCCTCGGGCTTAGGCATTCCACACACCGCTGAGGTAGGGTGCAAAAGCTCCAACATGACACTCCCCAACTGAGGAAAATTCACGTCCTTCATGTTCACCGTATAATCCGATTTCAAGTGCACTAAATGCCCGGCTTCCACTGTACGAGGGCCGACTTCATCGTACTCACGCAAGCGGATTTTTTTGAAACAAGAGATGATATAACGGCAAACCAAGGCCTGTTCTTCGATTTCCTTTTGCTTCCAGGAAACATCCGAAAGGCTGGGAAACAAGTCCCGGGATTGCGTACCGGCCAAAGATACCGTCCGAAATATCTCTTCATTTTCCACACTAATCAACAACTCGGGAGTCGCCCCCACCCAAGTGCCGTACTCAGGTACGGAGATTGCAGAGACAAATGCCCTGGGATACGCCTCGGCAATCTGCCAATAAGTTTGTAACAAATTGAACCCCGGCTTCAATTTCACCGTTTTCATCCGTGACAAAACCACCTTGTGAAAATGCTTTTCACAAATTTGCCTTACCCCTTCCTCTACCATGGACTCAAAACACTCCTTGTCAACACCCTCACAACTTTTGTTCGTTGAAAAATAAGGCACCTCTTCAGACGTATTTTGTTGAATATGCTCTTCTAATAATTGGTAAAACCGCTGAGCATTGGCATAGGCCTTCGTACCAAAACGTTCGGCATCAAAATTTTCCTGAAAAGAACCTTCGGAGGTTTTGTAATGTAGGCCCGCTTGAATAAAAAAGTTAGGGCAACTTTCGTTGAGAAAAGGTCCTACCAGAAAGCCCTTGGGCAAGACTTCCACCTCGGGGCGCTCGATGGTTTCTCCTCCGGTAAAATCTACTATCAGATGTTTTTCAGACTGATGAGGCAACTGCCAGCAAGCTACCGGCAAGTTTGCCCGGATCGCAGTGGTCCACAAATAAGCAATCGCTTCGTGTACCTCCATTGCCTCCAGTGCGGATATTGTGCTAATTGGTGCTGTCAATTTGGTTTGGATTTAAGGTTTATGTACTCCACCTTCCACAAGCGTTTTTTTTTAATTACAACTAGTTCTTAAAAAAATCATACAATCCTATGACGATAGGTATAACTTTTTGTTGATGCCCATGGATTTTCAGCATTAAATCCGTAAAGCTACCTTCCAAAAGGCCAATTGAAAAATTTTTTTTTAATTAAAACCCAAAACTTTGTCAGGAGATGAGAATTGGATAATTTACAGGGGTAGATTAATTAACTCAAATTGCGGCATGGTTTTCCGGAAAGGATAGTAGAACGGAAAGAAGAGAGGAGGCAAAGGAACCCGAACAAGCCCTACTGACAGAGATTTTTTCTCTCTGCCGAAAAGGCCATCCCGCTGATAACTATTAACCGATGACTGAAAAATTATTACCGAAAAACCATCCGAAGCTTGTCAACGCCTGGTGCTCTTATGACTGGGCCAACTCGGTTTATAACCTCATTATCACTTCCACCATTTTTCCCGTTTACTATGGCGCCAGTACAGAGGCCATCTTCGGTGATGATGGGATTATACCTTTTTTTGGTTGGGAAGTGAAAAATACCGTCATTTATTCCTATGCCATTTCCTTTTCTTTCATGGTCATCGTATTTCTCTCCCCCATTCTTTCGGGCATTGCCGATTACAGCGGAAAGAAAAAACGATTTATGAAATTCTTCACTTACCTGGGCAGTCTCTCCTGTATGTCTTTGTATTTTTTTACCGGTGAAAATGTGGAATACGGCCTGCTCTGTTCAGTGTTAGCCAGTATCGGCTATGCGGGTTCGCTGGTTTTTTACAATGCCTTCCTACCGGAAATCAGTACACAAGATCAAATGGACCGCATCAGTGCCCGGGGCTTTTCGATGGGCTATATCGGAAGTGTGGTGTTACTGTTGGTCAACCTGGTGATGATCACACAATTCGAGACCTTCGGCTTTGCAGATAAAACTGCCGCTACCAAAATCTCCTTTTTGATGGTGGGGGTCTGGTGGATGGGCTTCGCCCAAATTGGTTTCTACTTTTTGAAAGACAAACCCACCGGCCACAAGGTCAGTTCGGAAGTCTTTGGCAAAGGCTTTAAAGAATTGAAGAAAGTCTTTGGGCAAATCCAATCCAAACAAGCCATGATCCGTTTTTTGCTAGCCTTTTTCCTTTACAGCATGGGCGTGCAAACGGTTATGTTACTGGCTCCTTTGTTTGGCCAGTCCGAAGTAGGCATGGAAGGCGATAGTTTGATCCTGACGGTACTTATTTTACAGCTGGTCGCCATTGTAGGAGCCATCTTATTTGCCAAAATATCCGATAAGAAGGGCAACAAATTTTCCATCAGCATCACTTTGGTTATTTGGATTCTGGTTTGTTTGCTCGGCTCCATGCTTACCAGTGAAACACATTTCTATATATTAGCCGGATTTCTCGGTTTAGTCATGGGTGGGGTACAGTCGATGTCACGTTCTACCTATTCCAAGATGATCCCCAACGATCACCCTGATACGGCATCTTTCTTTAGCTTTTATGATATTACCGAGAAGTTAGCCATTGTGATCGGAACATTAACCTTTGGCTTTGTAGACCAACTCACCAATATGCGCAACAGTCTGGTGGCCATGAGTGCTTTTTTTATTTTGGGGCTGATCTTGTTAACCCGGGCAAAACTTCCAAAAGGCAAAGAAGAAGAAGTAGAACAAGTGGTCAGCTAGAGGGTCGCGACCCATTACACACTCGGATGACGGATTTCTTTTCCAGAGAGGAGCTAAACAGCCGGAAGAATATCACCCGGCTTTCAGCTCCTCTTTTCCTACCAATATCCAGTACTCCTCAATACATAGCCATTCATGGCGTATTGAAAAGTACACCATTATCTTGGTAAGAACCGAAGGCACGGCTCTCCGTTCTGATTTTTTTAACATTTTGAGAAGCGACAAAACCCCATGAAATTCACCTTTACCCTATTCTGTTTACTAAGCAATTTGATGTTTTCTTTATCTCTCTTTGCTCAGGACTCCCAAGAAAAGAATAAAAAACTCACCTTGTCCGGCTATGTGGATGTATATTATAGTGACTTTTCCGACTCATTAGGAGCCAATGAATTCCAGTTGTATTCCACGGTGTCTCCCCGGAGCAAACGCTTTGGCTTAAATGCTGCCCAAATCACCGCAAACTATGAGGAGAAAAACATCCGGGGAACTGTCACCTTGCACTATGGAGATATTGCGCAGGCCACTTGGTCATCGGAATTTCCCGTCATACAAGAGGCCAATGCAGGTGTACGCTTGGGAAAAGGTTGGTGGGTTGACGGAGGCTTTTTTACCACCCATATCGGTACGGAAAGCTTTTTACCCAAAAACAACTTCACCAGTTCCACCACCATCGCCACGTACAACGAACCCTTTTTCCAAAGTGGGGCTCGCCTTTCCTATGAAGGTTCCGAAAAGATTGCTTTTCAATTTCATGTAGTGAGTGGCTATAACTTCTTTTTAGATAAAAATAATGCAAAGTCCGTTGGAGTATTGTTTTCCTACTCTCCTACTTCCAAGTTTACCCTTAGCTACTCCAATTTGCTAGGCAGGGAATCGGAAGACGGCATCAAGCCCAAACAGTTCCGCGTGTATCAAAACCTGTATTTCCAATACCAACCTACAGAGGCTTTTACCTGGCTTACCGGGGCAGATATGGGAATTCAAAGTCATTCCGGTTTAGATCATCCGGAAGAAGAGGCCGTAATGTACAATGTATTGACCACTCTCAATTATAAATTCAGCCCTGTATATGGAATTACCCTGCGGGGTGAAATCTTCAGCGACCCGGATGGATTTATCAGTGGAACCCTGAGCGATAAAAATGGAAATGAAAGAGGCTTTGAAGCCTATGGCATTACATTCAGTAATGAATACAAACCTTCCGAAAGCAGCTTTCTGCGCTTGGAAGGACGGTACATCAAGGCCAAAGATGCCCTGGAAGTTTTTTACCAAGACGGCCCGCAATCACACCGCTTCGAATGGATGGTCACTTTAGGGTTGTATTTAGACAAAAGTTTCTCCTTTTAGCAAGAACCAAAGGTTTTCACCATAAATGCCATTCCACATACTTTATAAAGCGAAGTAGTGGAATGGCAGTTACCTGTTAAGATTTCATTACAAATTCCTCAACAAAATTCCATTAATCAACAATAAACTTTTCCGTCCAGGAAGCTCCGCTGATATCCAATAGTTTTAAGGTGTAGGTTCCTTTGGGTAAGGCCTTCAGTTCCGGATGCCGCAAAACTATATCCGCTTTCGCTCCCAAGGGTACGACCAGGCTATGGGCCGAAGGTTTGATTTTCGCGATATAATAATTGGCAATATCACTTGTAGCAAAACCGCTTAAAGCTTGTTGATCATAATAAGCGACTTGTTGCCCTTCCTGATCGGTTATTTCCATACCAATGACAAAGCTTCCGTATACATCAATCCCTTCGTCTCTGATAACAGTAAACTGCACTTGACCTTTCGCATACTGTAAACCGGAAAGGGTCAAATGCGGTCGTACCGATTTATTGTGCAGGGTTCCCCAGAGACCTCCGTGAAATACTTGATTGGTAAATAATGTAATGAATAAACCTGCTGCTGATAATAATAGAACAAGCCACTGAAACTTGATTGTCGGAAAAAGTTGACTCACATCTCCTGAAAAACACAACCGAAACCACCGCTGATTTGCCAAGTCCGGAAAATGTTCCGCCAACTTCCGGTCCAGGGAGTAATGACCGCCACCTCCCAAAAATATTGCAAAGCCAGCCACAATTCCCAATACCCCAATCTGCCATTCGTCCAGGCAAGTGGAGCCCAACCAGCCGGCCCCCAACAATATGCCTAGTGCCAAGCCTGTAACAGCCAAACCCATGAGGCGGGAAGCAAAGCCAAAAATCACAGCCAGACCGACAATTCCTTCAATAATGGTAAATACAACCATATTGATCCATAACAAATCAGGATGTGTGAGCAGGTATTCGATAATGGGTTTGATAAACAAGGCATTGGGCAAAAAGTGGTTGAATTTTTCACCAATATACCCCATGGCCTCAGGGTCCAGTTTATCGGCCAAGATCAAGCGTCTCCACAAAGCTGAAAAATACGTCCAGCCAATTACCCAACGCAAAGGGGTCAACAAAGTACCTGCTTTGTCAGCACTAAAAGAGGATATTTTCATTTTTAAACGTCTGTTTTTGAATTGAAATAAAAAAGGGAAAGCAGTTTAAGAAAGGCATCATAGGCTTACAGTTTTGCCAAGCAATTACTTGTGCAAGTCTGTTATCCTGCGTGATGCTTCTTCATTTTTCAACTCAAAACTTCGGAGGGGGAGGGACAATTTCCCGGAAGGCCAGAGGGGTAAGACCGTGTAAATAGAGGGATTTTATCAAAGGTTGTTTTGCAAAAACAAAAGGGGCTATGGCATTCACGGCTTTTTGTAAGTCTTTGAGATTACAAAGGATCAAGGTGATGCTTTGCAACCAATTCTCAAGATCCACCTGAATGGTGGTGTCTTCCCAAGCGCTTTCAACAGCCAATTGTTTTTGCATTTCCGAACGGACACATCGCTTTTCGAAGTGAACGGAGGCCACCTCCTCCAACAGTACAGGCAGTAGGTTTACCAATACATTGAAAGAGTACATAAAAACCAAGCCCAAGGCGATATGAGTCCGCAACCATTGCATGCTCAAATGTAGACAAGCAATATGCAAAAAAGAGGGCTTAACAAGTATTTAACAAACAAAAAAATAAGCGTAGCCAACGGCTACGCCCATTCCTGATAAACTTAACAAATTGTTATTCATAACACCAATTAAACTATGAAGACTTCTATATTCTTGCCTCTAAACAGAACAGATTCTTCATTGACGACTTTTAATTTCTTTTAGAGCCTGTCAAATTTTATTCTTTTTCAATTAGAAAACAAAACTTAGACAGGCTCATAGCATTGCAGATTTGAACTTTATTTATGGATAAGTAATCGTTAATCTTTTTTGAGTAATTTGACTGTCTGGTATCTTAAGTGTGCAAACCGCATTCGGTTTTGCGAGAATCGGCCCATCGGCCTTGTCGCTTGGCACCTTTAATGGTACAATGTTTACATCCTATGGATTCGTACCCTAATGGTTTGAGAGGATGTACCGGTAAATCATGGGTTTCGAAATAAGACTCCGCTTCTTTTTCTTCCAGATCGATCAGAGGATAAAATTTAATGATGCCATTCTTTTCCTCAAATACTTTAAGACTTTGGCGGTGGTCGTTTTGCCAACCCATTAGCCCGGATACCCATACCTGGAAGTCTTTTTTAATCGTTTCCAAAGGCTCTACCTTGTTGATGGAGCAGCACAAATTCTGATCTTTACGCCACAGTTCGCTTTTATAAGTTAATTCATTCTTCCACCTTTCAGGTTTCACATCTTCTATTTGCAAACCCATCAACTCCCGGAGGCTGTCTCTGTATTTTAAGGTTTCTTTAAAGTGATAGGTCGTATCGATAAAGTGCACCTTTTCTTTAACCCCCTGGCTGTAAAACATATGCAAAAGCAAGGCAGACGTAGTGCCGAAAGAAGAAGTTAACAATACTTTATCAAAATCATTGTATAATTCGGCAATCCGTTGCTGAGGAGTCAATTTTAAGTACTTTTCGTTTAGTGCATCCAAATCCCAGGTACGGGAATCTTGTGTTTCGGAGGATGCCGGTTCAATAGTCGTCTCTTTAGTTTCTGTTTTAGTAATCATTGTTTAATCAGGTTTATCGGTTGATGAATTCTTTGGTTAAGTTATTTAAAGCTTCCACTTTCTTCTGAAAGTCTCCTTTTAAGGTATTTCGAAATTCTTGTAAATTGTCTAATAAATCCTGTACGTTTTCCGGGATGATCTCCGTCAATAATTCACGCAAGCGCTTCGCCAGTGTAGGGGATTTTCCATTGGTTGAAATGGCAATTTTCAAATCACCTTTCTGCACAATAGAACCCAGATAAAAGTCGCACAAGTCTGGCGTATCCGCCACATTGGTTAAAATTCCTTTGGCTTCCGTTTGCTTTTTAATGGCTTTGTGCAATTCCGGATCGTCCGTAGCCAGAATCACCAATTGCTTATTCTCCAAATCTTCTACTTGGTACTTTCTTTCCAGCAATTCCACAGTGGCGTGTTGCCCGGCCAGCGCACGCACTTCTTCACTGATTTTCTCGGCCACCAAGGTCACACGGGCTTTGGGAGCATTGCGCAACAAGGCACTCAGTTTTTCCAAACCTACATTCCCCCCTCCTACCAAAAGGAGGTTCAGTTGCTCTAACTTGACGAATATGGGAAATAAGGTATTCATGGTTTTTGTTTGTTTAACTGTTTGCCGATGTAATGCCATTGATTCCAATGCCTGTCTGTGCCTGGATGTTCTCCCAAGTCATGGCAAAATCAGGATGTGTATGTACCACCTCTCCCACCAAAATGATGGCCGGAGCACCTAATTTCAATTCTTCCGCAACTTCCACAATGGTATCCAAAGTACCCAAGCCTATCCGTTCATTTTCCAAAGTACCATTTTGAATAATGGCTATGGGGGTATCGTCATCGCGATAGATACGGAACACTTCGGTAATTTCTTTCAGCTTTTTCGTCCCCATCAAAATGACTACCGTAGCCGAAGACTGCGCGGCCAAAGGCAAATCTTTGGACAGCTTTCCGGATTTGGTCGTTCCGGTCACCACCCAAAAACTCTCGTTTACCCCTCTTGCCGTCAACGGGATTTTTTGAGAAGCCGGCACGGCCAAAGCACTGCTAATGCCCGGTACTACGGAAGAAGGTACTCCATAAGCCTCCGCATGGGCAATTTCTTCTTGCCCCCGGCCAAAGACAAAGGGATCGCCACCTTTCAGACGGACGACATGTCCATGGGAAAAGGCATATTCCACAATCAGTTGGTTGATACGCTCCTGCGAAAAACTGTGCATCCCGGCCCTTTTTCCAACATAGACCATTTCAGTCCCTTCTTTGGCATACGTCAGCAAACTGGTATTCACCAAAGCATCGTATAGCACTACATCCGCTTCTTTCAAGGCGTTTACCGCCTTCAAAGTAATCAATTCCGGATCGCCCGGGCCGGCACCCACTAAGGTTAATCGAGGTTGTTTTGCGTAATTCATCCGTCTGTCAAGTTATATTATTTTGGCAAACTGTCGCACTGACTTATGCTACAGGTAATTGCTCTTTCTCTTGCTTCACTTGTTTTTCACGATAAGCTCTTACCGTTTGCAAATACGCCTTAGCTTCCGCTACATACGCTTGAGCAAATGCCCGGCTTGGCTCATTTTTATTGATCTTTAATACATGCTCTTCGAAGCTACCGTCAAAGATGAATTCACCCGTTTCCACATAGTGTGTATCGAAGGCTTTTAAGATACTCACCTGGTTGTTGGTCCGGGTCTTTTTATCCAGTAAAAGCGCTTTGGCACTATTTACATACACCGCATAAGCATGGTATATCGCATCGGCATAAGCCCCTGTATGTAAGTTTTGCTCAGCCAGTTCGAATTTCTCATCGGACTCAAACAGTAGTGTTTGTACCAAGTCGATGATCACACCGGCACACTCTCCTACGGCTTTGTGCAAGGCAAATTTGTGTTCGCTACCCCAATCCTGAAAGTAACCAGGTTCGATATCTTCCAATACCGCCAACGGTTTCAACAGGTCGTAAAAATAGATCTTGCCTTGGCGCACATAGTAATCGCTAAAGTACTCTCCTTCCTGGCGGTTGTCTTCGTAGTTTTGCAATACCCAACGCAACACCTCCGGTCCTCTTTTACTAGGTACTTTGATCACTTTTTCTGCAATCCGTCCCTCTCCTCCATTCAACACCGAGCCTCCCAACAACACTTGCAAGGCAGGCATGATGTTGCCTTCGTATTTCAAAGAGCTTCCGTGAAAACCAACGCTAGCAATTCCGTGCTGACCACAAGAGTTAGGGCAACCGCTGATTTTGATTTTGATATCATTATTTTTTACTAAGTCCGGATACTCTGCATGAATCACCCGTTCCAATTCAGCCGCAATACCTGTACTGCTGGCAATTCCCAAATTACAAGTGTCCGTACCGGGGCAAGCGGTGATATCGGCTGTACTGTCAAACCCGGGTTTGGCAAGGCCTAACCGGTCCAGGCCTGTGTAAAGAGCAGCCAAAGCTTCTTTCCGGACAAAGCGGAGCAAATACCCTTGATTTACCGTTACGCGAATATCGTCTCCGGCATATTGGTCTACCAACTCTGCTAACGCTCTGGCCGTTTTCGTACTAAAGTCACCTAAAGGCACCCGTACGAACACCCCATAAAAATCTTTTTGTTTTTGCTCGAATACGTTCGTATCCAACCAGGTTTGATAGCGTTTTTGATCTGCAATTTCTACAGGAGCAATCTCCTTTGCTTCAGAAGGGGCTATTTCCGGTACCAAATTGCGATCTACTTTATAAATACTGCTTTTCAAAGCAGGTTTTTCGGCTTCCACTAATCTCAACAATTCCTCCAGGCCAATGTCTCTCAATAAGAATTTCAGACGGGCTTTCATTCTCCTTGTCCGTTCTCCATGGCGGTCAAACACTCTGATAAGGGCTTCCATAAACGGAATCAATTCATCCTCAGGAAGGAAATCATATGCTTTTTCAGCCAACCAAGGATTTGCTCCCAGACCGCCACCTACATACACTTTAAAACCTCTTACTTCCTCTCCGTTTTCAATTTTCACCTGAGGAATTACCCCTACATCGTGGATAAAAGCAAAAGCCGAGTCCTCTTCACTGGAAGAAAAAGCGATTTTGAATTTACGCCCCATTTCCTGGCAAATCGGGTTCCTCAAAAAGTACTCAAATGTGGCGTGTGCATAAGGGGATACGTCAAAAGCCTCCTTCGGATCAATCCCTGCTTTGGCAGAAGCAGTCACATTACGTACGGTGTTACCGCAGGCCTCTCTCAAGGTAATTTTATCTTCCTCCAGCTTCGCCCAAAGTTCAGGGGTTTTGTCCAGGCTTACATGGTGGATCTGAATATCCTGACGGGTAGTCGCATGAAGCTTACCGGTAGAATATTCATCGGAAATATCTGATATCTTTCGTAATTGCTTGGTTGTCAGCCGTCCATATGGAATCTTGATACGGATCATTTGTACACCAGGCTGACGTTGTCCGTAGATTCCCCGGGCCAAACGCAGGCTTCTGAATTTTTCTTCGTCTACTGTACCGTTTTTGAACGACAGTATTTTTTTCTCTAAATCAATGATGTCTTTCTCTACAACCGGATTTTCTAATTCAGTTCTGAAACTTAACATGGCTTGGTGTATTTAAAAATGAATACAATAAAAAAAGTCCTTCTCATACGTTTACCAGAGAAGAACTTGATTGTATCTTATAATCTACTTAAAGAAGAAATATCAATAGGATATGATAGAAATGTGTGGATACAATAAGCCTTCCTCTAACGCATGTAAGGACAACACCAGAACCAGCAAGCACATCTGCGTGCAGCTACTTGGCGTTCGGTTAAAGAATTGCTTATTATCATGAGATTTTCTTGAGGTTATTTAATTTCGATTCGAAGCAAAAGTAAAAAGCCTTTATATTCTTTGCAATACCTAAGGGTGTTTTTTATATAAATTTTAACAAAAAACTATAATATTTACATTTTTATCAACAAAACACATTGTTTATTGAAAATAATTAATGAAGTAATTTTCATATGTTAGTATGTTAAAATGATAGTATTTTGATATTTTTCTACAACTACACCCGATAAAAATTGGTTCGAATAGAAGTGATTTTTTTAAAGAAATTTTAAAAAGCGGTGAAGAGATGCTTAATGTTTTAGCCGTTAGTTCTGTTTTATAAATAGAAGTACTTGGTTTTACTTGGAAGCTTAAGAGCATGTTTTTTCAAATCCACAGAAATTCCACTACCTTAGCTTGATACTAAACAAAGCAAACGTATGGAAGTACAACAAATCGAAGCATTTGCCATCGGCTTAATCGTGGGGCTTGTCATTACAGTCATTGTATATTTCAGAGAGTCATTGAAACGAAGTACTCTAAGAAAGGAAATTAAAAGCCTGAAAAACCACCTACATCAAAAGATGGACATAGATGCGGAAGCGACCAACAAAAAGCGGGAAGAGATTGAGTTGTTAAAAAAGGAAAACGAAAATCTACGTATCTCCAATCAATCGCTGGCACAAAAACCCGGAAGACGGGAAGTTATCAACCTTCATATCTACCAACGTGCCGTAGACATTATGTCAGAAGCGGCTGTAGGATTTGCTCCTATGTGGCAAAAGTCCTTAAAGGAAGCCCAAAAGGAATATGACAAGGCTGAGGACGGTAAACTGCCCTTTATCAAAAAAATCATTCCCTTGAAGTTTTTAGGAGGAGACAGTTCGGTGGATACCAAAGATTCTGATTTTATGAATCCCGATGTCGACAAAGAATAATTCAGAGAGGTAGCATAATGAATATTCATCCGCTACCTCTTTGCCCAATGGATTACAGTTCTTTTTTAAATCGCTCGGCTACTTTTTGACAGGCACTTTCCAAAAACAATAATTCATTTTCTCCATGTGCCAGCACCGTTGCACCCAAACCATGTACGGTTTTGACATTTTCCAACAACATCGCCAAATGGAAAACTTGCTCACTTAAGACAATATCACACACCTCTGGGTTTAACACCTCTTCCGGGGTATCCAAAGGCAACTCTTTTTGATACGGAAATAGCAACATATGCAACGAATTTCCAGGCAACTCTTCCCGTTGATCTCCGGCAAAGCGGACATCAATTCCTACATGCTGAAAGGTTTTTTTCACCAGTTTGCGAAGGGTACGGCTGCCCTCCTCCAACCGGGGGTAGAGCTGGTCTTGGTGTTCCACCAAATGGTTGAGAAAGGTACAGGAAGCAACCATAGAAGCAGGGTGAGCCGCATAGGTGCCTCCGGAGAATTTAACCGGTCCGTTTTTTCCGCACAGCCGCATAATTTTTTCTTTTCCGGCTACAGCCGCTACAGGCATGCCTCCTCCAATCACCTTTCCCAAGGTAATCAAATCCGGCTTTATGTTGTACAGAGCCCCGACATCTCCCGCCCGGAAACGAAAACACGAAATTACTTCGTCAAAGATTAATACGGAGCCGAATTTTTCTGTGAGTTGACGGGCTTTTTGAAGAAAGTCTTTCCGGGAGGGCATCATCCCTCCGGCCCCTATTACCGGTTCCAGGATAAAACAGGCAATCTGTTCTCCATAGCGTTCGAACTGAGCTTCCATCAACTCGCTATTATTAAAACCTGTGATGATGGTATTATCGGTAGGCGGTTTCAAACTTTCCAGCTCCTGAAAGCCTTTCTCCAAAGCCACCGCCTTCATCGCCATCGGATTTGCTCCATGCCAGCCTCCGGCCACTTTCATCACATATGGCCGGCCGGTATATGCCTTGGCCATATTGATTGCGGCAGTAGTCGCATTGCCTCCACTGGTAGTAAACCGGATACGTTCACTGCCCGTTTGTCGACAAATAATTTCGGAAGCTGCAATCTGATATTCATCCGTAAACCCGGATTGTAAGCCCCAACGTTGGCTGAACACCTCGGCAAGCTTTTGAGTAACCACTTCGGGATTATGCCCTAGCAAGTTCGTATAATGTCCTTGCCAGAAATCCAAAATCCGGTGCCCATCGGCATCTTTAAGCCAAGCTCCTTGTGCCTGAACAATTTTAGGAGGAAAGGGTTCTGTCAATCGCAAGGTGTGGCTCCCCCCGTCAATCATATACTTCGAGGCCTGTTGGTGTAATGCCGCTGACTGCGGAGATTTTGCTTGGTACTCCTCATAAAGCCGTTGAAGAAGTTTTGTATGGTTTTTTGGTTTCATTTTATCATTCGTAGCTACGGTTTTGGGATTGTAAAGTATAGTTATTTTGAAGAGGATTCCTTAATAAGGCTCTTGTTTTTTTCTCTATTCCTCAATTAATTTCAACAAAAAAACTCTCCGGAAAAGATTCTGTAAAAGAAGGAAACCTTACGTATAAAGCAACTGTTTGAAAAGAAAAACGGAAAACATATGGACAATCCACTTCACTACCGGCCTATTAACTGTGGCCATTATGATTACCTGGAAGCAGCAGCAGTAAAAAAACATCCCTGCAAAATTGTATTCATGAATGAACACAATGGGCAGGAAACCGTGTATGACCGGATTAAAACCATCGAGATAGACGATGGAGAGGAGTTTTTAGTCTTGGAAAACGGATTGACCATCCGCCTGGATAAAATTCTCTTTTTCAATGACCTGGACTTTGGTTCCGTAAAGACTTCAGGTTAAGTGACTGTTTCGATTTTTCTGCCTATTGGCAGGTTCCGTACAATATGACCTTAGGATGTCAAGCCTTATCTACAAAATAATACAAACGTTATAAAAACCTTGTTGTGCTTATTTTAGAGCATGTTTAAGCCTCATCCTTCAAAAGGGTGGCCCCTGCAACGAAGTTTAAACATGCTCTTAAACACAGCGGGCTTTATGTTTTTTTAAGTTATTTGAATTTTATTTCCCATCACTTCTTTTACAGGTCAACATCACATCTGTAGTCTGAAACTGTGAGCTTCCGGAAAGGTAAAGGTAATGAGGTTTGGCCAATTTTACTTTCCAACGGATACGGGTACCTCCGTTCATATTACCATGAATGGCAAGACTATCCGTTTTATCATCAAACTTCCATTTTCCAGCATTAATGGCTTGCGTACCCGAACCACTGATGAACGAGCCGTTGGATTTCAATTTAATCCATCGCCCTTTCAACATTTCCTGTTTGGAAAGCGCATCGGAATTGTCCAAGTGTACCTTTTCAATTTCCCAGGTTCCTATTAAAGCTTCTTTTTTTCTTCTTGCCAATGTTTGATCATCCGGCAAGCGCTCAATTTCATGAAAGTAATAACTGGCTTCTTTCTTGTATTTCAATGCAAACCTTCGGTTATCCAATTGTATGTACCATGGTTTGTTTCCGGAAAACTTTGCTCCGTCTATGGTCAGCAAGAACCTTTCTTCGTCCAGTGTCCAAGTAGCCTTGGTTCTATTTCCCTCTTCAATCAACTGGCAGGTACCATCAGCATTAAAATCAATCCATATTTCTTCATAAGGTTTTTCAATGCCAAACTCCTGATAACCGATCAATTTCCAAGCACCTATTAACTTTTCTGAGGAGGTTGAAGAATTGCAGGATAGCAGGATAAGAAATAGAGAACAAAGTAAGGAAAGTGCTTTCATAGACTATTTGGTTTGAGAAGATAAAAATAAGAAAAACAGATCGATTACAACGAAAAGCCTAAAGGGTTCAACTGTTACTTATCTATAGACAAAGCCAGACAAATAATACGGCCGCCAAGGTGTTGGCCAGATTTACCGTATGATTATTCAAATAGCCATTGCGCTGTAAAGTGGCCCCTAAATAAGAGTCCATAAAATTGCCAATGACACCTGCCAAGAAAACAAAGACTACCATATTGCTCCACTGATACAAAAAGCCATAGCTCAATGCGAGCAGGGCGCTTCCAAAAGTACCTAATACGGTTCCTTCCAGGCTGATCACCCCATCGAGTCCACGCTGATCCGGACGAAAAGAAAGAATATTGACATAGCGGGAGCCATACAAATTGCCTAGCTCGGAGGAAAGGGTATCGGCTGTGGCGGAAGCAAAGGCTGCAGCAATCATTCCTGTAAAAAGCTCTTGATGCATGGGAAACAGCCAAGCCAACAAACCGCAAGTTGCCGCTACACCACCATTGGCCAAAGCATTAGCCACCGAACGCCTGCCTTTGTTTTTTTCGGCAACTTGTAATTTTTCCTTTTCTTTAAACTTCCAATGAGAAGCACCTGTACCCAACACAAAAAAAACAAAGAGGAAAAAGAGTCCTTTAAAACCTACTCCCATAAAAATACACAAAGCAATTCCCCCTCCGACTAAAGCACCCAATAAATCGAGTTTTTTACCGAGATAGGCCATTGCCATGGAAACTGCAATGACAACAAAGCCAATGGGCCAATTCTCCGGCATTGTAAGTTGGTTCATATGCTTATTCAATTGTATCGGAACACTGCCTGGCAGAGGAGTATATCAGGCACTTAGAATAAAATCCAAGGTGCGGGTTTCATTCCAGTATTCCCCCTCATCATTATAAGTTACAAACCCTACGTGCCCACCATACCGCGGAACTTCCAGGTGAAAGTGTTTGCTCTTTTCCGCTTCTTCCAAAGGAAAGCATTCCCTTGGCAAAAAGGGGTCATCCTGAGCATTGATCAACAATGTAGGTAGCTGGATGGACGGACAATACTGTTTGCTGGAACATTTGGTCCAATAATCAATCGCACTTTCAAAGCCATGTACCGGAGCCGTAAACAGGTTGTCAAAGGTGACAAAATCCCGGGCTTGGTGAATGGCCTGTAGCGAAAGCGTTTCAGGAGCCAGGCCTTCTTTTTCTTGGGCTTTCTTTTTTAGGGATTTCAAAAAACGCCTTAAATAAATTTGATTGGATGTTTTACTGAGGTGAAAAGCCGCTTTATGCAAATCGCAGGGAGTTGAGATGGCCACAGCTCCTTGAAATTCTTTGGGAAGGCGGGTTGCTTGTTCTCCCAAGTATTTTAATAAAATATTCCCCCCTAAGCTAAAACCCACCAAGGCTATTTCCTTATAGCGATCTTTCTCCAATACATGCGACAAAATAGTGCGTACATCATCCGTTTCTCCACTATGATAGGAACGCAATAAGCGATTGGGTTCACCACTGCACCCCCGGTAGTTTACCGCCAGTCCGGCCCAGCCTCTTCGCTGAAAAGCTTTGATCATACCCATGACATACCCCGCTTCCGAACTGGATTCCAAACCGTGTAAAACCACAACCAAGCGATCACTCTCAGGGCCTTGGGTCCAATCCAAATCCAAAAAATCTCCGTCTTTGGTTTCAATACGCTCCCGTTGGTAAGAAATCCCTTTGACTTTTCTGAACAAGAATGGATAGATCGTTTGCAAATGCTTATTTTTAAGCAGGGCAGGAGGCTTATATGTAGAATTACGAATTACAGGCATAGAACACTTGGATAAGGATTCAGGAAATACATTCAGTCCTCCAGAAAACAAGACTTCCGGATAAACTGAACTACAAAGATAAGGAAAGCCGGGGAGGAATGCTTATCCTAAAAATTCTTACCGCAATGAGACACAAAAACGGGTAGATTTTGTTGTGAGAAATAAACCCAAAGCCATGAAACACTCGTGGGACTTTTCACCTATAAAAAGAAGCGACTTATGTATGTGTCTTTAAGTAAACAATGTGAAAAATTTATCGAATCAATGTTAGCCTCCGGGCAGTACCATTCTGCCAGCGAAATCATCCGGGAAGGGCTGCAACTCCTGGAAGAACGCAACAAAATCAGAGACTTGCGTTTTGACAGTTTGCGAAAGGAGATTGACCAAGGATTACAAAGCGGAAAGGGAAAAGCCTGGAATGCAGATGAATTTTTCGCGAAAGCACACAAAGAATTTTACCATATCAACCGACCTGAATCATGAACACCGTCACCCAAACACAACAAGCTTCCTCCGACCTGTTTGAAATATGGGAAGATATCGCCCGGAACAACCCCCAAGAAGCCGATCAATTCATTCATCATTTTGATGACAAAGTAAAACTACTGGCTCAAAACCCCGAACTGGGCAGGTCCCGGGATCCGTTACATCCGGCATTACAAAGTGCTCCGGTGGGAAATTACCGTTTGTACTATTTGCCCCAAGCCAAGGGAATTGAAATTGTCCGCGTTTTGAATAGTTATAAGGATATCGATACTTTATTTATATAGAAGCAAATTAAACTTTTGCTTTTTCCTGAAAAATGTTTCAAAAAGGCCTCCTCTGTGTTCCTTTTTTCAACAATAGCTTTTCTCTTCAAAAAGTGCCTTGATGAGCCGATTTTGATTTCATTTTCGGTCAAAAACTATACGTGTAAACCACTTCATAAACAAAAAAGCCCCTGTGCAGGGGCTTTTTCAATTTATTTATTTTGCAGTTGCCAAACAACTAATATTTCATCTTGGATATTAAAATCCTGTACTTGAAATTGTGCTGCGGCACCGTCCGCACTCACTTTAAAATTTTCCATTCGCATAGGAACGGGTGGATGGATGTTAGAAGATCCGTATTTGATGTCTTTTACCATCACTAATTTCAAACCGCTTTCATCCGCAATTAATTCGGCTTTAGACTTTGCATCCCGGATGGCCAAACGAATTACTTCCGCCTGTACTGTTTTTTGTTTTTCATCGGATAATTTAAATGAAAAACTAATTCTGGAATCCACGGGGCTTTCGGATAAGGTATTGATCGCTTTTGTCAATTCCGCTTCTTCCGTAGAAACTTCCACCATTAAGTTTTGAGTTCCCACATAACCACTGTCAATACGGGTACCGTTGCGCCAAAGCGTATTTTCCGAAATCTGGTACATAGAGGTTTTCAACTGTTCTTTTGAAAAACCCGCTTTTACCAAATGCTTTGTGATCTGATTTACTTTTTTATTCAGATTATTCATCACGGCATTAAAATCCATATCTACCACCTTCAACTGCATGTGTAGTACTGCCACATCCGGTTTTGCTTTGAGTTCTCCTTGCCCTCTTACTTCCAATTGCTGAGCTTGTAGTGAAGAGATGGTCAATAAACTAAGCATTAAAAGGGTAAACACACTGATTGTCCTTTTCATAATGTTCTTTTGGTTTAGTTCTAAATAAAAAAACAGCTTTCCTTTTCAGGTTGCCTCCTCACCAAGGGTCATGAAGTACCACAAGGCGCTGATAACAATCCCTGAGAAAATTACCTATACATCAAAAAACTTCCAGGCAAGCTGTGCCAAGTTATACTGGCTCTGTTAAAGGACACACCCAAGGTCAAAATGGTTGAAGTTTACTCTGAATTTGTAGGATTTAAAGTAAGTTGATGGAATACATTTTCCAAAGAAGACTCCTCTTTTTGCATTCCGACTATCACCATTCCCTGTTGGGCAGCCAACCGAAAAATATCTCCCCGGATGTCCTTTACAGCCGTTGAAGTTAACTCATAGGTCAAATCGCCGAGTTTTTCTATACGGGTGATCCCTTCCAAGGTTTTAAAAGCATCGGGATTCACCGTAGTTTCAAATTCCAAATGGATTTTTGTTTCCTTTTGATTGGCTTTCAGGGAGGCGACATCACTATTGGCAACAATTTTTCCCAAATTGATGATGACCACCCGGTCGCAAAGGGCTTGCACTTCCTGCATAATATGTGTAGAGAAGATCACGGTCTTGTCCTGACTAATCTGCTTGATCACATTGCGAATCTCCACTATTTGATTGGGGTCTAAGCCGGTAGTCGGTTCGTCCAGGATGAGTACTTTAGGATCGTGAATCAAGGCCTGAGCCAAACCTACCCGTTGCCGGTATCCCTTGGAGAGCGCTCCTATTTTTTTGTTTTGCTCGCGGGTCAAGCCTACCAGTTCAATCATCTCCCCTACCCGTTCACGTTGCTTTTTTCCTTTAATTTTATGAACGGAAGCAATGAATTGCAAGTACTCGTGCACATACATATCCAAGTACAAAGGATTGTGTTCTGGCAAATACCCTACGTTTTTGCGCACCTCAATGGGTTCTTTTTCCACCGAATGTCCGCATACCGTTACTTTACCGCTGGTGGGTGTCAGGTAACAAGTGGCGATTTTCATGGTAGTAGACTTTCCGGCTCCATTAGGGCCTAAAAAACCCAGAATTTCTCCCGCTTGGGCTTCAAATGAAATATCATCAACGGCTTTTTGTGTTCCAAACTCTTTAATCAGCGAGCTAACAACCAGGCTCATAACTATCTATTTAAATACAACAAGCAGGATGTGAAAGCCAAGAGCCCACATCCTTTAATATCACAGCAATTTATTTACCACCTTACCAAAGCACTGGCCCAGGTGAAGCCACTGCCAAAAGCCGCCAAACAAACCAGATCTCCCGGCTTGACTCTCCCTGCCTGATAGGCTTCCGACAAACTAATCGGGATAGAAGCTGCAGTCGTATTTCCGTATTTTTGAATCGTATTCATCACTTTTTCATTAGGCAAAGCCAGCTTCTTTTGGATCATTTGCGAAATACGGAGGTTGGCTTGGTGGGGCACCAATAAATCAATGTCTTGTATGCCTAATCCATTTGCCTCCAGGGCTTCATTAATCACTTCCTCAAAGCGAAGGATCGCATTTTTAAACACAAATTGGCCATTCATTACCGGATAAAAGCTGCCCCCCGGTTGAACCATTTCATCTTTGAAACGGACTTCTTTGGTACAACCCGGATCGATCGTGGCCAACTCTTCGGCAAACTCTCCTTGACTATGCAAATGCGTGGATAAAATACCTGATTCTTCCCCGTCTTTGGCCGGTTGGATGACTGCCGCACCAGCTCCGTCTCCAAAAATCACTGCAATATGCCTGCCGTGATCCGAAAAGTCCAAGCCAGTAGAATGTATTTCGGAGCCCACTAACAAGATATTCTCATACATACCGGTTTTGATGTACTGATCGGCAATAGAAAGCCCATAGACAAAACCTGAGCATTGTGCCCTTACATCAATGGCTCCAACATGTTTACAGCCCAAAGCATGTTGCAAAAGAACACCAGAGCCAGGAAACAGGTAATCCGGACTCAAGGTAGCATACACAATCAAATCTATATCCTTGGCGGTTACCTGTGCCATTTCCATGGCTTTTTCGGCCGCTTTTACTCCCAATTCAAAGTTTTTCTGTTGGCCAGGTTGCACATATCTCCGTTCTTTAATTCCGGTACGCTCCTGTATCCATTCATCAGTGGTATTGATGCGTTGCGTTAAATCGTTATTGGTGACGACCGTTTCCGGCACATAATACCCTATCCCTGAAATTTTTGCTTTTTTCATTCTTCAAAGTTTTGCTTTTATTTTGATAATCTGCGAGATCGCTTCAAGTATTCTGATCATTTGGGAGCTAAAATATAGTTTTTTCTTACCAATTTCCTTTATTTTGGGGAAAGTACAATCCAAAATGCAAGTTTCCCCATGATTGTAATTTATCGAAATTCTCCCTGTTCAAAAATGGAATTCTGAAAAACCCTTAATGAACAGAAAACGCCTCCATAAATCGCTGAGAAGCGATTTAATTTGCATCACTTTCTTACCGAAAAGTACAAAATATTTTCTGACTTAAGTAACAACTACGGAAGGATCCTCCCAAGAAGTCGAAGCATTTTTTTGAAATAGCCCTATACCTCAAGCTATAGCCTGCGATTAATTTAGGAAAATTTCTTCATCAAAAATACCAATAGTATTTCTTAATTTGCACCTACCAACGGGTCGTACCTGTTCAAGCCACCAATATGATGAATCATCGTTCATGGTGTTGAGACAGTAATGCCCTAAATTGTTTGATGTTTGATGTATAAATCAAAAAAATTATGAGCTATTCTGTCGAAGAATTAAGAGCTTTATTAAGTCAACAGAACCGTCCTTACCTATTGCATGATGACAATGCGATAGAAGACGACTGTGCCCGGTTTTACTTTATTGGAAAACACCAAAACAAAGAAGTCGTTTTTGATGCCTTTTTGTATCCATTAGAGATGGAATACTTTGCCAACCTGGAAGAAGCCGCTAAGGATGCCGTTCTGGAACTAAGACCTGAGTTTGAGGGAAAAGATTTTGAGGCAGAAGAGGGCGAGCATGTTGAAATGTTGGACCAAGCCATCCAAGAATTAGCAGAAGACGAAGAATTTGAAGTAAAAGAGTTTGTAGATGTGGATGACATCGACCTTCCGAATGTATCTCTGGATGCCTGTCTGCATGTTCCTGAAATAAATGAAGAGGTAGTTCTAAAATTTGTACAGGATTATACTTCTGGCAATTTGCAACTCGATCCGACATTCTACTCATTCAGTTTGGATATTGAAGAGTAACCGGATTGTTTCATATCCATCAAATAAAAAACCGGTTGATCTGCAGATCAACCGGTTTTTTATTTGGAGCATGTTTAAACTTCATCCTTATGGTGGTAAAAATTTCCGTTTCAGACACCTCAATGCAGCATTTTGAGTGACCGGACCACTAACTGCCGAACCGTCAATAACCCTATGCAAAGAGCTCTAAACTGAGATATTTTAGTATCAAAGGAGCAAAGTCTACATACAAATTAATTGTATACAACGTTATCTGTATCGATCGGCAATAGGCTTAGGGCATTTGATATCTACAAAACGGTACGAAATGGTCACACCGAAATGATAGACGGTATCATTATCATTCGGATTTCCTTTTTGAAATTTAGTAGCGTTTTCGATTTCACCTAAGCCATCCACATTGTCCGTAAACGTCTTATACGTAATCAACTCCAAGCCAATACTCCAATTTAAATCCAGGGCTTTCCGAATACCTATCCCTAAAGGAATACTCACCGCAAACTCTTCGTTTCTCCGATCATCACTTCCGTATTTCAGCTTCGAATTAAAAGAATTAAAAGCTAAGCCAGCGGAAATAAAGGGGCTAAAGTTTAAAAATTTGCGATTTTCCCAAAGGTCGAAAAAATGATATTCTATCATACTGTGCAATCCGACCGTTCCTCCTGTAAAGGTAAAGTTTCTTCGTTTCAGATAGGGGTCAGAAGAATTGCGGTCTTCAGCGGTCAAAAAACCAAAAACGAGGGAGTTACGCCAACTTAGATAAGGGTTAAAATTATAGCGTAAGAGCAAATTAGCACTGGGACGGGAATGTATGACATTTACTGAGGGGGCCAAATCTCCTTTATAATTCATTACCCCGAAACCACCACCTACTTCGAAGCGTTGCGCATTGGCAGTTTGTATCAGTAAAAGGAGCAAAAAAGCGCTTAAGAATAGCTTAATGTATCTCATTTAAAAAATGCTGTCTGTTTAGTTTAGTTATCAAAGGTAAACAGACAGCAAAAAGAGTGCAAATTTTAACGCCTACCGGAATCCGGTCTTAGGCGTCTTCAAGGCTCCTTGGAAGAGGTAGATAAAATGAAAACCTGTAATCAGATAGGCATCGTTATCAGGTTTTCCCCTTACGGCCCCGGGAACAGAATTCCGAGTATACATATTATCAGTACCATCATTTAAGGAAATCAAACCGGGAACATACTCCGCAGGTCGGGTTTCACCTTTCAAGCCACTGGTAGGCTCCCAAGAACGATCATGCATGGCCTTGGCCAAATTATCATCGCCGAATACTTGTTTATCCAAATACACGCCACTGACATCATCCAGGTAATCGGTAAAAGTGAAGCGGTATCCGATTTCCGCGGCAATGTCAATATAAGGGCTTACCCGTACCCGGACTCCTACTCCGGCCGGTATGGCAAAAGCAAAACGCGAATATTTTTCTCCATTGGTTTTCAAGGGTTGCAAGGCGACCCATTTACCTGCTTCTTCTAAAGGCTCACCATCAATTGTTGTTTCTGGTGCCTTGCCTTTCGGGTTATGATAAAAACCGGCTACCCCCGCAAATACATAAGGGATCGGTTTTTTAGGTCTTCGATAGAAAACACCGTAATTCCCAAACAAATCCCACATTGCAATGGCTGACAATTCCACGATATCGTTCCGGAAAGATAAGTTTCGTTGATAGCGGAAGATACCATTTTCCGTATCGGAAGGATCGGCCGTGCCAAAATCTTCGGCAATCAGGCGCCCCCATGAGAGGCCTACACGGGCCGTAATATTCGGGTGGAGGCGTTTTTGCCCATAAACGGTAAATTGCGGCCGGGTAAACTGGATATCAGTGCTACCGGCAGAGGTTTTAGGAACAATGTCCCCAAAGTAGTTCATCGCATTGATTGAGCCTCCAATACTTAAATATTTCTTTTTAGCAGTAAACGTGTAGAGTCGTTTCTTTAATTTTCTGTTGCTACGCTTTTGAGCATATACTTGGCTACTCAAGAAGACAATACAAGAGGCCAGTATAATAAAAGAGCTTAGTAATTTCATGTTTTGTAATTGATTACAAATTTGTAGAATTCTAGTCTATACTAACGAAGTTAGTTTTTGTATAATATCTCAAGGAGAAAACTTAATTATTTAAATTAACCTTATTTCTTACAAAGAAGTACACATCAATTACGCATATCCAAGCCCCAATTTAATTTCAAGCGCAGTGTATTCAAAAAGTTTTCTCCGTTGAGTTTGACTAACTTGGTCGTAAAATCCCCTTTTCGCACTGCGATTTGTGCACTTGCATCCACTTTCTTAGATCTGGAATCTAAAGATACCAAAAAGTTCCTGCTTCTTCCTTCTATTTCAAAAGAAATAATACTGTTGTCAGATACCACTAAAGGTCTGACATTCAAGTTATGAGGACTCACAGGTGATATGATAAAATTATTCGAATCGGGAATCACCACCGGTCCTCCTACACTCAATGAATATCCGGTAGAGCCGGTAGGGGTGGCGACAATCAAGCCATCCGACCAATAGGAATTCAAATATTCTCCGTCCAAAAAAGTATGCACCACAATCATGGAAGAGGAATCCCTTTTCAGAATTGTAAATTCATTCAGCCCGAAATTCAATCCGTTAAAAATATTTTCATTGGATTCTACTTGAATCAAAGAGCGCTCTTCTAAGGTGTAATAGCCATGAAACAAGGCATCAATCGCTTCTTTTACTTTGTCATTAGGCGTAGTGGAAAGAAAGCCGAGGCGTCCCGTATTAATGCCTAAAATAGGGATATCTTTGTCCCGCACATAGGTTACCGAATCCAGTAAAGTCCCATCTCCTCCAATACTAAAAAAATAATCGGCATCAGGCAAGTCTTCGTACCCTTCAAACACTTGGTGATCGGGTAAGCTAAGATCTGTTGAGGATAAAAACTGGCTTAATTTTTTGGAAATGGAGAACTGAATATTTCTACTGACGATATCTTCGAAAATATACCTAAAAAACTTGAGCTTTTCAAGTTCTACAGTCATACTATGTATAGCTACCCTTAACAAAGTTTAATTGATCTAAGTGATACTTTCTTTTGAAACAGGAATAGGTGCTTGAAATACACAAGCAAGTCATACCATTCAAGGGCATAGCCTCGCCTCACATATCCAGATATTTTAATAAGATTCCCAACCGCTCTGTAGAGTTGGTTCTGGTTTCATAATCGTGAAACTTTCCGATAATTTGATAGTTAAACCGCTCAAATGTAGCAAGTAGATGAGTCAGGTCCAAGGTGTTTACTTTAATGGTTACTTTCAGCTTTTCAAAGTTATTAGGGTCATTTTCCACAAAGCAACTAAGCACTTTGGCATTATTTGCTTCGATCAAACGGCTGATTTCCTGTAAAGAATAATCGATGCTATCGACTAACAGGATAAAAATTCCTCCGGGATGTTGTGAAGCAAAACTCCGGGCCAGGGCTTTGGCCGTATCCCGAAGGCTCACTACTCCTAAGTATTTTCCCTCTCTATTCAAAACCGGAAGCAACTCTATGTCATTCTCCGTAGCTACATTCAACACCTCATACAAGTGCTGATCATTATACACATAGACCTCCTGGTGTATTAAGGGTAAACTCTGTGCATATCCCTCATCCGATATCAAGTGGTTTAATAAATTTGATTCGGTAATGATACCAATATATTTACCGTTTTCAACTACTGGCAATTGATTTACGCTAAAATCATCCATCAAATCCATAATCCGCTGGATGGTATCTTGTTTGCTTACGTCCGGGATCAAGTCATTGATTAGTTCTTCTGCTGTCATATGTATCTCAATTTACCAGTAAATGAACAGAATTAAATTTTATATCTAGCCAAAAAACCGCTTAACAAGTTATTGAACTTATCAGGGTGTTCCATCATCGGTGCATGCCCGCATTGGTCGATAAAGCGCAATTCCGAGTTAGGAATCAACTTGTGAAATTCATGCCCTACCATGGGAGGGGTAATGGTGTCATTCAAGCCCCAAATTAACAACGTTGGCACCTGTATTTCACCTATCATTTTGGACATATTATGGCGCTGGGCCGAACGGGCTATGACCACGATTCGTTGGCACTTCGGAATACTTCGGGTAACCTCGAATACTTCATCCACTAAATCCTTCGTAGCAATTTCGGGATCAAAGAAGGTATAGGCCACACGATCTTTCACATATTCATAATTTCCTCGCTTAGGGTATGAGCCTCCCATGGTATTCTCAAATAAGCCGGAGCTTCCGGTCAGCACCAAACGTTTCACATTGTGTTGATTTTTTAAGGTATAAATCAACCCTACATGCCCGCCTAAGGAATTCCCCAGAATTGTCAGGTCTTTCAACTGCTGCTGCTCCACAAAGTTTTCCACATACTTCACCAAGCCATTCAAGCCTGCTTCCCGCAACGGCATTTCATAAATAGGCATTAAAGGAATGATTACTCGATACCGTTGTGAAAAATAGGAAAGCACTCCATTCCAGTTACTTAGAGCACCAAACAAACCATGTAAAAGCAACAATACTTCCCCTTCACCTTGGTCGATATATTTGTATCCTTTTTCTTCTCTTACCTCAAATTGCATTTTTAATGTTATTTATACGAATTACAAACATATCAAATTATTGAAAATCTACAATGTAATCTTTCTGTTTGATCATGTTTTGTTTTGAGCAATTACCAAAGATTTTTTGCGGACTTGCGAGATCACCTGTTACTTGGTAAGGGCTTCTGTTCTCATATAATATCCCTTGTTTTCATCACCTTTTCACGCGCAAAACTAAGGATTACACCCAAAACTTACTGACAATATATACACACACTGCTATTTTCCAAATATTCTTCTGGATCACATATAATTGTTTAACAAAAAATATTACAATATTAATTCAACCAAAACTCTCTATTTAAACTACAAATATGCTTATTCTGTTTATACTTAATTTCAATGAGTGCTGAAAAACAAATAGCCATCCTTTCAGATGGCTATACAGAGAATTTTTCTTAATTTATTTTGAACTTATAGGAAAAATCGTACATTTTCATTTGTCCACTCTTCCGGTTCATCCCTCGTTTTTCTCTTTACTCCGTCACTTTATTTAAGCTCTTGGTATCGCCAAAAAGCTCTTGAGATTTCTCATTATAGGCTTTTGCAGCTTCTTCGGCACTGTTAAATACCCCTAAGTCATAGCGTTCTTTACTGGTATACAACACCGCACGGTAGGTACTTTTACTCACTTTTACGACTCCGCGATACCCCGTCTTGTTATTGTGTTTTTTCTGGTTTCTTCTTAAATCGGACATGGTAGCCCAATCCAGATTTTTGGTTCGGCAATCCAATGCATTGCCATTAATGATACGAACAAAAAGTCGCTTATCACTTTCCGGCTTTTCCACAAATTTATCAGCAATTAACTTATGCAGGTAGATGGTCACATTTTTATACCCCCCTTTAAAAGGATAATTTTTTTGATAAAAGACGTAACCACTGGAGTGTAATCGTAAATTCTCTAGGAAATTGATAGATGTGAGGTATTCACTCTTATCTATAAATTCAAATGCCTCGTCAGAAATAATTACATGCTTGTCTGCATTCTTCAACTTAATTTTATAGAGCATGGCAAGTTTATTTTATTATTCGGTTCAGTGTTCCCATTTAGGTACTGTCGTACTTGGAATAGTTAGTTGTAATAGTATTGTAGCTTGCTGTGGATGCACAACAGACTGCCACCTGCCCCTTATCGGATAAAGGCATTACAAAAATTGATAGTTAGGCAGAATGGTTTTTAGTTTTTTGATTTGATAGGTGCCCAAAATTATACATTGTTAAGAAAATAATAATACAATTTTGGTACTTCATTAAGACTTATTAACAAAATTAAGATGTAACTTATCAATTATTTTTTGCAAAAAATCGTTTTTACGCCTTTGTTTTTTCTAAAAAACCCAAAAGCCTCCCAGATCTCCTCCTTTGTGAAATACATGCTGTTTTCATCTCATAACGACACTATCCAAATCTCAACGATGCATCTATAAAAGGTTCATTTTAAAAAACTTAGAAATTCCATCATCGCTTATCGGGAATAAACGATAAGTATTTCGAAAAAATACCGCTGTCAGCATCAATAACGGAGTCGTGTAGGTAGATTTCGTCATTCTATGCCCCTCAAGAATGACGTGTAAGTATATTTCAGGATTCTAAAACTATAGCACAAGTTTTTTTTCAAAAAACTTGATTTCACTGGGTTATATTTTGTTGAAAAGCACTCCTTCGCTCATATGAAGCGCTGGTAATTGCCGGCTAAAAAGGAAAAAGCAGCTTGAATCAATAGCTTATTCAAGCTGCTTTTTCCTTTTCCTCTTTGCAAGGCACACTCTTTTCAAGAGGCATCCAACATACATGGCTACTTAAGTATTATAGGAAGTTTAATTCAAATTTTTCGGCAACCTTGCATAAATCTTCGACTACCGCAGGTAGCAAAGGAATTCCCTCTTTCATTCTCTTGGTTTCCATTTCTCTTTCGGGGTCTCCCGGAATCAGTACATTTTCCTCTCCTTCTACCGTAGCTGTTGAGCGAAAGCGCTGTAGCCAATTGTCCATATGTTGTTTAAATTCACTGGCTGGCCGGAAAGCATCAATACGCATGGCGCCAAAAAAGTGCCCCAACCCTTGCCCCACCGGATCCTCAGGCAGCGGTAAAAAGCTGACAAAAGGAGGAGCCCAAGGACCGTAGTTAGCACCAGACAATACCGAAGTCAGGATGTCTACCATTCCTCCCAGGCAATAACCTTTATGACTTCCATGCTCACGATCTCCACCTAAAGGCAGTAACGCCCCTCCGTTTTTAAGCTCACTGGGATTGCGGGTCGGTTGTCCGTTTTGATCCTGAATCCACCCCAAAGGCGCCTCTTCCCCTTTCCTTTGTAAAATTTCCAATTTACCATTGGCTACCGTTGTAGTCGCAAAATCGGCAACAAAAGGAGGTTCGTTTTCCGAAGGAAAGGCAATGGCAATAGGGTTTGTACCTAACATCCGTTCTTTGGCAAAGGTAGGCGCTACCAAGGGGCTGGCATTCGTCATAGAGATACCGATCATATCGTGCTCCAACGCCATCATGGCATGATAACCGGCAATGCCATAATGATTGGAATTTTTCACGGCCACCCATCCTGTACCACATTGTTTTGCTTTTTCGATAGCCAGATTCATTGCCTGAGGACCAGCCACCAAGCCCAAAGCTGCATCGGCATCCAAAGTTGCCGTACTGGGGGTTTCGTGCACAACGGTTAGTTTAGGGCTGGCATTGATCCGTTGGCTTTCCCATAGCCTCACATATCCCGATAAGCGTGCAACTCCATGCGAGTCAATCCCACGCAAGTCGGCCGAAGTCAGTACCTTGGCGGCCAAAGTAGCCTCTTCTTCCGGACAGCCCATCTTGATAAATACCTGCTTACTGAAATCCCTAAGTTGAATATATGAGACCATGTTCTTTTGTTTATTTTTTAGTCAATTCTGAAGTTAAAAATCTATTTTTGTTTTGTAGAATGACAGATGGATCACTTACACTAACACATAATCAACGCATGCTGTCATCTTGTTTGATGGTATAACTCCCTTCAAATAAACACACACAAACCATCAAGAGAAGCATGCCTTTGTAAAGATGAAAGTAAAAACGCTCATCCTGATGATCAGATCACAAAAGCGATGCTCTTCCTCTGTCAACATAGACTATGCAATTTGAATAACCCCAAAGCTACAAAAAACTCAACAATAACCGACTCATACTTGTGGAACTACCGAAAGTCAGCATACTTGTGGCCGCCCGGAATGAAGAAGACACGATTGCCCGGTGTCTGGAAGCCTTAACAAACATCCGCTACCCGCAAGACAAGTGGGAGGTTTTGGTGGGAAACGACCAATCAGAAGATGCCACCGAACGTATCGCACGGGAATACGCCCTACAATATAAAAATATCCACGTATATACCATTCGGCACACCCTGGGCATGGCCCGGGGCAAAGCCAATGTACTGGCCCAATTAGCACAAAAAGCCCAAGGAGAATATTTCCTGATTACGGATGCAGACACCTGCCCTCCTCCCACTTGGGTACGGGGAATGCTTCAAGCCGTCCAACCGGATGTAGGTATTGTGACCGGTTTTACCGTGATCGAAGGCAAGAGTTTTTTTGCCAATATGCAAGCCCTTGATTGGCTCTTTGCCTTATCGTTCATTGCTCAGGTAGCCCGGTTGGGTACTCCGGTCACAGCAATGGGCAATAATATGCTGATCAGCAGAAAAGCCTATGCATCCGTAGGAGGGTATGAAAACATCCCCTTCTCCATTACGGAAGACTATGCGCTTTTTAAAAAAGTGTTGGATAAAGGCTGGAAGTTCCGGCAACTGGATCAAGCCGAAATTACCGCTACCACCCGGCCTATTCCCACCTTTGCGGGCTTAATGCATCAACGGAAACGCTGGATGTACGGAGCCTTACAATTGCAATTTTTCATGAAATTGATCATCTACTTTCAAACCTTTTTCCTTCCTTTGCTGGTCTTATTAAGTTTTTGGAGTTGGAAATGGGCTTTACTGGCCTGGTTTGCCAGAATAACCGGGCAAAGCATCTATATCCTGTATCAACTGATCCGGTTAAAGAGGACAAAGCTTTTACCCTTTTATCCTTTCTATGAAGGATACCTTTTAATCATCTCCTTCTCCATGTTAATATTTTACCTCTTGCCTATAAAAGTCAACTGGAAAGGAAGAGAATATTCGGTAAAAAAGGAATCTACTACCACTTAATGTTTTCAAGAAAGATAACTATTAAATACAAGATGAGTGATAATCGCAAAATGTTGAGGGTAGGCTACTCACAACAAACAATCCTCTCACCTTACTACAAAATAAAAAACCTGTTTTCTTAACGAATAAAGCCAGCACTATTTACCAAAGAACTAATTGACTAATTATCTATTGACAAATAACAATTTTCTGATGAAACAAAAATGTATATTTCTGGATCGTGACGGGGTATTAAATGTGGAGCGGGGAAGGTATGTGTACGAATTAGATGATTTTGAGATTGAAACCAAGATACCTGAAGCGGTCTCTTTATTAAAAGAAGCTGGTTATTTGGTCATTATCATTACCAATCAGGCAGGCATTGCCAAAGGGATGTACGGCCATGAGGAGGTGAAAAAATGTCATAAAAAACTTCAAGAAGCAGTCAAGCATCAAATTGATGCCCTGTATTACGCTCCTTATCACCCCATTACGACCGAATCATTCGGACGCAAACCTGACTCCTTACTCCTGGAGAAAGCGCAGGCAAAATTTGATATCGATATGGAAAACTCTTGGATGGTGGGCGATAAAGAAAGGGATTTGGAAGCGGCCCAAAAAGCCGGGGTGACGAACCTTGTATTCATCGGGGAAGAAATGCCTGAAAATTCACGGGCTACTCATTTAGCCATCAATTTGTACGAAACCGTCACAAAACATATCTTGCCTGGATAGCGGGAAAGCCCAGGGGAGGAAAACCGGCCGGACTTACCGGAAGTGGTTTGGAACCGGCTATTTCCAGCGGGTCCGGTTTCTTCATTCCAACAGGGAGGAACCTGTATCCAATTAATTGGTATAATTCAAATCCTCCCCTAACTTTACGCCTGTATCCGTTCAATAAATCATTTAATACCATGGAAGATAAATTATCAGTTAAACCTGTTGCGATTAAATATGGGCTCATCCTGGCTGTAGCCTCTTTTGCTTACAGTTTTGTGTTAAATGTGACAAATAAAACGGATGATCAATTGTTCGCAACCATCAATTATTTGATCTTCATCCTCGTCTTTGTATTTGCTTTCCGGGAGTTTCGCACATCCAATGAAGGTTTTATGAAGTATTCGGAAGGATTGAAATTGGGCACACTAACCGGATTGATTGCGGGCTTTGGCTCCGGACTGCTCACGTACTTATACATGATCTTTATCGATGATTCCGTTATCCAGGTTATTTTAAACGCCTTGCGCGATCAATATGCCCGGAACCCTCAATTTACAGAAGAGATGGTAGAACAGGTGATGGCGATGATGACCAAATTTATCACCCCCCTGACACTATTTATTGCAGGTACTCTGGGAAATGTATTCTTCGGCTTTCTGATTTCTTTGATTATTGCTGCCATTATGAAAAAAGAAAAACCTGAATACGAAGTGTAAGTAAGGCTTTTCCTATTAGAAATAGATGTGAATCCCTTTCGGGTCTTTTGAAAGGGTATTCCTCCACTTGTCAACTGTCTAGTAAGCACATGAGTAAGCTTGATATCTCAGTAGTTATCCCTCTGTACAACGAAGAAGAATCTTTGCCGGAATTGGTCGAATGGATCAAAAAGGTGATGGATACCCATGGGTATACCTATGAAATCATTATGGTCAATGACGGAAGCACTGACCGTTCATGGGAAATTATCAACCAACTGGCCAAAGAAAACCAACATATCAAAGGCCTTAGCTTTCTACGAAACTATGGAAAATCAGCGGCCTTGAATGTCGGCTTCAGAGAGGCAACGGGCACGGTAGTGATCACCATGGATGCTGACTTGCAAGACAGCCCGGACGAAATTCCCGGCCTGTTTAAAATGATCGTGGAAGAGGGATATGACCTGGTATCCGGATGGAAAAAGAAACGCTACGACCCTATTACCAAAACCATCCCCAGCAAGCTATTTAACTATACGACCCGGGTGATGAGTGGTATCAAACTACATGACTTTAACTGTGGTTTGAAAGCGTATAAAAACAAAGTGGTAAAAACCGTGGAAGTCAATGGGGAAATGCATCGTTACATCCCGGTGATTGCCAAATGGGAAGGCTTCCGGAAAATAGGCGAAAAGACAGTACAACACAGGGCCCGGAAGTATGGTATGACCAAGTTCGGTTTGGAGCGGTTTATCTACGGTTTTTTGGACTTATTGTCCATCTCTTTTGTTACCCGTTTCAGAAAAAAACCCATGCACTTCTTCGGTACATTGGGTTCTCTCTCTTTCCTGGCCGGTTTTATCATGGCACTTTACTTGATCGGTGAGAAGTTGTATTACATTCATGTATTAAATCAACTTCCCCGTAGAGATATTGTAGAGCAACCTCTGTTCTTCTTAGCCTTAGTGGCTTTGATTGTAGGAGCCCAACTTTTTCTAGCGGGTTTCATGGCGGAAATGACCTCTCTTAACCACCCGAACAGAAACGACTATCATATCGAAGACCGTTGTGGCAGAGCACAAACTCCGGAATTGGAACGGACATAACCCAGCCTTGCCAACAAAAATGCCGCAAAGTCACAAAGCGTTGATTTATCATGCGATATTTCTGTGTAAACCTTAGTGCCTTTGTGGCTATAGATCGACTTTTTCTAATAGCCTCTTTTTATGTTCTGCCGAGCATTCTGCCGAGCATCATCCAAAAATACTTTTGGTAAACTCTACTTTGATTTTCAATTGGAAATCCTGGATTACTTTAAACGTCTCTTTCAAGGTTACTTTCTCGATTTTGGTAATACTTTTCGGGTCAAAGTAATTATGCGGTTCTGAATGGTCATTAATTACCTGGACGGCCTGTTTCTTAAGTCGCAAACTCATTAAATAGTAATACGCCTGAATTAATTCGCTGAATTCCTTTTCGGAAAAAACACCCTTCTCTTTCAAGGCTTCCAGACGTTCCCCGGTATTGGTTTTGAAGATCATATATTTCAAGGCATATACCCTTACCAAATCCACAATAGGTGTCATGGCATTTTTCAGGTTAAACACCTTTTGCGAGCCTTTGGTAAAGGTGCGAATGCTATTGAAAAATGTCAAAGGAGGTTCGTACTGCAAAGCATTATTGGCCATATGGTACAGAAAGCGGTCCAGTGGTTTATCCAGCTCCTGGCGTAAATACTCCTGCAACTCCTGCATGATTTTCACCTCACCATAAATATACCGGCAATCAAAAAAAGTAGCGATATTCATTACCGTTTCCGGCACAGACTGGTTGATCCAACTTACATAATTCCGTTTCCAGTGAGAGAGCGAATGGGTCCACTTAGGGTTTTTCGCCATCAGGCCTCCTTTGCAAAAACTAAAACCGATATAATCCAGGCGTTCGGATACCAACGAGGCAAATTTGAGAAAATACTCACGCACCAGTTCTCTTTGTTCATTCGCCTTGTCTTCGTAAATGATGGCGTTGTCCTGATCGGTTTTCAACGTCTGTTCTTTCCTGCCTTCACTGCCCAATACCATAAACACAAACTTGGCCGGAGGAGCCCCCATTTCTTCAATCACCCCCTCGATCACTTTCAAGGCAATGGCGTCCGAAACGGTAGTAATTACCTGGTTTACAATCTCAGCTTTTACTCCCCGGTTCAACAATTGCTGAACAATGACCGGTACTTTCTCCCATTTTGCTTTCAGCTCATCTACCGAAATGGCCAACTTGACCGACTGAATGAAAACAAAGGGAGACTGGGCCTGCTCTCCCAACAAACGGTTCCGGCTGATGACCCCTTGCAATTGCCCGTCTTTCTCAATCAACAAGTAACGGATTTTGTTTCGAAACATCAGCAATATTGCCTCGTACACATAACATTGGTCGGAAATGGAAACAATAGGATTATCCATCACATTGGCCACCGGCTGGTCAGTGGGAATACATTGTGCCAATACATTATCGCGCAACGTAATGTCCGTCACATATCCTACTATCTGCCCTGAAGAGTCTTTGATAAACAGGCAACTGACTTTATGCTCACCCATCAGCCGGGCTACTTTATAAATAGGCGTCTTGCTGGTGCAAGAAATGATTTCGCGGGGTTCTATCGTTTCGATTTTCCGTGAATACAGTTGATCCGAAGCGATAAAATTTTCTTCTATGGTGGTGGCCGGACTTACAAAATGCGCGTATTCATCATTCAGCATCAAGCGGCCAAATTCCGCTGTGAAATAATGAAAAAACTCCTCATAAGCCTGGCACAAAGCTTTGAAATGCTTTCGATGCAGAAAGTAGACTTTCGTGCCCTTTTTGGCTATAATGGTACGGATTGATTTCTTTTTATTAAGCAGTACGGAAATACCTCCGTAACAATACCCCCTCTCATAATACTCCACCATCCGTTTGTTTTGCTCACTGTCGTAAAAAAAAGACTCAAACTTTCCTTTACTGATGATTTCCACCCCGCGCATCTTCGACACGTCCTGCAAATAGATAGGCGCATCTTTTTTATAAGACACTTCCTCTAACAAGTCCAGGACCTCCAATAATACATCATCGGGTAAAACATGAAACGGTTTGACAGATTTCAGGAATGCTAACTGGCTATTCATACATAATGATACATAAACAAAGACAAAATTACGAGAAGCATAATAACAATGCCAACTCCTTTATTTAATGCAAGCCATTTGGACCCTTTTTCTTGTTGTTTGGTGATGATTTTGTCAGTGATGTCCCCTCTTTTTTGCAACTCAAAAAAGCAACGGGCAGTTGCACGGGCATCCACCAGTGCATTATGCTGATTTTCCAGAGTGGTTTGGAAAAGCCTGGTATACAGTTGCCCCAACCTCAAAAACTTTTGATGAGGTGAGCCCACAAACTGATACGTTAGCTGCATGGTACAGAACTTAGGCATGTATTGAAGCGGATTCTCCAAGCCTGCCCGAAAAAAGCCAACGCCTAACATATGGTAGTCCAAGGGAATAAAATGGCTCACCACTAACGGGTTGTATTTTTTCAAGTCTGCCAACAAGCGTTGCATCACTTCCCTTCTCTCTTTGCCGTGCCGTTGGAGAAACTCATGAGAAATGCCATGAATCTGACGGGAAGCCTCCAGGATTTCGTAGTCCTTATCTTCTATGTAGTGATTTTCATATTTAATTTCATTTCCATCTTTGGTACATACTGTCCAGGCGATCTGAACGATAAAAGGCCAATTCTTTTCAGCCGAGTACGGCTTGTTCCAATCCTTAGGCAAGCCGGAGGTTTCCGTATCTACAAATATCACATAATCTCTCACTCTCCGAAATTACTATTTTTTTATGTTTGAAAAAAATAACTTCCGTTCATTCAAAAATTTTATTCAACTGAGAAAGAATCTTTTAGCCCAAGTGTACATCTGTGTCACTTTCATTTTAGCTGTGTATATTAGTACTGTTTTGAAAATATGAATGGGCTGAAAGATTAATTCAAGACTTCTTCCCTCACCCGTTTTACATCCGCCTGATCTGCTCTGATAATTCCGGCATTCTCAAGCTGCATCAAGTCGCTCAAAAAGACCTCCTTGTAATATTTATACTGATCCCCATAGCGATCATCCTGGGTATAGGCTTTGTTTTTCAATTGATTATAAATAGAAGCGGCTTTATCAAAGTTACCGGAAAGCAAATAGCCCAAAGCCAGGTTTGTATATACCCACTCCCCTTCTTCTCCCATGGCAATGCCTTTGTTTGCGACTTCAATTGCTTGGCTGTATTGCCGGGTAAACAGGTAATAATAACTTAAATTCCCCCAGTTGGTCAGGTTATCGGGGTGTTTTTGGGTAAGAAGCTCATATATTTTGACCGTATTTTCATACTGTTTCCCATTAAAAAAGGCATTGCCCAAATTTGACCAATCATTTTGATTCAGGTAGTCAGGGTCAATCGCATCGGCTTTTTGAAAACAGTCGTAAGCTTCTTGCAGCTTTTGGGATTGGAAGTAGAGCAAGCCCATATTTCTCCAGGCCCATTTGTAAGTAGGATCTGACGTAACGGCTTTGGTATAAGCTTGAATAGCTTCTTGCTCTTTGCCCCACTCTTCGTAAGCCAATCCCATTTCGTTCAAGGGAGCGATGTAGTTAGCATCAATGCCCACCGCTTGTTGATAATGATCGATCGCTTTTTGAAACTGGTTTTGCTCCCGGTAAACCTCTCCCAAGTTCCGCCAGGCCCATTTGTGTAACGAATCGGCCTTCAGCGCTTTTTCAAAATAATAAATGGCCCGGGGGTAGTTTTTGAGTTTTTGAAAACTCAAACCCATTCCATTGAATGCCTGTGGGTATTCGGGATCAATGGCCAGGGCTTTTCTATAGGCATCCACCGCTGTCCTTTGGTCATTTTCCAAACGGTAGATATCACCCAGGTTCCGCCAGGCCCATTGGTATTCGGGGTCTAGTTCCAGTACTTTACGATATTTTACTTTGGCTTGTGCCAACTCCTTATTTTCATCATAAACCACCCCCAGATTAAAGATGGCATTGACATATTCCGGATCGATCCGGATAGCCTGTTGCAAATGTTTTTTGGCTTCGTCATAGCGGCCTTCTTCTTTATACATCATGCCCAGGTTTCGCCAGGCCCATTTATGATTGGCGTCTATTTCAATGGCTTTCCGGTAGCTCTTCTCGGCGAATTCATTGTTGCCGTTTCCTTCGTAATTAATCCCGAGCGTGTTCCAGTAATCCGCATTGTCCGGGCTGAGCGCAGTGGCCTTATTCAAATATTCCACGGCTTTCTTGTATTGTTTCTGCTCACCATATTCCCTTCCCAGATAATAATAGGCATCCGCATAGGCCGAATCCACCGCTATGGCTTTTTCCAAGGCTTGTATTGCCTTAGCGGATTGCTCTTTGTTGGCATATACAATGCCTTGATTGCGCCAAGCCCATTTGTTCCGGGCATCCACTTTAACAGCTTTCAGGTAAAAACTCAAGGCTTTTTCATAATCGTCCAACTCATTGTGAAAGACTATTCCGAAATCGTTCAAAGCCATCGAGTAATCCTTCATCAGTTCCTTATCATTCGGATACCTGCTTTCCAATTGTTCAAAGACCTGCATGCTTCCTTGCCAATACGCTTCAAACAAACGGTATTTTTCGAGTTCTGCCATTTGATTGCCTTTTCCTTCCAGCATTTTAATCACAGAATTGGCCTTTTGTTTGTCGAGTTGAGCATGTTTCAATTGGAATACCCGGATCCGAACGGCCGAACTCACTTTTCCCAATAGTTCCGTTTCCGGTATGTGGAGGGCATTAATCAACACTTCTTTATCATAAATATCTGCCAGTAATGTATTGACCCGGTCTAACAAAGCCTGTTCAGAGGAAAGCTGTCCGTCAAAACGGTTAAAGATGGTTTGTGTCAATTCTTTTGCTTTCGCTAAATAAGCAGAATCTTGAGAATACCTTTCCTGATAATACAAGCTGTCTCCCACGGAGCGAAACCCATATACATCCTGGTAGTAAATCCGGGCCGCATGTAAGATGTCTTCCAGGTTCCCTTTCAGGATCAGGTCTTCTACTTCTAATACCCCGTATTCAAATTTATCTTTCATGGAAAGGGGCTCCAAGGCTTCACTTTGGAACAGGTCATTTACCGAAAGGACCCGGTTATTCAGATAATCCCACAAACGCAGGGTACTGTCTTCCGAAACGCTCATGACATACCTGTCTTGGTAGACAAAGCGGGCCTGGGTGACTTTCTTTTCATGACCGATCAGGATATTCCGGGCCTCTTCGCTTCCCAGTTCCCAAACACGGGCCGTATTGTCGTCCGAGGCCGATAATATATACCGGGCATCCTTTGAGAACTGTAAGCATTTTATCCCTTTTTGATGCCCGAGAAACTGCCTGCTCTCCACATAGTCAGGCTGAAAGTTTTCCGGCTCTATCTCCACCTGAGGCTCCAGTGGTTGCTGTACCATTTGTAGTTGGGCTTTATTGTAGCCCCGTTTCTGGTTTTTCTCTTCTTTCGGGGCTTTTACCACCTGCTGTTGAACTTGTTGTTGTTTATAGGTTTTCAGTGGGCTTTTATTCCAGTTATTTTCCCAAAGTTGTATGGTATTATAACTGGCCGTCAACAAGTAATGCCCGTCTACAGACACAGCCATGGCATTATTGTCCGAATACCCTGTTTCCAACACACCTATCACTTTCTCCACAGCTACATCGATCACTTCCACCTTATCGTACAAGCCTACAAACAAGTACCTTCCTCCCAGCCCAAACACCATAGAGTTAATTCGATCATATGTTGTAAAAGATTTTACCAATTGCCCTGCCCGGTTCCAGAGTTTCAGGCTGCCGTCTTCCAGGCTCACGGCCAATAACTTTCCGTCTTGGGAAATCAATACGTTCCGGACATTGGTTTCATTTCCTGAGAGGGTGACCGGAACCATACTGGAAAGCGGCCATATTTTAACGGTTTTATCATATGTACCTGCGGTCACAAGTATGCTTCCATCCGATGAAAGGGCCATCTTACTGACTCCCCCCCTATGTGCTTGTACTCTCTGTCTCTTTCCTGTTGACAAATCCAAGATGAGCAATTCATCTTGGTAAGCGTTTGCCATCATTGCCTGCTGGTTGTCAGGTGTGATCACCACAGTTTCTAGTGGCCGGTCTTGCACAAAGGTGGTTTGAGGCAATAGCAGATTGTCAGGGATATGCTCGGTGACGGTTTGTGTAATGGAATTACGGTTGATGGCCAAGGCCTCCTTGGCCAACTTTAATGACATCAACAAGTTATTTTGCGCATGTAATTTTGATTCTGCCGCCAGCACCATGGAATTTTTCACCATATTGTACTGAGCAGGACGGTCTACCAATCGCAAAAGCGTATCCACGGCAAACTCTTTTTGCTTCTCCGTCAGATTTCCCAACCAACGGGCTTCGTTCTTTAAAATATCATATCGTTGTAGTTGCTTTTGCAAGCTAAAAGCCTGTTCCAAAGCAATCAGACGTTGTTCTTCGGCATATCGCCTTTGCTCATCCGCTTCCACACGTAACAATTCGGCCTCAACCCTGCGCATTTCGGCAGTATCTTTCTCCAGCCGCAATATTTTTAACAAGTCTTCTAACTGATGTCGCTTTATTTCCAGCGAATCCATGGCAATTTCCAGTTGCTGAGAACTGCGAAGGGCCTCCTTCCGGTCCAGGTAGGCAAGGATGGACAAACCCATGGAAAGAATCAAAGCCACGCCAATAATGACAGCGATGCGTTTGGTATATTTTACCGATTGTTCTTTTCGCTCTTCTTCCAGGCGTTTTTGCTCGGCCAGACGTTCTTCCTCCAACTTTCGCTGGGCATTGGCTTCCGCTTCCAGAGCCAAACGTTTTTGCTTGGCATTCAGAATCGGCACCACCAACGAATCGTGACTCAATTCAAAAGAAAAGCCTCCTGCAGTGTTGGGTTCCGCCCGGAGCAAATGGGTGTTGACTAACTGCCGGAGGAGTTCTTTACTGATGTTGTAGTTTTTATAAATCTGCCCTTCGTACAAACTCAACCTGCGTTGGTCATCTTCAAATATCAACCCTTCTTCAATAAATACCCGGGCATTGACCCGGTCGTCCGGATCGGGAATTTTCGCGATTAAATTATCATAGTAGTTTTTAAAAAAATTGCTGATATCTCCCAAGTCTTCCGGCTCAACCAAGCGCTTTCCCTCTTCCAAGACCATGCTTTCCACCGACTGGCAAATAATCTGCAACTGAAAGGACTCAATCTTTTGCTCTCCTCCTTTAGTCAAAAAACCCAGAATCCTGTCCAAGGCGATGTCACTAAAATCAAAAGGCGGGCAAATAAACTCCTCTCCTCTTTTATAGGCGGGATTCAGAATGGCATCTTCGGCCTGTATCGGACTCAAAGCACCCAATTCGTAAGTCTTATTCAACACGCCCGGCAAATAATCTTTTAACTGATTCATCAGGCTCATTTTGTCCGAACGGATCGCCATCAGTACCTTGATGTTCAAGGGTTGATAGAGCAACTCCAATTCGTGATCCGACAGAAACTCCGGGTTCGTCTGGCTCTTCTCTTCCATGGCCGCCCGGTATTTTTGCGGGATCACACTATGCAACACATCGGCCAATTCACTTTTGAATTGATTGACTTGCTTCCGCGGATACGTGAATAGCTCTTCGAACTGATCAAATACCAGGAAAAAGCTGCGGTTGGTTTTCCGGTGAATCTGTATATTTTTCAGGTAATACCAGAGGGAGCGTTCCCCTTCACATATCTTGTCCAGAAAGGAAACTTTAGGCTGGTTCGCAGCTATTTTTTTCACTAACACTTCCAAAGGAGAGTATTGGCTTCCGGCCTGATAGCTACCAAACCGGATGCTGATCGGCTCATAGTCAGTTTCGGCTTCGATCACCGGGATAACCCCGGCATTCAACAAAGAGCTTTTTCCCAAGCCGGATTTCGAATACAACACCACCAACTGTTCTATATTGATAAATTTGGTGAGTTGTTGGATGTCCTTTTCCCGGCCAAAAAACAGGTTCTTTTCAGTCACGGAAAAGGGCTTCACTCCGGGATATCTATGTAATTTTTCACTCACGGTTTGTCTAGGGTCATTTGACTAAAAGAAAACAATCAGTACTATTCAAGGTGTACCATGGTTGGATGCATACGAAGGCATCAATATGTGGTCAGCCGTTTGGGAGGCAGGGGCATTAAGGCTTCATCATATCGGCAAGCTATTCCAATAGTTTTACTTCTTTGCACAAATCCAATACGGCTTGCTTGATTTTATTGGCTTCAATTCCCGCATCATTTTCATCGATAACACCCTGGTTTACTTTTCGTTGCAAGCGACTTTGCCGGCTGGAAAGCAAACGGGAGTCGTCTCCCAATTCCTCCTCTTCCTTTTGTTCAAAGAACTCCTTCAAGAGTGCTAAAGCTTGATCAATTTCATCCTGTTCTATACAGTTTTCAATTTTGGCTGATACACTCAAATCCGCATCGCCCAATTCTTTGAGCAAGTGTTTGTCCTGGCATTTTTGATACAGCGTATCTACAAATTCTACAATGTTATTATTAATAAATTCTATCTTAAATTGATCATAACAAATCTTAATAGTATCCGCACTGAGCACTTTGTTAGAAGCGTAGCGGGAAAAGCTATAACTTTCATTGTGTAATTTTAACAGGCGCAGAAGCAACTGTACATACCACTTGTCAAACTTAAACCCTAAAAAAATAAAATTGTCGGCCGATTCCAGTGTATTGCGCAGGTCCGTAGGCAAATCGCGGTTGCCAAACAAGGCCAACAAAAAGTCAAACAAATCATCGTGGGTCAGTATCAAGGACTCTTCTTCTTCCACACTGCCAAACAAATTATACAACAGGGGTTGACTTTTACTGGGACCGGGCACCTCTTTGGGGTTTCGTTTTTTATGGTAGAAATCAAAGTGATGGGGCAATTTGTATTTTTCAAAGGTCTTTTTCAGATACAAATCCGGAGAAACCGATAATACCAAGTGAAAGGGAATTTGGGCGATTTTATGGTAAATATCTTCATAATAAGGTTGCCGAAAACAATCCTTGATTTTATAATAGGTGCGGGTTTTGGCAATGGGGTTTTTAAACAAAAAGAATTCATCATTCTGATAGTAATTGACCACATTTTCATTGTTCTCCACATCCAGGTGGTCGATCAATGCATCTTCCAACGATTCCCCGCTTTGTAACTGGGGTAATTCCTTGCCAATAAGTAAGACGCACTTTTCATTACGGATCGTCTCTAATACAAAATCCCAGTCTACATGGGCATGGTATTGATCATTTGTAGTTTCTGACATGGTGAGTACTATTTCAACTAGAGGCCCTTCAAGAATATACTTGATTTTTCTTTGAAAATGAATTAGTTACTCAATACTAACAAATTATCTTTAAATTTAAAATGAGGAAGCCACGTTTGGGAGGATTGAGGGATTGGAGGGTTGAGGGATTGGAGGGTTGAGGGATTGGAGGACTGGAGGGTTGGGAAAGGCATCTGCTGCTTTTCACTTGCATTTACCAAAAGACAAAGCATTATATCACTGTTCACCGATAACCGAAAAAAAATGTCCGTTACTCAAATCAAAGAACTGGTAGCCCAAAATAAGTTGAAACAAGCTTTACAACTGGCCGGGCAGTTAAGCAAGCATTCCGACCTTCATCAGGATGTCTTGGGGCTTAGCGCCAAATTCCAACGCAACCACCGGCAAGAAAGGTTGGGCACCATAAGCCTGGACGAAGCCAACCGGGTAAATATGCAAATTGCCAATGGCTTACTCGACCTGCTCAACGAATTTGCGGAGAGTACTCCCTTACCGGATGAAACAGAAAACACCTCTCCCCTCAAAGCAACCGAAACCCCTGCCCAACAAGCTCCTATCCAAGTGAATGTATACAATACCAATACTTCCGAGTCTTCTTCTCACTCGGAAGCATCCGCGCATGTGGAGATCGATATCTCCTTGAGCATTAACGGCCTGAAAGGAGCATTTGAAGAATTGCAGGGGGAATTATCCAATGCCCCATACAGCCCTGAGTTGGTTGAAGCCCGGCAAGAAGTGGCCCAATTGGAAGAACAAATTCAACAACTGGAGGGGGTTCAACAAAAAGAAGATGTTCCGCAAGGGCCTATGAACAAAATCAGGCGGTGGCTGGAAAAGGTACAAGATCCTGAGTCCTCTACCGGCCAAGTGATTAAAACCATTGGAGATGGCATCGGGATTGCTCAGGATGTGGCCAAACATTATAACTCCATAGCCGAATGGTGTGGTTTGCCACAAGTTCCGAAATTATTTTTAAAGGCCTAACAACCTTCCGTACTTGCCCGGTCATTTTACTTTTCTAAGATCTGAATAATTTTACTATATTACTTTTTGTGAGAAGGAAGCTGTCCGAAAAGTCGATCTATAGCCACTAAGAGGCTAAGGCTAAGTTTTTTCACAAAAATAACAAGCTGTAAATCAGCCAATTGATAGCCTTAGCACCTTTGCGGCATTTTATGTCCTTTTGACTTTTCGGACAGCCTCTGTTTTTTTTGAATCCAGAAATACTATGGCCAGATTTTATAAAAAAAGAGACTCAAACAAAGGGCAATCGCCTGGTTCTTTGATTTTCATAGGAAATAAAAAGGTAAGGAAACCGAGGATCGATGTGTTTGATTATACGAAAGACTACGTTCATGAAGTGCAAATCAAAACCCCTGAAGAACTCATACCCTATAAGCAAAACACCAGTACACTCACCTGGATCAATGTGGTGGGCTTGCACGATACTCAGTTAATTGAGGAAGTCGGGACTATTTATGAACTTCACCCACTGATACAAGAAGACATTCTCAATACCGGACAACGGGCCAAGTTGGAAGAATTTGAGGGATATATGTTTGTCACAATGAAAATGTTGAACTATGATAACAAAAAGCATCAAGTTGTATCCGAACAGCTCAGCATGGTGTTTGGCAAAAATTTCCTGATTACGTTCCAAGAGCGCAAAGGCGATGTATTCGCTCCTATCCGGCAAAGGATTCACAACCCTTCCAGCCAACTGCGCAAGTTTGGCACTGACTACCTGGTATACCGGCTGATGGATGCCGTAGTGGACAATTATGTATACTTGGTGGAAAATATCGGGGAGCAGATTGAAAACCTCGAATTGAAAATCCTTAAAAACTCCGGACAGGAAGTATTAAGCGCCATCAATATGCATAAACGGGAGTTGAACTTTGCGTCTAAAACCATGCGCCCTGCCCGGGACATGATCATGCGTCTTAACCGGCAAGACGAGCATTTTATCAGCAAGAAAACCCGCCCCTTTTTAAAAGACTTACTGGACATTATCGTCCATGTGACCGAAACCATCGATTCGTACCGGGAAATGCTCTCTGACTTTCTGAATATTTACCATACGGGTATCAGTGCCCGGCTCAACTCCATAATGAAAGTACTCACTATCTTCTCGACCATATTCATCCCACTGACTTTCATTGCGGGAATTTATGGAATGAACTTCGAAAACATGCCGGAACTTCACCATCCGATGGGTTACCCAATCGCTATGAGCGCAATGGCGGTAGTGGGAGTCAGTATTCTAATGCTTATGAAATACAAAAAGTGGCTTTAATAAGCCAAGGTTGAGGGATGAAGGAATGAAGGAGTGAAGGAGTGAAGGGATGATGTAATCATGGCAACCTGCTTCCAACAAGCTTAACGGTATCATTTCAATGCTTCTACTTTCACTTTGTAAAGAAAGGCTATGTTACATCATTCATTAATTATTTTATTCCCCCCTTAGCATCCTGCTTGTTTATGCAGTTTGGTCACTTTTTCACGGGCGCGTTTCAAGCGCATTTTCACGGCACTTTCGCCAATGCCCATGGTTTCCTGAATTTCTTTCAAAGAAAGATGCTCTTTGTATTTTAACATTAAAATCATTTTATCTTGCGGGGGAATCTGTTCCAGTAACTGCTGTAATATTTCAATCGAAACCTCTTCCGGTACTTCTTCATCAAATTCCGAAATCTCTTCTAGTTTATCAGCCAATTCATTGGAAATTTCCGTATGCAAATGCTTGCTGTTTTTCCGCAAATAATCCAGGCAAGTATTATTGGTAATGGTATAAAGCCAAGAAGAAAATTTCGCATCTCCTTTGTACATGGATATTTTCAAAAACAACTTCACAAACACGTCTTGTGCCAGGTCCTTAGCCGTATCTTCATCTTTGACATAAGTCCGGCACTGAGCGACAATTTTTTTCTCATAACGCTCCGAAAGTAATGCAAAAAGCTTGGGCTCAAAGCTCTTTTGTAATTGCCCAACAAGCTCTTCATCGGTGATATATTCTTTCATCACTTGCCATTCTTTATGGTTTATAAGTTCAAAATAACAAAATTTCCTTTTTAGATTGTTGCTGATGAGCGAAATGGTAAATGAGAGAGTGTGAAATCAGGTACAAATTATCAAGTTCTACGGATTGCACCATACACTGTTACTCCTTAGAACTTTTACTCAGCATTTCACTCATTCACCAAACTGGCAATCACTCTAAGGAGCATATACCAAAACTTGAGTGAGAGAAAGAAAAAAGCCACCTTAAGGCAGCTTTTTTAATTGGGTTTACGAGTGGCATTAAAATATGCCGATATTGAGATAGTTAATTCCTTCGTGCAACCGGGAAGTCCTTTCGGTATCAAAGATCAACACTTGGTCTACCCGGACCCACAAACGGTGTCCGTAAGGGAGATTATAAATCGTGGCAGTGCCATCCGAACGGGTGTAGGTCCTGGAGGAAATCGCATTCACCTGGTTGCGGGCATCCTCTTTGGTCCAGTACACTTGTACGGGTCTTCCGGACACAGGTTCATCATTGCCTAAACGATACACATAAATTTCCAGAATGGCCGCTCCGGGCTGTGGGTTTACATCGGCTTCATCAATGTAAATACAACCCGTCAGGGATGCCGTCATCAACATCCCAAAGAGGACAGAAAGAAACATATTTGTTCTCATAGAGGAATTTGTTGGTGTACTTTGCATATACGACAAGATCACCGAAAAGATAAGGCAATCTGGCAAACAACTATTCATCTACTATTCCGTTGGCACAGCATTTCCACTTCCCGGTTGCCCTCATACAAAAAAAGCCCGGACAGTATCCGGGCTTTTTCCTTTCACAGGTGTTCTGTTTTAAGACTGTCATGCAGCCTTCTCAGTTTTTTTAAAACAAGTAATTTTTCATCGATAAACAGTTTAAAAAAATGGCACTACAGCAGGGTTGGTTTTATTTTCGACCAATACTTTGTTCATGTCTATCGTCAAAGTGATCTGTTTGTTCTCAACATCATTTGTAAAATCATCCAGTTCTCTATTTCCCGGGATAAAGTCCGGAATCTGTGCCCGGATATGTTCTGCTTGTACATTGGAATTATTCCGGTACTCGATATCGGAAACCGGATATTTAATTCCCAGGTCAATGACCCGCCTTCCTTCTGCAAGGAACACTTCCTGACGCATCAAATAAAGGGTTTCCAGCAACTCATCTACCGTAGTGGCCGCATCAATTTCCACTGCTGTCACAGACGTTCCCGATACCACCGGAATGGTGACATTGCCCTTCTGTCTATCCAAAATAAAGCCCGTCCGAGCCGGAGCATCCGGATTGGTTTTCAGCCAATAGTCATCGGTTAGCGGGTAGTCGGTCCGGTTACCTCCGCTACGGGTTTCCTTGGAATCGTCAATAGAAGCCGTAGGGCGTTGGGCAATGACTTCTTGTAACAGGTTTTTTAATTGGGTTTTGGCTTTTTCCAATTGATTGTCAGCCAAGGCTGCTTCGGCCAGGATAAAATACGCCTCTTCCGCTTTTAGCAAAGCCACCGGCTTCTGGTCTTGATCCGGATTCCCAATACTATAATATTTAGGATCCAGAAAATCCAAACGGGGCAAAGGCGCAAACTCATCATTGGAGGAGTCAAACAAGAAAAATTGCATACTGTTGGACACTCCGTTTACGCCATCATAGCCTATTTCTTTTATATACATTGGGTCGGCCACCAACACATCCTCTGCATATTTTACCGCATTGGTTTTATCTCCCATATGATAATAGCTACGAGCCATAGCCAAAAGGCAAGCCGTTTTTTGGGAAACATCATCGCTTAAACTCATCGCTTTTTCAAAATCCGCGATGGCCAAATGCAGATGCTGTTCCGGGTGCATAATCTCGCTGAGGGCGCTGCCTGGCAAGCCTACAAAATACTCCCCGCAAAACATAGAAGCGATACCTCTTAAGAAATACATTTCCGCCAACATATCATCCGTAGTAGCGGCATCTTTGGGGGCAACGGTTTCAATGCCGAAGTAGCCCATTTCCCGGAGCTTTTGCACGGTAGCTTGCAAGGTATTCACATCCACGTCCGTCGAAATAATCTGGGGGATATCAAAGACCTTACTGCTCTGGGTACGATTGTTATAATAGTTGTCTGAGGTCAACTCCCCTAACACTACCGTCTGGTTAAGGGTCAAGGCCAACTGTCTGCGCATACCGTTCAGCCAGGAAGCTGCAGCATTCGGATTGTCGACAAATACCTCATCGGTAACATTCGGGTTGGTCACTTCCGTGGGATTCAAAAACGAACAACCGCTTAAACTGGCTGCCAGTGCAATGGAATAAATATATTTTTTCATAGTTAGATGAAATTCAAAAGGTAAAAACCGGTACAAACGCTTAGAAAGATACTTTTAACGTAGCGATGAATTGTCGTGGACTGGAAACCACACCATAGGCAATACCTCCGGTAGAGGCCCCGTTTTGGCCTTGACTACCTCCGGATTGAGACACTTCAGGGTCAAAGCTGGAGCTGGTAAAATTAAAGGGGTTGGTTACGGAAACACCCAAGTTGACTTGCTCAAAGTAATTCCCTAAAACAGTTTTAGGGAAAGTGTAATTGGCTCCGATAATTCTTACTTTCAGGAAGTCTGTTTTTTCCACAAAACGATCGGTAAAATTCAACCAGTTTTTACGGCCATTGGCGTCAATTTCGGCTTGAGGAATTCCCTCATTGCTTACTTGATAGTTAAAGCGGAACTGGCGGTCAAAAGAATGGGCATAGGCTCCGGCTTGGTAATCGGCATTGGCAAATACACTTAAACGTTTGAATTGAATGTCCACACCCAAATTTCCAAACAGGTCCGGTAAAGTGGTTCCCAAATTCGCCTGCGCTTCGGTACCGGTCATCACCCCTTCGCTGGAGAAGGTACCTTTGTTTCCTCTCAAGTATCCTACCGGCTGCCCTTCTTCCACTACCGTTTGGATGGTTCGCGGGCTAAAACCGTTGATATTGAATGGGGCTGCTCCTCCGGCATCGGTTACTTTATTTTTCAAGGTATTTACAGCCGCTCTTACATTGACTTTCCAATCTTTGTTCTGCAGCACGGCAATCCGGGTTGAAATTTCCCAACCTTTGTTTTCGATTTTACCAATATTTCTCAACTGCTCATTTTGCCCGGTAGAAGGTGCGGCAGGAACAACAAACAAAGCGTCTACCGTATTGGACTGGTAATAGTTTACCCCCAAGGAAATCCGGTCACGGACAAAAGCCAAGTCGGCCCCTACTTCAAAAGTTTTCACTCTTTCCGGCTTAAGGTCGGCATTACCTGCTTGCCCGAACGTGGCAGCTTGTTCATTGCGGAAACCGGCAAATGCAATGGTTCGTTGGTGCGCAAAGGGTGTGGGAAAGTTACCCGCCACTCCGTAGTTGGCTCTTACTTTCACATAGGAAACAGCTTCTTTTAAGCCTTCGAAAAAAGCTTCGTCACTCAAGACATACGAAGCACCTACTTTGGGGAAAAATTGAGTCCCGATATTATCCCCAAAGGCCGAATTGCGATCGCCTCTCAAACCAAACTCAAAAAAGTAACGGTCTTTAAAGCCTATACTTTCCTGGAAATACAGACCGTAGTTAGCCACCTCCGAATAATACTCGTCACTGGTCAGGTTGGCCGCCCCACTGATGGTTTGTGCTCCGTCACGCAGGTTGGTACCGATATAAGCACTCTGATGGTCTTCGTTGCGGAATAGTTGCCCACCACCCGTAGACAGGAAAGAGAAGTCACCGACTTGCAAATTGTACTGCCCGGTCAATTCTAAAGTCAAGCCCAAAAATTTCCGGTCGTAATTACTGATCGATCCTTCGGTAGTCGTTTCCGAACCGGGTTTGGCAGCCCGGGTATGGTTCAAATATTCATTGGTGGTGATACCCGTTTCCTTTTGTACCCGGTAATCTACCCCGGCCAAGGCTTTTATGGTTAAGTTTTTAACGGGCTTTAAAATAATGCTTTGTGAAGTTTGAAAACGGTTGACATTGGTTTGAAAATTCTGAAGTGCTTCGGCTTTGTCCACATAGGCTTTCATCACATCAAATTCCTCCTGACTCAATTCATCAATTTTGTTATTAAATCCCGGTCCGGTGAATAAAGACGCTCCACCTTCGGTAAACCACAAACCGGTATATCCTCCGGCATTTCCGTTACGAACTCTGTTGAATTGGTTGGAAGTATACCCGAAAGAGCTATGATAGGTAGCTTTTTTCCCCAATTCCGCTCTGAACGAAGAACGCAAATCGTAACGGGTATTTTCATTTTGCTTATGAATACGGGTACCGTCCGTATGAAAAATACTTCCGGAAAGAGAATAGCCGAAATTTTCCGATCCCCCGTTAATACCCATACGGTGCTTTTGCATTAAACCAGATTCGAAAAACAACTCATCCGTACGGTCAAAATAGTAAAAATCCGTATTGGCTTTTTCCACACCCCATTGGGTTTCGAAAGTCACTTTGGCCTTGCCTTCACCACCTTTCTTCGTAAAAATCTGAATCACACCGTTCGCTGCATCCGAACCGTATAAGGTAGTTGCAGCTCCACCGTTGATAAATTCAATTTTCTCAATATTTTCCACCGGAATATCCGCCAGTGCACTGGTGGCCGCCCCTTGGTGCCGGCTTCCGGAAGTGACCAAGCCCAATTCGGGTGCAGTATTCAGGTTATCAATACGTACGCCATCCACATAAACAATCGGAGTAGAGTTTACAAAGGCCGAAACGATCCCCCGGGCCCGGGCCAACGAGGTGCTTCCCGGTTGTCCTCCGGTCATTTTAATTTGTAAATTCGGCACGGCCGATTGTAATAATTGGTCGATCCGTTGGGAAGGTACCCGTTCGATCTCTTCGGAGCTCATGGAAGAAACATTGGTAGAAAGCCTGCGCTTTTCCACATCAATTCCCTGGCCGGAAATCACTACTTCTTCCAAGCCCAAAACATCTTCTTCCAACTCAATGACGATTTCCGAAGAGTTCTGAAATAAGTCAAAATCCACCGTTTTGGTTTTGTATCCCATATAGCGCACCTGGATTTTAATTTGTCCGGTCACTATATTGTTAAAAAGGAAGTAACCATCCGCATCGGTAATAGTCCCTTGATTCAGACCAAGCAACTGTACACTGGTACCGGGTAAGGGCTCCGAGGTAATTTGGTCTACTACTTTACCTTGTACTTTCCGGGTAGAAGTTACCTGGCCGTTCCCCAGCACAGATAACATCATAAAGTACAGAAATAGTCCTACTTGTAGTTGTAAGTTTTTCATTGAGAGATTTTGTTTTTGTATGCGGAGCAAAATTAGAGGGAGGCTTATTTTGAGGCTCGCAAAAGGCGTTTAACAATACTTGAAATGTCTTTTAACAGAATAAGACACAAAAGTAAAATGCACACATTGTTATTTTATAAAAAATTAAAAATCAACAACTTAAACAATTATTAATTTCTTAAATATGAAACTGTGAGGAGTTTGAAAAATTGAATCTATTTTCGCGCAAATAAACCTTTTCAAAACTACAAAACTCGTATGAAACCTGTACTGAATTTCATTCTGGCAGGGTTAGCGGGCTTGGTATTCGCATGCCAGGCATCACAACCCTCTCAAGAAAGTGCAAGCCCTTATTCCGATCCTTTGGCGGAGTATTTTGATAAAAATTTAAAACCCTTTTATCATGGGGTCGCCTCCGGTGATCCGCTAACAGACCGGGTTATCCTCTGGACGCGTGTTACCCCTGATGTAGCACAACCCGTGGAAGTACAATGGCAAATCAGTGAAAGCCCTACTTTTGAACAAATCACTCAAAAAGGAAGCTTTACTACTGATTCTACTCGCGATTATACCGTAAAAGTCGATGTAGAAGGGTTGCAACCCGGCACTAAATATTACTACCGGTTCCTGGCTTTGGAAGCAACTTCGATTACCGGAGAAACCCGTACGGCACCCACAGGCGACCAAGAACAACTAAAGTTCGGATTCGTTTCTTGTAGCAATTATCAAACGGGTTATTTCAATGCTTATAAAAAGCTGGCCGAACGGGAAGACCTCAATGCCGTGGTTCATTTAGGCGACTATATTTACGAGTACAAAGCCGGTAAATATGCCGATACGACATTGCACCGTAACCACCTTCCAGATAAAGAAATTATTACCTTGGCGGACTATCGCACTCGTTATGCTCAATACCATGTAGATCCGGATCTGCGGGCTGCTCATCAAAAACATCCCTTTATCGTCATTTGGGACGACCACGAACTCGCCAACAATACTTACAACGGAGGGGCTCAAAATCACCAACCGGAAGAAGGTGACTGGAACGAGCGCTTTCATGCTGCCCGTCAAGCCTATTTTGAGTGGTTGCCCATGCGTGAACGAAAAGATCAAAAAATTTACCGTACGTTAAAATTCGGAAATCTGGCGGAACTCGTTCTGTTGGATACCCGGGCCGAAGGACGGAGCAAACAAGTAAAAAACATGCAAGATCCTGCTTATCTGGACAGTACCCGTACCATGTTGGGACAGGAGCAGTACAACTGGTTTACCAATACACTGACAGCCTCCGAGGCCCAATGGAAAATTGTAGGCAACCAAGTGATTCTGGCAGGGGTTAATGTTGCTTTTCAAAAACCGGAAAACCCCAAATACATGGATATGTGGGATGGATATCCGTTTGAAAAAACCAAACTGATCGACTTCTTAGGCGAACAACAAAATGTGCTTTTTGTCACCGGGGACTTTCACAGTTCATTAGCGATGGAAGTTACCCAAGACCCTTTGAATACGCAAGCATATGATCCTAAAACCGGAAAAGGTGCCGTAGCTGCGGAATTTGTAGTTCAGAGTATTTCCGCTCCGAATTACGATTTTTATATGAGCAGAGATACGGTAAAAGTGATTGAGGAAAAGCACCGGGATCCGGCCTACAACCCTCATATGAAACACGCCAATCTCAGCGATCACGGTTATGTGATTTTGGATATCCAGCCGGAAGAAGTAACTGCCGAATGGTGGTATGTAGACGACTTGCTACACCCTTCTGATAAAATCCGTGTCGGAAAACGATTAAAGGTAAAAAATGGCAGTAGCCTGTTAGAAGAGGCAAGTGTTCAATAAGACGAATACAAGTTGCAAAGGATGTCTTGATTTATGAAATAGTGAAATAGTGAAATAGTGAATGAGTGAGTGGTAAAGTAGTAACACCTGTGTGGTTTATAGGCAACTTCACAATTCGTTTATTTAATCACTCACTTACAAAATAAGCTCTCTGGAAGGAAGGAAATAGGAAGCGCCCAACTACCTCCGGTCGATCCTATTTCCTATATTTCCTTCTTTATAAAGGAATGTTCCCATGTTTTTTCTTGGGCAGTTGATCCACCTTATTTTCCAGCATTTCAAAAGCAGCCATCAATTTTTCCCGGGTATCTTCCGGCTTAATGACCTCATCGATAAAGCCCCGGTAAGCTGCCCGGTACGGGTTGGCAAAAGCTTCGGTATATTCATCCACTTTTTCCTGTAATTTGGCCTCCGGGTCTTTGGCCTCCGCTATTTCCCGTTTGAAAATAATTTCTGCGGCACCTTTGGCCCCCATCACGGCAATTTCAGCAGAAGGCCAGGCATAGTTCATATCCGCCCCGATATGCTTGGAATTCATCACATCATAAGCCCCTCCATAGGCTTTCCGGGTAATCACCGTCACCCGGGGTACAGTGGCTTCACAGAAGGCATACAACAGCTTCGCCCCGTTGGCGATGATCCCGTTCCATTCCTGATCAGTCCCTGGTAAAAAGCCGGGAACATCTTCAAATACGAGCAAGGGCACATTAAATGCATCGCAAAAGCGAACGAAGCGCGCGGCTTTGTTGCTGGCTTTAATGTCCAACACTCCTGCCAGTACCGAAGGTTGGTTGCCGACAATTCCAATGCTTCTTCCAGCCAGACGGGCAAAGCCCACTACGATATTTTCAGCAAAGTTGGCATGCACTTCCATAAACGATTGCTCATCCACCACTCCTTCTATTACCTCCCGCATATCGTAAGGTTGGTTGGGGTTTTCCGGGATCAGTTCGTTCAGTGCCGGGCGCTTTTCATTTTTGATTTCATAAGGGTACACCGGTGCCTCTTCCTCACAGTTTTGAGGGATATAACTTAATAATTGTTTGATTTGTTGAAGACAAGTCACTTCGTTGGCACAGGCAAAGTGCGTCACCCCACTTTTCGAGCTATGTGTGCTGGCCCCTCCCAATTCTTCCGCCGTTACTTCTTCATGCGTAACGGTTTTCACTACATTCGGTCCGGTCACAAACATATAGGAGGTATGCTCTACCATCAGGGTAAAGTCCGTAATGGCCGGAGAATACACCGCACCTCCGGCACAGGGCCCCATCACTGCCGAAATCTGAGGGACCACTCCGGAGGCCAAGGTATTGCGATAAAAGATATCCGCATATCCGCCCAGTGAACGGACCCCTTCCTGAATCCGCGCTCCTCCCGAATCATTCAAACCAATCACCGGAGCTCCGTTTTTCATAGCCAAGTCCATGATTTTACAAATTTTCTCGGCATGGGTTTCGGAAAGAGAGCCTCCGAATACAGTGAAATCCTGGGAGAAAATATACACCAAACGGCCATTGACTTTGCCATAGCCCGTTACCACACCATCACCCAGGTAGTGTTCGTTGTCCAAGCCGAATTCAGTACTCCGGTGCCGGACGAATTTCCCGATTTCCTGAAACGTTCCCTCATCCACCAGTAAGCCAATCCTTTCCCGGGCCGTCAGTTTTCCCTTCTTATGCTGCGAAGCGATGCGCTTTTCACCCCCTCCCAGCTCTGCTTCCCGGTTGTTATTTTCGAGTAAATTAAATTTGTCTTGTTTATTCATGGAGTTTTGTCTTTTTAAAATTGTGGGCTTAGGGTTTCATTGGGCAAATTCAAAAGAAAGGGGCATACGATTATGAAACCCTATCCCCCCTTCTTTCCTCCTTTGCATCAACCTTCCTCAAATCGTTACTGTTCTTTCTCGACAAAGTTGATTCCTGCTTTTTTCAGCTCTTCCAACACCGGATGATAAATTTCGGGGGAGGTAGGATACTGCACACCTTTCAGTTTTAACTTTCCATTCAGGATCAGTTTGGTAGCAATGGCCAGTGGTAAACCTACGGTTTTGGCCATCGCGGTATTTTGATGGTCATCTCCCTCAACTACTAAAGAGGAAGTCAAAAACGTTTCTTTGCCATCCAATTCATAAATTAATTTATGCCACATAACAATCATGTCCTTGTCTTCTTCGGTCAAGGCCCATTTTTTCTCTAAGATATGTTGTAGTACTTGGGCAGGGGTTCCTTCTTTCAGACCGATAGGCGTATCCTCAAACATACCTAACCACTCCAGCTTCTCCATAACATCCGAGTCCTGATCCAAATGCATATAATGCATCAATTTGAGTTCTACGGAATCATGCGGGTTGTAAGAGAGAAAAGAATTGATAAACTGTCGGTGGGTCATTTGTTCTACACCTTCCATCATGTAACTGTCGTCTGTAGCTCCTAACTGCACAAAAATATTCCAAGCACGGGAGAAACCCGGTCTCCGGAGCGTACCCCGGTAAATGGTCGGAATTCCGCGCAGGCCATACACATCCAGGTATTTCAAGGAATCGCGGTTGGCATATCCTTCGAAACGTCCGTACCCTTCCACTTCAATTACTTCCGAACGCCTGAACAAGCGGTGGTAAGGAATGTATTTGTAACGTCCCTCTTGAATAAACTTTACTGCCCCTTGTCCGGCAAGGACTACGTTGCGAGGATTCCAGGTGAACTTATATTTCCAAGGGTTTCCTTTTTCAGACACAGGCGCCAGAAGTCCTCCGGTAAAGGATTCAAAACATTTTATGGTTCCTCCGGCATTTTTCACCCGGTCGATCATATACATTGCCGAGAGGTGATCCAAACCCGGATCCAGTCCCATTTCGTTCAGTAGGATGATCCCCTTGTTTTTAGCTTCTTCGTCCATCTCCTTGATTTCCGGAGAAACATAAGAAGCCGTTACCATGGGTATACTGTATTGCAAACAGGTTTTGGCCGGGATATGATGAAAACGGGCAGGCAACATTGACACAACCAAATCCACTTTTTGGATTTCACGTTCCCGCGATTTCGGGTCCGTCACGTCAAAATGCACCGCTTCGCCCCGCGAATGTCCTTTCACTTTTTCCTGCGCCAAAGCCAAGTCCATATCGCCTACGGTCACATGCCAATCTTCTTCCTGTGCATGTTCCAGCAAGTATTTGATTAAAGTGTGTGATGATCTTCCTGCTCCAATTACCAAAATTTTTTTCATTCTTTTTTTTGTGTGTTGTTTGTAAAATGGTTAATCTTGATTTTCAATAAAACTAAAGCATTCTTTGCAAAACTGTATCAATTCCTCTCAGGTAACTTTTCCCAAACAAATTGACATGAACCATTAAAGGGTAGATATTATAAATATCAACCCGTTCCTCAAATCCTTGTTGCAATGGAAATACTTCCTGATAGGCTTCATAAAACTCCGGTTCAAAGCCCCCAAACAAACGGGTAAATGCCAATTCTATCTCCCGGTGCCCGAAATACACCGCCGGATCCACTACACATGCCTGTCCGCCGGGACCAATCATGGCATTGCCACTCCATAAATCTCCATGTAACAACGAAGGTTTTTCCACAGGGAAAAAGTCAACTAACCGGGACCTCAGTTTTTCCAGTTTTTTCAGGTAACTGTAATCGATCAAGCCGTTTTGCAGCGCCAGCTCAAACTGTATGTTCAAGCGCTTTTCAAAAAAAAACTCCTCCCAGGTGAATTTCCAATCGTTTTCCTGCGGCAATGCCCCTATGTAATTGGCATAACTCAACCCGAAAGCCTGCTCCGAATGTTGGTGTAACCGGGCCAGTTGCCGTCCGAAATTTTCCCAGTAAAATGCTTCCGGATAGCGTGACTCCAAAAACTCCAAAACCAGATATGCCTTATCTTCTGTTTTACCATAACCGATCACTTGGGGAACTTTTACGGTTTGGGTATTTGCTAAAAGTTGTAATCCTTTAGCTTCTACTTCAAAAAAGTGAAGGGCCTTCTCCGGATTATACTTCAAAAAATATTCTCCTGCATCCGTACTGAGCCGGACCGCCTGATTGATACAGCCCCCTCCTAAACTCTTTACTGTGCGGATTTGTGGCTTGTTTTGACAGACATTTGTCAATGCATTTTCAAAAAAAGACTTGGAATGGGGCCAGTTCATTTGCGTAGTAAAAAAAATTAATAAGTATTAATAGAACTCTGATCACAAAAATTTTCTCTTACATTTGGAATAAAAGCGGTTTGGAAGCAGGATTGGCATACTATTGTCCGTCCTGAACCTCACCTGATCTGTTTCCCGAACAATTCAGAATGAAAGTTACATAATCCAACGTATGAGAAAAAAATCCAGCCGAACAAATTGTAAACAAACCCGATATTCATTGAATGAAATGGTATAAACTTTTTGTTTCGGAAGAAGAGGCCTTCCGAGAGATGCCCGATCAATCCCTGCAATTAGTCATAGCCGGGGAAAAGAAGATTTGTTTGGTACGAAACGGAAAAAACCTATATGCCATTCAAAACATTTGCCCACATATGGGGGCTTCTCTGAGTGAAGGTTCTGTCAATAAACTCAACGAAGTAGTTTGTCCTTGGCATCACTATCGCTTTCAATTGACCGATGGCCAGGAATGTCATTTACGTACCAAAGAAGCTGAGACCTACCCCATCAAGGTAGAGACAAACGGAATATTTATCGGAATAGAAGCTTAACAGCAAAACTCCCAAAGCACATGAGAGTCAACAGAAAATTAATGAGCGCAGTGTTAACCATTGTGGATAACCAAATAATTGATAATCACCCTCCTGAAACTTCACAGACCTATGAACGCTTGCTCGAGTTAGGCATTGATAAAGCGGATGCAAAACTCATGATCGGACAGGCAGTATCTGTAGAATTATTTCATATTATGAAGAACAAACAGCCTTTCAATTACGAACGGTTTATCAAAAACCTCAAAAAGCTGCCGGAAGGTGAAATGGAAGATTAATTCCTTACAGACGTTTATTTCATAACAATGTACTTATCGCCCTTTCGCTATACGCCTTAACTGAAAGGGCTTTTTCAATAGTATAGACTTACAGCCCCCTTACTGAAAAGCAGGTTAAACACCCTTTTCCATTTCCTCTTGCCCTTCTTTCCTACTAATTTTTTAGAATTATTCTCCAAACTCTTTACGATCTCGCCTGACGATGACTAATTTTGTACGGCAATACGGATGAAGGGAAACAAGTAGTGACGGAGCCTTTGGCAATGCTGCCGAATATGGCAGTTATTTTCATTAATTCTCAGAAAATCACGAGAGAGATGTTTTTTAGAATTATTAGAATTATACCGTCAGGCACTCGCCAACCAATCCCTTTCATTCCAAAAGAAAAATCAGCTTAATGCTCGTAACTTAAAGCTTATGGACAAGAAAGTAATCTTAATGATTTTAGACGGTTGGGGCATTGCTCCCGACAAGGAAGTATCCGCTATCGATAAAGCGAACACTCCTTTTATCGACTCTTTGTACACCAAATATGCACATAGCAAGCTGGAAGCCTCCGGCATTGCCGTAGGATTGCCGGATGGGCAAATGGGAAACTCGGAAGTAGGGCATATGAACTTGGGTGCAGGGAGGGTTGTATACCAAATGCTGGTACGTATCAACCGGGCCGTGGAAGATGGCTCTTTGGCCGAAAACACTACCTTAAAGGATACTTTTCACTATGCGAAACAAAATGGAAAAAAAGTACACTTCATGGGCTTGTTGTCTGACGGAGGGGTGCATTCACATATCAATCATTTGAAAGGTTTGCTCAGTGCAGCTCACAGCTATGGCTTGGAGCAAGTATTTGTACATGCTTTTACCGATGGGCGTGATACGGACCCTAAAGCGGGCTTGAAGTACGTAGAAGACCTGCAAGGACATATGGCTAATACTACCGGGCAATTGGCTTCGATAGTAGGTCGCTATTATGCAATGGACCGTGATAAGCGATGGGAAAGGGTACAATTGGCGTATGATGCACTGGTAAAAGGTGCCGGTACACAAACCACGGACTTCTTACAAAGCATTAAAGAATCTTATGCCGAAGGGGTGACCGATGAGTTTATCAAGCCGATTGTGGGTGTGGATGCGCAAGGAAATACCTTGGCTGCCATTGAAGAAGGAGATGTAGTCCTTTGCTTTAATTTCCGTACCGACCGGGGACGCCAAATTACCGAAGCGCTTACGCAAAAAGACTTTCCGGAACAGGGAATGAAAAAGCTCGACTTGTACTATGTCACAATGACCATGTATGATGAGACTTTCAAAGATGTAAAAATCGTATTCCAAAATGAAGACCTCACCGAAACACTGGGAGAAGTGTTGGAAAAAGCGGGTAAAAAGCAAATCCGTATCGCAGAAACGGAAAAATACCCTCATGTTACCTTCTTCTTTTCCGGTGGTAGGGAAGAGCCCTTTGAAGGGGAAAAGCGCTTGTTGTGCCCTTCTCCTAAAGTCGCAACCTATGACTTGCAACCGGAAATGAGTGCTAAGGAGATTCAGGATAAAATCATTCCCGAACTGAAAGCTCAGGAAACGGATTTTGTGTGTTTGAACTTTGCCAACCCGGATATGGTAGGGCATACGGGTGTCTTTGAAGCCGCAGTAAAAGCTTGTGAAACCGTAGACCAATGTGCGCAAGCGGTAATCGATGCGGCCTTGGAAAACGGTTACGCTACCATCGTCATTGCCGACCACGGTAATTCGGATATGATGATTAACCCGGACGGAACGCCCAACACTGCACATACTACCAATCTGGTGCCTTGTATTTTGGTTGACAGTGCATATCAAGGAAGTATTAAAGATGGGAAATTGGGGGATATCGCTCCGACCATTCTCAAACTGATGGGAGTATCTCAACCGGCTGCCATGACAGGAGAAAGCTTGATTTAATTTTGTTTATACATACCTTTTAAACCTTCCAGGTTTGGGAAACCTGGAAGGTTTTTTTATTCCAATAAACATTTCCTAACGACTTAAGTTGATTGTATATGTTCAACTTATACTATATCATGCACCTGCCTTTTATTCCTGATGCTGTCTACCATATTTATAATCATGCCAATGGAAAAGATGTACTGTTTAAAGAAAGTAAAAACTATTTCTTTTTTCTGGAAAAATATCAAAAATACCTGGCTCCTGTTGTCGATACTTTTACCTATTGCCTGATGCCAAACCACTTTCATATGATGATCAGGGTAAAACCTGAAAATAAACTTATTGACTATTACTTTCGAAAGAAAAAACTAAAGCGAAAAGGCGAATTGTTAGACCTTCCAGGTTTTCGAAACCTGGAAGGTCTGGTCAGTCAACAGTTCAGCAATTTTTTTAATAGTTATGCCAAGGCTTTTAATAAAACCTATCAAAGACAAGGAGCTCTTTTTCAAAAAATCATAAAGCGTAAAGCGGTTCGCGATGCGAGTTATTATAGTCAACTGGTATTCTATATACATCACAATCCTGTGCATCATGGATTTGTGGACGATTTGAAAAAATGGAAACACTCGTCTTATACTGAACTGCTACGCAAAAGAGATACATTTCTTTGTAGGAGGGAGGTACTGAAATGGTTTGGTAATAAGAAAACATATATCCAATTCCATACACAGAATCACCAATTAGTGTCTGTATTTGACTGATTGTGTCATGGTAAAAAAACCTTCCAGGTTTTGAAAACCTGGAAGGTTTAGCTTCTTTGTAAAAGCGGCTATTTTCCCTTATGCTCTTCCCGCCTCTTTATTCAAGTTTTGTTGCCATTTCCAAGCGCTTGCCATCATCTCTTCAATGCCAAAAGTCGTTTCCCAACCGAGCAGTTCTTTGGCTTTACTACTATTCGAATAGATTGCCATGACATCTCCGGCCCTTTTCGGACCGATTTCATAATTCAACTCCAAGCCACTGATCTTTTCAAAAGCCTTAATCGCTTCCAATACTGTCACTCCGTTACCTGTACCCAGGTTAAACACTTCGTAATTAGAACTGTTTCGTTGTTCAATCAAGTAGTTTAACGCTTTGATATGTGCATTCGCGATATCCGTAACATGGATATAATCACGGATGCACGAACCGTCACGGGTATCGTAATCATCTCCGAAAACCTGCATTTTAGGAATAATTCCACTTGCGGTTTGGGTGATCACCGGTACCAAGTTATTCGGCTTGTTGATAGGATTTTCTCCGTTCAAACCTGTTTTATCGGCTCCTACCGGGTTGAAATAGCGAAGCGCAATCGCTTGCACATCATTTACATGCACAATACTTTTAATTATTTCTTCCCCTACCAATTTGGTATGTGCATAAGGCGATTCGGTTTTGCTCAACGGAGTATCTTCTTTCACCGGAAGTTGCTCCACATTACCATACAATGAGCAAGAAGAAGAAAAAATAAAATTATTCACCTTAAACTCTTCACAACATTTAAGAATATTCAATAAAGAGTTGATATTATTATGATAATACAAATGAGGTTGCTCTACCGATTCGCCTACGGCCTTCAGTGCGGCAAAGTGGATTACCCCCACCAGATTGTCGTTTTCTTCAAAAATTTGACGAGTTGCAGCCAGGTCACAGAGGTCTACCTGATAATTCTTCACCTCTTTGCCTGTGATTTGCCGAATTCGTTCCATGGTTTTTTCCGTAGAGTTGATATTATTATCCACAGAAATCACCTCATAGTCAGTTGAACGGATCATTTCGATAATCGTGTGTGACCCGATGTAACCGCATCCACCGGTAACAAGTACTTTTTTGCTCATTTGCTTTTAATCAAATATGGTTAGAATAATTAGTATTAATTTATTGCTATTCAGCCAGAAAAGTTATTCGATCCGGTTCCAGCCAACTATTTATAGAGTTCAGGTACAGGATAAATAAAGATAAGAGAATAAGTGTCACGGCTCTTATTTAATCCAGCAGTACCTCTTTTTCAGGGTTTTCCAAATAGTCAAACATGGTCAGGATCTGGCTATGCGTATTCCGTTCCTCAGAAAGAGGCGGTAAGTCCTCCTTGCCGAAAAAGCCTACATCCAAGGTCTCAATACTGGTTTTCAGCTCACCTCCGATAATCTCACAACGGATGAACAATTTATACGCATGATAAGGGTCCGGTGGATGAGGGTGTTTGTGCTTATCAAATACGGCCAGCAACCTTCCCGATTTCACTTCCAGCCCGGCTTCTTCCCATACCTCTTTTTCCGCTACTTCCCTGGGAGAATAATTGATGTCGGCCCAACCACCGGGTAAAGACCATTTACCGTCAGCCGCCTCTTTTACCATTAAAATTTTCCGCTCTTTAAATACCACTCCCCGTACATCCGTTTTGGGAGTTTGGTATCCCTTTTCGAAGGCAAACAACTCCCCTACCTTCTGCATCTCTTCCCCACTGTAATGACTCATCATCTTCACAGAAATATCTCGAAGCTCTTCATAGCGTTCCCGGTCATATTCTCCTTCGGTAAAGGTGAGGCCATTTTGGGCAATTGCTTGTAGTCGTTTGGCTACTTCCAACCATTTTAAACTCATAAATACAGATCCTTTGGGTTGTATTGTCAAAAATAATAGAATAATCAGGAAAAAGAGAGCAGATCAACGGGAATCAAGATTCATTAACAATGCTCAACCCAGTATGATTTTGTCGAGAGGCACATCATGCGCTTCTACGGGAAGTGCATCCACTAACTGAAAGTCAAAGCCCACTCCTACTTTCAAACTACCGGGATGCTCTTTTAAAAAGACATCGTAATAGCCGGCTCCGTAGCCTATCCGGTGATGATATTGGTCAAAAGCCAAGCCAGGCACTACAATCAGGTCATACGCACCGGTATACTCCATTTCTTTTTCGGGATATAAAGTTCCAAACTTCCCCTCCACCATGCCTTGCGTATCTTCCAAAAGCAAATGTTTTAACTTCAATTTCCCAAGCGTTTTAGGGATCACCACTTTTACCCCGTTGGTCAAGGCCTGTTCCACCAACAACCAAGTGTTCACTTCGTTTCCAATAGGCAAAAAGGTATGAACTACCTCAAAGTCATTTGTGGCTATTATTTGCCAGAGCTGTTCGACAATGCGTTGAGAGCGGAGGGTTATTTCCTCTTGACTAAGTGATGCCCGGTTTGCTAACAACTCTTTCCGAATCAATTGTTTGTCCTTTGCCATGGATTATTATTTTTTTTATTAGAAATTGCCAAATCAAATCTGAATTTCACAACCAAAATAACGGTATCAGTTTCGTATGAAAAAATTAATTATCCTTTTTACCGGTTTGGCCTTAGCTTGCCAAACACCTAAAGAACAAAAGAAACAAGAAGAAACGAAAGAACAGACTATGGATTCCAAGGATTTTACTTCACCCGTCTTTACCGGAGGCATCGAAGGCCCTGCAGTCGCCAAAGACGGAATATTGTATTTGGTCAATTTCGAACAAGAAGGTACCATCGGGCAAGTTCAACCTAACGGACAAGCCGGATTGTTTGTCACCTTACCCGAAGGTTCGATCGGTAACGGTATCCGGTTTAACCGAGAAGGAGCGATGTTTGTCGCCGACTATCCACAACACAATGTATTAAAAATTGACCCGGAAACCAGAGCCATAGAGGTGTTTGCCCACAATGATTCCATGAACCAACCCAATGACTTGGCCATTATGGACAACGGAATTCTATTTGCCTCCGACCCCAACTGGCAAGCTTCTACCGGGCAACTATGGCGCATCTCACCGGAAGGGGAAACCACATTACTTGAAGCCAACATGGGTACTACCAATGGCATTGAAGTGAGTTCTGACAACCGTACTTTGTATGTCAATGAAAGTATACAACGCAACGTATGGGCATATGATTTGGATGAAGAAGGCAAGGTGTCCAACAAACGTCTTTTTCACAAATTTTCCGACTTTGGTATGGATGGAATGCGCTGTGATGAAAAGGGGAATTTATACGTTTGTCGTTACGATAAAGGAACCGTTGCAATTTTATCTCCGGAAGGAAAACTTATTCAAGAAATCCAACTGAAAGGAAAAAAACCTTCCAATATTGCTTTTGGAGGCAAAGAGGGAAAAACGTGTTACATCACTTTACAAGACCGGAAGCTGGTAGAGACCTTTGAAGGTTTGAGTGCGGGAAGAGCCTGGAAGCTTTGGCATTCTGCAAACTAAAAAAAAGACCTTCCAGGTTTTCGAAAACCTGGAAGGTCTTTTTTTCATGCCTCATCTTTTTTTATAAAGACACTCCACGCTTCCAGGGAATAAAGTCATCTTGCCCTAATTGCATGGCTTTGGTACTGATTTCACCACTGGCCACTTTTATACAATATTCCAACAGTCTCTCTCCCATTTCTTGTATCGTTTCTTCCCCGGTAATGATGCTTCCGGTACTCACATCAATGATGTCCGGCATCCGTTCAGCCAAGCGGGTATTGCTAGCCACTTTAATTACCGGGGTCACCGGATTCCCTGTAGGAGTTCCCAATCCGGTAGTAAATAAAATCAGGTTGGCCCAACTGCCGGCCAATCCGGTAGTGGATTCCACATCGTTTCCGGGAGTGCATAATAAACTCAGTCCCGGTTGGGTAGCAGGCTCGGTATAGTCCAGCACATCGGTCACCGGGCTGGTACCGCCTTTTTTGGCAGCTCCGGCCGATTTAATCGCATCGGTAATTAAGCCGTCCTTAATATTGCCGGGAGAAGGGTTCATATCAAATCCCGATCCGACTGCCTCCGCTTTGGCGGCATACGCACCCTGGATTGAACGGAATTTATTGGCCAGCGCTTCCGAAGTACACCGGTTAATCAATTCTTGTTCAACTCCACACAACTCGGGAAATTCTGATAAAATCACAGTCCCTCCCAAAGTAGAAAGCAAGTCGGAGACATACCCTAAAGCAGGATTTGCCGAAATCCCGGAGAAACCGTCCGAACCTCCGCACTCCAAGCCAATCGTCAATTTGTTGAGAGGCGCGGGCTGCCGTATAATCTCATTGGCCTGAATCAAGCCCACAAACGTTTTTTTAATAGCTTCGGTGACTAACTTTTCCTCCGAACCGATTTCCTGTTGTTCAAAGATGTAAATGGGTTTGCTGAAGTCAGGATCTCTCTTCTCGATTTCCTTTTTCAAAATATCTACCTGTGCATGTTGGCACCCTAAGCTCAATACCGTGACCCCTGCTACATTAGGATGGGTAATATACCCTGCCAACAAACTGCAAAGTGTGTCCGAATCTTCCCGGGTACCTCCGCAGCCTCCTTCGTGATTTAAAAATTTAATACCGTCTACATTCGGAAAAATGCGTTGTGCCATATCGGATTCTTCTTCTACCAACAACTCTTCCGCGAGGATTTCGTCCGTGGACTTGCCGGATTGATACATTTCCACCAGCTTTCGTGAGTGTTGTTGGTACTTGGCACCTTTGGCATAGCCCAACTCTTTTAACAGCGCTTCTTTGATGAAATTAAGGTTTCTGTTTTCACAAAATACCATAGGCACCATCAACCAATAATTGGCTGTCCCCACTTTTCCATCCGGACGATGGTATCCTTGAAAAGTCCGGCCCTGAAACCTGGAGATATCCGGAGTTTGCCAACTGACCTGCTCTGTTTTTCCCGTAAACTCAGCCGCAGCATGTTTCACATTGTTGATGGTAAGGCAATCTCCCTTTTCAATTACCTGAGTTGCTTTTCCTACCAAAATCCCATACATGATCACCGGGTCTCCTACCTGATACGTTTTGCCTGCAAATTTATGTTTGACAGGCACATCGTTCTTGAGCAAGTAAACCTGCCCTTCGAATTCAATACGCTCTCCTTTTTTCAAATCTGTTAACGCTACAATGGCATCGTCAGACGGATGTACTTTCAGAACTTTATTTTTCATTTTGCTTCTGTATTTACGGTGGATCCAATCAGATAAAAGCTCAATACATACACTTCCTGAATCGAACAATTATCCGTTCGCAAATTTACGATTATTCACAGGAAAGCGGGTATTACTCAAGAGGTTAGCTTGATATACCTCTTCCCACAAAGACCAAAAATGTGAGTTTTCTCGCGCATCTCAACAACAAACGTTTGCAAAAGCATTCGTTGACAAACAAAAAAGCCCGGCTGTTTTAGCCAGGCTTCCTTTAGCGTTCTTCCGTTTCCCAAATTTTTCCTTCCCGCGAATCGTATTTTAATTTCGGTTTTTTCTTTTTGAGATGATTCGGTTTTTCCAATGTATCGGGACTGTAACGTTTTGGCGCTCTCATAAACAAGCGTAATTTCCATTGTTTCTTCCGGTAAGAATTGCGAATCCGCCCACCGGAATACCGGGCAATTTTTCGATTCATATTAGGCCCGCGCTTTCGGAACAAATCCCCCCGGAACAAAGCCATACCTCTTCCCTTTTGCCTGTAGGCTCCCCGTCTGGAGGAATGCCCTCTGAAATTACTGATGCTTCGTTGAATACTGCGATTACGTGCCCGGAGTTTGGCGATGGAGTACCCCCCTTTAAACTTCCGCCCGGATTGTTGAAACGAAGACCGTCTTCGCAAACTCGACATCCAAACATCCCCGGAATAATCGGCTATCCTACGAGCTTGTTTGCGTTTATTCCGGCGAGTCTTATGTTTCACTTTGTGTAATGGCTTAGCCATTCTATCTGCGTTGGCATAACTTCTATGACTTTTGGGCCGGGTCTTATGCAGCTTTTTGTCAGGATGGTTCATCCGCATCCCTTTGCTTTTGCTTTGTGCCAAGGTGCCTGAGGGGCTTACAAGCAAACCGGCCATTATCATTGCGATCGCGCAAAAGGCTCTTCTATGTATATGATATATTGTTAACTGCACTTTCAAAATCTATCACTAATAAGTTTAGAGGTTCCTTTATTTTAGATATTGAGGGGGCTAAAATCCAAAAAATTGACCCTTCCTTTCAAAAAATTACTTACTTACATAACCCGCCTCCGACTAAATTATTGACTCCATCATTGTATTCCTGGCAGTCACCCACTCCAACCGGAAAGATTATTTCTGCAAAAATATCCCCCCTGTCTTTTTATAAAAATGAACTCCGGTACGACTGCATCAATATAATAGGAAATGAAATGGTTTACACCTATAGTTTTTGACCGAAGATGGAATCAAAATCGGCTCATCAAGGCACTTTTTGAAAAAAATAGCCAACGCTATTGTTGCAAAAAGTAAGACAGAGGAGGCGTTTTTGAAACATTTTTCAGGAAAAAGAAAAAGTTTAATTCACTTCAATCACAGAAATATACAAATATCCATGGCAAACGGATATTTTTCCATGCTTTCTCATTTTCCTGAAGTATTTTTAGGAGCATAATTTAATTCCAGGCAACTTTTCAATACTAAAAAAACTGAATAAGCCTGTTTAATTTGAATCGAAGTAATTGAAAGTGTAGCAACTTACCCTTCGAGAGTAAGAGGCTCTTTTCCGGCATGAAATACCAATGCCTAAAATACTTCTTTTAATTTTTGAGAAATTTGAAAAAAGGAATGAACCCAAATACAGCACTCGATTTTTTTACAAAAAATATAGACCAGTACCAGGGACTTTTTACTACGGCTCAGGCACAATACAACCGCCTGTCAGTGTTGCGTACCCTGTGGTTTTTAGCCATCGGTATCGGCATTGTATATTTTGCCAATGAGCGACAAGCTGCCTTAATGTTTACTTGCTTGTTTGTGGGCGCCTTGGTATTTATTTTAATGATCAAACGTCACCGGAAAATTGGTGAAAGCCGGGATGTTTATCAAAACTTATTGCAGATTAACCAGGAAGAAAAACACCGGTGCAACTTTCAGTTTGAGCTTCTAGCTGCCAAAGGGGAAGCTTTTGACAAAGAACAGCACCCCTACACCGGTGATCTGGATATTTTTGGTAAGTATTCCCTTTTCCAATACCTCAACCGGGCTACCACTTTACCCGGACAAGCAACCTTGGCCAGTTGGCTTAAACATGCAGCCAGTTCGCAGGAAATTACTGCCCGGCAAAAAGCGATAAAAGAGTTGGCCGACAACATCCACTGGTGCCAGGAGGTACAAGCAAGCGGGCGATCTTCTACATTAAATGATGCCGGTGATTTACCCAAGCTATACGCCTGGACTAGCACTTCCGAAGGGGTTTTTCAAAAGCCTGCCTTAAAGGTGATGGCCAAACTTTTACCCTTTGCCCTTCTTATCAGTGTAGGATTGGCCTATTGGGAATATGTACCTAATATTTTGCCCGTCACATTTTTTCTGATTCAGTCATTGTTGCTAGGCAAAAATTTTAAAACGGTTTCTCAAACCCTGGAAGAAACCAGCCAAAGCATTCAAGTTCTAAAGGTATTTGAAAAAACCATCCGGAAAATTGAAAATCAATCCTTCCAAGCTCCTTGGCTACAGGAGCAACAAGCAAAACTGAGTTCTAAGAAATATCTTGTTTCTGCCGAAATCAAGCGGTTAGCTACCTTACTGGAACGTTTGGAGTACCGGCAAAACCCTTGGTTTTTTGTTTTTGTGAATTGGGTCACTTTGTTTGAAGTCCATATGATGATCGGTTTGGAAAAGTGGAAAGCCCGACACCAATCCCATATCCAGGACTGGATAGAAGTAGTGGGAAATATCGAAGCGGCCTTAAGTTTAGCCGGCTACTGTTTTTCCAACCCTGAAAATGCCTTTCCTGAAATAGAAAATCAGGAAGCCCCTTTCATATACCAAACCGAAGCATTGGGGCATCCTCTCATCAATACCGGAGAGCGGGTGGTTAACGACTGCGAAATCAGTGGAAAAGGAAAATGTATTTTAATCACCGGATCCAACATGTCCGGGAAAAGTACCTTTTTAAGAACCTTAGGGATCAATGCCGTACTTGCCTTTACCGGAGCTCCGGTTTGTGCCAAGCGGCTACGGCTTTCTCCTTTTCAGGTGTTTACCAGTATGCGTACCAAAGACTCCCTGCACGATCATGTATCCTCGTTTTATGCCGAACTTCAACGTATTCAACAATTATTAAGTCAGATCAAGCAAGGAGAACCTGTTTTTTATCTGTTGGACGAGTTGCTAAAAGGTACCAACTCGAAAGACCGGCACCAGGGAATCAAGGCATTGACCCGGCAACTGCTTCAAGCTCAAGCCACCGGTTGTATTTCTACCCACGACCTTGAATTAGTAGGAATGGAAAAGCATTTTCCCGAACACTTAATCAATTATAGTTTCAACAGTTCGCTACAAAACGGAAAGCTACACTTCGATTATCACCTTCACAAAGGCCCATGCTTTAGCTTTAGCGCCAGCGCATTGATGAAGGAAATCGGGATAGAATTAGACGTGGAGGAGTAATACAAGTTGTTTCATTAACGCACTAACACCTGATTCACTTTATCGCAAATCAAGCCGGCAAAAGAATTCATTTCTTCTATGGTATAAGGGGTGAATTTACGGAAATCGACATTCAACGCATCCTCAGGGGCATACTGTTGTAAACAGTACAAACGTGCCCCTTCAATTTCTTCGGCAATGTTGACAACATCTTCAGGTTCATGGCATTCTCTGATCAGGGTACTGCGAAACTCATAAGGAATATTCTGCTGTAGCAACAAATCTTTACTTTCCAATATATTCGCCATCATATTGGGAGAAAGACGGACTCCGGCAATACGCTGGTAATCTTCCAAGATGAGTGGGGCCTTCAGGTCCATCGCCACATAATCCAATAACTTTCTTTCTAACAAACTTTCCAACCTCTTGTAATTGGTACCGTTAGTATCCAGCTTCACAGCCAGGCCCATGGTTTTAAGCCGTTCAATAAATTCCGGCAAGTCTTTTTGTACGGTAGGCTCCCCTCCTGTCACCACCACTCCTTCTACCAAGCCCTTATTCCTACACAAAAAAGAAAAAAATGCCTTTTCTGTTATCGGCTGAACCCGGTCAAAGCATTCCGGTAACACCAGATCCGGATTATGACAATACGGACAGCGGAAATTACAACCTTGTGTAAAAACAATGGCGGCCAGTTTTCCCGGAAAATCTGTCAAGGTTTGTTTAATTAATCCTCCTATTACCATGAGTCTGTAGTTAACTTTCCTCTCTATCTTAAAAAAACAGGTGAATGAGTGCCTATTGAAAAACCTGTTCGTTGTTGCATGTTTCAACCCGGAAACACTCATTCACCCAATCTTGATTTCCCCGGTCAATCAGATGAGTGTAGCGGCCTCTTCCCGAAATCGCAAGTCGTACAGTTTCCGTTGGTCAAACTCCGCCTTTTTCCCATCGTTCCATTGCTTTACCGGGCGCAGATATCCCACAATTCTGGAAAATACTTCACATTCCGTATGCAGTCCCTTTTCTTTACATTTTGGGCATTCGCGATGCTCGCCATACAAATACCCATGTTCTGAACAAATACTAAAAGTAGGAGTCACCGTGATATAGGGTAAATGGAAATGATGCGTAATCTTCCGGATCATCCGTTTGACCGCATCCTGTGGCACTTGTTTCTCTCCGATAAATGTATGGAAGACCGTACCTCCGGTGTATTTTACTTGCAAAGAATCCTGCAGACGCAGCGCCTCCCATAAATCTTCGGTATAATAGACAGGCAAATGCGTGGAATTCGTATAATACGGCTCGGCACCCCGGGAAACGGCTTGTTCATTGGCCACAAGAATGCCCGGGTACTGCTTTTTGTCCAGTCGCGCCAAACGATACGAAGTTCCTTCGGCCGGAGTCGCTTCCAGGTTATAATAATTACCCGTAGTTCCCTGAAATTCACTGAGTTTTCCCCGCATATGATCCAGCACTTTTCCGGCAAATTGATGCCCCTCCTTTTCTATCAGGTTAACCCCCATAAAATTCAAACAACATTCGTTCATACCAATCAGCCCAATGGTAGAAAAGTGATTGTCCCAATAGTGTCCATTCGTTTCCTTAAGATGGCGCAGATAAAAACGGGAATAGGGGAATAGGCCTTTTTCGGTCAGATTTTCAATTACCTTGCGCTTGGTTTCCAGACTATCTTTCGCCAGTTCCATCAGCTTGTCCAGTCTTTGGAAAAATTCTTCTTCCGTTTTGGCTTCATAGCCCAGCCTCGGCAAATTGATGGTGACCACTCCTACGGACCCGGTCAAGGGATTTGCACCGAAAAGTCCACCGCCCCGTTTTTGCAACTCACGTTTGTCCAGGCGCAGTCGACAACACATACTTCGCACATCGTCCGGTTGCATATCCGAATTCACAAAATTGGAAAAATAAGGAATCCCGTATTTGGCCGTAATTTCCCAAATCGCTTGGTATTTAGGATTGTCCCAGTCAAAATCTTTGGTAATGTTATAAGTAGGAATCGGAAACGAGAACACCCTGCCTTTGGCGTCTCCTTCCATCATCACTTCCGCAAAAGCTTTGTTAAAGAGGTCCATTTCTTGTTGAAAGTCTTCATAGGTTTCCTTCTGCATTTCCCCTCCGATAATTACCGCCTGGGTTTTCATAAACTCAGGAACCTGCAAATCCATGGTGATATTGGTAAAGGGCGTTTGGAAACCCACCCTGGTAGGCACATTGATATTAAACAGAAACTCCTGTAAGGCTTGCTTTACTTCCGGGTAAGACAAACCATCGTAGCGGATAAAAGGGGCCAAATATGTATCAAAATTGGAAAATGCCTGAGCCCCGGCCGCTTCCCCTTGCAGCGTATAAAAGAAATTGACGATTTGACCTAATGCAGAACGGAAATGACGTGCCGGAGAACTTTCCAATTTTCCTTCCACTCCCTTGAACCCGGAAAGTAACACTTCTTGCAGATCCCACCCGACACAATATACGCTCAAACAGCCCAGATCGTGAAGGTGGAGGCTACCCGATTTGTGCATTTGAGCGACTTCCTTCGAATAAATTTTATTCAGCCAATATTGTGAACTGACCATGGTGGAAATATGCTGATTCAATCCCTGTAAAGAATAGGAGGAATTGGCACTCTCCCGAACACGCCAATCTTCCAAATCCAAGTACCGGTCTATCAATTCAATATTGGAAAACAACTCTTTTGTGTTCCGCAGGTTTTCATGTTGTTTACGATAGAGGATATACGCCTTCATCACATCAAACAAGCTGGCGGCAAACAAAGAGCGTTCAACAAGATCCTGAACGTCTTCTACCGTAGGTGTTCCTTTTGTAAAATCAATTTGTTCCAGCACTTTTCCGGTCAACTCCCCGGCTAAACGGCTGTTTTCTTGCCCCACCGCGACCAAGGCCTTCCGAATGGCAAGAGTAATTTTTTGAGCTTGAAAATTTTCCAAAAGCCCATTTCTTTTGCGAATAGTTTGCTTTGCTAAAGTTTGTTCCCGGAGCATATACGGAGGGTTTTAGTGGTTTGAAATAAGCCTGTATTTACTCCGAATATTAGCTAAAAAATCAGTCTTTTGAAATGAGCAAAATCAACGTTGGAAAGTGATTTGGAAAGGCAAAAGTATGAGAACACGCATTGGAAAGAAAGAGAGACAATATCTTGAATTTGAAATGCTGAATTACGAGTAAAACCGACAGTCCCATCTTCTGTTTTTTTTCATTTGAACCAGGGCTAGAGTATTTATGCATACATCACATGGAAGAGTATCAAATTACCGATCAAGGATTTTAATACCTCATTCTTAGCCCCCAAAGTATTTTTTCCATTTCTTTTTTAACGTTTGTGGTTGGCACGGTATAATGATTAAACATCATACTGAAAATCAGCACCTTTCCCTTACGGGTCAACAGATACCCGCTAAGACAGTGGTTATTGCGCAAAGTTCCGGTTTTAGCAAAGACGAACGGCTCGTTAGAATCGTACCAGTATTTAAGCGTTCCGTTGCGGCCTCCTGCCGGAAGCATATCAAAAAGTCGCTCTTGAGGTACCTCCTTATGAATTTTTCGCAATAGGTCTACGATACTGCGTGGGGTAAACAAATTGTACCGGGATAAGCCTGAGCCATCCTCCCATATAGGAGGAGCCGATAGATCCCCCAGAAAATTTTCCGTCACATACCCGATGGCTTTTTTAGAATCCAGCGTATCACCCAACATGGCCGAACACATCAACATTATTTGTTCAGCGTAAAAATTATCGCTTGGTTGCAGCATATGTTTGTACAGTGAATCCGCCGGAAGACTTCTCAAAATTTTAGCCGGGGGCAACTCCTTTTCTTGATAGGAAGATATAGGAAAGTGTAAGGTGTCTTTCAACAAACGGAGCATCAAATTTGTGTCGTAGCGAAATGGCAGGGATTCTTCGCTTTGCATAACGTCCAGCTCAGGTTGATACACAAAACGGTTGTGATGTTCGGCTCTCCGGATGGTCAAATACTCTCCTTTTGCATCATAACCGCTATCTAATAATGTTTCGAAATAATGAGGTTCTACCACAGGCTTGTGTTGTGTTCCGTTCAAGTGTATCCAAACATTATTTCCATAAATGGGAAAACTGGCCTTTTCCGTAGAAAAATAATACGGATAATCGTCCCATGCCCACCCGGGACCTAACCGTTGATCTCGCATGGGAATGTCTGCATAGAATACTTTTTTTCCCTTTTGTGAACAAAGAAACTGCAAAGCCAGGGAATCGGGGAGTTTTTTATGTAACAAGGTGGGGTTTCCGGTTCCCCAAAAGATCAAAGAATCTCCCTGTTCGGCATATTTTAAGGCCGGTAGCGAATCGCCTAACATCTTCCATCCGGCATAAAATGTAAACAATTTGGTATTGGAAGCTGGGGTAAAATAGCGGTCGGCATTTTTTTCTATCAAATACTTGTCGGCTTGAGGGTCGTACACCACCATACCGCTAAAGCAGCGAAGGCGCTTGTCCAGTTTCTCTAAATGTGAGGCTACTTGGTATTTGGATAGTTTTTGACTGGGGGCACAAGCCACAAGTAGTACCCACACCATTGCTATGAAAAACCGTAATATCATATCTGAGTCATTGCTAAAATTAGAATTCCCAAAAGGCATCGTATTCTCGAAAGTGAATACCTCCTTTCAATTTCCCTAAGAAATCCTGCTTTGAATTTCTAAACCTTTTTCTTGATTTCAAAATAATTGAATCAGGTAAATTTTGAAATCCCCATAGGATTATCTTTCTTTCCGTCCCCCTTTCACAAGGATGATGTTGGAGAATACACAAATTAACTTTACCGACTATGGCAAAAGGATCAGCAGCACAGGATTTCAGCGATGCACTGTTAGAAGTCTATTCCAAGTATAAAGAACCCAGTTTACACTTTCAGCGAGTAAGGCACCGGGACGTGGTTCCCTTGCTACAACAATTCGCTCAAAACCCATTGTTTGACCTGAGAGAAATCGGAAAATCCGTACAAGGCAGGGAAATCTATTCCGTCACGGTTGGAAAAGGGCCTGTCAATGTATTGATGTGGTCGCAGATGCATGGCAATGAAGCAACTGCCACCATGGCCTTGTTTGATATGTTTCATTTTTTTAAAGATGAAGAAGCTTTTCCGGAATTCAAAAAAGCTTTGTTGGAAAAAGTGACGTTAACGTTCATCCCTATGCTCAACCCCGACGGAGCGGAAGTACATGAACGAAGAAATGCTTTGGGCATCGATTTAAACAGGGATGCTTTGCACTTACAAGCTCCCGAATCCCGTCTTCTCAAGCAAATGCGCGACAAGCTCGATGCCGATTTCGGGTTTAACTTGCACGATCAGAACTCCCTTTGGTCAGCCGGAAAAAGTAACCAGCCCGCTTCGGTTTCCTTTTTGGCTACGGCTTTTAATGAGGCCAAAGAAATCAACGAAGTACGGGAAAAATCAATGAAATTAATTATCTCATTGAACCGGATATTGCAAAAATATATCCCCGGGCGGATCGGTAAATTCAATGATGATTTTGAACCAAGGGCCTTTGGTGACAATATTCAAAAATGGGGTACCAGCCTGGTGCTGATCGAATCGGGAGGCAACCGAAAAGACCCCGAACGGCAAGAGGTGCGTAAAATGAATTTTGTGGCTATTTTGTCCGCTTTGAAAGCCATCATCGAAGAGGATTATTTGCAAAATAAGTTGGAGGATTACTATGCCATTCCTAACAATGAAGAGTCCCTATTCCACTTGCTTATCCGCAATGCCACGGTCAATAAGGAAGACGGATCGTATACAATGGACATTGGAATCAATCATGAATCGGATCATGAAGCTGAAGAACTCCCTCTCAAGTTTACGGCCAGTATTGAAGACCTGGGAGATTTATCCACGTTTTACGGCTATGAAGAAATAGATGCAAGCGGTATGACAGTTGTTCCCGGCAAAGTATACCCCCGTCCGCTACACAGTTGGAAAGAAGCCCAGCAAATCGACTTTAATGAATTACTGAAGGCCGGTTATCTTTTTGTAAAAGTACATCAGCTGGAAAGGGATAAATCGTTTACCAACGTCCCGATCAACTGGATAGCCTATCAAAGACCGCTTCCTCCCATAGACATCACCTTGGGCAGTACGGCCAACTTTTTACTAGTGAAACAAGGCAGTCCTTGTTATGCCATTGTCAACGGCTTTATCTATGATTTGACTCAAGGGAGAAATGAAATTCTCAATGGAGTGATTTATAAAGGTTGAAGATTGAAGGAATGGAGGATTGAGGGAACGGAGGATAAGAGGGAATGACGTTTAATTTCTCTTATCCTCCTTTTTAATGCATCTGAACTTCTATTTTTGCAATGGACTTCTAATTCCTATAATCAAATCAATTAACATGAAAAACTATCTATTTCTCTTTCTATTCACCTGGACTTTTGCCTATGGAGCGGTTGCCAAAGCAAAAGAGAAATCAGGAACAATCAAGTACAAAGTAGTGGTCAATGGGGAAGAAAGGTCGCGTTATGGCTACACGGAACTCCATTATCATCAAAATGTGGTAAAAATCCAAAAGGTGCGAAGCGGGAACGCCCAGCAAATTCCTACCACTCCCGATGAAGCTACTTATATCGACTTAACCCAGGAAAAAATCTTTGACCTGGCCATTCTCAATACCGGTAACCGGTTTCATACGGCCAGTGCAATTGCCGATTTGCCCGAAGTTGAGATCACCGAAGAGACGCAGGAAATATTGGGATACACTTGCAAAAAAGCTACCTTACTTCTGTTTTCCAATCGTATTGATTTGTGGTTCACCACCGAAACCGGCCTGAGAGGAACCCCTTATCCTCAAGGTGGCCTCACAGAGGGCGTAGTGCTGAAAATGGTACGCAATGGCAGCTACGAATTGGTGGCGGATGCAATTGAATTTATCAAGCCTAAGAAAATGCCTGCGCTTTTGCCGGAAAACCTGGGAGAAGAAGTGGACAAAGTTCAATACCGGGCACGCATTGTAGACAACTATGTAACGACCGTCAATGTGTTTGACCGGGAGCAAATCAGCTGGGGCAATGAAATCAATAACCCCGAAGGAGATGTAAGTGGAGAAACCTACCACTTTGCCGGAGGAACGGTGATTTTGAAGAAAGTGAAATTACCGGAGGTCACCGATGATTATTCGGTATTTGCCAAAATAGTTCAATACTCTAATGGGGATGCCTACGACCGCACAGGGTCTGTGTTTATGATCCCTACCGATAAAAAGCTTTCTTTTTTGGAAGGCTTGAAAAACGGAGCCAAGTCGCTTCCCAAATACCTTGATACGCAAGGCAAAGAATACCAAGGAGTCATCGTAACGGACGAGTATACTCCGGCTTTGGAATTAGTGCGCTTTTTCACTCCATTCGGTATCCGCCATTTCAATGAAAAACGCAAAGTGGCTGAGGTAAACTGGGAAGATTCTACGGTGTACAAACAGGACATTTCTTATTTGCTGCCGGAATTACAGGGAGAAGCCTGGATTGGAGCCTTTATTGGCAACTACGATAAAGGAGGCCATATTCTAAGTTTGGATTTGAAATATTACCCGGGAAGCTCTGTGGTACGCGAACAAACGAAAAAATATTGGGTACAACCTATCTTCAATACCTTGAACCTGATGGAAATGGCCGGACAGGAATACGGAACCATGTTTGACGGAGATTCCTTAAAAGTTACTTTTAACGTTCCTGAGGGCGTTAAAAACGTACGTCTACAATATATATCTACTGGCCATGGCGGCTGGGGTGGTGGCGATGAGTTCAATCAAAAATCCAACGAACTCTTTATAGACGGCCAAAAAGTGTTTACCCATATCCCTTGGCGGTCTGACTGTGCTGCCTTCCGGAAATACAACCCGGCTTCGGGGAATTTCTGGAACGGGATTTCCTCTTCCGATTTAAGCCGTTCCGGTTGGTGCCCGGGTTCCGCCACCAATCCGGTAACGATTCCTTTATTCGATATGGAAGCGGGTACACATCAATTGCAAGTGGCCATTCCGTTAGGACAAAGAGAAGGGAGTAGTTTCAGTGCCTGGAATATTTCAGGGGTATTGGTAGGAGAGTATGAATAAACTTCAGCGATAAAAAGCAAAAGCCATCCGGAGTCACAAAACCCGGATGGCTTTTTTATTTATTTCATCTCTAAAAAACTTATTTTACTACCCTCATTTATTTGATTTCAGGAGTATCCAACGTTTTCAGATTTGCCCGCAATTCGTCATCGGTAAAGTGATGATCTTGCAATTTGCCATCAAAGTAGTCGGCATAAGCTTGCATATCAAAGTTGCCATGTCCACATAAGTTAAACAAAATGGTTCTGGACTTTCCTTCCTCTTTTGCTTGATTCGCTTCTCGAATAGCCGAAGCAATGGCATGGGTTGCCTCCGGTGCCGGGATGATGCCCTCGGCTTTGGCAAAGGTGATACCGGCTTCAAAGCACTCCAATTGGTGTAATGCCTGCGCTTCAATCAAGTCATCTTTTAACAACTGACTTACGACAGCTCCGGCACCATGATAGCGTAAGCCTCCGGCATGTACCGGGGCAGGCACAAAATTATGCCCTAAGGTGTACATTGGAATCAACGGAGTCATTCCTACCATATCGCCAAAATCGTAACGGAAGTCCCCTTTGGTCAATTTAGGACAAGAAGCAGGCTCACTGGCCAAACAACGGACGTTCTTACCTTCCAACAAATTGTAGCGCAAGAACGGGAAAGCCAGTCCGGCAAAATTCGACCCGCCCCCAAACGGTGCAATCACTACATCGGGAAAATCTCCGGCTTTTTCCATTTGCTTTACGGCCTCCAGGCCGATAATGGTTTGGTGCATCAATACGTGGTTGAGTACACTTCCCAAAGCATATTTGGTATCGCCATTGGTGGCCGCCCGTTCTACCGCTTCGGAAATGGCAATCCCCAAGCTTCCCGGAGAGTCGGGGTTATCTGCCAACACTTTTCTTCCGGCCTCGGTCAGGTCGGTGGGTGAAGGATGCACTTTTGCTCCCCAAGAGTTCATCATCACTTTGCGATAAGGCTTGTGGTGATAGCTGATTTTTACCATATATACCTCTAAATCGATGTCGAAAAGGTTACAAGCAAAACTCAGGGCACTTCCCCATTGTCCGGCTCCGGTTTCGGTAGTAATCCGTTTGACGCCTTCTTGTTTGTTGTAATATGCTTGAGGTACAGCGGTATTCGGTTTGTGAGAGCCTGAAGGACTGGTACCTTCAAACTTATAATAGATCTTCGCAGGGGTGTCCAGCTTTTTCTCCAGGTTATATGCCCGGATCATAGGAGTAGGTCGCCAGATTTTATACACGTCCCGGACTTCCTCAGGAATATCAATCCAGGCTTCTTTGGAAACTTCCTGTTTGATCAATTCCATAGGAAACAAAGGCGCTAAGTCCTCCGGTCCGATCGGTTGTTGGGTACCAGGGTGCAGGGGCGGCAACAATGGATTTGGCATATCCGCCTGGATATTATACCATTGTTCTGGAATTTCATTCTCATTCAATAAAATCTTTCGTACTTTACTCATAAGCTTTATGTAAATTATGTTAGTTAATCCCTTGAAGTTAAGAAGAATTTCGCTAAAAAAATTCGCCTTTATTAAAAAAAACGAAAGATTCATTTGCCAAACCCAAAAAGGAAATTACAGGCGCTGAGGGTGAGAAAAGTTTTGTTTGAAAGGCTGTGGTAAAGGTGATTGGAACCTGAGAAAGCATTACTTTTGAAGTGTAGTGAATAAGTGCGATGACGAATACCCGAACCAAAAGCCCAAAACGGCTTCACGCCATTGTTTTCATTCTTTATAAAAAGAAAATCAATACTATAGAAAACTGCTATTTACCTTTTCTCCCTCAGGCTTTTTAGTCACATACTCCCTATTTCACTTTGTCCCTCTTTCATCCGTCAAAACTTCTCATGATATGGATGACAGATCGCAACCTATGTTAGGTATTTGTTAAAGGTTATTGATTAACTTTGCCTGCTTGAAAGTGCACAGGATAATTTTTCCAGCTATAAAAAATTTCCGACAATATACTTTAGATTTTATTTCTACTCTAATTTTAGGAGTAGTTACATATTCAGCAAATAACCGGCTAGCAACATGAAAGAGCAAACTCCCCTTGACGTCTTCGAAAATGCCCAGGTATTTAAGGCTATTTTTGAAAATTCCAATGAAGGGTTATTCATCTCGGATGCCAACGGACAGATTGTATTTGCCAACCAGAGTGCTACCAAAATGTTTGGCTATACCCGGGAAGAACTCATTGGGAGTTCGATTGAATTATTGATCCCATCCCGGTTTCACAAAGCGCATATCACCCACCGTAAAGAGTATATGAAATGCCCGGCACCTCGTCCTATGGGCATGGGCCGGGACTTATTTGCTGTCCGGAAAGACAATAGTGAATTTCCGATAGAGGTGAGTTTAAGTCAAGTAGACATTAAGGAAGAAACCTTTACCCTGGCATTTGTCATTGATATTACGACCCGCAAAAAAGCGGAAAGCGCTTTAAAAGCCAGCCAGAAAAAGCTAAAAGAATACACCTTACGGCTGGAACGAAGTAACCGGGAGCTGGAGGATTTTGCCTATGTTTCTTCGCATGATTTGCAAGAACCGCTTCGAAAAATACAGACCTTCGGTGACCGTATTCAACATAAAGACGGGGGGAAACTTAGTGAAACCAGTCAGGACTATCTAAGCCGTATGCTGAACTCGGCCAGCCGTATGCAGAAGTTGATCAATGACCTGTTGGCCTTTTCCCGGGTCACGTCCAAAGCCCGGCCCTTTGAAATCACCGACCTGAATGAAGTACTGAGTGGGGTATTGATGGACTTGGAAGTAGCCATTGAAAAAAGCAATGCAATCATAGAAACCACTGTACTTCCGGATATTAAAGCCGATGAACTACAAATACGGCAGTTGTTTCAAAACCTGGTCAGTAATGCCATCAAATTTCAAAAGCCCGGAATCACGCCACGGGTAAAAATAACCGGAGAACTCCTGACCATTGATCAGGACCAAGCCATACGCATTGTGGTGGAAGACAACGGGATTGGCTTTGATGAAAAGTATTTGGACAGGATTTTTAACATCTTTCAACGCCTGGAAGGAAGAAAATACGAAGGCTCCGGTATAGGCTTGTCCATTTGCAAGAAAATAGCCTTGCGCCATGGCGGGGACATCACCGCCCAAAGTACTCCGGGAGAAGGCAGTAAATTCATCACCACTTTGTTAGTCAGTCCGGACCAAGCAAAGTATCAAAATCCATTGTAAATACTTTATACATTAATTATATTATACCTAATACACAGGAAAGGTTTGAAAATAACCCTTCCAAATGATTCGGTCATTCAGTCCATATATCTATCGTGGTGTAGGCCGAGGCATATGATGATTACACATTCAAGGATCCGGAAAGGATCCAAGAGGTGTTGCACTATTAACAAGTTGACTACAATTGCTTTACTATCATGACACAAAAAAACTATATCCCAGTTTCCATTGTATATGCCGATGACGACCCGGAAGACCGTATGTTGGCCAAAGATGCATTGGAAGAGAGCCGGATCCTCAATCCGGTAAATTTTGTAGAGGATGGGGAAGAACTTATGGAATATTTGCAAAACAAGGGGAAATACCAGGACAGGAAAAAGTACCCCACCCCTGCCCTTATTTTATTGGATTTGAACATGCCAAAGAAAAACGGTATTGATGTACTGAAGGAGATGAAAAAAGATGATAAGCTCAAGAAAATCCCTGTAGTAGTCCTTACCACTTCCTCAGACAGAGAAGACATCCAACAAACGTATGAACTTGGTGTCAGCTCGTTTATTACCAAACCTGTTACTTTTGACGGTCTGGTAGAAATAATGAAAACCCTGGGGAAATATTGGTTCGAAGTAGTGGCATTGCCCGAAACCAAACAATTGCATTCTTGAACCATAACCGGCATTTTCGAGGATGTTTCTTTGGAACGCTGAAAGCTCCAATACTTTGAGAGAAGTATCAGGTAGTACTTTCTCACATGGCTTTTATATGGGTGGCATACTACACGTCATTTTCCGGGGAGAAATTTCAATAACAGAAACATTTGCTCCCTAACAAGGGCGGGGAACTCCTAAATTATAATTCAGCTAACAATGAAAGAGAAATCAATCATCAAAATATTACTTATAGAGGATGACGAAGACGATTATATCATCACTCGGGACATCCTCGATGAAATTACCTATCAAAAATATGCGATAGATTGGATTTCTGACTACCATCAAGCCACCGAACTGATCGGGAAAAAAGAGCATGATGTCTACCTGGTAGATTACCGTTTTGGAGCGCATAATGGATTGGAAATTATCCGGAAATCCATTGAAGGCGGTTCTGACTTGCCCTTTATCCTGCTCACGGGACAAGGCGATTTGGAAATTGACCGACAAGCAATGCGGATTGGGGCTACGGATTATCTGGTGAAAGGAAAAATTGATGCTTCTATTCTGGAGCGCTCTATCCGGCACAGTATGGAAATCACCAAAAATATCCGGAAGATCAACACCCTGAATCAAGACTTAGAGCAAAGAGTACAAGAAAGAACCCGGCAATTACAACAAACCAATGAAAACCTGCAAAAGGAAATTGAAGTAAGGCGCAAAACGGAAAAAGCTTTACGCCAATCGCAAAAACTCTACAGCACAATTGCTCATAACTTTCCCAAAGGAGCGATTGCCGTTTTGGATACGGACTTGAACATCATCTTTATTGACGGAAAAGAACTAGAAAACCTGGGTTTTTCCAGACAAGAACTGAAAGACAAATGTTTTGTGGATATCTTTTATCAGTCGGCCCATTTAAGCCCTCAAGAGAAAGCAAATGTTACCCAGCAATTCCAACGCATCTTTAAAAACGAACAAGTAAAGCTGGAATTCACTTATAACCTCCACCAGTTTGAGGTCAATGGGGTTCCTTTATACGACTTGGAAGGCAAAGTAGAACAAGTGTTGGTAGTAGCCAACAATATTACCGAGCAAAAGAAAGCGGAAGAAGACATCCGGAATGCTTTACAAAAAGAAAAAGAGCTCAATGAACTCAAATCCCGCTTTGTATCCATGGCCTCTCATGAATTCCGGACTCCATTAAGCACAATCATGTCATCGGTTTCGCTGATATCCCGCTATACCGGCTCAGAGCATGGTGAGAAGCGCCTCAAACATATCAACCGGGTCAAATCCAATGTCAACCATCTCACCCAAATCCTCAACGATTTTCTGTCCATCAGTAAACTGGAAGAAGGCAAAATGGAACTCCATCCGGCTTGTTTTCAGATCGAGGAGCTCTGCGGTGAGATCACTGAAGATATGCAAGCGGTGGCAAAAAGAGGACAACAGATTGCTTATTCCCACCCAACCAATGGACTGGAAATTTGCCTCGACCGGCAGATTTTGAAAAACATCCTGATCAACTTACTTTCCAATGCCATCAAATACTCTCCGGAAGACAAAAAAATTGATTTTGTTTCCACCCTGGAAAAACAGCAATTAGTCATCCGTATTTCGGACAAAGGCATTGGCATTCCCGAAGAAGAACAACAACATCTTTTCAGTCGTTTTTTCCGGGCTGAGAATGCAATCAATATCCAAGGGACTGGATTGGGGCTTCACATTGTTAAAAAATATGTAGACATGTTGGGTGGAAGTATTTCATACCAAAGCAAATTGAACCAAGGCACTACCTTTATGGTAACGCTTCCTTGTCAATAATGCCGGCAAACAAAGGGATTTGCTCCCTTATCAAGGCTCCTTTCCTTAAATAAGGTTTTAGTTTTATAAATTTACATTCAATCGACATATGGCCTGATTTGCCGGTCAACTTTGGGCAAATCATTAATCCGAATCGTATGGAAGCTAAGAAAAAGATATTATTGATAGAAGATAACCCGGAAATGCGGGAAAATACGGCAGAAATCCTCGAACTCTCCAACTTTGAAGTGATTACGGCTGAAAATGGAAAAGTGGGGGTAGAATCCGCCAAAAAAGTAAAACCGGATTTGATCATCTGTGACATTATGATGCCGGAATTGGATGGTTTTGGCGTCTTATTTATTTTGAGCAAAGAACCCGAAACCGCCAGTATTCCCTTTATTTTTCTCACTGCCAAGGCCGAAAAAACTGACTTTCGCAAAGGGATGAACCTGGGAGCCGATGATTACCTCACCAAACCGTTTGACGATGTAGAGCTTCTGGATGCCATTGAAAGCCGCTTACGCAAAAGTGATATTTTAAAAAATACGTATTCTAAAAGTAAGGAAGGCTTTGATTCCTTTTTGCAAGATGCCCAAAGCCAAACGGGCATGGAAGAGCTGGCCAAAGACCGCAAACAACGCCATTATAAAAAGCGGGATATTATCTTCTACGAAGGGGATTATGCCAATGCCATGTACTTTGTCAATCAGGGGAAGGTCAAAACCTATAAAACCAATGACGATGGCAAAGAATACATCACCGGAATTCACAACGAAGGGGACTTTATGGGCTACATCGCTCTTTTGGAAAACAGCGAACATCCCGAATCGGCCATGGCCATGGAAGATTGTGAGTTGAGCATCATTCCCAAATCAGATTTCTTTACCTTGCTGGAATCCAACCGGGACATTGCCAATAAATTTATCAAAATGCTATCCAATGAAGTGATGGCCAACGAACAAAAACTATTAAAGCTCGCTTACAGCTCAGTAAGACAAAGAGTGGCTGAAGCCTTGTTGTACATCAGCTCCCGTGAAAACCCGGACAACAAACCGGACTTTAAAATGTATATCACCCGGGACGACCTGGCAAAAATTGTGGGTACGGCCAAAGAAACGCTGATCCGTACTTTGTCAGATTTTAAAGATGAAAAACTGATTGAAATCAGCGGGCGGGGAATTACCATTATCAACCAAGAAAAACTGGAACGATTGAATATCTGACGGTTACGCTCTAATATTTAACCATCCGGATACATTATATACAACCCCAAAGCACTTTTCTAACAGCGTGTTTTGGGGTTTCTTCATTTTGTTTTTTTAGTCAAACACCATGGTTTCTATAAACTTTTCCATACATTTAAGTAGCTGAAATGCAAAGTAGCTAACTTTATCAAACAGGTGTTCCGGTAAAAATTTTCCCGGCAAAATACCACCCTAATCCATTGAAAAATGATACATCACAAGCGAAAAAACATCTCTCCCGAGTAGTATACTGCTACTCATAAAAGGAAACAGGAAATGGTATTTTTTAGATTTGAAAAATAAGCGCGCAATGGGTAGCATGGCGGCATTCATCTCCGGTACATTTCCTGTGCTTAAGGAGAGCCGTCTATTTTGCATTTTGCAAATTTTTATTGAAGTTGTAAAAGGTTGTCATGGGGTTGGTAAAAGTTCGCAAATCCGCCTGCCTTCAAGTAAACACACACTGAAAGCATGGATTTACTGCCCTAAGAAAAACACTACAATTACTCAAATGTTTCTTCTACTATAGTTGCCCACAAAACTGTAAACTAAATGAATTACGCTGAATTGAGATCGACTGTTCACACCTTAGGCCAACTCAAGAAGACGGGCTACCGGTCAAAGCCCATCAAGCAAGAGTTAAGGGATAATTTAATTTATAAATTGCAGCAAAATAAGGAAGTATTTTCAGGAATTTTCGGCTTTGAAGATACGGTCATTCCCGATTTGCAAAGAGCTATTTTATCCAAGCACGATATTAATTTGTTAGGCCTTCGCGGTCAGGCTAAAACCCGGCTGGCCCGTATGATGACCCAATTGCTGGATGAATACATTCCTGTGATTGAAGGCTCCGAGCTTAACGATGACCCTTTACAACCTTTGTCGCGGTATGGCAGGGACTTGGTGGAGGAAAAAGGCGATGAAACTCCGGTGAGCTGGCTCCACAGGGACGAGCGCTATACCGAAAAGCTCGCCACTCCGGATGTGTCCGTAGCGGACCTGATCGGAGATGTGGACCCTATCAAAGCGGCAAGTTTAAAACTTCCCTATTCCGATGAGCGGGTCATTCACTATGGCTTAATCCCCCGTTCCAACCGTTGCTTATTCGTTATCAATGAGTTACCCGACTTGCAAGCCCGCATACAGGTAGCTTTGTTCAATATTTTGCAAGAAGGCGATATTCAAATCCGGGGGTTCAAATTGCGCCTTCCCTTGGACATTCAGTTTATTTTCACTGCCAACCCCGAAGATTATACCAACCGGGGCAGTATTGTCACCCCGCTTAAAGACCGGATCGACAGCCAGATCATTACCCACTACCCTCAAAGTATTGAAATCGGAAAAAGGATCACCGGACAGGAAGCCGAATTGCACCCAGAACAAACACAACGGGTAAGTGCCAATGAGCTGGCCAAAGACCTGATCGAGCAAATTGCCTTCGAAGCCAGAAATAGTGAGTACATTGATGAAAAAAGCGGTGTGTCGGCACGGCTTACCATCACGGCCTACGAAAACCTGATCAGTGCCGCAGAACGCAGGGCTCTGGTGAATGGAGAGGCTTCAACGCATGTACGGGTATCGGACTTTTGGGGAGTGATTCCCGCCATCACCGGAAAGGTGGAACTCGTCTACGAGGGGGAACAAGAGGGGGCCGGCATAGTGGCCCAAAACCTGATCGGCAAGGCCATTCGCACACAGTTTGCCAATTATTTTCCCAATCCCGAACAGGAAAAGAAGAGCAAATCCAATAGTTATAAAACCATTATCGATTGGTTTGGCGATGGCGAAAAAATTGATTTGCTCAATGATGCCTCTAACCAAGAGTACCGGAATATTATATCAAAGGTGCCGGGACTCGCGGAATTGATCCGGAAAAAATTTCCTAACTACCCGGAAGAAGAGCAATATTTCCTGATGGAGTTTGCCTTACATGGTTTAGCCGAATATTCACTGCTAAGCAAAAGTGTACTGGAAGCCAAAGTCGAGTTCAAAGACCTGTTGAGTAGCATGTTTTCCATGCCAAAAGATTTTGAAGACAATGACGAGGACGAAGATGACGATTGGCGTTAAATAATTCATACAAACGGTGGGTATCGTGAGAGCATGTTTAAAATTCGTTTTTGCTATTACAAGATGAAATTTAAACATGCTTTACCGGTATCTTCACATGAAGAGCTCCACCGAACCAACCTGCATCCGGAACTTCATACCCTCAACGCGGACACTATTACAATCGCTATTTTCACCTCCCCCAATCCGTGATTGCCTCTCAGCGTTTGAGGCAATTTTAATCGGGCATACTCCCTACCTTTTATTAGGCAATTACATTTAGGAAAACCTTTGCTACATTTGAGGGATACTACCAATATTTAAGGTATTTAAAATACAGTACCCTTCGCCTAAATAAATGTTGAAACGTTAAATCAAGTAATCCAATGAGCCTCATTGCTAAAATGTATGTTGAGGATAAGGAAATTAACATTCTTGACTTCAAATTCCGCTTTACCCGTTCGGTAGACGAACACGGCAAACCGATGGGAAAACCCAACGGTACCTTATTTGACATCACCTTCGAAACCACTTCCGATCAAAGCTTTTTTGCCTGGTCGGTAGGCATGGACATGGTGAAAAAAGTAAAAATTGTCGTTTCCCCGGTGACGCAAGACAGCAAAAGCCGGGTCTTCGAACTCTACGATGTACACTGCGTCTTTTTCAAAAACCACTTTAACGGGGTAAATGGCGAACCGATGACTACCCAAATCAAGCTCTCCCCGGCCATCCTCTACGATGGAGGATATAAAATCCTGGAGCATTACTGGAAGGAAACCGACCTGAGTGCCCAGAATACCCCGGTGACGACTATTGCCCCGGAGGAAGAATTGCGTTTGATCTCCGCTCATTACGAAGATGTGGATGGGAAGCACTTGAAAGCAATCGAAAACGGGACGGTGTACCTGGTAATCGAAACCCGGGACAATATTGGTAAAACGTTGGATTTGAACCTGGCTAATGAGAAACATCAGTTCAAACACCGGGGGCAACTGCTCCAGGACGATATTTTACGTGGGGTTTCCATCACGAGTGATGTTCTTAAAATAGAACTTGAAGTGGAAAGGAAAAAGGCTTAACCTTCATCTTCTCCTGTATTTTTTTGAATGGTACCACCTTTAAACTAGAGTTAAACATGGCAATTATCTATGAATCAGGCAATCCGGACAACTGTTTGGTCATTCCGGATTTAGAACTTCCTATAAGAGTAAGACAATGCCGGATTGAGTTCACCCCTCAGAGCAGTGACTATAAAGACGGGGTTTTTGGTTTTACCGAATTGAGCAATAGCTTGATACAAAACTGCGAATCCGATGTAGAGGCTCTTAAACGGGAATTTACCCCTGTTCCCTTGGAAATAGAAGGAGACGAATACTACCCTTCCTGGATCAGCATCCGGCAGGGACAAACCATTACCCTCAAACTCAAATGGAAAAAGGAAAGTGTGTTGGAAGAGTACGACAGGATTGCTTTTGATCCACATGATGATTTTACCTTCTCCGAACCAGATGAACTGAGAGATGCTACTAAAGATTTTAAGAAAGGCCTCAAGGAAATCCGGATTACCTGTAATGCCACCAATACAGCCCCTGCCCGCCTGAAGATCAAAGCCCATGTGAGAGGTAGTAGCCAAGTAGTGGGTGTGTTGAATGTGTTTTATCCCGATCCAAAATCTTTTAATGTACAGTTTGTGGCAGTGGAAACGAAAACGGATGGAAGTGATAGAGATGAAATAGACGACGTGGCTGATATCCAACAACTAAGAGCTTCTTTTCAAGCAGCTTTTAATCCTATGTTGTTGGATGTCAATTTTCATAATAATGCACAAGATTTGGAAGGCTTGGATATTAGTAACCTGGCGACTATCCGGCAACAAATGGCTCAGGAAAAGACCACTCGTACTCAAGAACTGTCAGAAGTAGAAACAACCTTGGCGGAAAAACAAGAAGAGTTAAGAGTTGCCAAAGAAAATCCGGAAGCTGATGTAAGCGAGCTTACTCAAACCATTAGCCAACTGGAAAGCCAGGTTTCAGAACTTAATGTTACAAAACTTAAGTTAGACTCAGACTTTGGAGTGGTTAACTATAATGATGATAGAATTTACGTAGGTGGGCAGCCAAATAAAATACAAACCAGTTTTGTTGGTAGAGAGATATTATTAGAGCGTTTAAAAATCTTACATCAACGTGAAAATGGACAGCAAATTAATGACAATGTCATTTATGTCTACCTTACCAATTTGGAGTGTAATGAACCTAATACAACTAATCAAGAAAAGGTAAATTATAAAAATGGGATTTCGAAAGGTAATGTTTGTGTACTTTTCCTGGGAAACAATGAAAACAAACCGTATAAAGAGGTTCCTCATGAGGTGATGCATTCACTAGGGCTACCGCATACTTTTCCGGAAAATACGGAAAAAGATGTAAGTAAGGATCATATCTTTAAACAAACAAAAACGGATAATTATATGGATTATAATAATACAGCTAAACATACTTACAAATGGCAGTGGCAACGATTACATAACAGCAACTTAACCCAATAATAGCGATGAAAAAAATAGCAATATTTTTGGTGTTTCTTACAGGTTGCATTCCTTACAAGTCTTATCTAAAAACGGATGATATTTGTGGTTTTGATATGACAATTACAGAAGAAGAAAAATGCTTAGATTTCACAAAGTATGATAGTCTTTTAACTAAGGGTAATTTAACTATAACGGATAATGAAAGTATTTTAAAAGAATATAGAAAGTACAGTAATAACAAATATACATATGTAATAAAGCAAGTTGATAAGCCAACAAATATTTCTAAATGGACGAAATATAATGCACATGGACATATAAGATACGTTTATTTTACATATGTCAATGGAGGCCTAAAAATAGGTCAAGGTATCTATTTCGACTCCTTGGGTAACATCACCCAAGTAATCGATCATCGACATGCGAACAACTATCCAATTTGTTTCAAAGAAGCTTTGATGATCGCTGAAAAACTCAAGCCCAAGAAAGACAGTATCTTTGGTATTGATAGGGAGTGGGAGGCTACCGTCACGGATACCCTTTACTATTGGGAAGTGTTTGTGCAAGAACCCAAACCTGATAAAGACGAGCCTACTTTAGGCGATGCCTGGATTTACCGTATTGATGCACAAACAGGAAAATTGCTGCGCAAAATGCAGTTGATACAGGGGCATGATGATACAGCTCCATGATGATTCCTTTTCGGATAACAAAAACGGATTAAGGCCTAAAACCTTGATCCGTTTTTATGAGTTTGCCAGCTCTTACCGTTCCGCTTATGGTTTAAATACTACCCCAAATTTCTCAGGTAAATCATTCCAGGAAATTCCTCATGAAGTAATGCATGCTATAGGGCTTCCCCATACTTTTGTTAAGGAAGCAAGTCATGAGTTTACTTACACTAAGACGGATAATTATATGGATTATAATAATACTGCTAAACATACTTACAAATGGCAATGGAAAAGACTTCATGATAGTAACTTAAGCAATTAACCTATGAAATATATCAGTGTAGTATGCTTGTTTTTTCTGACTGGTTGTATCACATATAAATCGTATATCAACAATGACATGATTTGTCAGTTTGATATGACGATTGCAGAAGGTGAAAAAAAGTTTGATGTACAGAAATACAAAAACTTGCAAGAATTACATCAAATTGATAGTAGTAACTTTATTTTGAAGATATATAAATATCCAGGTAATCAAGGATATGTGGTTGATAAAACTGATAAACAGAGTAAAGTATCTAAAATAATTAGATATTCAATTAATGGTAGTATTAAACATGTCTACTTTCAACCATTAAAAGGTGGTTTTGAAATAGGCCAAGAAACCTATTACGATTCACTGGGAAATATCACCCAAGTCATTGATCACCGGCAAGCCGATAAATACCCAATCTGTTATAAAGAAGCTTTATTGATTGCCGAAAAGCTCAAATCCAAGAAGGATAGTATCTTATCCATCGACCGTGGAAGGAAAATAAACTCGACAGGAGATACGCTTTACTATTGGGATGTGTGTATAGAAGAACCTAAACCGGATAAAGACGAGCCTACTTTAGGCGATGCCTGGATTTACCGTATTGATGCACAAACTGGAAAATTGCTGCGCAAAATGCAGTTGATACAGGGGCATGATGATACAGCTCCATGATGATTCCTTTTCGGATAACAAAAACGGATTAAGGCCTAAAACCTTGATCCGTTTTTATGAGTTTACCAGCTCTTACCGTTCCGCTTATGGTTTAAATACTACCCCAAATTTCTCAGGTAAATCATTCCAGGTAATTCCTCATGAAGTAATGCACGCCATAGGGCTTCTCCATACTCTTGTGCAGGAAGCAAGTCATCGGTTTACTTACACCAAGACGGATAATTATATGGATTACAATAATACAGCTAAACATACTTACAAATGGCAGTGGCAACGATTACATAACAGCAACTTAACCCAATAATAGCGATGAAAAAAATAGCAATATTTTTGGTGTTTCTTACAGGTTGCATTCCTTACAAGTCTTATCTAAAAACGGATGATATTTGTGGTTTTGATATGACAATTACAGAAGAAGAGAAAAGCTATAACCCTAGTATTTATGGGGATTTAACACAAGGTATTAAGATAGATAGTGGGGGCTTCACCTTAGTTACTTATAAATATCAAGATAAACTAGGTGGGTATTTTCTTTCTAGGACTAATAAAACGTCTCAAATAAGCAAGTGGATTAATTACGATTCAAACGGACGGGTTTCTTTAATATATTTTGTTTATGAAATGGGGGGATTAATAGTTGGCAAGGAAACTCATTACGACTCCTTGGGTAATATCACCCAAGTAATCGATCACCGACAAGTAGATAAATACCCAATCTGTTACAAAGAAGCGTTGATGATCGCTGAAAAACTCAAGCCCAAGAAAGACAGTATCTTAGGTATTGATAGGGAGTGGGAGGCTACCGTCACGGATACCCTTTACTATTGGGAAGTGTTTGTGAAAGAACCCAAACCTGATAAAGACGAGCCTACTTTAGGCGATGGCTGGATTTACCGAATTGATGCGCAAACAGGAAAATTGCTTCGCAAAATGCAGTTGATACAGGGGCATGATGATACAGCTCCATGATGATTCCTTTTCGGATAACAAAAACGGATTAAGGCCTAAAACCTTGATCCGTTTTTATGAGTTTGCCAGCTCTTACCGTTCCACTTATGGTTTAAATACTACCCCAAATTTCTCAGATAAATCATTCCAGGAAATTCCTCATGAAGTAATGCATGCTATAGGGCTTGCCCATACTTTTGTTAAGGAAGCAAGTCATAAGTTTACTTACACCAAGACGGATAATTATATAGATTACAATAATACAGCTAAACATACTTACAAATGGCAGTGGCAACGATTACATAACAGCAACTTAACCCAATAATAGCGATGAAAAAAATAGCAATATTTTTGGTGTTTCTCACAGGTTGCATTCCTTACAAGTCTTATCTAAAAACGGATGATATTTGTGGTTTTGATATGATGATTACAGAGGAAGAGAAAAGGATCGATCCACAACTATTTGCCAATATCAAAGAACCTGATTACCCTTTTTCAAGGGTAATCATGTCAAAAGAAGGTGATAATTTTCAAGATATGGTTTTTGTAACTAAATCTCTTAATGATAAAGAGTTGAAGGTAATTAGAAGCATAACAGATAAAAAGAACTTTATTTCAAAAACAATGATATATAGAACAAATGGTTCAATTAAAAGCTCTTCTTTTTCTGTTGATGGAAATTTTCTTGTCGAAGTAAAGAATTACGACTCCTTGGGTAATATCACCCAAGTAATCGATCATCGACATGCGAACAACTATCCAATTTGTTTCAAAGAAGCTTTGATGATCGCTGAAAAACTCAAGCCCAAGAAAGACAGTATCTTTGGTATTGATAGGGAGTGGGAGGCTACCGTCACGGATACCCTTTACTATTGGGAAGTGTTTGTGCAAGAACCCAAACCTGATAAAGACGAGCCTACTTTAGGCGATGCCTGGATTTACCGTATTGATGCACAAACAGGAAAATTGCTGCGCAAAATGCAGTTGATACAGGGGCATGATGATACTTTTTCGGACAGGAAAAAGGAGGAAAGATAGCTATTTTTCTACTTGAATGAAATACATAATAAACGTCATTTTATACAATGAAAGCACTCTTTTCAAAATTAAAAACTCAGCTCCTCAACGGATTTTTTCAGGCATTATACACCAAACTTTGTATCAATGGGATCCCAAGAGTTGAAGACATGGGATCCCGCACTAGTTTATACTACTTCTTTCTTCCTACGGCTGTTCTTTTTTCCTCCCAACAAGCGCATCAGATAAGCAGAATCAATATCCATACTGTTAAACACAGGGATATCGGTAAACTCCTGCAACTCCTGTACGTGCAATGGGGAGCTGGAACACACACCTGAGATAGCATCCGGCACCAGGTCAAACTTATTTTTCAATACATTTAACCCACCGATCGCTCCAAAAGCATCGGCAGCACAAAAGATCAATTTATGAATCCGGCAACGGACTTCCGGGGAGTTCAGTAGCATAGCTGTTTCCCGTTGGTTAATTCCATCGGCCAGCTCTACCACCCAATAATTTTCCCGGTTGTTGGCGTACTTCAGATCCAAGGAATTAAATATTTTGAGCATCTCTTCTTCCTTCAGCAAGTAAGTAGAAGGGTATCCCAAAAAGGTAAAATCCGCATACGGGCTGGCTCCGGCATCGTTCATATGCAAAATATCTTTCAAGCTGGCCGTTCCGGTCACTTTGGAGGCCCTAACGGTAGCTCCCCCTGCCGAAAGCGCCCAACAACAAGACACTGCCGCCATGCTCTTTCCGGAATTCATAGCCGTACCTACGACCAGAATCATTTTTGCCCGGGGAAATTTCTTCTCATTATTTTTAGGAATAATAATGGGAAAATTCGTAGTATTTAAGATCTGTCCTTCCGCATCACAGGCATAGCCTAATACTTTTACCCGGGTAGGATCAATTACTTTAGTACTTCGGGTCTTTACCATTCCTACCAGCCCGGAACGAGCCAGCAAGTCCACCGCTTCTACCGGTTCGGAAGGAATGACGCCTTCGTAATAGTCCGGTGCATAACGGTTGCCGAATACGAAAAGTGCTTTAGTGCCTTGGTGTACATTGTGAATCCGCCCGGAGCCATTCTCCAAGGAAGGATGTTGACCAATCAAATCAATACTGCCGTAGATCACATCTCCGATCTCCGGAGCCTTTTCCATAGGAATATATCCTTTAATCTGCTTCTTCGAAATGGTCAAGGCTGCGCTGGGTATAATATACCCCTTTGACAGTTTTTTCATTCTTTACAAAATCCGAAAAAAGTTAAACAAAAATGAAAGAGTTTCTTAATGATTAAGTTTTAAAGATTTGGTTGGAGAACAGCCCTTTGCTTTGAGATAAGAATTCAACTGCCCGCTCCTGTATGTCAACTCCTTATTTCCACAAGAGAACTTTTTCTCCGGGCTAAAAGTAGAATATTTTTTTATATAAATTTACTACTTATTAAAAATTAATGAATGCTTCAAACTTGAAAAGAAAAATTGCACTTGCGATCCATGGGGGAGCCGGGACACTTTCCCGGTCACATTTTTCCTCCAAGAAGGAAAAAGCTTATCAACTAAGCTTACAGACCGCTTTACAAAAAGGCTATCGCGTGTTACAGAAAGGTGGCACTGCCATCGATGCGGTTACCGAAGCAGTCGTTAATTTGGAAGACAACGAACTCTTTAATGCCGGCAAGGGCTCCGTCTTCACCCATGATGGGGAACACGAGATGGATGCTTCTTTAATGGAGGGAAAAAACCTTAAAGCCGGGGCAGTCACCAGTGTAAAACTGGTGAAAAATCCTATTCTGTTGGCCAAAGCAGTCATGTTGAAATCCAAACATGTTTTTCTTTCGGGAGAAGGGGCTATGGAATTTGCTATTGGCAATGAGATAGAACTGGAAACCAAAGAATACTTTTTTAACGAACTCCGCTACAAACAATGGCTCAAGGCCCGCAGTCATGATCATATCGCCCTGGACCATGATATTGCGGTTACCGATAAAAAATTCGGTACCGTAGGTGCAGTGGCCATAGACCGGAGAGGCAACCTGGCCGCCGCGACTTCTACCGGAGGAATGACCAATAAGCGTTTCGGACGAATCGGTGACAGCCCGGTGATCGGATCCGGTACTTATGCCAACAATCAAACATGCGCCATCTCCTGTACCGGTCATGGCGAATATTTTCTCCGGCTCGTAGTCGCACATGAGATCTCTAACTTGATGGAATATGCCCAACTTTCCCTGCAAGAAGCCTGTGAACGGGTAGTGCATCAAAAGCTAAGCAAAATGGGAGGAAGAGGAGGCCTTATTGCCATTGATAAAGACAGCAATATTCAAATGGTGTTCAACTCGAAAGGCATGTACCGGGCTTGTCTCAAAGAAGGGGAAGAAGCTTATGTAGGTATTTACAAGGACTAAAGGGGTGGAGGGATTGAAGGGTTGAAGGATTGAAGGGTTGAAGGATTGAAGGATTGAAGGATTGAAGGATTGAGGGGGTGGAATACTTTATGGGTTTCCACCCTCTTGATACGTGACTGAGCTTAAAGATATACTTCTTTCAACTGATCCAAAAACCAACCTGTCAGACTGTAACGTTGCCGGTTGGTTGGCAAGACTTCATGCTCCAGCAAGTCGCTTCGAAAACAGATTAATTTCCCTGCTTCCGGAAGCACTTGGATGGTTTGTTCCGTTCCGTCTTTTTGAGGTAGATACAGTTGAAGTGCTCCTCCGTACATGGCTTCCCAATACGGATTCAGATAGCAAATAAAGGTAATTTTCCGGTGGTCATCTTGTTTAAATTGATCTTTATGCCTTTTGTAAAATGTGCCCTCCGGATACATGGCAAAATGCATTTCCACCTCTTTTAAACTTAAAAAACACTCACGGTTCAGCCTTTCGCGAAGAGCCTTCAGTTTTTCTTGTACCGGCAATAATTCTTTCATGTCTACCGAAGAGTCAATCCATTGAATCAGATCTCCTCTTACCTGTTTGTTTACATGATGTTCACCATCCTTCCCAATTCCGGCTTTATCCAGTAAGCCTTGCTCATATTGCGCAAAAATTCCTTTTTGTAAGCCTTGGACTTCTTCAGGAGTCAAAAAATCTTTGACTAGGGCATACCCTTGAAAGGCCAGCGAATCAAAAAAATCGCCGGTTAAATTTGCCAGTGTATTTTCATTTGGCAACAATTCCTCTTCCATTATGTACAGTTCAAATAATGCGAATCGGAAAAAGGCAAAAAGACCAACTCTTCCTTTTTGCCTTTTGCCGTATAAATTGATACCTTCAATTGTGTGTTTTTTCCAAACCGGGTCAGGCCTTATTCATAATCTTCATCTGCCTCCATCTGCATCGGAAAACTTTCTTTCCTCAGTACTTTTCCCTCGGCATTTACTAAAAAGCTACTTTTGGCCAAGCCATCATCTACAAACACCATATAGGCAGTATCTCCATTCTTTAAAGAAGCAGTATAAAACTCACCTGTTTCGGCAGCGATACCGGATAGGTTTTCGATGCTGTTTTGCACGGCTTCAGGCAGATCTTCCAAGAAGGCATAAACGCCTTTGTCGGTCCATACTCCATTGGACTCCACCCTGCAATAATGATATTCTTCACCATTTTCCAAAAAAGCCACATAGGCCTTGGGATTGTGTTCCCATTGCAATACTTCCGCATTTCCAAACAATGCTTTTACGGCTTTTTGCACTGCTTGAGGAGGGTCTTGAGCATTTGCTATTCCGGCAAATAACATCAGAAGGGCAACAGAAATTACGTGTTTCATATGGTTCCTATAATTAAAAATTTTCTTCTGTGTGACGAAGCCTTGAAGAAAAGTCACCTGGAAAAAGAAGAATTATTTTACAGGGGTTATTCAAGCTGTCGAGAGTTTCATTTTCGGGAGACCGGAAGTCCTTTTTTTACACAAATAAGCACCGTGGATTTCTACGTTTTATAAAGTGTTGGAAGCTGGGAAGAAGAGAAATAGATACAAAAAAAACACTTGAAGGAGAAGCTCCCACAAGTGTTTGCAATGCACGAATTGCGCATAAACAATATCCGTTTTCTTTAGATTAGCGTTTGTGGATTACTTAGTTTAGTTTGGCTGATTCGATATATTAAACACAATTGGAAACGAAGTATACACACACGGATACAAATACTTAGCTTATTATCTTAAAAACCGGTAGCCATCACAGCGACTTTCCGCTGTTGTTGTACCTGTTTGTTTTTTCGCGCTTGTCTGCGGTATTTCCACAGTAAAAAACCCGTAATTGATAATAGAGGGGGTGTCAGTCCTCCCAGGCAATAGATGAGCTTGACCAACCAACCACCGTATTCCACATAATGCAGCGGCCGGACCATACTCAATAGTTGTTTTCCTATTCCTTCGTCTTTGATCCAGGAAGCTTTTTCTACTTTCCCTGTAAGGTGGTTTACCGATACAATGTTGGCAAACCGGCTCCACAAGGGACTGTCTTCTTGTCTCCGGCCAAAAATCCTGATGGAAGCATTTTCGCTCTTCGGCCACATTATATACGAAGGATGAAAATCCGGATACATTTGTTTCAGATCTGCTAACACTCCATCTACCGAGGTGCTCATAGCAGGCGGCTCCGGGCTTGCTTGCCCTTTTCCAAAAGTTTTAATTCCGTGCGTCACCACCGAATAACTTAACCATACTCCTGTAATGGCCATCATCAGATTAAACAAGAGGGCCCATACGCCTACAACCCGGTGCAAATACGAGGAAGTGGCTCTCCAAGACTTGAAGTTGGGTTTGACTTTCCATAAAAATACTTTTACCAAAGATTTACGGTAAACGATCAAACCCGTGATCAACGAGCCTAAGAACAATATTCCTGTCAGAAATACCAGTATTCTACCGGCTACCCCGGCATGCAAGGCATAATGCAATTTCAACATCCAGGCGGAAATGGTACTGTATGTATCTACCGTATACAGGATTTGGCCATTGGAGGGATGCACAAGTACAAACTTCCGGTCGTCCGGTTTGCGCAAGCCCAACCATAATGCACTTGTCGGCTCTTCGGAAAACTGCCGTACGCGCACTGCATATTCGGGAAATTGCGCCTTTACACTTTTCAGAGCTCTATCAATCGATACTTTTTGCGTATTTTCCACTTTCAAATAAGGCGCAAACTCTGCCTCATCAATTTCCTGATGAAACACCAGCACCGTTCCGCTGAGGCCTACTACCAGCAAGAGCAGGCCCGAAAACAATCCCAAGTATTTATGCCAGGTATATAGTATCTTTTTACTCATACGCTCATTAAGTGCCGGTATTCAAGCCATAAATTAAATACTCACAGTCAAGGAGAGGTTATAACGGGCCCCGTTTCCTTTGACATAAGAACTGTTCACCACGGACCATTGAGAGACCGGGGTGTAATAGTCCTCGTTAAATAAGTTTTCAACACCCAGTTTCAAACGAGTGGCCCGGGTAAGCTTTAAGGAAGAATATAAATTGAATATTTTAAAACTATTCACAATCCCTTTATCTCTCTCGTATTTGCCAGCTTCATTTTTATCAAACTTGTCTCGTTCAAAAGAGTAGATACCCTGTAACTTAATAGTAAACTTATCACCCAATTGGTATTTGGCATAGGCAATGGCTTTTTGTGGTGGAATTCTTCTTCCGGTCATGTACTCGTCTTCCGAATCAAAAAAGTCCCCATCATCGTCCATATCCAACTTTCCTTCTACATAAGAATAGGAACCTCCAAGGGTAATATTTTTATGTAGATTGGCATCCAGTGTCACTTCCACTCCATAAACTAATTCGGGGTTGCGCAAAACTTTATAAACGCCATTTACTGCAGTATAAGCCGAACCTAGCTCTGAAGTACTGGCATAAGCAGAAGCTCCATAGTGAAAGACGCCAAAGCTACCGTTTGCACCCACTTCATAATTATTGGCAATCACAGCTTCCGACTCAAAAGAGATATCCGTGTCTTCCATACCTCTCAAAATACGCCCTACATCTGCTACGGAGAAGCTCTGGGAATAACTGACGAATGGTTTAAATTGTGGGATTTTGTTGTATTTCAAGCCTAGGTTAAATACCAAAGCGTTGTAATCCAAACGGTCACCTTTTACCTTGACTCCCCCTTGCTCGGCATCGCCTCCGTAAGGCTTCACATAAAGCGTGGTATAATCCGGTACATCTATATTGATGTTTTCAAACCTTAAGCCTCCTTTAAAAATCAAGTCATCCCAAAAGACTGCTTTTAACTGGGCATACGGAGCGATGTTTCTCATATCCATGTCCGGTGTCCAAGGCCGGCCATCTACCAATTCCTGATTGGTGACATCCCTTAATACATCCAGCCCGTACACAATATCGGTGTGTAAAGTCGAAGAAGCCAACAGCTTGGTTTTAAAATTCAGACGAAGTCCTTGCTTTTCGGATTTCAGGACTGACTGTCCACCCTCTTCGTAACCAGGAGCGGTAAAATAATCAGAGAAACCGTAAAGGGTTTTGAACTTTTGATAATACAGGTTGACATTCAAGTCCGTATTATGCAAAATATTCCGGTAGGAAAAATTCAACTGAGTATTATGATTATATCGGGTTCCCTGCGGTTCTCCTTGAGCTTCTCCCAATACTCCGATAGCGGGCTTTTCCCCGTAGACACCATTTTCGGCAAGGTAATCGGTCTGTTGATTACTACTGTAGAAGTTGTACATCACATCCAGGCGGATATCGCTATTGAAGTCATAGCCTACTTTTCCCAAAACGTTGTAAATATTGGACTCACCTAAGCCATAGCGGGGAGAGATCACTTCTCCGTTGGCATCTTTCATTACCCCTGTTTGCGTGAACGAACCGTTTACTACATAATCAAACTGTTCCCGTTTTCCCGTAAACTGCTGCGAAACCCCTACTCCCGAAGAATTAGCCAACCCGGAAAGCGAACCGGTATTTCTGAGGGTAGTCGTGCTACTGAAAGGCTTTTTCCGATCCGGACGCTTAGTGATATAGTTTACAATTCCTCCATCGGCTCCGTTTCCGTAAATGGCCGTAGCTCCTTTTATTACTTCAATACGCTCTATAGCATTCGGGTCAATGGTATTGATTTCGCGGCCACCGGTTCTCAAAGGGGTATTTTGAGGAATTCCATCGATGAGGATCAGCATATTTCTCCCCCGTAAGGTTTGCCCTGAACTACTGGTGGTATTATTGCTCAAGGCCATACCCGGAACGTTTACCAATACATCGGCGATGTTAGTAGTATGTTGGGTGATTTCTTGTAATTCTTTAGGTTGGATAATAGAAATAGAAGAAGGGACTTCATCGATGCTCTCCACACTTCTACCCGCAGAGATTACTACTTCCTGTAAGCTCACCTCCGTTTCATACAGTTCGAAATTCAAGGATGTGGTTTGACCGGCCATCACGGTCACTTCCTTAATTTGTTCATCATATCCTACCCCACTCGCTATGAACGTGTATGTTCCCGGTTGTATGTTTTTTACTATAAAGCGTCCATCTTCACCGGAAGAAGTTCCCAACAAGGATTTCTTCACTACAATGTTGATATATGGCAAGGGCTCTCCCTCCACTGTCGTCACTTTACCTTCTACCTGACCTGTGGCTTGCGCATAAACGGAAACGCATACACCAAGGCTGACATATAAAAACAATAGTATACTTCTTAGCATAAGATTTGATTAGTATTTTATTTAGACTGAATACAAATAATTATGCAGCAAATATAAAGGCAAGTACAGTAAGAAAGCAAGTATTATTTAGAATAAATCTAAATAAAAAATCCCAAGTGCCTCTGCCACTTGGGATTTTTTGCAAAACCAGTTCTCAATTTGTAAAAACCGTTTCTTATTTCTCTGAGGCGGCCAAGCCCCCTTCTTTCATCCGTTCGGCATTATCGGCAATTCTGAGTTGCTCGATAAAGTCTCCGATATTGCCATCCATCACATTGGGCAGGTTGTACACCGTATAGTTAATCCGGTGGTCTGTTACCCTGCCTTGAGGATAGTTGTAGGTCCGAATTTTATCAGAACGGTCACCACTTCCTACCATAGATTTCCGCTGAGCTCCTACTTCTTCGTTGTGTTTTTGTAATTCCACTTCGTAAATACGGGCTCTCAGTACATTCATGGCTTTTTCCAGGTTTTTGATTTGAGACTTTTGATCCTGACATTGCGCTACGATACCCGTAGGAAGGTGCGTCAGACGCACGGCAGAATAAGTCGTGTTTACCGACTGCCCACCAGGTCCGGAAGAACAATAAGTTTCTTTTTTGATCTCACTCATGTTCAATTCCACATCCACATCTTCCATTTCAGGCAATACGGCTACACTGGCTGCAGAAGTATGGATACGGCCTTGCGTCTCGGTAGCCGGCACCCTTTGTACCCGGTGTACGCCCGATTCGTATTTTAACTTTCCGAAAACATCTTCACCGGAAACATTGACAACAATTTCTTTATAACCACCGGAAGTTCCTTCGGTAAAATCCATCAGATCCATTTTCCAATGCATCATCTCCGCATAGCGCTGATAAAGCCGGTAAAGGTCTCCGGCAAAAATAGCCGCTTCATCCCCACCTGCTCCGGCTCTGATTTCCATAATGACGTTTTTACTGTCGTTCGGATCTTTTGGAATCAGCATTACTTTCAGTTCTTCTTCCGAGGCTTTTTTCCCTTCTTCCAACTCTTCCAGTTCCATCTTAGCCATGTCCCTGAACTCAGGATCTTTTTCGGTGGATAACATATTTTTTGTATTGGCTATATTATCCAGGATATTTTTATACTCTTCGTATTTTTTTACAATTTTATCCAGGTCCTTATATTCTTTATTCAACTTGGCGTACAATTTCATGTCTGCCATTGTTTCCGGTTGTACGATTAGTTCACTAACCTCCTCAAACCGTTTCTTTATATCTTCTAATTTATCAATCATAGAAATTCACATTTTTCGAAATTCTCACAAAATTAACTGATCTTCAATGAAAACCTATCATCCGATTTTACTTTACACAAAGAAACCTCAGGAATCCGGATGTATGTCTACCTGAAGAGACTTAAGTCGGGGTGTTTTTATCAAACATTAATTAGGGAAAGGGGCAAACTTTAGCAAAGGCAGAGGTTGCTCTACAATATTCCCAATAACGATAGGCTAACGCTCTCTTGTCCTCCGGTTTCCACGTCTTTCCTCCCCTTCTACAAAGCCGTCTTCGTCCCATTCTTTGGTTACTTTTGGCTCCACGCCTTTTTCAAATGGGTTTTTCTGGTATTGGATATAGCGTTTTTTATTTTTATTTCTGCGGATCTCTTTGTCATAATATTCCACCCAAAGCCCTACTTTCACCCCTTCTTTATATTCACCTTCTGCCTTGATACGGCCACTTTCATAATACGATTTGAAGTATCCGTCCTTTCTCTCATACATAATGGGCATTACTTCTTTGATTTTGGTTTGTTCACCATCCCAATACGTAATTTCGGATTCTTTGGGAAATCCGCGGTAATAATACTCTTTGTCCCGGAGTGTAGAATCGGTCGTATATTCTTCCCATCGTCCATGTTTTACTCCGATGTAATAGATCCCATTGGTAATCAATGCACCGTCCACAAATTTTTTATAGGGGCCGTGCAAAGGCATAAAATCCTCCCGGATGGCAGTGGTATAGACAATGCGTCTTTCTTTGCTATCGTAGTAGTATTTATATTTGGGATGCTTGCTGGGGGCCTGGTATTCTTTGAGTACATAAAACTGCTCCACTACCCGTCTCCTGCGTTGATACGTCACCGTAAAACGTTTTTTGGTTTTAATTTCATACCAAACGTTTTTCTTTTTCTTATTCTTTTTATGCTTCTCTTCTTCTTTATCTTTTAACCCCGGATTCAGCTCGATGGTGGGTTTGGAATCCTCTGTGAGGATAATTGTCTGAGTAGTATCTGATGAAGTTTCCTTTTTGCCTTTCTTTTTTTGCCCGTATGACAGTTGTGTGAAACAGATAAAAGAAAGAAGCAACAGCGTGTATTTTAGCAATTGCGTCATCGTGTTTGTTATTAGTTTTTATGAGTAGTCCGAATATTCTTTTGATTCTTTTAAAGGAGAAACAGAACTTAAATAACGTGTTGTTTTTTATAAAATACAAATCTCTACCAAAGAACAAATAGGAGGCCGAAAGTATTGAACATCTTTTTACAAAGGGCTCATTTTCAAACAAACCCGGACGGATATGTCCGGGTTTGTTGTATCCGTGTAGTATGTCAAAGGTACGGGCTTCTTAGAAGCCGTCTCCATCATCGGCATCTTTCTCCTTCTCTTTCTTTTCTTTTTTCTTCTTTTTCTCCTCTTTGGGTAAACCTTCTTCTTCATCTAAAAATTCACCCACTTGATCTTCTTCATACAATCTTTGGCTATGAGATTCCTTTACTTGGATAAACACCGGATCGTCTTTTCCCAAATAGTTCAGGCGATAGGTATTCACAAAGATGTTGATTTCGTTGATATCTGCCAGGTTCAAATCTCCTTTTGACTTATCGATGATTTCATTGAGTAGCGGGTCAGAAGTAAGGGCCAAAACATTGTTTTTCTGATAACTAAAAAAGAACCAGGCTCCCGAAGGCGACTCAAAGAAGAAGTTTGCCACCTCGTCTTGTTCCAATTTGGGGATTTCCACATAGCCGTTCACTTTGGCATCTACTTCCGTTTTGCCGACACTTACCAATCCCAATTGTCCTTCACTGTAAAAAGCACTAAACTCAGGCGACCACTTTAAGCGTACGTCTCCAATTGAAATACTGGTTTTGATAAAATCAGTAACCGGAGGGCGCTCATCGGTAGCCATGGGTTGAAAGTCATTTCCTGCAAATTGCGCCAAGTTCAAGTTAAACAAAGGTTTGTTATCAATAGCAGGTTTGGCATCTGCCAAGCCGTCAACCAATATGGAACGAATTTCTTCCATAAAGGCATTTCCCCCTTCAAAATCCAACAAGAACAGCCCATTTGCTCTGAAACTACTACTTTCATCCATGCTGATTTTACCTGTGGCCGCAGCACGGAGGTTCATGGTCGATTTCTCTTTTTGCTTGATAAAATTGATCTGGCCTTCAAACTCAATATTATTCTTTTTGTGATCGTATACCAATTTACTTCCGTTAAAACTTCCCTCGTATTTTTCTTCCGGAGCAATGGTATACACCTCTTTATCCGTATTGTATTTCAAGACGCCCTTCCCTGAGAAAATCGGCATATCCGGGGCTCTCAGGTTATCGTATTCTAAAAAGGAGGCGTATAAATCATGATCCAAACGACTGATGTACAAGCCGGTTTGCAATTTATTGCGCATTCCATGTTCTGTAAGGTTTTCATCTACGTACAGCATTTTACTTTCTTCCGCGCTCTCCTTTTCATAGCTAAACCAGGCATTGTTTTCCCGGTCTATGTCCAAAGCTACTTTTCCGGAAAGGCCCGGAAACGGCTCATTATCCAATAGTTTCACTTCTCCTACATATTTAATTCCCGCCATAATTTTCAGCGGTTGCTCCTCTTGAATGGTACCTTTTGCCGTAGTAACAATTTGCTCTACTCTTCCTTGCTTTGTTTTCTCTTTGGTGTACTTCACTTGAAAATCATCGATCTTTATAGGGAAGGTATCGCTCAATTCATTGACATAATTGTAAATTGCTTCGGCATCAAACTCCCTTCTCGAACGGATTTTCACCTCGGCATCTGTCAACACATGGTATTTGGTGGTAGCGTTCATTTCGATCTTAGCATTTTGCAAGGGATCGATTTCGGCATTTCCGCGAATTACCAGGTTTCCATCGTCCGGAATAATATTGACGTTTGCCACGCGGATTTTAGGTACTCCTGAGAGGTTCAAAGAGTTATCATTCAAATCGTAAATAGAGCTGGCTGCCTGAAACTGTAAGGAATCCTGATCGCGATGGGTAGAGGTAAACGTAAACAATTCATTTTCCCTTTCCCCCGTCACACTCATCAAAAGTTTGCCCTGATCCAGGTTCCAAACCACGGTGTTAATAGTACTCAAGAATTGTGTAAACGGAAACGAGAAACTCTGGTAATCTTCGTCATTTTCGGCTTTAATCACCGCAATACGCTCTTTCAAATCGTACTTCACCTCCACATCTTTTCCTAGCATGGCAGGCGTTACCGGATCTTCCGACTTAATCCGGAAGGTAGAGTTTTTACTCAGGTAATCGGTTTCGTTAAACGCATAATTTTCCGATTCGTTAATGGACATGGGCGTTTCCAACTTTCCACTACCCTTTAGCTCCGAAGGAGTAAATGCCAAGGTTCCGTCAAAAGAAGACTTGGGATCGTATATTTCAAAAGGTTTGCCTTCTTGGCTGGTAAGCAACATACTGTCTTGTGCGATCAACCAACGCATCTTGTAATCCGTCATCTTTACTCCCGGAAAGGAAACACCCTCATGTACCCCGGATTCAATGACTCCCTCGGTCCCCACAGTCAACAAGGAGTCCGAATAAAAGATAAAATCATCGGATCTAAAATCCCCGGATAAATATTCAATTCGTCCTTTCCCCCGGATACCTTGATTGTTTAAGGTAATTTTATCATAGTACTGTGCTTTGCCTTCGTAAAGAGGATAACCTTCGGAAGGTGTGTGCTGGGTAAACCCCAGGGACCCGTCTTTTTGAATGCCCACTCTTTGTTCAAAATCCGGAAAAATACCGCTGGAATTAAATGTTCCGGCAAAGTTAATGGAGTTCGGGTTACTACTGTTGATACTGTCAATTTCAAAAGGTGGAATTTCAAAAGAAACCCGTTCGTCATACGCTCCTCCCAATACTTCACTTCCTCCGAATTGAATTTCCCCTCCGGAAGTCGCAGACAATTTCGGATAACCCGGATAGTTTTTCAAACCCGATTTATTATTCGGTCGCGAAATGTACATGGTTCCTGCCGTACCCACTATATTGTTCGGAAGCTCTACATCTTCACCGGTGACCGAATCAGGCACCAGGAAAGAAACCGAATCCAATTCCGTCATAACTACCTTAAAGCTATCGTAATTAAAGACAAAGTCTTTTCCTCGGAAGATGAACTTACCGGCCCTCATTTCTCCGGCAAAACGTGTATTCCGGTCTTCTTCCAAGATAATTTCCCCGTCTTTGGGTTTTACTAACACCCGCATCGAGTCACTAATCACAAAATTCCGTACCCCTCTTACCAACATTTGGTTTTCCTTAAAGTTTAAGGTTGCATTAGTGGCATTTGCCGCTCTCGAACGGATCGTCATATTATCAAAGTCGGCTTTGTTGCTCATCCGGTTCATCTTCATATGTGCGTAGTAATACAACCATGCTTTTCGCTCTAACCGGAACTGGTCGCTGTCTTGGTTGTAAAAAACAAAACCTTGCCGTTCCAATTCCATCATGGCTCCCCGCACTACTTTGGGATTCAGTTTCCGGTAAGCGGCCAGTTCGTCACTGCGAAAAATATTAGAGCGTTTGTCATTGGCATAGTGAATGGCCAAAAGCAAAGGGTGGAAGGTATAAATTCCGTGAAGCTTTTTGAAGCGATCCAAGTCAAAATAATCTGCCGATTCTATGACTAAGGGAATTTTATCTTTTGCATTCAGGATCTCAATATTCATCGAGTCTTGTGTGAGATCCCATTCGATAAATTCCGCAAAGACATTCACATCGTGAAAGGTATTATAAAAGGCCGTTTCTTTGTATTGTCCTTTGTCTCTTCTCGCCTGCAAAAAGTAATCGTGTTGTGCATACTTAACACTCACAGCCGCATGATACATCGAATCGCTTTCACTCTGGTAAATAGTAATGTCTGTTTTGGGGTTGGTGATCAAAGAATCCATAAAGGCAAAACCTGCACGGGAAACCGCTTTAAAGCGCTTTTTCCCCTCCAATGCCACTTCGATCTGATTCGGACCTTTACCATAGGAGGTGCTATAGACTTTTTTTCCAATCAACGTAAAACCACCTTTGTAGGTCAGGTCAGGTCCCAGGTCTTTCACTACAATATTGTTATTATACGATTTGAACCGGGGATACAATGCTTGTTCAGGTTGATGATTGTAGCGATGGCTTTCATAAACAAAGTGTCCCTCTACAACCGTATCAATCTTAGCCTTGTAGTAGATTTTCGCAAAATCGGCTTTTAATCTGGGGGAACGAAGGTTAAAGGCATATTCATTAAATTCACAATACAACTCCTCTTTTCCGAAGCCTAAGTTTTCCCAATAAAACTTTCCTCCTTTTCCTACAAAGTTAAAGTCTTTCAACACTACAGTACCTTCACTGGCTTCCAGATCCACGGAGTCAAACACGGAGTACATGGACATTCTGGCATTGGTCAGTTTCATTACCGGGCCGGAAATTTCAGGCATGGGCATCGGATCCGGTACATAGGAATACTCCACTTGGTCAAACGCTTCTTTTACCGGCTGAGGCTTTACTTTCTTTTCAACTTTTGGCTCCTCTTCCTCCTCTTTATACTCTTCCCAGTCATCCCCCCAATTGCCATCGTCCCCATCGTCTCCCCAACCGACATCGGTCCAATCATCCTCTTTATTGCCGGATTCCGTCATGTCAAAACCTTCCTCTTCTTCGCTTTTTAAATGTTCAAACCACTCCCCTTCTTTTTTCTCGGGCTCCAAGTCACTTTCCGATACTTCGGGAGCTGGCTTTTCGGGTACTGCCTCCAAGGCGGTAGCATCATCATACATTTCAAAATCTACTTTGGCTTCATGCACAGCCAAAGCATTAAACTTTGATTGAAACAAAGTACCATGCTCAAATAGGCTCCGGGAAGTTTTCAAGAAATTCGCAACCACATATTTTTTATACTTTTCAGAAGCTTTTTCAGCAACGTCCAAAAAGTGGTTCAGCTCCTCCGCTCCCAACATACTACTTTGCTTGCCATATGCCACGCAAGCGTATAAGTTTTCCAGATGAGGGTTGGCATACAAACCCTTCCGGTACATATTTTGGGAAATGATGTATAATTTGTTTTGTTGCTCCGGGTTTAAGGCAGGATACACGCCTTCAAAGTCCCTCCAGACAGAATCGGCCGTAGGGCTAGAAGAGCGAAATAGAATATTCTCTACATTGATTAAAAAATGTTCGGCATTCTCAAACGGTTGATTGGCAAACTGGGCCTGGGCCTGAGCCAACAGCCCGAAAATCAACCAACATGAAAAAAAATAGCGTTTCATACTCATTGGATTGTTTCTTGATATAGGTTCAGAGGGTGGTATTCCGGTTGAATCCTCAGATATTCTAATAACAAATTTTTATCCCCATGGATATGAAACACTATGCAAAAACCTATCCTTTACTGAATAGAAGGCTCGCCCATTTGTCTTGAGTCAGTTCTTTTTCAAACAATAAGTCCAATCGCTCAGCTTCCTCCCGCACCTCTTTTATATCTTCGATCAAGATTCCACTCAGCAAAATCTTCCCTCCGGAAATCACCTTTTTTTCATAGTGTTTCAAATCCTGAAGGATGATATTTTTATTGATATTTGCCAATAAAATATCAAAAGCTTCCTGAAAATTCTGATCTTGAAGTGTACCTTGGCAGGCCTCTAATGGCACTTGATTATTCCGGGCATTTTCCAAGGTATTTTCTACCGACCACTCTTCAATATCCACCCCGATAGCCCTCTGAGCGCCTAATTTCATGGCCATAATCGCAAGGATTCCGGTACCGCAACCCACATCCAGCACTTTTTTCCCCTTAAAATCCAATGAAAGCTGATGAGTTACCATCATGGACGTAGTGGCATGGTGCCCTGTACCAAAAGACATTTTCGGTGTGATGATTAGCTCATAAGGAAAGGATTTTTCCACCTGATGAAATTCGGCCCGGATCAACACCTTATCATCTACGATTGTATAAGGAAAATTGGCTTCCCATAGCCGATTCCAGTTTTGTTTTTCTACTTCTTCCAATTGGTAGTTTATATCCCCCAACCCCTTCATCCGGTTGATCAGTGCTTCTAATTGGTCAATGGCCAATTGGCCTTTCTCAATAGAGCATTCAAAGCCTTTTTCATCTTCCAGAAAAGCATCAAAACCCAATTCGGCCAATTCTACCTGTAGTATTTCGGTAACGCCCTCTTCACATTGCACTTTTAACAAATGGTACATGTTTCCAAATTTAATTTTTAGTGTAATTTCACTTGTTGTTCCTTACAGCACAGTTGCTCAAAGGGTATTCCCCCTGTCGTGTAAAGACAATGCACAAAATTACAGCATTTTACCGGAAGTCTATCCAGGATTATTCTCCCCTCTTTTCTTATGCACCGATTACTTTGCTACAAACAATGTTTTTTTAATATATTCTGTGGCTTGTTGATGGGCGGGTTTTAATTGATTAACCAAAATGGCAATATCACTGTAATCTTTTATTTTCATTTTTTCATCCAGTACCTGAGAAATCCGGTACAACCGGTTCGCCCCAATGGTTCCGGTCAGGCCTTTCAGGGTGTGCGTTGCCGAAGCTAATTTTTCATAGTCTTTTGCATTCCAACTGATAATGACTTCTTCCAACAACTCGGCACTTTCTTCGATAAAAGAGGCATACATATCTTGAATAATTTCCGGATCGCCATGGGTATAGTTTTTCAAGTCATTGACTATTTTTTCGTCAATGATTTCCTCTTTGCCGGCTGTTTGTACGGTTTCCTGATAGTGTTCGGTTACTTCTTCCGTTTCGGGTTCTGCCTCCAGGGGTTCCAGCCAGTTTTTCAACTTGTTTGCCAATACTTGCAAAGTAATGGGTTTTGCAAGGTAGTCGTCCATCCCCAAGCGTATATATTTTTCCGCATCGCCTTCCATGGCATTGGCACTCAAGCCGATCACCACAGGAGGGGCAAGCAGGTTATTTTTAATCATATGTGTTGCCTGGACACCATCCATTACCGGCATTTGAATATCCATCAACACCAAATTATAGGCTTCACCTTTCGCCATTTCAAACGCTTCTTTTCCATTATTGGCGATATCGACCTGGCAACCCAGGTTATGTAACATAATACTGGCCACATCCCGGTTTACCTTTTGGTCTTCTACCAAAAGTACTTTCGCATTGAAACGGATCTTTTCTTTCGCTTTTTCTTCTTGGGTTTTGGTCAAAACTTTTCCTTCTTTGTTGTATTCAAAAGGAAATGTGAACCAAAATAAACTGCCTTTCCCTTTTTTGGAATCTACGCCAATTTTACCCCCCATCAATTCTACCATATTCTGACAGATAGCCAAACCCAAACCCGTACCGCCATGCTGTCGGGTAGAGGAATTATCCAACTGAGAAAACTTTTGAAAAAGCTTTTCCTGATCTATTTCATCAATACCGACTCCAGTATCTTCTACTTCGATCAGAACTTCTCCTTCACCTTTTAACTTGGCCCGGATATGAATACTGCCATTTTCGGTAAAGTTGGTGGCATTACTTACCAAATTGGTCAGAATTTGAGTAAGGCGGGTGCTATCGGCAACCAAGTACCGGGGAATTTCCTTGTCCAAACTTACCTCCAGAGTGGTCCCTTTTTGCTGGACAATCGGCAAAAACAGCTCTTTTACCCTGTTAACCAAATGCCGGAAACCAAACAATGACGGTTTTAAACGCATCTTACCCGCCTCCATTTTCGACAGGTCTAAAATATCGTTAATGATGACCAATAAATTGTTTGACGAGTTTTTAATCGTTTCCACATAGGCTTTACAATCGGAAGCCAAGTCCATTTCCATCAAGACATCCGACATACCGATAATCCCATTCAACGGTGTCCGGATTTCATGACTCATATTCGCCAAGAAGTCAGAGCGGATTTGCAAAGAGGACTCCGCCAATTCTTTGGCTTTGATCAAATCTTCTTTTTGTTTGCGCTCGGTAATATCGGTAATGATGGCATCCATCCGGCTGAGAATATCCTGCTCATTCAAAGAGGGAGTGATTTCAATCCTTACCCACTTTGTAATGCCTTCTTTGGAGATGATCCGGCACTCTCCCACTACATTTCTTCCAGTGGCCAAATCCGGTTCGAATTCTCCGATCAAATTCCGGTCTTCGGGGTGTATACATTTATGCCAGAGATAAGGATCTTTGACAAATTCCTCTTTGGGAAAACCAAATAACCTCTCGCACTGATGAGATATCTGGATGGTTTTCCGGTTGAGTGTGTCAATCGACATAAATACATTATCCAGGTTGTTCAAGAGGTGTTGCAACTGCTCCTGTGTTTCTTTAATTTTTAGTTCGGCAAGCTTTCTGGCGGTAATATCTTCTACCATACTCACCGTATACACAGGGTTTTCGGCCAAGTCCCGTACCAAGGAAGTGGTTTCTCTCACCCATATTACCTCTTGTTCTTTGGTGACAAAGCGCTTTTCAAGCTGATAAAATTCTCTCAGGCCATCCAATAATTGCGTAAAATAATGGCGATTTAAGTCCTGATCTTCCGCCAAGGTAATATCCAGGTACTTTTTCGCTTCCAGCTCTTTGGAGCTGTATCCGGTAAGGTGTTTGAAGGCCGGATTGACCTTCAAATAGCTGCCGTCCAGACCGTTCAAGGTAACTCCGGTAGCGGCCCATTCAAACAAAGAGCGAAACCGGCTTTCACTTTGCCGCAATTTTTCTTCTGACTCCCTACGTTCGGTGGTATCCCGCAAGATACTGATCCAATGCGTGTATTGCCCCAATTCGTTGGCAATCGGCATAATGCTCTGTTCTACCCAATAGGCTTTGCCATCTTTTGCATATTGCAAAAGCTCCGCATTCACAGGTTGAAAAAGTTGAATTTTTTCCCTGATCTTTTCCAATGTTTTAGGGTCGGTTTCCGGTCCATTGAGTAAGTTGGCTGTTTTGCCCAAGACTTCCGTACTGGAATAACCTGTTTTTTCAAAAAGCGCCTGATTGGCAAAAACAATACTGTTTTCTTCCGGAGCGCCTTGTGCATGTGTAATCATGATTGCATCGTTGGCATGCAATACAGCCGATTCCAAAAGACGAAGCTTTTCTTCCTGTTGTTTAATTTGGGTAATATCTACAATGGTACCTACCATCCGGAAGGGTTTGCCGGAGTGATTGCGCATTGCCTTACCCCGCATGATTACCCAGCGGATACTTCCGTCTTTGTGGAGCATCCGGTGTTCGATTTCATGAAGGACTTTTTTATTTTTCAGATGGTCATTGATCGATAACTGAACTGTATTTTTATCTTCAGGGTGAATCAGTTCGCTCCATCCTGCCAAAGAGTCATTAATTTCTTCTTCTCCGTAACCCAACATTTCTTTCAGGTTGGGAGACAGGTACATCGTATCCCGGTCAATGTCCCAATCCCAAACGCCTACCAACCCGCCGGAAATTGCCAATTTGAACCGTTCTTGACTTTTGGCTAATTTTTCATTGGCTAGTTTCTTAACGGTGATGTCCCGGATGATTCCGGTAAATATCACCTCATTATGAATGACCGTAGCGGCCAAGGACAACTCTGCCGGAACTTTCTTTCCATCCTTGTGCAAAACTTCCAACTCCCGGTTATTGACAGGCTCCCAATGTTGCAAGCTTTCAATATCCTGATTCTTTGCCAAGAAGTTCTCTAAAAGTTCCTGATAACCGGGGGCCACTAGTTTTTGCATGGAATTTCCGATAAGTTGCTCGGCTTGATAACCAAACAAACGCTCTCCGGCTTGGTTGATATTCAGGATACAACCCTGCTTGTTCACCGAAATGATAGCATCCGCAGCCGTGTCCAAAATGGCTCTTAACCTTCCTGATTTCTCTTCCAATTCCCTGGTGGATACTTTCAATTTGCGCATTGCATCTTTCATGGACTCGGTAATGCGCCTTTTCACCGTAATGTCTCTGGAGGAAGTTTGAAAGCGAATGACTTTCCCCTCTTGGTTAAATATAGGCTTGACATTGATCTCAAAGTAGCCATACACACCCGCTTTATTTTTCAAGCGGCATTCAACTTTCAACTCCTGGCGTTTTTTTAAGATCCGGCGGTTTTCTTCCGTAAGTAACTTTTGAGCATCTTCGGGATGCATAAATTCCAATGCAGAACTCCCTATCACTGCATCGACCTCATAACCCAATAATTTTTTGGCAGAGGGGGATACATACTCCAACACTCCTTCTTTGGTATGCAAACAAATTAATTCGAGTGTATTTTCAGAGAGCATTTGATACAATTCCGTATTCCGGATTTGTGCTTTTTGCAAGTTGGATTGCCGGAGTTGTAAAAAAATCCAAAGGTATAAATAACCACTTGCCACCACGCCCATTCCCCATTGTACGATCAGCGCGTTGGGTTGAACCTCTCCCTTCATCAAAGGCAGCAGAAATAAATAAGAAACCGCACAAAAAACAATAATCCCTAACTGCCAATAAACCGCTCGTTTTTGAAACAGAGATAGCACACTCAGAAGCATAAACAAACAAGCCAGGTGAATTTGTGGCATGTTCCCATATTGCAACCAGAAGATATTCAAGAATAAGTAAGAAAGTAAAAAAATCAAGCATTTTCCAAACAGTCCCTGTTTTACCTTCATCATACCAATGGCCACCAAGGCTCCTCCACCTAAAATCCCCACAAAAGTCCATTGGTTTTGTAAAGAAAAAAAGAGCGTTCCTGTTAGATACAACACCGTCAGAAATCCTAAATAGACCGTGCGAATACGTGTGTTATAGTATTTGTGCATATGAGAAGCTATATATCAGGACAATTTCCATCAGATTAGTAAACAATACGACTTACCAGCCCTTCTTTTATGATGAAGTGGTTTACACGTATAGTTTTTGACCGAAAAAGGAATCAAAATCGGCTCATCAAGGCACTTTTTGAAGAGAATAGCCAAAGCTATTGTTGAAAAAAGTAACACAGAGGAGGCGTTTTTTGAAACATTTTTCAGGAAAAAGAAAAAGGTTAATTCACTTCGATAGCTCTTTTTCCCTGTTGATACGAAAAGGTTACTAACGATGCATGTCTTGTAAATACTTTGTCTACAATTTTACAATTTATTCGCTGATAAGCCTTGATTTAGAAAGGATTAATGTAAGAAAAAAAAGAAGCAAACCGTATTACTTGCAAAGAATTAAGAAAGAATTGAATTTTTTGAATATTACACTTTGTTTGATTTACCCAAAAACATTTACGGTTCACCAGATAGAAAACAGTATCCCGGCTTCTTGTTTAGAGTATGTTAAATGTTCACTTATCGGTCTTCCCTGTGGCAAATACGATCTAATGATAAAAAAGCGACCTGGTATCAGGTCTTTTCAAAAAGAAAAAGCAGGAGAAGATTTCCTGCTTTTCAAGCTACTAGAACGGTCGCTGTTTTAAGGATGTGGAGAGACTTTGTATAACGTTACCTTCTGTTTTTTACTCTTATCTATCAAGAATATACACCCAGGTGTTTCCCTCTTTCATCAGCAAACTTGCGTTATGAGGGAGTAAGGTTACATCTATCGTTCCTTGAGCTTTGTATTGTTCCGTTAGCAAGTTACCTGTTTGGTCAAATAGCAAGATTTCTTCCGCTTCCTCCTGTGTTACCAACCACTCTTGCACTTCTTCAATCCCCAAAGTATCCTCTGTTTCTAACTCTTTCAGTAAGGCTTGTTCTTCCGAAGTCAATTGTATAGTGGTGGTTTTCTTATCGTCTGGTTCGCCGGCAAAGGCACTCATCGTAATCGCAAGCATCATCACAACAATTAGTATCACTGCTTCTATAATACTTCTTTTGATTTGAATTTGGGTTTTCATGGTTTTTCAATTGAGATGAATAACGTTAAATCGTGTGTTTTTTCAAACATAAACACCAAACAGATACCAATTGACACAAACAACTTATTATCAAGTATTTAAACACAAAAACCCAGCTAAACCCGACACACAACACTGTCCGATTTTGTACAGGTTTTGATGATACTGTACACCTGACTGAAGATGCATCATGAAATCATCCACTCGTTACTCCCCCTCTCAAAGGAAAGCTTTTTCAGTTAAGAGAATTTTATGAACTTTGTAGGATCAGCTTGTATCAAAAGAAGCCTGAAAACCAAGAATCTCAGACGAATGCTAAATCAGAAGTATACATATATAATCTTTCTACTATTTACTTGGCTGAATACGTCACAAACAGGTCTTGCTCATCCGATTTCAGTCAGTTGGGCCGAAATAAATGTAAACTCACAAAAAGTAGAGGTCAAGTTGCGTATTTTGGCCGAAGACTTGTTTTTGTACTATGGTCTGGCCTCCGACCAGGAAGACCGTATACCGGTTACCACACTCAATGCCACCGCCCAGAAACATAAAACATTCCTTCAGAAATATTTTCAGGTACGTACCGGCGGCAGAGCACTTCGAAGCAACGTGACGGGTATAGAACTTCTTTCTTCCGATATAAAAGCTATTGCCGTGAGCGACCTCATGGAACATTCGCTTTATTATCATTTGGAGTTTCCACTGACCCAAGCTCCTTCACAACTCAACTTCTTTCAAGAGTTTGGCGGACCTGCCAATGTGATCAATGCCATTATGCTGGTCCAAATCAAACAGAAAGGCGTGGAAGTACATCTTCCTTTTGAACTTAAAAAGGGAGAGCATAGAAGTGTTCGTTTCGATTGGAGCAAAGCCCCTACCCCTCAAAATACCCTTAGTGACAAATTTGCCCGGATGAAAGCCAAGCAGCAAGAGGAAACCTTGGGCATCAGCAGCTATAGTTCCGTATATTCCTTTATTTACATTACCCCTTTTGAAGTCAGGCATGAGATATTAATTCCCTTAGCCACTTTAGAAACCTGGCTGGAAATTCCCCGGAAAGACCCTATGATGTTAGGAGTCGAGGAACAATCTTCTGCCCTTCGGAAAATCACGGACTTCTTCCTCCGGCATCAACCCATACACGTGAATCAGCGGCAAATGCAAGCGAGTGTCAGCAGGGTTGATTTTTATGGATTGAACTTTAAAGATTTTGCCAAAAGGCCGGAAAAACAGCCCTTGAGTACGGCCCATGCCCGTGTGGGAATTATCTTAAGTTATCCGTTGAGAGAAGTACCTCAATCAGTACAACTCACCTGGGGACTCTTCAACAAAGCCGTTAGGAAAGTGAACAGTATCGTGTACGCTTTTGACGATAATTTACAAGCACAATTCACCCGGAAAAGCCCCCAATATACCTGGAAAAATGCAGGCCGGTACTCGATACAAACGATCAGTCAGGTAAAAGCGGAAACTGAAAGCAGCTGGTTTTCCTTCTTTACAGGGGGGGAAGCCCCAACTGAAGAACAGGCAAGAAAAGTCTTCAATACACTGCTCAAAAATATGTACCAGGCATTTGATTACCGCCATGAAGAACAGATATACGATGCTTTGGCGATAAGTGTCAGTGGAGAATTGCTCTCCGAAGTATATTTACAAATACAAAAAAGCCTGGTAATGCAAGAACAAGGGGGAGCTGTGTCTCATATTGAAGAAATCAATATTACCAGCGGTATGCAACAAAACCGCTCGGGGGAAAATACCTCCGAACAGTTTAATTATTTTGCCACCTGGACGGTAAAAGGAACAGTAGAACACTGGGGGCATATCCATGAAAGAGTCAATCGGTACAGTGCTTTGTTTACCCTCAAAGCAGATGATCATACATGGAAAATCAGTAAGATTCAACTACTGGACCAACAAAGGGAGGCATTTAAAACCAAAATACGACAACTCTGGAAGTAACAAGGATAGGTAATGGAGAAAATATTCATTCTTAAATTATCAGTTTTCCGAAATTCTATTTACAAAATCCACGTTCCTTTCAACAAAAATTGTTAATATTAATTTAATAAATATAGCAGCAACAAATAGGTGCTCTTGTATGCAAATAATATGTTTTTAATTTCTTGTCATAAGAATTTAAGCATATTCACAGTGAAAATGAACAGGCAATCTCTGAGAACTATGTGTGTCAGTGCTCTTGCCCCAAAGCCCGGGATTTGACAGATATGTCAGGACCAAGGCTTTACTTATCAATTGATTAACTTATCTTTATTATTACTGTCAAATTTCTGTAGATATGGTTAGAGTAGGACGGTATTACGAAATTTACAGGTTGGAAGTGGAAAACTTTCCGGAATTTACCCGGATAGATGAATATTTATATGACCGGTTTCCAAAATACACCTTGGAAGCTATTCAGGAATGCATCAAATCCAGTAAAATCCTTATTAACGGTGAGCATGTTCCGCTTAACCATGAGCTGACTTCCGGTGACAGAATCACCGCCCTTCTAGACAAAGATCCCTATACCTTTGATATTGTTCCTCAAAACATTCCATTGGAAAAAGTCTATGAAGACAATACCTTACTGGTTGTCAATAAGCCTGCGGGCATGGTCGTACATCCCGGACACAATAATGAAACGGGAACCTTGGTCAACTCTCTGACTTTCCATTACGATGATTTGCCTAGCAACCATAATGGGAGTGATAAACCGGGCATCGTACACCGGATCGACAAAGATACTTCGGGCTTACTGGTCATCGCTAAAACGGACCGAGCCATGGAAAGCTTAGCCAGTCAATTTTTCGACCATAGTATTGAACGCACCTATTATGCATTGGTATGGGGCAACTTGGAAAAAGACAGTGGAACCATAGAATGGAATGTAGGGCGCAGCCACGATAACAAACGTTTAAGAGTCGTTTACGAAGATGGTATGGACGGCAAACCGGCCATTACCCACTATAAAGTGATTCGCAGATATGGTTATTTAACCTTGGTACGATGTAACCTGGAAACTGGCCGTACCCATCAAATACGGGTACATATGAAACATTTGGGCCATACTTTATTTGGCGATGTAGTATACGGGGGCAATCATATATTGGTGCAAAATGGCAATCAAGCGTATTACGACCTGATTCATAAATGCTTGAAAATAATGCCCCGCCAAGCACTTCATGCCAAGTCTTTAGGTTTTGAACATCCGGCAAACAAAAAATTTCTTTATTTCGAACAAGCTCTTCCCGATGATTTTCAAAAGGTCATCCAACTTTGGGAAGCTTTTATACAAACGCATAAACAAGAAGGGTAAAACACCCTTTACCCTTCTTGTTTATATTCAACCTGCATCACCGATGTACCAATCATTCTTTTTTCTTCTCATTGGTAAAAATCAAACCCAGCGCCAGACTCTGCCCAAACTGGACCCCAGAATCCTGGTCATTATCGTACAGTACAATACCGGAAATACTGGTGCGAATAAATTTATTGACTTGTGCCGATAAAGTTAAATCCAAACGGTGATCCACGGTTTCAAAATCAAAATTCTCGTACTCACTGAACAATTGATACTTCCATTTCAAATTGAGGTTTTTGGCAATCTCTTTATCAAAGTCCGCAACAATATTTAGCGCCAACCATTCCAATTCTACTTTGTCTCCGATAGGGACTCCATAATTTTTAGGCACACCGTTTTTGTAAAGTGTAGTGTCTAATACAAACGTAGTGCGGGGGGCAAAGGGGCTAAGCCGTACAAAGAAGTAATCGACAGGTTTGTACTCAAAACCTATACTGGTGGTCAGAAAACCCGGGGCCAAAAATTCCGACACCTGGTTTTTCACTTCCTCTCCATTCACCTCTTCAAATTTATATCCTTTGGCAAATTGGGTTTGGAAATTAAGACCGACAAATAGGCTCCAGGCTTTGGAGAGTTTATGTCCGACTTTAGAATCTATAAAAATCAGGTCTTCGCTTTTGCGCATATCCTCCCCCTTGTTTTTGATCAAGCCATAGCGAAGGTCCACTTCATTGTCCCAAGAAAAATTCCCTTCTTTATAACCTGCTTTAAGGTTATAGCGGCTGGCCAAAGCCACGTTAGAAACCCCTCCTCCTTTCCAATTATCACTAAAAGCCGCCTGTGTCAAATCAAATGTAAACTTGTGGATAGTTTTCCAGTTTTTGGTTTCCTCTTCCTGTTCTTGTGCAACACTGATTAAAGGAAGGAATGCCATTAATACAACCAATAATTTTACCTTCATAAGGATTTGCTAGTTTAGATGATAAAAAAATAAGAGCATGTTTAAAGCTTATTACGGCAAACTGCCCCTTTGCTCGTTTCAGAGCAAAAGCAATAAAGTTTAAACATGCTTCTACATCTACCAATCAGCGCGATTGGCTACTTCGACAGATACTTCAAATGATTAAAAAAATTATTTTTGATAGATATGTGCATCGACTTGTGGGAAAGGAATACTCACTCCTTTTTCATCAAATGCCTTCTTCACTTTTTCCTGCATATCAAAGTAAATATCCCAATAATCCACCGCTTGGCACCATACCCTTACGGCAAAATTCACAGAGCTATCGGCCAATTCACTTACTCTGACAAACGGGGCGGCCGGCTCCTCCAACACCCTATCATCAGCCGCAATCAGGTCCAGGATAATTTGCTTGGCCTTATCGATATCGTCACCATAGCCAATACCAAACGACATGTCCACTCTTCGCAACTCCTCCGTAGAATAGTTTACAATATTGCCGGAAGCCAAAGGGCCATTAGGGATGATAATCGTTTTGTTATCAAAGGTTTTCAATACGGTAGTAAAAATTTGTATCTCATGTACTTTCCCTGTATACCCTTGTGCTTCAATCACATTCCCTACTTTGAAGGGTTTAAAAATTAAAATCAGGACGCCACCGGCAAAATTCGAAAGGCTACCTTGTAAGGCTAAGCCCACAGCCAAACCGGCAGCACCGAGAATGGCCACAAAAGAGGTGGTTTCCACACCCACCATCTCCGCAACGGAAATCAACAATACGGCCTTCAACAATACTCCCGAGACACTCTTCAGAAAGGGCGTTAAGGAGGGATCTACTTCTTTTTTCTGTAATATTCTGGCCATCATCCCCACAATAGAGTTGATGATGGACCAACCCACAATCAATACAATAATGGCCAACAATACTTTTGGCGCATATTCCATCAATAACCGGATGCCCTCATCTGTGTAATTGTTCAACTGTTCCATAGTAGTCTCATTTTATAGGTTTTAAATGTAAGAGTCTCTTTAAGTTAAGGTTCGTATTTGATTTGTTGGTACAAATTGGTACTTGATACAGCGGAATGTATTGCAAAAAAGAACGCTAATATTACTTCGGTGGATTTTTTTTGTAAAAGTAGAAAAACAAAATTTAGTGCTGTAAAAATTCTATTATAAGATAGAAAATATTAACAATTATTGCTTTAATATCATTATAATATTTACCATCAATTCTTTGCCCAGGTCAAAAAGTCTCTTTCAGATAAAAAGAATACCTTTTCCTAAAAAACTTGATGCAAAAGGACCTCGATACCCAATAAAAAGGAAAGCCCGCTACTTCAAGAGTAAAGGGCTTTCCGGAAAATTTGTCAATAACGCTTTATGGATGAGTAGTTTTTCTCTAATAGGTCAATACAACACGTTGACCTTCTCCGTGGACTTCAGGGGTTTGTGTCCGGTTATTCAACCTGCGAGCCATATACGGCACTTGTTCCAATAAATATTGGCGCAACTCAGCTAAGGTTAATTGTTTATCCCGGTTGCTATCGGCCATGCCTTGCAAACCTTTTAAGAAAAAGTAAGTGAACAAGGAATGCTTTTTCTCAGGATACCAGGATGATACCTGATCGCCCAATGCCGAGGTAAACACCATCGAGTTCGGGGCGTTTTTAATCCGGGTTTCCGTATTGATAAACACCGGAGAGATGTTTTTTAGCAACATCCCTTTTTCGGAAGAACCGCTAAAACAGGCATCGATCACAATGGTGAGCGAACGATAAGGAATTTGTGCCAGGTTTTCATAGAAGGTCTGAATGGAATACCCGTTAAAGGCCACCAAAGACGGATCACAATCTACCGGAACGAAGAAGCCTTCTTTGCTTTCCGGGTCGGGGGCCCCATGCCCGCTGTAAAAGATAAACACGTCCGACTTGCCCGATTTTACCAGGTTGAAAAGGCGTGCCTTGTGGTTGTCTTTTTTCCCGAAGGTGCTGTTAAAGTCGGCTTGGGAGGCATTGGGCAGGTATAAAATATTATTTTCATCAAACCCCAAAGCTTCCACCAAGTATTTTTTCATCACTTGCGCATCCTGAATGGCGTAATCAACTGTAGGGACATCGCTGTTTTTATAATCGCGGTTCCCAATCACCACGGCAACGGCATCCGGATTTTGCCGGCCGGTACGGGGAATATTGCGATCTACATCGGAAACCAAACTGACCGTTTGAATATCCTTCGCTTTTTCCACCGTTTTAGAGTTTAGGGTCACCGACTGAGTAGTTGCCAATTGTTCATTTAACTCAACGGACATCACTTTCCGGCTGCCGTACTGCCCTGTCTTTTCACTGAGTTTAGCCGTTACGGGAACGGTCAATTGTCCGTAGCGTTTATTGGTAAAAAATTCAAAATCGATCACTTTACTCTGCCCACTGGCCAAATTACCAAGGCTGAAACGGGCCTCTCCGGCAGAAAACACATTCGGAGGCAATTCCAACTGCAATTCAATCTTTTCCGCATTGCCCTGACCGATATTTTGCACGGCCAGTTTCAAAGTAATGGGTACTCCCAAACGCATCTTTCCGCCCATGACACTGGTAAAATGATGATCGACAATGGAAATTTGCGGAGGCAAAAAAGCCCTGGTCGGAATACTCAGTTGAATAGGGTCCGCATCAAACCCGTTTTTCTCCAGTACTTGAATTTCAAAATCGGCTTGCCCGGAAGAAAGGGTAGTGTTGCCACTGACCGGCAATTTAACTGTCAGCCGTTTCCCGGGGGCTAACGAACCGATATATTTTGACGAGGAATATTCCAAGCCTTCTACACCTGACAGTTCTTTCAATTGTACTTCCAGGTCTTTGGCTTCTCCTTTTCCCTCATTGACGAGATCAAAGGTAATATGAGCACGCTCTCCCCCATCAATGCTGTTGTCGGAGTCCTCATCTAATAATTTCAAATTTCCCGTACTCAAAAAAGCGGGAGCGGTAAGGGTAGTCGTAGTTGTGTTGGACGTTATAATGCCAGGCTTCGTAGTATTCAGGTAGTTAACAGTGAGGTAATCTACTTGTAATTCTGTAGATTGGTTTGCTAAAAAACCTATTCGCTTTCCATAAAACGGAGCATAGGGCATGGTATGGACCAGTACTTCATTGATAAACAAATAGTACTTCCTTCCTACTTTTCTTACGGTTAGCTTGTTAAAGCCTTCCACATCAACAGGCCCTTTTTTCCAGTTCATAAAATAGTGCCAAGTATCATGGTCAATTTTACATACCCGGTGACTTCCGTAGTCATTATATCCCAAACGGTAATCGCTGTTTTGTTCTTTTCCCCAAATCAAGCCGTTTAAATACCCTTGCTCCCCATGGGTTAGTACTTTTAACCGGGTTTCAATTTCAAAATCTCTGGACTCGTCAATGTCCACTGCATAATGCCAACTCCAAGCTCCGAAGGACCGCAAGTGATTCAATTGGTAATACCCCTTTTGGATGTAGGCTGTATATTCCTGATGCTCACCGGTAGGCCAACTGTTCGAATTATTATCAAAATGCTCCGAAAATACCTCTGTTTGTTGAGAGGCCGAATATGCATGGTAACTTGACGGAAGTTGGGATTGTAAATTACTTTGGTTTTGAATTTTATATATTCTCAAATAATCAATGTGAACCGTTGCATAAGGGCCGGCCATAAAGGCAATCCGCTGATCGTAAAAAGCTTGGTGAGGCATCTGATAGACCCATTCCTGATTGATAAAAAAATCGACCACTTTACCTGTTTTCCGGATGGTCAAAGTATTGTACCCATCAGGGTGGATAGCATTGCTCCTTGTCCACTCTTTGTACGGAATAAACTTCCCTTCGTATTTGTCGACCTTGAAAGACCCGTAAGAGTTAAAGCCAAAATTCAATCCGTTGGTGGTTTTGCTTTCGTAACCCCAAGAAATACCACTCAAATACCCTTTACTTCCCCCAATCAGTTTGATCCGGGTTTCGATTTCAAAGTCCTGTTGTTCTTCCATAGACACTCGCATGCTACTGATGTTATTTTTATCATTGAGCGATTTCCAGGAATAATACCCTCCGGTAACTTTCCCGGAACGCTTGCCTGCAGTTCCTGAGCTCCAGCCGTTCCGGTTATCACTGAACTCTTCGGAGAAAACCGTTTTTTTCTGAGAGGAAGGTATGGCAAAATAATCCTTGGCAACAGAAGAAGAGGATAAATAGGAAACACGAAAATAATCCGCCCTGAGTTCGGTATTGCCTGACACCATCAAGCCCATTTTTTCACCGTAAAAAGGTTCAAAGGGAAAGGTCTTCAAAAGCTCTTCATTGATGAAGAGGTAGTACGTATCCTTCCATTTTCGCACGGTAAGTTTATTATAGCTATCCGGAAGGATTGCCTTGGATGCTTCCCAGGGGATCAGGCTTTCATACTTCCCGTTTTTATACCTGGCACTGCGTTTTTCTCCGTTTTTATTAAAACCTAAGGTAAAAGCATCACCCTTTTCATCTCTTCCCCAAAAGAGCCCGTTAAAATCATACATATTGTCAGAGGAGGCGATCATCACACGGGCTTCGATTTCAAAATCCCGGTGGGTATTCAGTTCCACTGTTTGCCAACTCAATCCGGAGCGCTCAATAACAGATTTCCATTCATAATACCCATGGGTTACTTTGCCAAACCGCTCTCCTGACTGCCCTGTGCTCCACTCTTTGTTATTATTCAAAAATTCATCTTGAAATACCGGAGTTTTATCCTGAGCCGTAAAATCTTGGTAATTGGATTGGGCATGAACAAATGCGTATGAAATAGTAAGAAGCATTGACAGATAAGTACATAATATCGACTTCATCTTTTACCAGGTGTTTTTCTTAAATAAAGTACAACTTGTGTATAGGTACCGGAAGAGAACTATAATTGAATATACGTCTCCGTCAAAGATAAAATATTACATAAATATGCAGTAGGTTGAGATGTTAATCCTACTTAACTCAATTGAAGTGAATGGCAAGCTGCTTAGCATAAATAAAAAGCCCATGGTGAAGTTACCATGGGCCAGAATATAACTAATGGAAAAAATCAACATACTTAAAATAAACGATTACTTCTCTATTACTGTGTTTGAATGATTATCCAAATACTTGTTTCATGTTCGGCTTATTTACCGCCAAATACTTTTTTAAGGAGATCAGTGGTACGGGCTACCGGATCTTTACGGATCAATTTCTCCTCTTTGGCTACCATATGAAAAAGCCCTTCGATCGCTTTTTCGGTTACATACTCTTCCAAGTTGGGATTCACTTTTTTGATAAAAGGAATTTTGTTGTACCGGGTAAATACATCGTCCCAGTATTTGGTAGCATTGACGTTTTCCAATGCTGCTGAAATGGTGGGTTTGAACACCCTTGTCAATGAGTCGGAAGTTGTACGTTGTAAATATTGAGTAGCGGCATCTTCTTGTTGTCCCGTGACAATATTCAGGGCATCCTGAATGGTTAACTGCTTAATGGCTGACACAAAAATAGGCGTAGCATCTTTTGCCGCTTGCTCTGCGGCCCGGTTCATCGACAGAATTGCCTTATCCACCATTTCGTTCATGCCCAAAGCTCTCAACTGGGTTTCCACTTTTTTGACATTGTCGGGAAAAGGAATTTTGATGGCCGTATTTTTAAAATATCCGTCTACCTCTGATACATTGTCCACTCCTTTTTTAATTCCTTGTAACAAAGCATCTTTGATTCCCTTTTCGGCTTCTTTTTCCGAAATATTGGAAGAGGATTTCCCCCCGCCTCCAAATAAGTCTTTTAAGAATTGAGCTTCAGAAGCTTGAACTGAAATAAAAAATAAAAACAATACGAAAATTGTGCTTTTCATAAGAATCTAATGGTTGTTATACATTTCGAATATACGGAAGAAGGAGTTCCTCGGAACACTCCCGGCGAATACTACCGTCTGATCAAAAAATAAACGCATCTGCTTTTAACCTATAATCAAGTAGCTTCTCAAATATTTCCAGACATTGTCCGCAATGATTTTGTGCCCTTGCTCATTTGGATGAATTTTATCTGACAAGTTGTATTCCGGGTTTCCCCCTACACCTTGCAAAATAAAGGGAATTAACCGAACATTCTTCTCCTTTGCCAGTTTTGGATAAATTTTTTTGAATGAAGTAGTATATTCCTCGCCTAAATTAGGCGGCACTTGCATACCAGCCAAAAGAATGATTGCTTCCGCGTTCTTTTTGCGAACGATATCAATAATCTCCGAAAGATTTTGATACGTTTCTTCGGTTTTAATCCCCCGTAAGCCATCGTTGCCCCCCAACTCTAACACAAAAATATCCACTCCGTGAAGGATCACCCATTCCACTCGGTTTTTTCCTCCGGCCGTGGTTTCCCCGCTATTACCGGCATTCACCACTCGGAAGCTATTCAACCCTAGCTCGCTAATTTTTTGCTGAATTAATGCAGGAAAGGCTTTATCGGCATTCAAACCATACCCTGCCGTAATGCTATTGCCAAAAAAAATAATTCTGGCTTGACCGGCTACCGGGGAGGGGGGAAGATGCTCAAAAGAATGACGGGATGGTTCGTCTTGTGACTTCTCTTGAGCGATCTGTTCTTTTTTCACCTGGGAATTGCAGGCAAAAGCTAGTGCAAGAAATACCAACCAAATGAGCGAGACTGTTTGGTTTGATAAATTGTTTTGAGATACATATAACTTCATAAAGCTAATTTTGAAAAATGTAAAAGTGGTTTTTTGAGTAAAAAAAGCCTGAAAGGGCTCAATATCAGTTTCCTTAGGTGTTTATTAAAACCAATAACATTTCACGAGGATCAGTTTCAATTTTTTGAGAGTATGTGTAAATTTTATTCCGGAACTAAAAAATCAGGACTCGGAAACTCCCATAACGGCCTCGGTAAAATGTCATGGACTTCTGAGAGCTGAGGAAGCGTAAAAATATGCCTTCTAACTTATTTTAAACATTTATGCGAAAACCTCAAGCTGCAAATAACCGGCAAAAATCAAACTTCCAGTCTTTTCGCCAGCAACTGGATGCCTTGAAAAACCTGCCTCAATTTTTCCGTTTGGTCTGGGAAGCCAGCCCTTGGATGACTTTGACCAATGCGGGATTGCGTCTGTTCAAATCCGCGTTGCCCCTGGCCATGCTCTATGTAGGCAAACTCATCATTGACGAGGTAGTTCTGTTAAGTGGCCAAGAAGACGATCCGCCACTTTCCCGGCTTTGGGGGCTATTAGCCCTGGAGTTTGCCCTGGCCATTGTATCAGACCTGATGAACCGGGCCATCACCTTACTCGATAGTTTATTAGGCGATTTGTTTTCTAACATCACTTCCGTGAAATTGATCCGCCATGCGGCTACCCTTGACCTGCATCAGTTTGAAGACGCAGCTTTTTATGACAAATTAGAACGTGCCCGTAGACAAACCGTTGGCCGGGTCGTGTTGATGTCACTCACATTTTCTCAAATTCAAGAGCTGATCACGCTTATGTTTTTAGCCACTGGATTGGTTGTGTTCAACCCTTGGTTGATCCTGATTCTGATCATTGCCGTAGTTCCCAGTTTTATCGGAGAAACTCATTTTAATGAAAAATCATATTCCATTTCCCGGCAATGGACGGCAGAAAGAAGAGAACTGGATTACTTACGATACGTTGGGGCCAGTGACGAAACGGCTAAGGAAATCAAAATTTTCAACCTGGCAGGTTTTCTGGCAAATCGCTTCAAAAATGTTTCGGACAAATATTACCAAACCAATAAAAAATTAGCCGTAAAAAGAGCCACTTGGGGTAGCTTGCTCACTGCTGTGGGAACCGTCTCCTATTATGCCGCTTATGTTTTTATCCTTTTGGCTACGGTAGCCGGTAGCATCACTCTGGGAGATTTAACCTTCTTGTCCGGCTCCTTTAACCGGATGCGAAATAGCTTGCAAAGCATTGTTATGCGGTTTGCTGACATAGCCGAAGGAGCCCTTTATCTTAAGGACCTGTTTGACTTTTTTGACATAAAACCCCAGGTCAAATCCGGTACGAAAAACTACCCGGTTCCCCGGCCTATTCAAAAAGGATTTACTTTTGAAAATGTGGGATTCCAATATGACAACAATAAACGCTGGGCCGTAAGAAACTTGTCTTTTCACTTACAAGCCGGAGAGAAATTAGCCCTGGTAGGAGAAAACGGAGCGGGAAAGACAACCTTGGTTAAGCTATTGGCCCGCTTGTATGACCCTACCGAAGGACGTATTTTATTGGATGGCATTGATCTGAAAGATTACGATTTACAAGACTTAAGAAAAACCACCGGAGTGATCTTTCAAGATTATGTCCGGTTTCAAATGACTGCCTCCGAAAACATTGCCGTAGGCAATATCCAAGAACAGGAAAACAAACACCGCATCAATGTATCGGCATATAAAAGCCTGGCCAATACGGTAATTGACAAATTGCCTGACCGCTACAAACAAGTATTAGGCAGGCGCTTTGCCCAAGGAGTGGAACTGTCCGGAGGCGAATGGCAAAAAATCGCCTTGGCCAGAGCCTATATGGGTGAAGCCCAATTGCTGATTTTGGACGAACCTACCTCTTCCTTGGATGCCCGGGCCGAACATGAAGTATTTCTACGTTTTGCCAAGCTCATTCAAGGCAAATCCGCAGTGTTAATCTCTCATCGTTTTTCTACAGTGAGAATGGCAGACCGGATCTTGTTTTTGGAAAACGGACAACTCAAAGAGCTGGGCACACATGAAGAATTGTTGGACAAAAAAGGAAAATATGCCGAATTATTTCAGCTTCAAGCCCGAGGATATCACTAAATGCCGGCACCTGTTAGCAAAACTATTTTTGTTTTACCCCGAAGTTCCAGGAAGAGAACCTTTTGTACTCACCATTGGCGGAAGAATACAGGATGACTTTTACAGGCCTGCGGGTCTTTTGGTAAATTTGTTTTCCGCGCTGTACCATGGCCAATATGGATTTACCTATCTGATCCATAGAAACATCCATAAATTCCAATTCGCGGCTTTCCATTGAAGAACTGAGAACCAGCTTGTAACTTTTGTCAGGAATGTGCATACTATTTTGGTTTTTGAAGGAAATAGAATTCAACCTGCACCTTAGCCCACCCTTCTTTTTCTATTATTTGACTTTACACTAGTATACACTTATTCTTCCTAAATAAATAGCAAAGATTATTAATATGCGTTAAATCAAGCTAATAAAACTTAACCTGGAAGCTAATAGGGAAAACCAAGCATAAATCGTGATGAGCCAATACCAAGGAGTATTTCTCACTCATACAGACTAATTGTTAATCACTATGTTAATACAGTTTTCGGTATATTTCTTTTGAAGAATCAGTTGGATGGCTTCCGCTTTGCTTTCCGCCTTGCCCACTTTGTGCAGCTTCGCTCCTTCACCGTTAATCGTCCAGACATCATTCTTAGCCGTCCAGGTAAATATATCTTCCCCGGCCCGGATATAGCGGTGTTTTTGGTTGTTACGAAACACAAAGCTTTCCATAATATCTTTGGTGGTGGTTCCCTGAGGAATGGTGGTTTTCGTCACAAAATCATCTTCACTCCCTTGGCCTTCAAACAGTTGGCAAGGACAAATACTCAACAGTTTTTCATTTTCCACTTCTACTATACTCATATATAGAATCCGCCACCCCTCTTTTTGTTTTTTGGCAGTAGCTGTCACCAGTTGCGTCCCCTTCTGCATGAGTTTCCCTTTGTACTTATGCTCATACGTATCGGTAAACCGGATAATACCCACATCTTTGGCTTGTACGAAAATATCCGACACGGTGATATTGTGTACCGTGGTCAGTTCATTGCGAGCCAAGTTACTTAATTGCTCTTTTAAATCTTCATAGGTATTTTGTTCTTTGCGGATTTTCCCGTTGATATTAATCCGCGTGACATCACTGATCATCTGTGGATGGTAATATTGCAAAGCATCATCTACATTGGAATCCGTACTTTTATAACTGGAAACCTTCGTGGTAGCAAGGGTGACTAATTCTCCGAGCATCTTTTTATCCTCGGGATTCTGAGCATAAACTGTATAATTGCAAACAAATAGGATTAGGAGAAAAAATATCCGGGTATTCATGGTTTTGAGATTCTTGGTGAGGGAAAAAACATGTACTCGTCAGATATGCATAACAATATAATCACAAGCACATACAATCACAATGAAGACATACAAAGAATTTAGGCACTTCTCTACTCCTTATCGGAAATGCTCACCGCCATCAGAAAGACGGTTTTTGGGGAGTATTTTGTTGAATACCCTGCCTTTTTAAATACATCCTAAAAATGTAGTAAGTTCTCACAATTGTCAAACCGATGACAGCTTTCCAAGATTTAAACTTGTACTTTAGTCCTATGAGATGGATCTTATGGATGTTGCTTGCCGGTAGCCTGGCGGGGTGTTTTCAGGTAAAATACAGCGGTTCCGATACGCAACCGGTTGAGCACAGTCTTTGGAACGCGCTCTTACATCAACATGTCTCTCCGGAGGGCAAGGTGGATTATCAGGGGTTTATGCAGGATTCTCTGCGGCTCCAACGTTATCTCACGCTGATTTCTTCCGGCTTTCCCAACGACAAATACTGGTCGGAAAACGAACAACTTGCTTATTGGATCAATGCCTATAATGCCTTCACCATACAACTGATTCTAAAAAATTATCCTGTTCAGAGTATTAAAGAGATTGGCCCAAAGCTTTCCATTCCTTTTGTAAACTCCGTTTTTGATATCGAATTTATTCGAATAGGGGATCAACTACTTTCATTGAACCATATTGAACATGGCATTTTGCGCAAACGCTTTGAAGAGCCCCGGATTCATTTTGCTATCAATTGTGCTTCCGTATCCTGTCCTGACCTTCGCCCGGAAGCCTATACGGCTGAACAACTGGAAGAACAACTCCACCAACAAGCGGTACGGTTTATCAACGATCCGCAAAAAAACCAACTAAGCGAAGATCAGGTAAGGCTTTCCAAAATTTTCCAATGGTTTGAAAGTGACTTTACCCGCCAAGGCTCCTTACTTCAATTTATCAACCGCTACGCTCAACATCCGGTAAACACAGCAACCCCGATCCGCTTCTTAAACTACAACTGGCATTTGAATGAATGACTTCCGGTTGTTCCATGCCTGCATAGAAATACTCTAACTATAGCTTTATTACCACAAAATGGTGAATCATTCCCCAATTTCGGTTAACATCAAGCCCCTTCCAAAATAACTAACATATTGATTTTCAATACTATAAAAATCAACAAAAAACTGGAATCCTTTTAGAAATTATAGTAAGTAATTAAGAAAATTATTCTACTAAAAATTGACTTTCACTTATGAGAAAAACAGCGTTAATGTTATTAGTTAGTGTATTCACTTTAGGTTCAGTATTCGCCACTACTTTTTCTGCTTCTGATGTGGCTATTACCGTAAGTGTACAAGACGACAAAGTTGAGATTTCAAAAGACGAGCTACCTGAAAAAGTAAGCACTGCATTTGATGCTAGCAAGTATGCTTCGCTTACTTTGGGCAAAGTTTACAAAGTAACCAAAGATTCCGGTGAAGTCGTTTACCAATTTGTATTAGCAGATGCCGATGGTAACGAAGTCGTGGCTGCTTATGATGCAGAAGGAAGCGAGATCGAAGAATAAACCTATTTTTCCGTTGCGTTCAGCAAAATAAAAAAGGGAGGCGTTAGTGCCTCTCTTTTTTTGTACCTGCTACTGGCATAAATCACTTTCTCTTCCTGGTCGTTCCGGTTAATGTTGTACCAATACTTTTTTTGAAAAAGTCCCCGCTTCACCATAAAAATGCACGATATACAAGCCTGAGGGCCAATGATGGGTAGTAATAGAAACAGTTGTTCCGCTGCTGATTCGGATATTCTTGAGCATTAGTTTTCCTGAGACACTGTAAACGGCCACTTTCATTTCTCGATTGGTTATTATCCCAAACCGCTCATTGGCCGGATTGGGCATGATCAAAGCATTGGGCTGCTCACCCAAATTCGGGCCGTCAATAGGGGTCGTAGATTTTAACAGATGAACTCCTCCTCCGGCAGTTCCCACCAGTAAATAGTTATCCAAGGCTACCGGGGCCACACTCCTTCCGAAATAATGAGCAACTTGCTCTCCCTTCATGGAATTGGCAACCAAGTGACTGGTTACCGGAAACTCTCCATCCAAATGATCTTGAAAATCATTGACAATGACCAAGCCTAGCTCTCTTTTTTCACTTTGAAATTCTGCCAGAATCTGCCTTCCCAATATTAACTCCGGCTTGCCGTCTTTTTTCAAATCGGCAACACTAACAAATAAATTTTTCTTGTAAAAATCATCTTTTACCCCTCCCAGCGAGTTATTTTCCAATGAAAAAGTATCATTGCCTTCATTTCGATAATATTTCAAGGCCCCGCCATAAGTTCCTACCAACAAGTCGGCTTTTCCGTCTTTGTTTACATCAAAGAAGTAAGGATGATCATCCGGCCGCAACGCAAGATTTATTTCTTGCCTTTGCTCCAGGTCAAATTGATAGGTACCTCCTTGTGTATTGGTATTGATCACATACCAAAGCGAGGCCCGGTTTGATTGAGGCTTGGTACCGGAAATCACCAAATCCGGCACTAAATCCTGGTTAAGGTCTATAAATTGTACAGACAAGTATTTCAGTTGCAGAAAAGAAAGATCAAGATAATCATGGTTAACCAGGGTAAAGGCGGGCTGTTCGTTATCCCCGGTATTTTCATACAACTGTACGGTAGAATAAAACTGGTTTCCTTCCTGTTGCTGTCCTTTACCGGAAACAAACAGATCCAGATCCCCATCCCCGTCAAAATCGGCTACGGCCGGACGTATATCCTCTCCGGCTTCAATCATTTGATCTTGCAAAAAATTCGTTTGGCTCAATTGGAAATCCGGCTGTTCATCGCTCCCTTGGTTTTTATAAAGATGATTGGAATTCGTAAAATCCATCAAAAGGGCTTCATTTTTAAAGGTGTTGGGAGCGACCAACAAATCTTTGACTCCATCAAAATCCAGATCCAAATGAAATGCTGCCGGGAAAATGTAAAAATTGACGGGTTGACCGGCCGGAAAGTTTATATTAGCCTGATCAAACAAAGGGACATCCGGCTTTCCTTGGTTTTCCATATACACTAAGTTATTACAGCTCACCTCTCCAATCACCAAATCCGTTACCTGATCGCCATTCAAATCCGTAGCTAAAATGGCCGAACCTGCATGCAAGATTCCATCGTTGCGGCAAGCCCCTTCCCCGTTGAAAATATAGGTTTCGCAGTCACCACATTCTTCAAAGTTCCCCCAATAGTTCGTAGCCTTTTCAAATTCCAATTGCTCACTGTTGCCATATTTTTCTTGACTCAGGTTCTTATGAAATTCTACCCGCCCACCTACCTGAGGGATAAATGTCAAAATATCCAAGTCCCCATCATTGTCCACATCCCTAATCGCAGGAATATCCGTAAGATCCACTTTCAGATTAATGGGATTACCAGCCAGACTAGTCGTTAAAATAGGATCTTTAAACACCTCCCATTCGATCGTTCCCGGAGAGGGACTTACATTTTTAAAAACTTTTACCCCATTGTTGATGGGTACAAACAAATCTTTCTTTCCATCGCCATCGAAGTCAGCGAGTATCATCCAGGCATCCACTACCGGAAAGAATACTTCGTACTCCGGTGTATACCGGTAGGTCTTATCTTTTTGTAAAAAGGTAGAAAACTTACTAGTGGTACGATCAAAAAGCACTAAATCTTCCAAACCATCCCCGTCCAAATCCATGGTGTTAAACTGGGTAGCATTCAGCCCTCCGGCCCAGGGATTTAGCAAAGAGGTCTCCTCACTTATTTTTACTTCTACAGAGTCCGTAAAGTAATAAGCAAAGGGCGAAGCAGTTTGCCCCAAGAGTTGGTTACACCACAATAAACATAGTAAAAAAGAGAGTATACGCATGGTCAAGTGCTTTTGTAAGGGTTGCTTGTTCTTCTTAGACACTCTTGCTTGGGGAAAGGTAGAAAAAAACCGTCCGGATTTCAAAAAACCGGACGGTAGCATTTTATCCTTTCTCGACATTGTATTGGTAATACTACCTCACACAAGCCGCTTTATAGCAAGGGATTAGTTTTGGTTTTCGGCCATAGCAGGAGTATGAAAAACCGCCCTTTGTAACACCAACTCTTTCAATGTCTGAATCCACAAAGGATGATCATTCAAACTTTCCACCAATTGCAAATGTTCCCCTCCGTGTTCTTGGAAAATCTCTTGGTATTCCTCTCCGATTTCAATGATCGTTTCCAAACAATCCGCAGTAAAAGCCGGACTAAAGACCAAAAGTTTTTTACAACCCTTTTCTGCCTGTTCTTTAACTACCTTATCGGCAAAAGGCTCCAGCCAAGGATCATTCCCCAGCCGTGATTGAAAGGCCACCGTATATTTTTCTTCGGGGATTTCCAGGCCACGGGCAATTTGCCGGGCCGTTTCATAACAGACTGCTTTATAGCAAAACTTGTTGTCATCCGTTACTTCCGCTTCACAATTATGGTCTTCGCACAAGCCATCGTCATACACTTTATCCACTTGCCTGACGGGTAAGCCATGAAAACTAAACATAACATGGTCGTATTCTTTATGAGGATATTGCTTGCCCCGTTCCAATAAGGCCTGAACAAACTGCGGATGATCGTAATACTGGCTGACGAAACTGATTTCGGGAATCACCCACCATTTCCGGATGACTTCCATTACATTTTGCAAAGCTGATCCCGTAGTGGAAGAAGCATATTGTGGAAATAACGGTACGATGATCAAGTGTGCAAAATTCATCTTTCTCATTCGCTCCAACACTGATTCAATGCTGGGGTTTTTATAACGCATCGCGTATTCCACATGAAAATCATCGCCCAACTCTTGTTGCAAATGCTCACTGGCTAACCGGGTGTAGTGCAATAAAGGAGAGCCCTTATCCGTCCACAACTCCTGATAGATCTTTGCCGACTTAGGTGCCCGGAAGGGAACGATGATTAAATTAACTAACAGTTTTCGCATCAACCAAGGAATATCGATAACTCTCGGATCATTCAAAAACTGACTTAGATAACTACGGACATTTTTTACTGAAGGGCTGTCCGGAGTCCCCAGATTAACCAATAATACTCCTGTTTTATGCTTCATTGGATTTGGATATCTATTGACCATTGCGATCACACAAAGTTACTAGGCTTAGGGCAATTCACAAGCGATATTGCCTTTGCCCTTTTCTGTTAGTGTAGCTAAACAATTGTCAAAGGATATTGTTTTCAAAATTTTATACGGAGTGCAATATCTACTCAGGCAAGGGGGATAGTGAGAACTTTTTCAATTTTAACAGGCTTCATTATCAGTAGGAATATACACCTCAAACACGGTTCCCTCATCCACTTGGCTTTGAAATGAAATATGGGCTCCCTCGATTTTCTCAATGACCTTTTTAACCACATAAAGTCCCAATCCGTTGCCATTTCCCACCCGTCCGTTGGCCCGGAAAAACATATCAAATACCTTTTTTTGATACGTTTTTGCAATGCCTTGGCCATTATCTTCCACCCGGATCTGAACTCCTTGCAGGTGATTCTCCACTCTTACCTTGACAAAAGGGTGGGTTTCTCTTCGGTAAACAATTGCATTTTCTATGAGGTTGTAGAGAATGGAATGGACTAAATGCTCACGTTCGCAAAAGGAAATCCTTTCCGATAGTTCCAACTGAAAATCAATCTTATAATTCGTTAAAGGATACAACAATTGGTTTTGAATTTCGGACACTAATTTCTCAAAATCAATGAATACCGGAGGCAATTGCTCTTCCAAATTTTCGCTAACGTCTATCAGTTTTTTCAACATGCCGTCCATCCCCATGATGGTATGATTGATCATTTTAAATAATTCAATATATTCGTTCCGGTCTTGTGTCAGCTTACTGACTTCCACCAGCCCCAATAAAGTTGTAAGCGGACGTCTCAAATCATGAGAAGAACGGTATAAGAAGGTATCTAACTCCTCATAGGCCACTTTTAACTGTACGGTTCTTTCCTGCACTTCTTTTTCCAGGTTATTATTGATATGCTCCATTTGCTGGTTAATCTTTTGAAGCTGCTGGTTTTGCGACTGAATGTATTCTTTCTGAAGGGAGATTTCTTCTTGTTGTTGGCGAAGCTCTTCGTTTTGGGCCTGGATTTCATCCATATTTTCATAAATATTGTGCCCCATCCGGGTGACTTGCAGCTCTATTTCTCCCGAAGGATTTAAAAGCGGATTGGAAAAATCCATTCGTTCGTATTCCTGAAGTACCCGGAGAATTTCGTTCAAATCTTTACCAATTTTTTGCTCCAATAATTTCATCACCCGGTTAATCTCCTCTTTCAGATGTACCAGTTCAGGATTATACCCTTCCTCTTGTAAACAGTCGGAAAGTGTTCCCTGTTGAATATGGGCGGTCAGGGCCCGCATTTCGGCTATCAACCGGCTATCTTGAGCAATCCCTTCTTTGATGTGAGCGACATTTACATTGACAATACCCGCCATCTTTCCGAACTCATCGTCATTGATTACCGGAATCGGGTCCACATGATCCGTTTGCCGGCTCAAAAAGTGGAAAAAATCGGTAAGCCCTTGTTTTAAGGCAAACAAAGGATGTAATACAAGTTTGTTTACACCGATAATACTCACCGCTATAATCAACAGGGTAATCAGCAAAGCCCAAAGTAAATTTTGTAACAACAAAGTATAGTAAGGAGCCAACACTTCATCTTCGGAAATTTCCACCAGCATATACCAACCGTACTTTGAAATATACCGTTGCATCAACCACATTTTTTTTCCGGCTTTTTCATATTCGTAAATTCCCATTTCAGAAGCCAGAATCTGAGGCGCGATGATAGACAAACCCGGCTGTTGATTGATATTTTTGGCAGGGTCTTGTTCATTATTGGTGTCCATCAAAGAGGAATTCCGATGGATTTTAATAAAGCCGTTCCGGTCAACCATAAAGGTATTGCCAAATTTTCCCACCGGCTGGGAAGTAACCAGGCGGACAATATCTTGCAGGTCCATGGCTACATCTGCCATTCCCAAAAAAGTCCCATTCAAATCGAAAACTTTGTGATTTACATAAAAAGTCAGGGGCATCTCCGACAAGGCTTTATTGGTATCGATGTTAAATTCCTTGTCTCCAAGTTTATTTTTAAAATTGAAATACCATATATCCGTATTGGGGGTGACTTTTCGGGCAGGCCGGGTATTGGAATACAGCCAACGTTTATTTTCCGGTACTATGTGTAAACTTTCAATATTGTAACTGCGGGCCAATTCCCTTAAAAAGGGACAAATGACTGCCGTATCCTGTACTTCACTTTTCATAAAATCATGGATAAAACGGCTACGGGACACAAACTCTGACAACAATACCCCCTGATTCAAATGTTCGTTGATCGCTAAAAAGGCATTGTCCACCAAAATGGGCAATTCTTTTTCAAAGACTTTTTTTCGAATATTTGTGCGGACAGAATAGAAATTAAAGACACTGTTCCCTAAAAAAGATAGGAAAATCAGTAAGGAGATGACCAGGGTAAGTTTGAATTTTAGGCTAAGGGAATGGAGTTTTTTCATCAGTGTACAAACCGCTTATTGCTGACTCTTAAATACCTTCCGGCACAGTGCTACAGGCAATATTCCAGAGCGTTTTTTTCATCAATTCCGACTTACAATTTAATGCAATTTCCCGTTTATCAAAAGCCCCTTTTCATATTTCTTTTGTATAAAGTTCCGGTTATACTGGCCGGTTGGCAAGGTGTTAAGTAATTATCAATACCTTAAAAGTTGCACATAAAAATAGTCCTCAATCCTGAAGCCAGCATTGAGGAGCAAGGTAAAATCAAAGAACAGGCTTGTACCCAGTGTTATAAATCTATTTCACACCGGTGGCCTTTGAGCAGTTCCAAGTCTTTCTCCAATTGGAAGTGGGATTTTTCCCGGTTCATTTTTGTCTGGTAAGTGCTGGTAAGTTCTTTTCGTTTGATGGCTTCGGCAAACCGCCGGATGTCTTCCCCGGTTTCCAGCTTCAACGGAGGCACCTTTACCGGCCGGTCGTCTTCCCCTTTGGCTACCATGGTGAAATAACTGGTATTTGTATGTTTGACTTCCCTTTGTTTTACATTTTCCGCGATTACTTTTATTCCGATAATCATCGAAGAATTGCCTACATAATTGACCGAAGCCATCAGGGAAACCAAATCTCCCACTTCTACCGGCTGTAAAAAATCTACGGTATCCACAGATACGGTGACACAATACATCCCGGAGTGTTTGGTTGCACAGGCATATGCTACCTTATCCATTAGGGACAATAAAATTCCTCCATGAATTTTACCACCGAAATTAGCATATGAAGGGATCATCAATTCGGTAATGGTGGTTTGTGACTCTTTGGGTGATCTGGCAGTTTCTATCATGTACTTGAATAATTTGAATTAGGATAAAGTTGCTTAAAATTATAGAGGAAACCATAATTAACAGCATAATAAGCAGAGAAAAAGACGATAAAGCGCTATAGTAGGAATACACTACAGGTATTATCATTTCCAACCTCAGTAGCTACTCAAAACAGCCTCAAGGTACCGTTTTTTCTAAAACGGTTTAAATCAAAAGCCGGTAGTTGGCGGTCTTTCATATACTTGCCTTTGGCCAACATAAAAAGTTGCCGGATACTTTGAGCCATGACCCCTTCACCTTTCATACGCGTACCAAAGCGTTGGTCCCCCACATTTCCATCGTGCAGTTCCGCAATCTGCTTCCAAACTTTGTCTGCCCTATCGGGAAAATTTTTGTACAGCCAATCTTTAAATAATTCCGCAAGAGCCCCATTCAAACGTACTACGGTATATCCGGCCGTCAAGGCACCATGTGCCGCAGCCTGCTTTACCAGCTCAGGAAGTTCGTGGTCATTTAAGGAGGGAATCACCGGAGCCGTCATCACTCCTACGGGAACACCCGCAGCCGTTAATTGTTCTATGGTTTCCAGACGTTTGGCCCCGGTAGCAGTCCGGGGTTCCATGACTTGTCGTAAGCATTCGTCAAGCGTAGTCAAACTGATCATCACATGCACCAACCCTTCAACAGCCAAATCACTTAAGATATCCAAATCGCGTAAAACCAGGCTGTTTTTAGTGATAATCCCTACGGGATTGCCAAATTGGGCAAAAACCTTTAACAACTCCCGGGTAATCTTCATTTGCCGCTCCAAAGGTTGATAAGGATCAGTATTACCCGAAAGCATCACGGGAGCGACTTGCCAGTTTTTTGCCGACAGCTGTTTTGCTAATAGTTGAGGAGCTGCCTTCTTCACTACTATTTTACTTTCAAAATCCCAACCGGCACTAAACCCCCAATACTCGTGAGACGGCCGGGCATAACAATAAATGCACCCGTGTTCACAACCTTGGTAAGGATTAATCGAATAGTCAAAAGGGATATCCGGACTCTTGTTGACACTAATGATTTTTTGAGGATTTTCATAAAATAGCTGTGTGGAAGGGGCCACCGGCAGTTCATCAGCGTTCTCCCACGGGTCTTGTTCATAATAAGTCTTATGATAGCGGTTAGGGGTATTTTGCTGAGCCCCCCGGCCCTTGTGGTAAGGAGTTGTAGGATCCATGACGTTGTTGACATTACCGTTAATGTAAAAATACAAAAAATAAGATCCGATGAAAATTCACTAATTTTAAACAAGTATTTTTTAAGCATCCGCTCCCTATTTGCAAATTCTGCGGGCAGGAGTGATGTTTTAAAAGTATAGCTTCTATCTTTAAAGTCAATTTGACTAATATTAATTTCTATATAAAAAAATAAGGGCGGTTTAAACTTTGTTCGTAAAGAAGTAGCACCTCATTTGAAAACCCGAAATGAAGTGTAGCTTTTCGTTCAATGTTTATCAATTTATCGAGAAGATATAAAACGAAAAAAATGAAAACTATCCAGCAATCCTTTTCCGTTGCTTTTCAATACCCCGTGTTATTCACCCAGCAGCTATTTTCCCCGGAAAACCTTACCTTATCTCAGATGTTTCCAACATCAGAGCAACAGGGCAAACCCAAAATTGTATTCGTCATTGACGAGGGGGTAGCCCATTGTCACCCTGCACTTTCCGGACAAATCGCCACTTATTTCCAGCATCACTCACAACATGTGGAACTTTATGGCGAGCCTTTGATCATACCGGGTGGGGAAGCCTCTAAAAACGATTCCAGACACTTACAAACCCTTCTGCAACTTATCGAAAAGCAAGGGGTAGACCGGCACTCTTACCTGGCCGCCATCGGAGGAGGAGCCGTATTAGACTTGGCCGGGTTTGCGGCTGCTATCGCTCACCGGGGCATCCGTTTGATCCGTATCCCTACGACTGTACTTTCGCAAAACGACTCGGGTGTAGGGGTAAAAAACAGTATCAACTATTTTGGCAAAAAGAACTTTCTGGGCACCTTCGCCCCTCCTTTTGCCGTCATTAACGACAGCCAGTTTCTCAATACCCTGGACGACCGTGATTGGCGGGGCGGTATCGCTGAAGCCATCAAAGTAGCCCTTATTAAAGACAAAGCCTTTTTCGAAGACATCTGTGAAAATGCTGAGGCCTTACGGCAACGTAAAATGCCCCCCATGGAATCCCTGATCCACCGTTGTGCCGAATTACATGTACAACATATTTCCAGTGGCGACCCCTTTGAAATGGGCTCTTCCCGCCCCTTGGACTTTGGCCACTGGGCAGCCCATAAACTAGAGCAGATGACCTCTTATCAACTGCGGCACGGTGAAGCGGTGGCCATAGGCATTGCCCTGGATGTCACTTACTCCTACCTGAAGCAACTGATTTCGGAGGAAGAGCTGCAAAAGGTGATGCAACTGATGGAGGCTTTGCAGTTGAAAATTTTTGTTCCGGAACTGTTGCAAGAAAAAGAAGGAACTTTGGAAGTACTCAGAGGCTTGGATGAGTTCAGAGAACATTTGGGAGGAGAGCTCACCATTATGTTGTTGCAAACACTGGGCAAAGGCAAGGAAGTTCATCAAATAGATCGCAACCTTATGAAAGAAGCCATCAAACAGTTAAAAAAATTTCAGGGAATAAAAGCTTAATCCGGCTATCAACCTGAAACGGCAACATCGAAAAACATACCAACGAGAAAAGGGGCATTACGCCCCTTTTTCAACATTACATTACTAAACCAAATAGTCGTTGCCTGTTTTATTCCAATTCATTGCCTTCCGGATCGAAAGATACTGCTACCTCTTCTCCAGCTTGGTTTGTCAACACAAACTGATACTCCACCTCACCGGAAGCTTTAGATACTTTATAAACTTTGCTTAGTTGCAAGCTTGCATATGCACTTCCGTCAAATGCTGTGCTTACTTTTTCAGGTAGGTCATCTTTGGTGATTTCCACTTTGTCATCTTGCATGACAACTATGTTTGCGGAAGTTTTTTCTACTGGCAATGCAGTGGCAAATGCCGTGGCAAATGAAAATACACTTACTAATACTATTAACGCTGTCTTTTTCATAGTGAAGTTTATTTTAAAGTTTAATTAATTTGTTTACCTACTCATTACACTAAAAAAGATCCAATTTTTTAAAAACCCTTTTATGCACTGAAAACCAGTTAATTATATATAATTGAATACATTTTGGATTTATCGAAATTTGAGGAAGATATCGTCAACCTGTGGCACTTTGGTATCAAAAATACCCTAATGTTAAAATTATTTAAATTATTTAAAATCAATATTTTACACCCAAAACCCGAGTAAAACAAGAGAGTAGGATGTACCTTTTTTGATCAGGCCCGGATGAAACCGAACTTATATCAACAATTACCTCATATCTTCATTTGGTTTCAACTTGCCTCTTCTGATTTTTTCACTCGACAAAGGGCATAAAAAAGGGGCCTGAGCCCCCTTTGAAAATTTACAAGAATTATGTGATTAAGCTCTGAAGAATATACCGTTGTTGACCTAGGTGTTTTTCCCATACATTAATCCAGTTGATTGCCTTCCGTATCAAAAATCACTTGGACCTCTCCTCCATTTTGATTGAGCAACACCAACCGGTACTCTACTTTTCCTGTCTTTTTGGAAATTTTATACAATTTGTTCAGCAACAAACCGGCATAAACACTTTCCTCATAAGCCGTTTTTGCTTTTTCCGGTAAGGCGTCATCTCCATCTTGTTATCCTGTAAAACGAAAACTTTGCCGGATGCTAAGGCTTGGCTGAGGAGTGGCTAATAAATTTCCGAAAGAAAATACACCGATCAATCCAATTAACATTGCTTTTTTCATAGAAGTGGTTTAAACGTATATGACCGAAAATGGAATCAAAATCGACTCATCAAGGCTATTGTTGAAAAAAGGAACACAGAGGAGGCGTGTTTGAAAGATTTTTCAGGAAAAAGAAAAGGGTTAATTCACTTCATAGTGAAGTTTATTTAGTTTAAAGTTAAAAGTGAATTTTCACTTAGCTTCTTCTAAAAAGACTTCAAATTCATACCTTTTTATAACTCACTGATTATCAATATAAAGAAAGCCATTGAATATATTTTAATTTCTCATAAATGCTTGAGGAACAAGTCGCCAACCTGGGGGAATGTACCCTGAAAATCTACCAATGCTAAAAAAGCTAAAAAGCAATCCTTCCGGAATTATCCGAATGTACTCAACCAATTCATTCATAACATTTTGCAAAGATTAATTAACTATATATCTTTGCACTCCTTTTTGGGGGAAAGTGTGTTCAAAAACAAGGCAAATTCCTGCTGACAAGCAAGGCTAATTCATTGATTTTAAGCACCTTCCTACAAAAAGATTGAAATGAATTTTTCAACCTTAATTAAACATAGTATAAAGTGGATACTTTAAGTTACAAAACAGTTTCTGCCAATCAAGGAACTGTAAACAAAGAATGGGTAATCATTGACGCCCAGGATTCTACTTTAGGACGCGTAGCTTCTGAAGTAGCAAAGTTGATCCGCGGTAAGCACAAAACTAATTTCACTCCTCATGTAGATTGCGGAGACTTTGTAGTCGTAATCAATGCAGATAAGGTGAAACTTACCGGATCAAAGTGGGACAACAAGGTGTATTTCACATACACTGGCTACCCGGGAGGCCAAAGGGCTCTCACTCCTAGAGAATTATTTGCGAAAGATCCCATCCTGTTAGTTGAGCGCGCTGTGCGCGGTATGTTGCCTAAGAACAAATTAGGTAAGAAAATCTTCAAAAACCTTCATATTTATGTAGGTAGCGAACATCCTCATCAAGCACAACAACCTAAAGAAATCAAATTATAATGGAAGTACTTAACACTATAGGAAGAAGAAAGGCATCTATCGCACGTATTTATGTTTCTCAAGGTAGTGGAAATATCACTGTGAACAGCAAGGAGTTGAAGACTTATTTCCCTTCAGAAATTTTGCAAACCATAGTGAACCAGCCTTTGGTACTTTGTGATGCCTCTGGCAGCTTAGACATCAAAGTAAATGTAACCGGTGGAGGAGTAACCGGACAAGCGGAAGCGATTCGTTTGGCCATTTCTCGTGCCTTGGTGGAAATTGACGCTGAAAACCGTGGCAAACTGAAAGGTGAAGGCTTTCTTACTCGTGACCCTCGTATGGTGGAACGTAAGAAGTATGGTAGAAGAAAAGCAAGAAGGAGATTCCAGTTTAGCAAGCGTTAATTCCTCATCAGGCTGGCCCGGGCCAGCTCTACTTTACATTTTACTAATCATTCTAAGATTCGAGCATAATGAGCAAATTAGAATATAAAGAACTTTTAAATGCAGGTGTACACTTCGGACACCTTACCAGAAAGTGGAACCCTAAAATGGCTCCATATATCTTCATGGAGCGCAATGGGATTCACATCATTGATTTGAACAAAACCCAAGCTTGCCTGACAAGTGCAAGTGCCGCCCTGAAGAACATTGTGAAATCAGGCCGGAAGATCATGTTTGTAGCGACAAAAAAGCAAGCGAAAGAAATCGTTGCTCAGGAAGCTGCCCGTCTGAAAATGCCTTACATCACTGAAAGATGGTTAGGTGGTATGTTGACCAACTTTGCCACGGTAAGAAAGTCGTTGAAGAAAATGTCGTCTATCGACAAGTTGATGAAAGACGAAGCTTACTTAAACTTGGCGAAGAGAGAGCGTTTGATGATCACTCGTGAAAAAGAGAAGTTACAGAAAGTGCTTGGAGGTATTGCTGATCAAACCCGTCTGCCGGCAGCCTTGTTTGTCGTAGATGTAAAAAGAGAGCACATCGCCATCAAAGAAGCGAAAAAACTAAACATCCCTGTTTTCGCAATGGTCGATACCAACTCTGACCCTGACAGCATCGATTTCCCAATCCCGGCCAATGACGATGCCTTCAAATCAATTGCAATCATCACCCAGTCAATTGGTAAGTCCATCGAAGAAGGTTTGATGGAGAGAAAAAAGGAAAAAGAAGAAGCAAAACTGAAAGCCGCAGAAGAGGAGAAAAAATCGGTAGACGAGAAAACCTCTTCGGAGCAATAAGTACCGGGGTATTTTAGTTTCATCACGCCTGTGGTTCCGGCCATCAGGCTAAACTTCCAAAGCAATGAATGTAAAAGAAATAGAACAAAAAATAGTGGAACTGAAAGGGAAACAGGCTGACTATTTCAAAAAGAAAAAAGCAGAGCGTAACCCTAGTGAAATCGAAGAGATCCGCAAGGAACTCAATGAGTTGAAGTCGCAAGCAAAAGAAGCTTACAAAAAGTAGTCCGTAAGCTTTGAATTTCTATACGGAAAATTGGTCACCCCTCAGCCATTTCGCTAGAAGTGACCAATTTTTTATATTTGAAAAAACTTTTTACTAATACATTTTAAATTTGAAAAAGTAATGGCTATCACTGCGAAACAAGTAAACGAACTTCGGAAAATCACCGGTGCTGGTATGATGGACTGTAAAAAGGCATTGGTGGAAGCAGATGGCGATATCGAAAAAGCAATTGATTCCCTTCGAAAAAAAGGGCAGAAAGTTGCCGCAAAACGTGAAGACAGAGAAGCAGCGGAAGGAACTGTATTGATCCACATCAATGAGGACAGCACTGAAGCAATCGCTTTTGCATTGAAATGCGAAACCGACTTTGTAGCCAAAAATGAGGATTTCAAAAGCTTAGGTACTAAAATCCTTGCCGAAGCCGTAAAAAACCAAGCAGAAAGTGCAGAAGCATTGGCCGCTTTAGAGATTGACGGAGTGAAAATCAGCGAGCAAATCACCGAATATATCGGAAAAATCGGTGAAAAAATCGAAATCACTTCTTATACCAAAATTTCCGGCGAAAAAATCATTCCTTACATCCACGGTGACAACAAAATCGGGGTGTTGGTAGAGTTAACTAACGTTGGAGATGCTGAAGTAACGGAAGCAGGTAAAGATGTGGCCATGCAAATTGCTGCCATGAACCCTGTAGCTGTTAACGAAGAGGGAATTGATCCGGAATTAGTAGAAAGAGAAAAGCAAATCGGTATCGAGAAGGCGCGTCAGGAAGGCAAACCTGAGCAAATTCTGGAGAAGATTGCCGAAGGTTTTGTGAAGAAATTCTACAAAGAAAACACTTTACTGAACCAAGCGTTTGTAAAAGACAACAAATTGACCGTACAACAATATTTAGATAGTGTACAAAAAGGTTTGACAGTAAAGTCATTCAGCCGTATCTCTATCGGAAGATAATAGTTTTTAATTTAGTTTTCATGGTTTTTGGAAAGGTTATCATTTATTATGGTAACCTTTTTTGTTGCAACCTTCCATCAAATACAAAACCTCCACGGGCCTATCACTCTTTTCAGCATAATTCCACGAAAAAACAGAAATATCACACAACAAAAAGCGGGGCTTTGAGTAATAGTTCTACAACAATGTTCTTTTTCGGGGAAATTCCTTTACATAGTACTAATACAAATAGGGAATTTTCACTAATTGAATCTCAATAATTTTCATTTATTTCGACTGTGTGTATTTTTTAATCTTAAAACAATGATGATGTTGAATACTAGTTTTACCAAATCCGTACTGACTTTTTATGATGAAATGGTAAACAATGGTATATCCTTGGTATACTTAGGCGAGTTCAATCAGGAAATCACCAAAATGTTTACCTCCATGGCAGAGGATGAGATGGGAAGAAACAATGAGCAAACCAAGGTAAAACGTAAAGTGTATCATGTGATGGTGGAAACACTGCAAAACATGAACAAGCATTCAGACAGTATCTCTGACCATCATGTGGGAAAAGGCTTGTTTATTATTGGAAAAAATGAAAAAAACTACTTTATCATCACTTCCAATAAAATCCGAAAGGAACGCATGCCTCAATTAAAGGAAATGATAGACTATGTCAACAATGCATCGAAAGCGGAGCTGAAACAAATGTACTTGAAGCAAATAAAAGAAGGGAGCCTTTCGGAAAAAGGAGGTGCAGGTTTAGGAATTATTGACATTGCCCGGAAAACCGGAGAAAAATACCAATATCAATTTCTCCCGTTGGACTCCGAGCATTATTTCTTTATGCTCAAGGTAAAAGTAAAATGTTATTTTGAAGATGCAGAGTTTTAAAAAACCCTGCATTTTTTTTAAAGACACGCCCGCCTCAAACGATTATGTACGGGTGCGGTCCAACCAATTTTCCACTTCTTGAGGTTGGTAAGAAGTAATCCGGTTAAAGACCTCCTCTGAGGACGCTCCGGTCAACACTAACTTACGATTTGCCGGAGAAACGAACTTATTGCTCTCCATCGAATCAAAAAATGCCATCAAAGGATCGTAATACCCATGCATATTGTACAAAACAATTGGTTTTTGGTGCAGGCCTAATTGGGCCCAAGTGACAATTTCACAAAGCTCATCCATCGTACCCATTCCGCCGGGCAAAGCAACGAAGGCGTCTGAGAGGTCGGCCATTTGCGCTTTCCTTTGATGCATGGTTTTTACTTTAATCAACTCAGTATTTTGAACCTCTCCTAACTCTTTTCTCATTAAAAAATCGGGGATGATACCCACTACTTCACCTTTTTCTGACAAAGCCCCTTTGGCCACGGCCCCCATCAATCCAACTCCTCCGCCTCCATAGATTAATCGATAACCGTTCAGGGCTAGCTGCTGCCCAAATGAATACGCCAATGCTTCATAAGCATCTGAACCTACATTGGATCCACAAAAAACACAAATGCTTTTTTGACCTTTCTCTTGCATAACTATTCTGAGTATTTTTTAATTAGGAAAATAAAAAACAAAGACTTTATCTCAATTAAGCGAAAAGTAAAAAAATTAGACGACTCATCTCAGCCAACAAAACAAATCAAAAAATGGGACTGTCTCCATAAAGATTAGGATAAACTTCAGACTTTTGCCAAAAAACTTCTTCAGTCGCTATTTTTGCCTACTATTTACAAAGAAAATCAGTTAATCCTTTATATACCTATTTAGCAGTATTAAAAATAAGCTATGGTTGCAAAAGCCTTTGGAAGTTCAGTATTAGGCGTAGATGCCTCAATTGTTACGGTGGAAGCCAACATCATCAGCGGGACAAAATTTTTTTTAGTAGGCCTTCCCGACAGCGCAGTGAAAGAAAGCCAACAAAGAGTCGAATCCGCTATCAAACATTCGGGCTATTTTATGCCTCGTCAAAAGGTAGTGGTTAATCTGGCCCCCGCTGATATCCGTAAAGAAGGCTCTGCCTATGATCTACCCATTGCCCTTAGCATCTTAAAAGCATCCGGTCAATTACAAACCGGCTTGTTAGACAAATACCTAATCTTGGGAGAACTGTCCTTAGATGGGAAAATCCGCCCGGTAAAAGGGGCGCTTTCCATGGCAATCGCAGCCCGTAATGCGGGATTTAAAGGCTTTGTTCTTCCTAAGGAAAATGCCCATGAGGCGGCCATTGTCAATAATTTGGAGGTCTTGGCGGTGGAACACCTGAATGAGGCCATTGACTTTTTTGAAGGGAAAAGCCCTATCCTCCCCACCAATATCGACACCCGGGAGCTTTTTTTTGATACGCAAAATGACTATGACGTTGATTTTTCGCAAGTACAGGGACAGGAAAATGTGAAGCGTGCGCTGGAAATAGCAGCCGCCGGAGGTCATAATGTCATAATGATCGGCCCTCCGGGCTCAGGTAAAACCATGTTGGCCCGTAGGATTCCTTCCATTCTTCCTCCACTCACCCTACAGGAAGCACTGGAAACTACCAAAATTCACTCCGTAGCGGGGAAACTGGGAAAGCACGAAGGCTTGGTTTCCAACCGTCCTTTCCGGGCCCCTCACCATACCATCAGTGATGTTGCTTTGGTAGGTGGTGGAGGGCATCCCCAGCCCGGAGAAATCTCACTTTCACATAACGGAGTATTATTTTTGGATGAATTGCCTGAGTTTAAGCGAACGGTATTGGAAGTGATGCGGCAACCGTTGGAAGAGCGATTGGTCACCATTTCCAGAGCGAAAGCCACAGTGGAATTCCCCGCGAATTTTATGTTGGTAGCCAGTATGAATCCCAGCCCCTCCGGGGATTTTTTCCGGCAAGGTGAAAGTCACCCAGACTCACCTTCGGATGTACAACGCTACCTGAACAAAATCAGCGGCCCTTTGCTCGACCGTATCGATATTCATATTGATGTAAATCCGGTTAGCTTTGACCAAATGACAGCCAACAGGAAAACAGAAAGTAGTGAAGAGATCCGGGAGAGGGTGATAAAAGCCCGGGCCATACAAACCGAACGCTTTAAAAATAGTAAAGGCGTATATTCCAATGCCATGATGCCCTCCCAAATGGTAAAAGAACTATGTGGCTTGGATCAGCTGGGAAAAAACTTATTAAAAAACGCCATGGAACGCCTGGGGGTATCCGCCCGGGCCTACGACCGTATTTTAAAAGTAGCCAGAACTATTGCCGACCTTTCAGGGCAAACTCAGATAACTTTTGAGCATGTTGCCGAGGCAATTCAATATCGAAGCCTGGATCGAAACTTATTTAGCATTTAATTATTTAAATTTACCCGTTGGAGGGTTTACCCAACCCTTCCCCGCTTTTTTTATACTTATTCCCCTTTGACCATTGCCTTCTTGTGGATCTATTTGTATCTTCATAGGGCAACCGCTTTAACTAACGTTTAACCCCTTACTGAGAAAGTAAGACAACAGTTTACTTACCCCGAATGTGCAAAGGATAGCACTTTGGGCGGGACAGTTTTTTGTGGTTTTCTTGACAGGCTCTCCACAAAATTTTTTTACAGTTTACGTGTAAACTACCAACTACTATGAAACTAACAGCATGGTTAACCGGCACACTGTGGCTGGTATGCTTTATACAGTTAAGCCAAGGGCAAAGCTTTAAGACCCAACAGTTAAACCACCCGAATGTAAAAACGGCTTACCTGGATAAGTCGAGTTACTTAAAAGGGATATTGGCAAAACGTAAACTCAATACGTTTAACAATCACCTTTACATCCGGGTATTTAAGGAAGAGGAAATTGTAGAACTGTGGGTGAAGGCTCCGGATGAAACTCGTTTTAAACCTCTGAAAAGCTATCGTTTTTGTGAGCGTTCAGGTGGATTGGGACCGAAGCATTCCTCCAATGATGGAATTGTTCCCGAAGGGCTGTACCATCTTAAAGGTTTTATTCCCAACAGTGCCGATTTTTTAGCCTTATTGATCAATTACCCCAACCCTGTAGATCGTTTTCACCAATCGGGTAGTGCTCAAATCACCTTGAAAGGAGGTTGTACTTCCAATAGTGACATTCCGATCAGTGACGATAAAATCAAAGAAGTATATGTAATGGCTGTCCAAGCTTATGAGTCAGGGCAAAAACGTATTCCTGTGCATATCTTTCCGGCCAAAATGACCGATACGAATATGCACCGGTTAAAAATAGAACATGCATGGGACAAACAGCTCACGAATTTTTGGGGAAGTTTAAAAGCAGCATATGATTACTTTAACATGTCCAGGCAACTGCCACAGGTCTTTTACAGTGCTACAGGGGAATATGCCATCAAAGATTACGAAGGCATTCCCATTGTCAGCCCCAAAGGAATCTCCGTATTTGCCAATGCTTCCAAACCTACTCCAGCACCTCCTAAAACCGTACCTTTAAAATCACAAGAAAAAGTACCTCCTGTAAAAAGCGCTCCACCTGCATATAATCCGGCTCCGACCATTCGAAACGTGACCACTCGTACCGTTTCCGTCAAACAGATCGCCTCCTCCTCTCAAGAATACCACACCGTGCAAAGAGGGGAAACACTTTTTGCCATTTCCAGAAAATACCAAGTGAGCGTTACCGATTTAAAACGGTGGAATAATTTGAATGGCAATGTGATTAATGTAGGATATGCACTGCGGGTAGGCCACCCGAAAACCTATCAGATACAACGAGGGGACACCATGTATTCCGTAGCCCGGAAAAACGGGATCTCCGTCCGGGAGCTGATGGTTTGGAACGGAAAAAATGATTACACTTTACAAATCGGGGAAATCGTTAAAGTAGGCCGTTGAGAAAGAACCTTATTGTTCAATGGTGTATTTATCATTGTGCATAAGTAGTTGATTACCTCCTTTCACAATGAATTTTTCCTGTGTATTGACAGAGGATGAAACAATCAAGTTGCCTTTGTGAGCCTGAATTTGATAACTACCGTTTGGCAGCGTAAGTACTTCAAAAGAAGAGCCCAATGCATGAATACTTATGGTTCCGATATTGACGATAAAAGGAGTTTTCAAACTCTCAACGACTTCAAAAACCGCATGCCCTTCTAACCTTATTTGCCGCTTGCCAAAAAACTGCTTAGGGTAACGAAGTAAGGAATTTTCCTTCAGTACGACCTGGGAGCCATCATGTAATACCAACACGATAGGATGGGCTGATGATTGGGTTTCCAGTACAGGTACTTTTTTGGGAAAGAAGCTTCCTGAAAAATGAAAATAGGCAAAACTCAACCCAAATAACAGTACAAGTAAAGCCATCAGGTATTTAGGCCAAAACAATACATCCGGATTCGCGTCTCTATTTCGTAAATGATGCCAGCGCCTTCTGTGAAAACGGGCGGTCCTTATGGCTCTTTTTTCTTTCCAAAGTTTCCGTAGTCGTTCGGTAAAGTGCAACCAGGCTTCCGTTCTCCCCTTATTCCCTTTTGTGCTATCGGGTACATATTTGATGTTCCGGTGACTTACCCACAGAACATCCTTTTTTTGCTCGGAATAAGTTTGCCTTACTTCCTCTTGATATGCCTTTTTATAATATTCAAATGTATGACGGTGCTCCGGATGATCTTCCAGCCACTGTTCTAAATACTCCTCCTCTTCCTCCGAACATTCTCCTTTCAGGTAGCGATGAATCAATTCGATATTTTCCATGGAGTTCATCATGGATGTATATTATTTGTTTTGCAAAAAGGTGATTTTTATCAGTCACCTGCCAAAGCTCTTACTTTAAGATTGTTTTCTAATCACCTTAAAGATATAACAATTCCCCTTTGTCATACGGTCAATTATCGCCTCACTCAACCATCCGCTTTCCATACAAACAAGGAAACTACACAAATTGTTGACAAGATGAAAGGTGTCTTTTCAAGCATATATACTTTCTTTAAATAAGTCAAGAAAATATTTTTTTGTCAAACAAAGAGGCATCTCGTATATAACTCATTGAGTTGCAATACTTATAAGTAAAAACTATTTAATAATAAATAATATCAATTTGACCTATATTTAACCATTCTATACCTTTGTAGCATAATCAATTCAAAAACAATCTAAACGCACGCAACCATGAGTACTTTAAATTTCATCGGTTTGGATAAAGCCAAATCCGAAAAGCTTGCAAACAAGTTGAATCAATTATTAGCCAACTTTCAAGTGTACTATCAAAACCTTAGGGGATTTCATTGGAACATACAAGGGCAGAATTTTTTTGAACTTCATGCGAAGTTTGAAGAACAATATACGGATGCTCAGCAAAAGATAGATGATATTGCCGAGCGAATCCTGACATTGGGCTCCACTCCATTTCATTCATTTTCCACTTATTTGGAAAGCACTCAGATAAAAGAATCAAAAAATATTTCAGATGGCTTGCAGGCAGTACAGTTAACCACTGACAACATCAAATCCCTTCTGACCATTGAAAGAGAAGCGTTGGCAATCGCCTCTGAGCTGGACGATGAAGGATCAGTAACTCTGCTGAGTGATTTTATCTCCGAACAAGAAAAAACCGTTTGGATGTTCACTGCTTGGTTAGGTCAGAAATAAAAAACAAGAAATTATTACCTCTTATTTAGCAATACAATATAGTTCGATTGGGTAGGCTCGTAGTGAGCCTGCCAAATTTCTCCTTTCACATTTTCTGATTCGGTACTCAGAAAGGTTTTCGTCAAAAAACCATAAGGGGAAGCTTATTGCCAAAAAAGAAGATAAATACATAAAAATATCTAAACCAGAATTTAAAATTCAATACACATTATGGAAAACAAAATTGTAAACATCGGTAACCAATTTCCTGAATTTGAGAAAACTGCAGTGGTATCTTTGGAAAAAGGGAAAGAATTTGCAACGATCACTTCAGAAGACCATAAAAAAGAGGGCGAATGGTTAGTGCTATTCTGGTGGCCCAAAGATTTTACCTTCGTATGCCCTACAGAGATAGCCGAGTTCAATAAGAATTACCAAGAGTTCAGAGACAGAGATGCGGTATTGGTAGGCGCCTCTACCGATTCTGAGTTTGTTCACTTGGCTTGGAGAAAAGACCACGAAGACTTACGTGATTTAAAATTTCCGATGCTGGCCGATACGTCCAAGTCATTGGCAGAAGAGCTGGGCATATTGGAAGCTAATGAAAAAGTGGCTTACAGAGCTACGTTTATTGTCGATCCTCAAGGTACTATTCGCTGGGTAAGTGCCTATGACCTGAATGTGGGCCGGAATGTCAAAGAGGTAATCCGGGTACTGGATGCTTTGCAAACCGATGAACTTTGCCCTTGTAACTGGGAAAAAGGTGAGGAAACATTAACGGCCTAAACAACACAACAACCTGAATGAGGGGCCAGGCATATGCCTCTGGCTTCTCATTTCACACCCACCCGGTCTGTACCTAAAGCTATGAAACCTAATATTTCCAATTCAGATGAGAATCAAAGAAGTCTATTTGCTGAGCAATGATTTACAGCAAACCGAAAGCTTTTATCACGACATTTTGGGCTTGTCCGTTGTCAGAAAAGAGAAGAACAACCTTGCTTTTTCTTTAGGTGCTTCCACCCTTATCTTTCAACATTCGGAATTGGCAAAGCCTTATTACCATCTGGCTTTTGATATTCCCAATAATCAGCTGAAGGAAGCTTACGAGGCCTTGAACAAGAAGGTGAGAATCTTACCAGTAACTTCAGAAAGTCAATTTGCACATTTTGAAAGTTGGAATGCCAAGTCCTTTTATTTTTATGATAACAATGGCAACCTGTTGGAACTGATTGCCCGGTACGACCTCTCCAATGCTTCTGCCCAAACCTTTGACCCATCATCATTACTTGCCATCAGTGAAATAGGCTTGGTAACGGAAAATGTAACTCGATCAATCGAGCAACTAACCGAACAATTCGATTTGCCCTTATTTGCCAAACAAACTCCCCAAGAAAACTTTGCAGCATTAGGAGACGAGCAGGGTTTACTGATCTTGGTCAGCCCTGAACGCAACTGGTTTCCCACGGATAAAAAAGCAAAAGTCTTCCCAACACATGTTTTGCTGGAAGACCAAGGCAAAGTACATGAAATAAGCTTAAATTAAGGTAAAACCGGCAAACTCATCCTATACACTCAAACTCCAAACACCATGAAAACAAAACTTCAACAATACTTCGACAGGATAGGGTTTACAAGCCATGCAAAACCTGACTTGGAGACGCTCCATCAATTGCATCTATTACATTTAACACACATCCCTTTTGAAAACCTGGATGTGATGTACCATAATCCGATCAGTCTGGAACCGGAAAAGCTTTTCAAGAAATTAGTGGAGAAAAAGCGAGGAGGCTTTTGCTATGAAATGAATGGCTTGTTCCAACAAGTCTTACAAACTATCGGTTTTGACAGTCACTTAATTGCAGCCAGGGTAAAAAACTCACAAGGAGGATTTGGCCGGGAAGACGACCATGCAGCCATCTTGACAATTCTTGACGGAAATATCTACTTGACCGATGTGGGCTTTGGCGACTCGTTTCTCAAACCCATTCTCCTGGAAACCGGAACCGTCACGGAAGGGAAATATACTATCACAGAGTACGATGATAACTACCTGGCCTATTCCTCAAAAAACGAAACAACAAAACAGTTTGAAACACAATTTATATTCACTTTACAGGAGCGGCCACTGAGCTATTTTACAGAAGGCTGTGAATTTCATCAAACATCTCCGGATTCTCATTTTACCAAAGGGCGGGTGATCACCTTGGCCCGGGAAGACGGAAGAGTGACCTTGTCTGAAAGTAAACTCAAAATCAGCCAACAGGGAAAGGTGACGGAATTCCCTATTCATTCGGAAAAAACATTTTCAACCTATTTAAAAGAGTATTTTCACCTCAACACGGAACAATTGATAGATTGACCCGTGCTGCAGCTTTACTCCATCAAATAATTCTTTTCCAAAGAAAAGTATTCAAAACAACAATCATTATGAGTGAAACTAAAGAAAGTTTATTAAACGGATTATCGATAGACACTAGCTATGATACGTTGGCTTTATCCAACATTGTAAATGCCGATCACCGCTATCTGAAAGATTTGCGGGTAAACGTAAACAATGCATTGGTATCGGACCACATCAGTGAAAAAGAGATTGCCTTGTTGAGCATTAGTATTGCTTTCACTTTGAAAGACAAGGCATTGGAAGAAGTCTTTATCCAAAAAGCCAAAGAAAAGGAAGCCAGCGGTGAGGAAATTGCAGAGGCGATCAGCTGTGCTTCTCTATTAAGTGCCAATAATATTCTGTATCGTTTCCGCCACTTTACAGGAAAAGATAAATATAACCAGCTACCCGCCCGCCTCAAAATGAACATCATGATGAGACCCGTTTTGGGGAAAGAATTTTTTGAGTTGATTAGCTTAGCTGTTTCTGCTGTCAATGGATGTGAAATGTGTGTGAACTCACACGAAAAATCCCTTATGGAGCTTGGAAGTAGCGAGGAGCGGATTTTTGACGCTGTGAGGCTTGCCTCAGTAATTGCCAGCCTCTCCAAAATAGTTTAAGCATACAATGTACACTTCATGTAAAGTAAAAACCGGGGGCTTTGTCTCCGGTTTTTTTAGGTTCAAGCAGTTGACAAAAGGAATGAAAAGGTAATGATACGGCTGGATTGTAAAAGCCCTTTTTTCCAACTATGACAAATACGAACTTCTTAACTTCATTCATTAATGCGGGTCGATCAGAAAGCATTATTCTTTTAATAAAAAAATAGATATCTTGCGATATATTTAAAGATTTGAAGGGTTCATTAAAAATTTTTCAAAATTGGAATTATACAGTACCAAGCATCAAGTGGAAAATGTATCGCTGAAAGAAGCGATTTTCAAAGGGTTGCCAGCAGATAATGGCTTGTATATGCCTGTGGAAATCCCAACTTTACCACCAGCCTTTTTTGACACGATCGAAACGCGCTCTTTTCAAGAAATTGCCCTGGAAGTCGCCAAAACCCTTATTGGTCTGGAAATTCCGGACAACGTGTTAACTGAGATTGTCAACGATGCAATCAACTTTGACGCCCCGGTAAAACCCGTACACGACAATATCCATGTATTGGAATTATTTCATGGCCCTACTCTTGCCTTCAAAGATTTCGGTGCACGGTTTATGTCCCGGTTGATGTCGTATTTTTTACAAAAAGACCATCAAGAAATTAACATCCTGGTGGCCACCTCCGGTGATACCGGCAGCGCAGTAGCTCAAGGCTTCCTGGGCGTGCCTAATATCCATGTATATATTTTGTACCCGAAAGGCAAAGTGAGTAAAATTCAAGAACAACAACTCACCACCAACGGGCAGAATATTACCGCCTTGGAAATTGAAGGAACATTTGACGATTGTCAACGGCTGGTCAAAGAGGCTTTTTTGGATACACAACTCAATGAAAAATTAAACCTTACTTCGGCCAATTCCATCAATATTTGCCGCTTGATTCCTCAGTCTTTTTACTATTTTTATGCTTACGCTCAGCTGAAGGCAAAAGGAAAACCAGTGGTAGTAGCCGTTCCCAGTGGAAATTTCGGCAATCTATGCGGAGGTTTGATCGCTCAAAAAATGGGATTGCCCATCCGGCATTTTGTAGCCGCTACCAACGCCAATGATATCGTACCGGCCTATTTGGCCAGCGGCATTTTTCAAGCCAAGCCCTCCGTCAAAACCTTTTCCAATGCTATGGATGTAGGAAATCCAAGTAACTTCCCAAGAATGCTGGCACTGCATGACGATGCGTATGAGCAGGTGAAAGCAAATATTTCAGGAAAAGCCTATACGGATGAGGAAACCGTTCAGACCATCCAAAAAATTTATCAACAAACAGGCTATTTGCTGGACCCGCACGGAGCGGTCGGCTACTTAGGCTTAAAAGATTACCTGACTAGCCTGGACGAAGAGGTGAATGGGGTATTCCTGGCTACGGCCCATCCGGCAAAATTCATAGATGTAGTGGAAACGGCAATTGAAAATAAAGTAGAAATACCTGAGCTACTCGCCCAAGTCCTCAACAAACCCAAAGAGGCCATCGCGATGGCTCCGGAATTTGAAAGATTAAAGTCATTTTTACTAAACAAATAATCCAACTCCGTTTCTTTCCCTTTTTTCCGGGTGGCTCTCTTGATCACTATTACAAGAACAGGACGGCCACCCCGCAAAGGGATTTATATTTTTACTTTTTCATTTGATCAAGTCTTTCTTTTTTATTCGACTTCAGATTTCCCACCAATCCGCTTCACAATTCTTACAGGAATTTATAACTTGTTATTACAAGCACAATTGCTTACTGCTCTAAGATGCATTCGTTCACTTTCCACTCATCAATCCTATGATCAATATTCGCAATGCTACGCTCTACGACTTGGATACCATCCAAAAAATGTGGTTAGACTTACATGCCCACCACAATGGTCAACATTATATCTTTGAAATCGATCTACAAGCCACCGATGCCATTCGCGCAAGTTTGACAGATCGACTAAAGCAAAAAAACGAACGTTGTTTCCTTGCCGAAAAAGGAGCTGAAATTCTGGGGATTATCTTTGTCTCGATTACCGAAGACGGGACTTTTCGAAAATTTCACCAACGAGGGTATATTGCCGAAACCTTTGTAAAAGACGAATACCGCAGTGATGGCGTGGGAAGGCTTCTGTACAATCACGCCAAAAACTGGCTATTGGAAAAAGGGGCGGATCATATTGAATTACAAGTATCCGTAAAAAACAGGGATGCTATCCGCTTCTGGGAAGACCAGGGATTTACCGCAGCTACGGAACATATGATTTACAAACTGAAAAAGTAATTAGCCATACACCCTCCTCTGGTTCGTTCAACGATTTTCGGAGGGTGTTTTTTAAAGGAGTTTTCCCCACCGCTTACCTCTCCGGGTGTACGGCATTTATCCCAAGTGCTTAGTTGAGAAAAGCACCGGAGAATTTGTATACTCTCCTGCGTTTCCACTTCTTCCGTATATCACAAAATTTTAGGAAGGGTCCATTAATTTTCCGGCAAAAAGTACCGATCCGCTGTGCTTCTCCCGGATCAAAAAGACAAACGGCCGGTTAATCATGACCGGAAGATTAATAGAGGTAACTCCCACACCTGTATTGGTGGCAGCAGCCGCTTCCGTACCTTCTTCATCCACCTCAATAAAACTTTGATGAATCACCCGGTCGATTCGTAATTGTTGCCCGGTAGCTTCTCGGAAAAAACCGGAAAAGTCTGCTTGCTCGGAAAACGGTAATGCCATCCCCATCGATTCTAATACGGTATTCAGTTTCACTTTATACGCCATTTTGAAACGGGGCAAATACAAGCTTTTCTCCACTGTAGTACTTTGATTGAGCCAGTTTTTCAAACTTTCCTCATTCAACAATTCCATTATTTCTTGGGTTGTGTGCCCTTTCTGAGGCAATAACACCGTCATAGAAAATTGACCATTGCCATAAGGGATCTCCACTAACTGAAAGCGTTCATCCTGATAAAGGGAAAGTTTTGTGGATTTGGCAGACATCATGGGCACTTCTTTCACCTGTCCGTTTTCCAAAGTAAACTCCGAATGGGCAGTTTTTTCTTTATCGAATTGTTGGGCCCACTGAGCTTTAAAGTAAATCGCGTTGATCAAAAACATTCTGTCCGATTCTTTCACCTCACTTACCAATTGCTTGATTTTTTCTTGTGTCTTTTCCTCCACCCATTGGTTGATGGTTTCTTTCGCAGTGGGACTTTTAAAATCCAAACCGGCTATTTTACCATCGAAATACGCTTCCAGTCTTTCTGAAAAATCATCCCGTAAGGTCAATTGATCATCATACCAAACAGAATTGGCAATATCCAGGCAAGTCTTCTTATCCATACTCAACAGTAATTCTGTCAAATCTTTTACCGCTTGATTTGCTTGTAGATCACTTAGTGTATGTTGCCCCAGTACTTCTTTCATATTTTCTTTTGTCTCTCCTGAAGCACCGTTTATCGCCATATGCAATGCGAAGCCCACACTCAAAGGAGAAAAAAACAGATTTTTTCCTTCTTCCTGTGCCTCAAGTGCCTGGAACAGGTCAAAAGCAAATGCATTGGAAGAAGAAACGATTTCTTTTTCTTGCGAAGACAAGGTTCTCAAATTAGGCCGATTGTCTTCTTCAGGGTTCATCGAATTGTTTTTACAAGCCATGATCGTAAAAGGTAACCACAGACAATAAAGCATTAAAGTTTTCATATTCATAGTTATTTGGTAGAAAGATTGTTTTGAAGTGGTTTACACGTATAATTTTTGACCGAAAATGGAATCAAAACCGGCTCATCAAGGTACTTTTTGAAGAAAATAGCCAAAGCTATTGTTGAAAAAAGTAACACAGAGGAGGCATTTTTGAAACCTTTTCAGGAAAAAGAAAAAGTTTAATTCACTTCTTTAATAAAAACCTAAACACCCACTTAATTCTCAAAGTCATTGGGCCATAGCTTTACACCAACAGCTCTTTTTTTAATGACTCAGGGTTTCCTGCTCCGGACCGGCATCCCATCACAATTGCTTATTGCCAACTATCCGCCTGAAAATTTATTTTGTGAGGGTGTCTATAGTTTAGGACATGCTTATCTCAAAATTCGTTGTACCACCTCTGAAAATAGCCTGAAATCCCTCGAATAAATAGCTGTAAGAAGAACAGGTTTTGTAACTTTGCGAAAACTAATCACTAGGTACCATGACTTGGAAGGATGTAATGCATTATGCCCAACAGGGCAACCCTCAACCGGACAAAAGGGTAGAAAAAAGTGAAGAGGAATGGAGAGAGCTTTTGACAGCGGAGGAGTTCCGGATCACCCGCCAGAAAGGTACGGAGCGGGCTTTCACAGGTGAATATTGTGAAAAACACACCCCAGGTCTATACGCCTGCAAATGTTGTAATACCCCTCTGTTTGATTCACGGCAAAAATTCGAATCGAACAGCGGCTGGCCCAGTTTTACCGAACCGGTGAAAAACAATGTGATCCATTACCTGGAAGATTTGAGTTTCGGAATGCACCGGATCGAAGTATTGTGCAATGTATGTGATGCACACCTTGGACATGTCTTCCCCGATGGGCCCGCCCCCAGTGGTTTGCGCTTCTGTATCAATTCAGCTTCCATCAAGTTGTCTGAAGAATAATTTTATCCCTTATTTCATTTCACTTTAGACTTTACAAGAATAAGCTTTTCCCCGCTTCTTTTCCGGATTCAAGAAAGGTACTTATATTTGCTTTTATATAAAGTTCTAAAATAACAGAACTAAAACGAATATAAAGAACAAAAATCCGAATAAATTCCAGAAAGAAAACTATGGAAACTTTGAAAGCTATTGTAGTTTCCATAGTTTTGCTTTTAAGACCAGTTAAAAACGAAGGCTCTGTCTTCTCCTGAACAAGCACAAGTAGCAATTGAAGTAAGTTTCAAGCATCAGGTGAATATACCCAAAGAGCTGATTGATTTTGAAATTATCAGATTTCAAGAATTGTTTGGATGTTACAAACAGTTCGAGAAAATATGATTATATCAACTACTACACTCCATGATACAAAAACTATTAAAGGGATTCATTGCGGTAGGGATAGCAGCCATGATTTTCGGCCAATGTATTAGTTACTCACCTTTTGAAATCACCCTGGAAGACCATGAAAAAGACCTGACCCAAAAGAACCTCAACCGGCTCTTGGATAACCCAACAGGTAACAGCGATACCGTAACCTTCGCTTTTATTGGAGACACCCAACGTTTCTACGATGCATCGACCGACTTTGTCAATGTTTTGAACAAACGCTCGGATATCGAATTTGTAATACATTCGGGAGACATCTCCGACTTCGGTTTGGACTTGGAATTTTCTCTTATGGCTGAAATCCTGGGAAAACTGAAAGTCCCCTACCTCACCGTCATCGGCAATCATGATATCATTTATAACGGGCGTAGAATCTATGAACAGATGTTCGGTCCCATGGACTATTCCTTTACCTATAAAGGATTCCGTTTTGTGATGTTAAACACCAACGGGCGGGAATTCGGATTCAGCGGAAAAGTCCCGGACATCCCTTGGTTAGACGAACAGCTTTCCGATACGTCCCATTATAAAAATGCCTTGGTGATACAACATGTGCCTCCGGGTAATGATGATTTTGACAATACCCTGGAAACCAGTTATGCCCAAACGCTGAGTAAATGGGGTAAAACGCTGCTTTCCATGAACGGACATAACCACGATTACTCTATCGGAGAGCCTTATAATGATGGCGTTACCTATCTGAATTCTTTTTCCACATCCAAAAAAAGCTATGTAGTGGTGAAAATATGGGAAGGGGGATTCAGCCATGTTGTTGTCGACTTTTAGTTTAGGCCCCCAACCCTGAACAGTTCACCGGCAGCAAATACGAACACAAAAACTATAGAAAACGGCAGGAGTAAAGTGCCTGTAAAAAATGAACCCTACAATGTGGCGATTTCAAACTTTTATATACCTACTCACTTTTATATTTCTGTTTGCCTCAAACTCCTTTGCCCAGGAAGAAGAAAAAGAGGAGACCGGCCCTAAAAAACGGAAATGGTTTGTACCGGACCACAGTAAAATCCACTTTGCCGGAGGGTATGGTTTTTTGTCTGTCAGTGCAGGGAAAAAGATTTTACGAAAGAAAAGAATAGAACTAGATATTACTATCGGATACTTACCCAAAGCTATTGGCGGGGATGATATCCTCACCGGAGGCATCAAAGCCCAATACATCCCTTGGAGGATAGATTGGAAAAACAAACCTCTGCAAATAGAGCCTCTGGCGGTAGGCCTTTCCATTTTCCAGGCTTGGGGAACCCGTTTTAACCGCTTGAATGATAGAAACCTTTACTCCAAAGGGTATTATTGGTGGACAAGTAACAGGCGGTTTGCTCCTTTCATAGGGCAACGCATCCAACGCACTTACAAAAACTCATCGATTAAATCCATCGGGGTTTATTATGAGATCGGGACCTACGACCTTTATATATACTCTTGGCTACCCAATCAAAAAACCTTTCCTTTTCATAAGCTATTCAACTTTAGTGGAGGGGTACAACTGTCCTTTTAAAGAAGAAGCCGTATAGAGGCAAAAATAATGAAGTCATAAAAACAACTTCATACCAGTGTTTAACACCTTCCGGGTACCAAAGTACCCGGAAGGTTGTTTTTTAAAGTTATATCCTTTGTGTTATTTCCACTTATAATATACCATCTCATGCTCGATCGTTCCGTCTTCGTAGAGGTCGATCAACGCATAGGCCGGAGGGAACTCGTCCAAATCACCACCCCACCAAGAGCCGGAAACCGCTCCGTTGCACAAGTACTTAGTACCTAGGTAATCCACATCGTCAATGTAGTGGTTGTGGCCGCTGAGCGCCAGTTTTACATTTTTATGTTTATGAAACAAGGCTTTCAGATCGTTAAAATCCGAATGCATATCGCCCCAAGGAAAACGAACTTCGGTAGCCGGTTTGCGATGCAAATAATAGGTGAAAGAAGTAATGGATAAAATAGGAATATGAGAATACACACAAACCGGGGCATCCGGGCCGATTTTGTCCAATTCGGCTTTCAACCAAGTCAATTGCTCTTCATCGATATGTACACCCTTGTCCCCGTAGTTAATACTGTCCAGCCCGATAAAATGCCAGCCCCCTTGAGAGAAGGAATAATACCGTTGTTTCATTTTCAGTTCGTCCATCACCCAGGTTTTTCCAAGGCGTTTGTCCCCTTTGTATTGCTCCTTTTTCTCTTTGGGCAGGTACCATACATCATGATTGCCAATGCAATGATGCATTTTCAATGAATTGTGCTGGCACACCCGGTGCCAGGCTTCCCAACGCTCTTCCACCACTTCGGGCAATTGATTGTTGGCATCCATGATAGTATCACCCGTGTTGATGATAAAATCCGGTTGATCTTTCATCGAATTCAATTCCGTAAATAGCGTCACCATAGCATTTTCCGCTTTGGGTTCGGCCAATAAATGTACGTCTGTCAAATGCGCAATACGCAAAGCCCGTTTGGCTTTTTTCTTTTTTTGAGCTTCCGCCAATACATTGGTACTGACGGCCAATGAAGCAGCTCCTGCCGCTACTCCGACCTTTTTGATAAAACTTCGTCTTGAATTCATCCTGTTAGATTAATTAATTGAATGGTTAGTTAATTTTTAATTCATAAAGATAATGAAGCTTATCAAAAAGGTAGAAACCGGATGAATAATTTTTGATGAATTTTCAGAAGGGACCACAAACTTATGGTAAGTGCACAAATCCTTTGAGGCCAGAGGGAAAAGCTACTCCCGGAAACAGAGAGAGGTGGCTACTTTAATTTACTAAATTGTAGCCTGCCTCCATCAACTCATGGTACTTGGCAAGGACTTTTACCAAGCCTTCTACTTGCTTAATTCTAAGCTCTTCTTTTTTGGTATATTCTCTGAGAATTGCAGATTTATTCCCTACCATATCTGTTAAAAGTCGTTTGTCATAAGCATATTTGGCAAATGGATTCTTGAATTCAAATGCCTCCCAAAAAGAAACCTTTCTGCGTTTAGTCATTTCATTAGGATAAGAATAGTATTCCATCTTTCCGGAGGTCATATCCGCAAGAATGATAAATTCCCAATCTACTTTCGCTTCTAAGGGCTGATCCGGACGCTTTACGGCAACATGTTGTTTAAAAACAGTAATCAATTCCCCTTCAAACAAAAGTTCTAAAAATTCAGGTTGGAAACTTTCATCCGAATAGTTGAAAATAGGAAGCGAATGAAACACTCTGTTTTTCTTCGTTTTCTTGTCATAATAACTAAACAAGCTTACATCAAAAGGAGAATATGTTAAGATTCTTTCCTCCTTTTTCAATTGAATCAAGCCTCTTATATCATCCGGGCGGTATATCAACTTTCCTTCAAATTTTTCTCCATCTAACAATTCCGCCTTGCCCTGTACCCACTTATATTTTTTTTGAGCAAAACTTGAAGTTGACATAAAAATGAAAGTAATCAAAAAAATGAATAGTTGTAAATGTTTAGTCATATCTATATTGAGTATACGGATCAGGAGAATTTTTAATTAAAACCTTAAAAGTAAATGATACGATTGTATTGGTCAATTACGCTTCTTTCTTGCTATACAATATGGCCTTTCCATTTTAAGGGAATCACTACATTCTCATAAATGTATGCACTTATTTCACCCTTCCGGCAACCATTCATCCGAATTTCATTTACAAAATTGGAACTACATCGTATCTTCACGGACTTCACCATAATTACATAACTTATGAGCAAATTCATCATCTGGTTCTTTTGCATCTTACTTACTCCTAACGTATTCGCGCAAAAGACTGACAAAGATAAAACAGATGAAACCGTACAAAAAAGTACGATTCAAGGACATATTCATTTTCTGGCTTCGGATGAACTACGGGGCCGTGATACAGGTTCTCCGGAATTGAAAATCGCAGCAAAATATTTGGCTACCACTTTTCAACGCTATGGGGTCCAGCCAGTACCCGGTGCCAATGGAAACGGCTACTTTCAACATGTATCTTTGAAAAAGACCCAGCCGGCTTCTGCCGCATCCCTTCGCTTTGCCGAGCACAACTTTGAAGTAAAAGAGGACTTTCTGGTATTGGATGGCAAGAACGAGAAATTAGAAGGAAAAATCGTTTACCTCCAAAACGGGCTGGAAAATGACTATAAAGGCAAAGATGTAAAAGGCAAAATTGTATTTGTACACGGTGGTGCTGAGGGCAATCCTCAGAGCATGTTTAAGAAAATTAAAATCAAAAAAGAATTAGCCATTCAGCATGGGGCATTGGCCGTTATCGAATTTTATAATTCCAGGAAATTGCCGTGGAATTTTTTGAAAGGCTATTTGCATAAATCTCAAGTCCAACTGCAAGAAAAGGAAGAATTGGAATTGCCTTATCTTTGGTTAAAAGACATGGACAACACCTTGGTTCAAGAAATTGAAACCCTTCAAGGGCAAAAAGTCAGTATTGAAATCGAAGGACGGGTAGTGGAACAAATTCAATCGAGCAATATAGTCGGAATGGTAGAGGGAACCGACCCGAAGTTAAAAGAGGAATTTATCATTTATTCAGCCCATTACGACCATGTAGGTGTGGGAGAGCCCAATGCGGAAGGTGATTCTATCTTCAACGGAACCCGTGACAATGCTATCGGGACTGTAACGGTGTTAAGTGCTGCTGAAAATCTGGCAAAGTTCCCCACCAAACGCTCGGCATTATTCATTTTATTTACCGGAGAAGAAAAGGGCCTGTTAGGCTCAAAGTGGTATGTGGAACACCCCTTATTGCCTTTGGATAAAATGGTCTACTGCTTTAACAGCGATAACGGAGGCTATAACGATACCAGCATTGCCACCATCATAGGGCTTAACCGCACCACCGCCAGCGATCATATCGTAAAAGCATGTGAAACGTATGCCTTAAAAGCCACCGATGATCCGGCTCCGGAACAGGGCTTATTTGACCGCTCAGACAATGTCAACTTTGCCCTTAAAGGCATTCCGGCCCCTACTTTCAGTTTGGGATTTACTGCCTTTGACCAGGAAATCATGAAATACTACCACCAGCAATCGGACAACCCGGATACGGTGGATTATGACTATTTGTACAAATTTTTTCGGGCTTATGTATACTCCTGCCGACTGATTGGCAATGACCCTCAAACGCCTTTTTGGAAGAAGGGAGACAAATATTATAAAGCAGGAAAAGAACTCTATAATCAATAAGAGGAGACACAGTTATAAAAAAGCCCTTCCGGAGATTTCAATCCGGAAGGGCTTTTTTTATAACTTGGTAAAAGTTAATACAAGATTCTGAATTTGATCGTATGCTCGATAGACTTCAGATCTTTAATCACTTCCTCACTATACGTTTTATCGATATCTGTAATCACATAACCAATTTGCTCATTGGTTTTCAGGTATTGCCCTACAATGTTGATATTGTGCTGTGCCAGCACCCCGTTGATTTTCGCAATGATTCCCGATACGTTTTTATGAATATGCAACAAACGGTGCGCATTTTCGAGTTGTGGCAACTGCAAGTTCGGGAAATTCACACTGTTAAAGGTATTACCGGTATTCACATACTCGATCAATTTACCAGGCACAAAGTCGGCAATATTTTCCTGGGCTTCCAAGGTGCTCCCTCCGATATGTGGTGTCAGGATTACATTCGGCATGGTTCGCAATTCGGAAATAAATTCTTCCTGGTTATTTTTAGGTTCTTCCGGGAATACATCAATCCCTGCCCCTTTCAGTTTTCCGTTTTTGAGGTTATGTACCAAAGCCGGTATCTGCACCACCGAACCCCGGGCCAGGTTAATCAAAATAGCCCCGTCTTTCATTTGTGCAAATTCCTTCTCCCCAAAAATATTCTTATTCTCAGAGCGACCATCCACGTGCAGAGACACAACATCCACAGTATTCAACAACTCTTTCAGGGAAGTGCATTTGGTAGCATTTCCGAGGGCAAGCTTTTCTACAATATCATAATAATACACATCCATTCCCATGGACTCAGCCAGTACTGACAGTTGAGAACCGATATTACCATATCCGATAATTCCCAGTTTTTTTCCCCGTACTTCAAAACTATTGGTAGCCGATTTGTTCCATTTTCCCTGGTGCATGGCAGTAATCTTATCCGGCAAATTCCGCATCAACATAATCACTTCGCCAACGGCCAATTCCACTACCGAACGGGTATTACTATAAGGAGCGTTAAATACAGCCACCCCTTTTTCCATACATGCTTCCAGGTCAATCTGGTTGGTACCGATACAAAAAGCCCCGATCAGCATCAGGCGATTGGCTTTTTCCAATACCTTTTTGGTGATTTGGGTTTTAGAGCGGATCCCTAAAATCGACACGCCTTTAATTTTCTCGGCCAACTCAGCCTCATCCATAGCCCCTTTGTACAACTCCACTTGATAGCCTTCTTCTTCAAAGGCTTTAAAAGCATTGGGGTGTACATTTTCCAAAAGCAGTACTTTGATGCGGTTTTTGGGATAGGAAATAGACCGGGGCAATTTATTTACATACAATACTTCATCAAAACTCGGGGCCACATGGTCAGCCTTTTGGGTTACACTCTGCCGCTCGATATTCTCTGTAAAGGCATAAAACTTATGAGCCAAACCGGCTTCTCTGATTTCATAATCCGTATGTCCATCACCAATCACAAACACTTGTCCGTCTGCCAGGTCTAACTCCTGCATCAACTTCACTTTTCCTTTGGCTTGTGACAATGGATTTGTATGATCAAAACCGGTAATATTACCTTCTTCGTCAAAAATGAATGTATTGGCATAAATATTTTCTTCTTTGATGCCATACGCTGTGACGATCGGGGTAATAAAATCTTTAAACCCGTTGGAAATGATCAACACATCATCACTGTGTTTTTCGAAAAACTCACGGTTTCGCTTAAAGGACTCCGACACTTTTTCCTTCAAACGGCTGATTAGCTGAGCCAAATGTGCTTTGTTAGCTACCAACAAATCCACACGCTGTTCCAAAGCTTCCCGGAACGACAAGCTTCCCTCCATCGCCAAGTCAGTAATATGCTTTACTTTTTGAAGAATTTCTTGTTTGTCAGATTTCCCCTCATGGGCAATATCACACAATTCATCCAGCGCCTCCACTCGCGTAAAGGTGCTGTCAAAGTCGATTACCAAGTATTTTCGTTTGTTCATTCTTTATGGACATATTTTTAAGATTCAAAAATAACAAACAATTTCTTCAAAGCTTTGCAATAGAAGCATGAAAATATTAGATAAATGGTAAAATTCATAGCCCATCATTCTTCATGTTCGTTCAGAATATCCTTCAATTCTTTTTCTGCATTCCGCAATTTCCCCCTACAGAATTGAAGCAATACATGTGCTCTTTTCACCTTCTCGGCCAGTTGGTCTACCGGAATTTCATTGGCAGCCAGGTCTTCTTGTATGGATTGCAATTCTTCAATGGCCTTTTGATAGGTGAGCGTCTCACTATTCGATGTTTTCATTTTTTTGTTGAATTTTCAATACCTTACTTTCAATGACTTGTACTGAAGTATGAGTGCTCAGTACATCGCCAGGTAGTACTTCCAAGCCTGGTTTAACTACTTTTCCATCTTTCAAAGTAATCGAAAAGCCTCTTGCCAATACCCGTTCGGGACTTAAACTCTCGATTTGTTTTTCCATCGCCTCTAATTGCAGCCGGGTCTTTTGCAGCATAAAATCCACCCGGGTTTGTAATAACATTTTCTGATTTTGCAGGAATGTATGTTCTTGTTGCAGCTTGTTCTGAGTCAGGTTTTTAATATTATTTTCCAATTGTCTGTACACTTCCAACTGATATTCCAATACACCATCGGCTTTGCGGACAATCCTATCCAAAAGCTGCTGAAGGCGCATTTCAAATTCCAGGTTGTATTGGATCAAAAATTCGGCAACGGCCGTAGGCGTTTTCAACGCATGATAGGCTACCAAATCTGCCACCGTTTCATCCCGGTGATGCCCGATCCCCGTCAACACCGGGTAAGGTAGTAGGGCAATTTGCTCGGCAATGGCGAATTCATTAAACACCTCCAAATCCAACTTGGAGCCTCCCCCTCTGATCAATACTACTACGTCATAAGCTTCTTCATGCACTTGTTGCAACTGCCGGGCAATTTCGGGCAAAGCTCTTTCTCCTTGTACAGCCGTTTGATAAAGGGTCAGTTGAAAATCATACCCATAGGCGTTGTGTTGCAATTGATTGATAAAATCTGTGTAACCAGCCGCTTCCGGTGAAGAAATGATAGCAATCCGTTGCAGTACCGGAGGGAGTGTCAAGAGCTTTTGCCTGTTCAATAAATCCAACTCTTGCAATTTTTTGAGTGTGGCTTGCCGCTTCAACTCTAACTCACCCAACGTATACCGAGGATCGATGTCCGAAATAAGCAATGACAAGCCGTGTACCTGGTGAAAATTAAGCATTACTTGGACCAATACTTTCACACCCGGAGCCAATAAGTTTTCCAGATCTTCTCCCAAATTTCCATACAACTCATCCAAGCGCTTGCTCCAGATAATCCCTCTCGACCGGGCCACAATCCTTTCGGTTTGCTCATCTTTTTGGACTAGCTCCAGATAACAATGCTCGGCAATATTCACCTGAGCTACCTCTGCCGTAATCCACACTTCCCGCTGGATGCTTTGAAGGTGTTTTTGGATACTTTTATTGAGCTGATATAAGGTGAAATATTTCAAATGTTATAATTTCAATGTCAGAATTTCACGAAGGTAGAAAAAAGCAGGAGTACGAAAATCTGCAAGCAAGCGAATCATGATTGAAGCTTCGAATAGCGGTCAATAATGTAAATACAGCAAAACACCCAAATTTATAGCATGGATACCCGCCAATTGATAAGCCGTCCATTCATTAGACAGGAGGTCCCTCATGTGCTCGTCCAGTTTGCCCATCACCAAGTCAGCAACCGTTTCCGTCCGGTTTTCCGAGGAGGAAACTTCATTGTAAATATCATAAAAAGGGATTTGCTCCAAAAGCTTGTCAATGCTCTTTTTAAGAAGTTTGGGTAGTTTCTCAGTCCATTCATTCAAAATCACCGTCAGTTTAAAATCTCCGGCATTTTGCAATTTTTGCATACCTTTTCTTTTTTCCAGCCAACGCATCAGGTACTGTTTCATCAGGGGCAGTGCATCTTCAAAAACCACGAGCAACATCGTTTTATAAAAATACCGTATTCCCAACATCCAATACAGCCCCGGCAGCAAAAGAGTGAGTAGAAAGAGCTGAATCAGAAAATGATTGTAAGACGGGGTATCTTGTTGAAACAATTGCCAAACTTCATACAACAGGAAACTCAAGGATATTCCTAGCAATAGGAAAAAAGTAAACAGGACAGGCAAAAGTTTAACCAGTACCTTCCCCCCCCTGCTTTTTACATAGCTGAATACAGTGAATAGTTTTTTCATAATATAAGTAAAAGACGTTTCGGTGTTTTATTTCTTCAAGGTAATGTGGACATTAAAGGTACTGCCATCTGTTTTTTGATTGGCGGGCTCTATCGAGCAAGCCAGGTACACCACTGCGGGATGTCCTTGCTCATCAATGAATAATTGAGGCCGCTCCAACCGGTCTACTTTTAAGGCTTTTCCACTTGCCAATGACAGTTCCTTTTTCATAAAAAAAGCCTGTTTGGGTTTTTCCCAACGGATGCCATCCTTTGACTCCAACATTGCCAAACCCGGTTCCACTCCGGTAATGACCCCTGTGAAGTCTTTAAATACGGCATAAAACCGGGAATCCCCCGGGTGAAACCAAACATAGGGGTCTTCCGCACTTGCTATTTTTCCATCTGAAGTGGGCATATCGAAAACAAATTGATCCAAAGGCCGGAATGGGCCTGTAGGCGTATCGGAAACCGCCACACCATGTACTCCTCGCCATTGCGGATCGTAAAGATTTCCTTTGAAATACAGTAAGTACTTACCATCCGATGGCCTGAACACCACCGAAGGGTTTACCACGATCAGGTTATCCGGTTTCGCTTCGGTACCGGCAGGCGAGGGATTCACCACCTGGTCTTTTTTCACCCGGGTTCTGGGACTTAATAAGGGTTGAAGAGGCCGCTCGAAATTCCCGGTAAGCAAATCCTCAAAACTGTCAAATGCAATCACGCCTATTTGTTGGCATTGCTGTACCCGGTTGCGCTTACTCAATTTTTCGCCGGGGGAACCTACCGGTTGTAGGCCCGGATCTTTGGCACCTATATAGTACAAATAAAAGCGTCCATTGAATGCTTTCACATGAGGATTATGAACCATTTGAGCATCCCAGGCAGTAGAATCCCCTTCATGCAAACGGCCTTGCAATACAATTTTTTGAAACCGGAAATCGCGATCGGGATAATCCGAAACCGCATAGCCAATTTTAGAATGGAGTACCCAACTGTCTTTAAAAGAAGGCCAGCCACTGCCCGACTCCCAAGTGGAATACAACATATGATACCGGCCATCCTTTCCTTTTACCACACTCCCTCCCCAAACAAAACGGTCAGGGTCGTGCAATACGGAAGGCCCTTGCAATACCAATGACTCGTTTAAACGCTCTAACTTGGCTTGAAGTGGTTGGGGGCGTACACTGTGGGAAACATCATAGCAAGCTTGCCAAGTGTAACTCACACTAAGTAGTAAGACAATCAATAGATAGGAGTGCATGGTGAGTGAGTTTTCGTTACTCTTTCAAAGATATTATTTCTTTTCTGAACAGCCTTCCAGTTATTTAAAAAAAACAGAACCCAATGGCATTCATTGTAGAATAGCATTGGGCCTGAGGAAGCAATGATTTTAACTTCTTGATTCGTTCAAGTTACAAGGTATGGCCAATGAGTAAATTAGGTGGAGCAGTTTTCTGAGTGAGGATCCTCTTTGAACATATTTACATTTCATTCGGACAGTCTGTCCATAACCTGAGGACGTTATCAATTCGTTTCCTGTTTGATAAAATCTAACGGGTACTTCACTATCTGTTTAAAAAGAAGTGAATCCGGATCGGCAAAATACGCTTCTTTATTCTCAGAGGAATTAAGAATAAACTTGTATTGGGGATGCTCAAAAATATGAACTTGTACCGGTTCGGGTTTTCCTTCCTCGTTAATCAATAAGGAATACGCTGCTTTGGTAAAACCCTCCGGATTTACCCCATCCGCAAATGCCTGTCCGTTTACATAAGCCAACTCACTTAGATAATGCTCAACATGGACTGAATCGGCTTGTTGACCTTCTATTTCCCATTGTTTGTCTGCTGTTTTTTCCAGTACAAAGGATTTCTCATCCGGCAAAAGAAAACTTACCCGATGAATGGAATCCCGGTTGAAGGTCAACAGCTTTTTATTACGATAAGCATCTGCTTTTGTACTGACGGATAAGCTCATAAAATTATCTGCGGCATACACATTTTCGTCTCCTTGTAAGCGTACAAAACTATAAAATGCCTGTTGTTGCCGCCCGTACATTCCCGGTTGTATATTTTGTGGCTGGGCCTTCATGGCCAGGCGGCCTAAAACGATATCCAAGGTACGTTTTTCACCTTCAAACACTTGCACCCGGGTTCCTGTCGAATCTACCTGATAGTCCTTCCATTGGGTTGCACGTTTCGCCACCAGCCGGCTTGGTTGAATGGAGGCCAGATTACTCAAGAGCTCTTTTGCACTACTTTCCATGGCCTGGGCATACTTCCCATTGTCCAATTTCACTTTCCATGAGTTGTCCTGATTTATCAACTCCAATTGTTCCCCGCCTTTATCGATCAGCACCCGGCTTACCCGGTCCCTCTGAATATTCACTAAAGTTTCTTTCAATGTTTTGCTCCGGGATGTACCTCCCCAAAACCGGATGCCTGCATAGATGGCTAGTAACACAAATAGAATCCCCAGTAGTTTACGATTAGATAGTTTCATATAATTTCAGAAGTTACTAATTGGTCAAATATTTCCTTCCATCCAGCGTCTTCGTTTGTTTAGATACTGCTGTCTGCGCAGCATTCCATACAGGATAATCAGAGCAATCGGAGCCAGAACGTTGGCATAGGACAAAAATGCTTTGGTATCTTCTTCCAATGGATCTAAAGGACGGGAAGTAACCCCTTTGGTACGCAAGTCGATCAGCCCGGTATCATCTGCCAGCCAATCAATGGCATTCACAGTGAAATTGACATTGTCCGGATTTACTGCCTGGTTTCCTTGTGCCCCGTTTACCGCAAACTGCCCGTTGGCAATCATCACTATTTTCGATGGAGTATTACCTACCAGTTGTCCTTCCAAGGCCACGGCAACAGGCTGGGCTGTCTGGTTAAAATCCTGAGCCGTCCATTCCCGGTTTATATCCAACATCGCAGGAGCCGGGACTAAACCGGAGCGCTCTGAAGTAAAGGCCAAGGGTGTATATGTCACCAAAGTATTGCTTGTATCCTGATTAATCTGAAGGTCGCTTACAAAAGGTAAAAAAAGCGATTCCAGTCCTTTGGACACCGGGTGATCGGCAAACTTGGCAATCATTGGGAAATAGGGAAACTCTACCTGGGTATTAAAGACAAAAGGCCCTTGCTGTTGTTGTACACTGACCGAACCGCAACTCACATCAATGACAAAGTTGCTTCCCAGGTGAATCCCTTTATCCTCCAGCCAGCCTTTCAAACCAATATCCGGGGCCTTGGTAAGGGAATTACTTTGCAAATTGCCCTGCACCCCACTGTAAGCGAGATAAATACTTCCACCTGTTTTCAAATAATTGTCCAATTTCATCAAATGGCTGTCCGGTACGGTATCCTGAGGGCTCACCCAAGCGATGGCCTTGTAAAAAGCAGGGATTTCCGCTGTATCCGATAAGGTATAAGGCTCTACCTCAAACAATACCGACAACTGTTGTACTACTTGTTGAGAGGCATACATGGAGGGTTCTCCATGGCCTTGTAGAAAAGCCACTTTAGGCTTGTCCACCACCGTAAGTTTCTTAATGGCAGTTGTCAAGTCGTATTCCATGGCAGCTCCCGGTTGGATAACCGGGAGGATTTCTTTCCGGTCACCGGTTTCTACCACCGCCCCCATATATGCGCGCATTTGTTTCACCTGATCCCGGTCCTGCACATTGATTAGCAAGGGACTGATTCCGGTTTGTTGGGCTTTTTGTTCGGCCGCCTCATCTTCATTGGGATTGATAAATTCATACACAATCTGACTTCCCGAGCGGTTTTCATATTCGATCAACAAATCTTTAAAATCCTGACGATTGCTCAAAAGCTGAGGGGGTAAATCTTCGGAAAAATACGCTTTGATGGTGATGACCTCTTCCAAATCACTCAGGATATCCTTTGTGGCCTTGTCCAAGGTATAGCGCTGATCTGCCGTAAAATCCAATCTCAAAAAAGCTTTACTGGCAATTAAATTAACCAGTACGATTATGGCGGTTAACAGTCCTAACTTTGTTATGATATTTCTTTTAGTCAGCATCGTCTATTACAAGTCAAAACAATGATTAGTTAAGATGAATTGGGAGGAGCTATCCCTGCCAGTTTCTTCTTGACAACATAGTTTGAGAAAGCAGTAAACCCATGCCTGCCAAGGAGAAGAAATAAATCAAGTCGCGCGAATCAAGCACCCCCCGGGAAATAGATTCGAAATGGGCGCGGGCACTGAGGTAATTCAAAATTTCGCCCATTACACCCGTAAAGCTTGCCGCCATGACATCAAACAACACATGGAAAAAGATTCCGATGGTAAGCGCTAACAAAAAGGCTACAACCTGGTTGTTAGACAAACTACTGGCAAAAATGCCAATACTGATATAAGCGGCACTTAATAATACCAAGCCGAAATACCCTCCCATTACGGCCCCATGGTCTACTTTCCCTAAAAAGAGGAGGGTAAGGTAATACGGCAGTGTGCATCCCAAAGCCACAATCACCAACAGGAGGCAAGACAGAAACTTCCCACTGACAATTTGTGGATCGGAAACCGCTTTGGTACTCAATAATTCAATGGTTCCGGAGCGGGTTTCTTCTGCCAGGGAACGCATGGTAATGGCCGGGATAAAAAAGAACAAGGTCCAATAAGAAATACTGAAAAAGACCTGTAAACTGGCCTGGTTGATCATAAAGATATGATTGCCAAACAACCAGGTAAAAAAACCGCTGAAGCCTAAAAACAACACAATCATTACATAGGCGATCAGAGAATCAAAATAAGACGCTATTTCTCTTTTTGTGATAATCCAAATGCTTTTCATTTTATCGCTGTTTTCCCGGACACGGCCTCAGTTTTTCAACAGAAAAAGACCATGCCCAATTAGATATTATACCCAATATGTCTATCAATTGGTCAACTCTCTGAAGACGTCTTCCAGGCGAGTTTCGATGCCCCGCATTTCCATCAAGTACCATTGCTTTTCCACACATAAATCGAATATGGCCTTGCGGGAGGACGTATCGGGTTTGCTTTGCAGACGGAAAAAGCCTTGTTTGTCTTCCACAGGCTGTACGGTTTCTACCGGTGCCAAATCCAACAAGGCCGCCCGGACATCGGCTCCATTGGAGGCTTCAATATTCAACTCCAATAGCTCTTGCCCCTGTGCCTGTTGGCGCAAAGTAACGGCACTACCGTCCGCTACGATTTGACCACGGTTGATAATCAAAATGCGATCGCAAGTTGCTTCCACTTCCGGGAGGATATGAGAACTGAGAATAACCGTCTTTTCCTTTCCCAATTCTTTGATGAGTTTCCGGATTTCGATCCGTTGATTAGGGTCCAGTCCCGTAGTGGGTTCATCCAAAATCAGGATTTCCGGGTCGTGTATCATTGCCTGGGCCAGGCCTACCCGTTGCCGGTACCCTTTGGATAGCGCATGGATTTTTTTGTATCGCTCTCTGGTAAGGCCACAGAGTTCGATCATTGCCCGGATTCTTTGTGAAAGCTGCTCCTTCTCCACCCCTTGTAATTCCGCACAAAACTTCAGGTAGTCCACAATTGCCATATCGGTGTACAGCGGGTTGTTTTCGGGAAGGTAACCGATGCGTTTTTTGATTTCTTCAGGTTGCTCGCTGGCGTTAAACCGATCTAACCGGATACTGCCTTGGCTGGGAGCCATGTAGCAGGTAATCATTTTCATAGTTGTACTCTTCCCGGCCCCGTTAGGACCCAGAAAACCAACTACTTCTCCGGTTTTGATCTCAAAGGAGATATTGTCAACCGCCTTTTGAGAACCATACAATTTCGTCAAATTTTCAACTACAATAGCCATGATCCCTTACGGTATTTGGTTGTATTGCAATTTTATAAGGCGGTTTATTAATTATCCAGAAAAAAGGTATTAAAAAATGTTAAAAATAGAAGAATAAAAGCACGAATTGCCGAATAGGAAACATTATCACGAATACATTTTCACTGGGCAGCCATGGTCCGGTTGATCTTGTTTCTCTCCAAACTAAACCGTTCTCCCTGTGATTTCATCAGGAAAACAAAAAATGACAGCTGTAAACCATTCGTGATAATTCCTAACCTGTACATCGTTTCCTCCCATTTCCTTTTCTCAACTACAGATTTGTTCCATTACCCTATTGGTCCGGGCAGCGCTGATTCCGGTACTGGGGCAAGAAACAACCTTGCCCTGAAGCTCCTCCACAATGCTTTTAATTAAGTAGAATTGAATATTTTCCGGGAGTTCAAAGCGATGTTCGGTACAGTGCCCCTCTCGGTATAATTTTACCAGAGGTTCGCCAAAAGTAGAAAAACGAATTTTCCCTTTGGAACCGATAATTTCTATCTCGTCAAGGTGGTCATCTTGATGGGTGGTAAAACACCAAGCCCCGGTACCCAACACGCCTGACTCAAAGCGAAAATTCCCCATGACAATGTCTTCTGCCGGATACCAATCTGCCTGATTGCTTTTAATTCCGGAAGCTTCCGCAATAGGTCCCAAGGCAAAGTCAAGGTAATCTAACTGATGGGAAGCCAAGTCATAGAAATGCCCGCCTCCGGCTACATCCGGAAATACCCGCCACATCAATTCTCCCGTTTGATGATCGATAGAAGGAATATGTTTATAAAGCTTTAAGTTCACCAAACGCACCTCTCCAATCGCTCCTTTTTGCAATTGATCTTTCACCCATAAAAAGTGAGGCAAGGTTCTCCGGTAATAAGCCACAAACAATTTTACCCCGGCCTTAGCACAAGCCTCAAGCATTTCCAGGCATTCGGCATGGTTGCGGGCCATGGGTTTTTCCACATACACATGCTTTCCGGCTGCTGCCACCTTTTTGCAATATTCGGCATGCGAACCTGGAGGAGTCGCAATATACACGGCATTAACCTCCGGGTCGTGAATCAACGCTTCGGCATCCGTATACCATTTGGCAATGCCATGCCTCTTTGCGTAATCTTCCGCTTTTTGGGCGTTCCGCCTCATTACCGCAATCACCTCCGAACCGGGTATTTTATGAAAAGCCGGTCCGCTTTTTAATTCTGTCACTGCCCCACAACCGATAAAGCCCCACTTGATTACTTCACTCATAAATTTAAAAACGTTTGACAGATTGAGGGAATGAAGGGTTGAAGGTAAGTTTTAAATTTAATTGTACCATTTAGCAAACGTACCTTGCTTTCATTGCCCGGTTCAATATTTATACTAACAATTATCCATTGGCTAATGATTGCCTATCCGTTTTTTTCTACAATGCAGAAAAAGTCAAACCCGTCTTCGGCATAATCGGCAAAATGATAATCCTCCACTTTTACACTCAGTACCAGCTCATCATTTCCTTTTTGTAGCTTTTTCCTATTCACCCGGTTGAGTAAATCGTAAGGAACTTGCAGGAACTTGCGAGGCAAGCGGTATTGCAAATTGAACACATCAAAGCGGGTGATTTTTTTTACAGAGGCTTTGTTGTCTTCATAATATTTCATCACCTTATGGTTTCCGGTAATGCCTTTTACCTCCACCTTATCAAAATAGCGCCCCATCAAATCCTTCATTTGTTTGGCCGTATACTCTCGTACATGCCAAGGGTTGCGTGTCAGGGACATATGAATGTTGGGAGTAGTAATAATTGCTTTCCCTCCCGGTTTTAACACCCGGTGAATTTCTTTGACAAATAAATCATCGTCTTCGATATGTTCTATCACCTGAAAAGACAAAACGTAATCGTACTCATTATCTTCCAGGCCTTCCAAAGGGGGCACGGATTGGTGAAGAAAATGGCAATGCAAATATTGTTGCCCGTGCAAAGTGAGTAATTTTTCATTTTTGTCAATGGCAGTGAACGAATCACTGGCCTTGATAATGGTTTCCAAGCCTCTTCCGGCCCCACAACCTATCTCCAGCACATTGCCCTTGATCCGCTTGGCGGCTTCCACATAGGCAAAATACAAGCGCTGATGAATGACATTATCACTTTGCTCTTCGTGCGAGGTGATTTCTGTTGTACTAAACATAAATATCGATTAACATTAGTAATGCGTCTAAATAGTTGAGAGTTTGCAAACAGAAAGCAAACCTCTTGGTAGTTGCAAGTTTGGGGTTATTGCCAAATGCCCGGTGTATCCTGACGAGCATTTATGAATATAGGTAAAACATTCATTTGAATCAATTCATCACAGTATCCACCTCTGCCTTACCGTTTCGTTCCTCTAAAATCGCCCAAAGATAAGGCATGTGGGGAAGATTCGCCCGCCAAGCTTGAATTAATCAAATTCCATCTGATTTTTTTACTTCTTTTCAAGTTTGGTGTTCGTATATGTTAAGAGAAGAAATCGTGGTGAGAATATACCAGATAAAATGATTCTATGAGGATAATTGTTAAATTTAACTTCTAATACTTATGTTAGTAAACCCATTTTTTAAAGTGGGCATAAGTCTGTGATAAAATGCAATCAACGTCTAAATTCGATACCCGCTGTTCCAATAAAACATCCATTTATAAAGAATTTTCCAATATGATCCGCTTTCAACTGATAGTTTGTTTGATATGCTTTTATTTTCCCCTCAGTGCCGAAATCAAAGCCCAGGAAGCTTCCAACGAATTATTTTTACAACTAAAGCTTATTCAAAAGGGAACTTCTACTGCGGTAGAAATCGCTTTTAAGCCGTACTCCATGAGGGAAGACGGCTCCCTGTCAAACATGCACTTGCTTTATAGTGTTCAAAATCCCAATGACAGTGTGGTTCAATTTACGGATACGGTGCAACTGTCTCAGCAAGTGACCCAACAAGTCAATGAACTGTTTTACTACACTCTTGCACTGCCCAAAAGCGATCAGCCTTTACAGGTGCATATCAACTTGGTGGATACGGTAGAAAACCTAAAGGCAAGCCGTTCGTTCAACTATCTGCCCAATACTCCCAAGGTAAATTTCGGTATCAAAAATTTGAGTAACCCACAACACACTCTTTTCACCATGGTGGGCGATAGCTTGGTATTTACCTCTTCGCAGGATACTACTCTTTACTTGGTCCGGTTTACTCATGACTTCAACCCGGCTCCTCCTCCCATGGCCGTAGATTATGCCAATCCGCAAAAAGAGTTGAAAATAGACTCCGTACTTACGGTTAAAACCAATGTACCGGTAAGCTTGGCGCAAGAGGCTTTGTATTTGGCGCAAGAAGACACTACAGGAGCTACGGGAATCGGCATAAAAGTCGTTGGAAAGGATTATCCCAAATACAAAAAACTGGAAAAGCTGATAAAATCCATGGTGTACATTTCTACCGGAAGTGAGATGAACTCCATGTTGAAAGCCAAAAAGATGAAGTCTGTATTTGAGAACTTCTGGGTGAATCTTGCCGGTTCTCAAGAAAATGCCGCCAAGCTGATCCGTATTTATTTCCGCAGGGTAGGCTATGCAAATAAAAATTTCACAACCTATAAAGAAGGCTGGAAAACAGACCGGGGGATCATCTATGTCATTTTTGGCAAACCGGAACGTATTGAAAATACACCGGAGGGCGAAAACTGGATGTACCGGGACAATGGGCAGGAAGTGGTTTTCTCATTTAAAAAGATGGAAAACTTATTCAGTGGCAACCACTACGAACTCGCCCGGAACAATAACCTGAAAAAAAGCTGGTACAATGCCGTGGAAAGTTGGCGCAAAGGGTTGATTAAAAGTGAGGAAAGGAATTAGTTTTAAAAAACCAGATAGGGTGTAAAACGGTTTAGTATTCCGTGTTGAACCGGAATTAAGGCTATTCTTTTAAGCTTATCCAGGTTGTAAAATTTGTGTCTATAGATTCGTGATAATTTTAGGTATCTATCCCCAGTTTACTTCATCACTCATTCCTCTCGCAATAATTTGATCAGCTACCGCAGGGGCAAAGGCGAGCGCTCTGACAAGTTATATTTAAAACCCAAAGTGCTTCCTGTAAGGGGGGAAGCACTTTGGGTTTTATTAAATAACTTATCTTATACGATTTCTTCTTTTAGAAGCTCCATTTGAGTCCGGCACTCCAGGTTCTTCCAAAACCATAGTAAGCAACATTATCATCAAACTTCCCTTCTTCTACGATATTTGTTTCGGATTCTGCAATGTACTCGGTGTCAAAGGCATTGTTCATATTGGCATTCAAGCGCAACTCAGAACCACCAAGCTTAATTTTATAAGTCAAACCAAAATCTGCCAAGTTGTAAGAAGGCAATTTCAAGGCTTGATTACCTTCGGTTAAGAAGATCTCGTCCGATACAGGGTTGAAATCCGCATACAAATTATCCACATAATACCAGCTACCTCTCAATTTCAAGCCTTTTACTATCTCAACGCTTGCACCGATTCTGGCGGTAGTCTGTCCGGCATCACCTACTTTCACATCTTTCAGATAAAGAGAGTGTGTTCCGATTTTATTTTGTCCGTCATCAAACACATCGGCAGTAATGTTATCCTTGTATGTCCAATCTCCCAAAGAGAACATCCCGTAGATATCCAAGGTTTTAACCGGAGTAACGGTCACATCCAGCTCCACCCCCCGGTGCTGCTGTCCAATACCTGTAAGGTTAGCAGTACCTTGTTGGCCGCCTGCCACTGAAACGCTTTGCTGCCTGAACCTATCCGACCAGGTAGTATGGTAAAGGTTTAAATTTAACCGCACAAAATCCGTACGCAAGCCATAACCCAATTCATAACTAATGATTTTTTCATTGGTTAAGTTTTCATTGATATCATTCACATAGTTCAAGAAAACGGCATCAAACAATGGCTGGCGAGAAAACCATCCCACATTTGCAAAAACATTGTGGTGTCGGTCAATATTATAGTTGGCTCCGGCTTTGAGGTTACCTCCCCAGCGGTTTTGCCAAGAAGTTTCTTGATCGGCATCTCCATCCCGGTAGTTAAAGTAGTCAACTCTTTTGTATCCCTGGTGAGAAAGCGCTCCGGAAAGGTGAGCAGAGAAGCGATCTTTAGAATATTCAATTTGTCCGAAAGTTCCTATCCAACGAACCAAGCCATCGTTGTAATAATCAATTTGTTGATCATTTTGCAATTCGGCAAACGCTCTAGACTTTTTCTCCTGGGTAACAAAGACCCCTGCATTGTTCATGTTTTCATTGGAGAAGAATGCATCGTTGCCTAACAAATTATCGATTCTACGGTAGTGGATACCTTTATAACTTCTTAAGTCCAACCCGGAGATTAAAGTCCATTTTTGATCAAACTTATGCGTTAAGTTGGCAAGAACACCGTACCAGTTATGTGAGTTTATAGAAGCTCTACGAACAAAACCTCCATTTTGGGTGGTTTCGTAACGTCCTTTGTCGGCATTGTAATAGATTGACTCATAAGCTACATATTTATCAGCAAAATAACCATTGTTGACATCGTACCCGTCAGGAAGTTTGTCGGTACCTGAAGACATGTCTCCCCAATTAGGTTTAGGCGCACCAAAATCTGCAAAAGCCGCATCAGAATGCCCCCGGTTCCATCTTGCAATATGATCAAACCTCACTTGTCCCATATAAGGATTTCCATCCGCATCTGCTTTATAACGGGTATCTCTAAACTTCGAGCTGGTATCATAACTTCCGTTGATTCTTCCCCGGGGGCCTGTTCCTCCTCCCCGGCCAAAGGAAGCATAAGCAGTGGTGGCTAATTCGGTTTTCTCAGAGATATTCCAATACCAGTTTAAGAACATTTTAGGTTTATGGTAGAAGTTTCTTCTCCAACTAAACACCTCTCCGTTATAATCTCCCCAAGAAGGGTTGTATTTTGCTCCTCTGGGATGGTTTTTAAAGGTAGCGATGGTCACTCCATCGTAAACGCCCAAAGATCGTTGGTTATGCCATTGAGCAGCCCCTAAAGCCGTCAAATGTACGGAATGCTTTTTATTCATGACCCAAGCCATTGAAGCCAAATAAGAAAAGCCTTCAAATTGGGTTCCGTCAATATAACCGTCTCCTTTCGTGTAGGCTCCTTGCATGGTCAATGCCAATCCGCTTTTTCCTAAACCTGTAGAAAGGTTTAAGGCATATTTTTGATAACCGTCATTCCCATAAGTAACACTGGCGGCTCCCCCTTTATCCATTTCGGCAGCATTGGTGATAATGTTGATAGTACCACCTACTGATGCTACAGCCAACTTAGAAGCACTCAATCCACGTTGTACTTGTACTTTTGAGGCTACATCCTGTAAACCGGCCCAGTTAGACCAATATACCGAACCATTTTCCATATCATTAACGGGTACCCCGTTGATCATCACGGCAGTATTTACCTGGTCAAACCCTCTCAAATTAATTCTAGCATCACCGTAGCCTCCTCCTTGTTTGGTTACATAGGTAGAAGGGGTAAAGCGAAGAATTTCGGGAAACTCCTGATTTCCCAATTGTTCATCTATAATCTCAGCATCAATGTTGGCAACGGCAACCGGTGTTTTACGGTCTACCGCTACCGAAGCAATGACTTCTACTTCTTGTAAGCCAATCGACTCGCCCTCCAATTGAATATCACCCAAATTAACCGCTCCTCCGGTAAGGCTCACCTTTTGTTCCAAGGATTTAAATCCAATAAAAGAAATCACTAGTGTTTGTTCACCACTGAGATCCGTTTGCATTTTAAAATTTCCATCAATATCGGTAATTGTACCTTGGGTAGTTCCTTTAAGGACAATGTTCGCTCCGATAATTGGTTCTGTGTCTTCCAGGATTCTCCCCTGAATGGTTGTTTGTTGGGCTAAGGCTATAGTACACCAACTGAAAAACAGTACTAACAGTAAACTTTTTTTCATGAGTTAGAAAGTTTAAATAGTTATATGAATTCTTTGCAAAAGTATCTTTTTTATCTAAAAAGTCATGGAGAGGTTTATGAATAAATCTTGAACAATTTTCAAGGCATTAAATTACCCTATTTATACCAATAAGCTATATTAAAGGCTATTCCGTTAAATTTATTATACCTTAAATTAAGAATTAAAACTTAAAATTAATTCTATGTAAAATACTACTTACAAGGTAGTTATTTAATTTTGTTAAATCCAGTGTGATTTTCTCAAATACTCCTACCTGCCCAGGCTAGGTGCATAGTCAAACCTTGGCATCAAAGGAACCAATTCTTCTGTTTTTATCCTTGTAAGGTATATTGCATATCCTCTCCCGGTTTTAGTACTTATTTTTTTGAGATAATTTATGAGAGTTCATTATTATCTGTTGTTTCTCCTTTTGCTAACTTCAGGCTGTATGCAATTTCGCACCAGTGATAAACAAATCACAAAGAGCTTTTCGAGTAAATCCTTTGCATACACTATAGAAAAATATACCTATCAGGGGCATCAAATCCGCTATGTAAGCACTCAGTTAAAAGCACAAAAACCGAAAATAACCCTTCTGTTTATCCATGGAGCCCCAGGTTCTTCGGATGCCTTTTATACTTACCTTCAGCACCCTAAACTATTGGCTCATGCCCGGCTTGTTTCGGTAGACCGGCCAGGCTATGGATACTCTGATTTTGGGAAATCCATTACGTCAATACAAGAGCAAGCCCGCTTGCTCCAACCCATACTTCAAAAGTTTCATTCGGCTTCCCATCCGGTAGTACTTGTGGGGCATTCGTATGGAGGAACTATCGCCGCCCGGCTTGCCATGGATTTTCCCGAATTAGCAAACCACCTCATTATGTTGTCTCCTGCCATAGACCCGGACCTGGAAAAAATCTTTTGGTTTTCAAACCTTCCCCGTACATTTCCTTTTCACTGGCTCTCTCCCCGTTCGTTTAAAGTAGCCGCAGATGAAAAATTCACACATGAGGAGGAATTGCGAGAAATGCTTCCTTACTGGGAAAAAATATGCATTCCGGTTTGGCATGTACACGGAAACAAAGATCAAATTGTTCCCTACCTCAATGTGGAGTTTTCTCGAAAAATGCTGGGACATGTACCTTTAAAAATCATCTCTTTGCCCAATGCCAATCACTTTATTCCCTGGAAAGAAGAAAAGCAAATCATTTCCATTATTCTCCATTCAATTCGTACCTTTTCAAGACAAGAGTAAAATAGAATTTCAAAAATTTATTCCTTAAATTTATAAAGGGATATAGAGCTAAGATAGTCTCGATACAATCCGGTTTACTTTATTAAAATGCACCGACAAATGAAAAAGCCAAACGGGAAAACTGATAAGCCAAAAGTGCATCCCGAATTAAAAGGGTTTGATATTTATATTAATGAATTGGGAGAAGTGAAATGGAGTAAGTCTATAGAAGAAGTCAATCTTTTTCTGAATAAACATGTCGTGGATAAAAAATTGAAAGAGCGCTTTGGGTATAAATCTGATGAGGAAGATGATACCATTCATTTTATGTATTAAAAAACGATAGTAGGTTTTAATTACGTTCAAAAAAAGCCTGATATTTGAAAAATACCAGGCTCTTGTTTTATGATGATAATGTACTCGAATCACTACAGATCAAATACTTCTTTCAATTTGTCTACATAATCTAATTTTTCCCATGTAAAGAACTCCACTTCTTTGACAGTTTTCGTTCTTACTTCCCTTCTCTGTCCGTTTTTTTCTTCCAGTTCTACATAGAACAAATCGATCTCTTTCTTATACGGCTCTCTCCCCATGTGGCCATAAGCCGCTGTTTCGGAGAAAATCGGATATTTCAGCCCTAAACGATCCACAATAGCTTTCGGGCGCATATCAAAGATATGTGCTACTTTTTCCGCGATTTCAGCATCCGTCAAGTCTACCTTCGAGCTATTATAGGTATTGATATTCAAGGATACGGGATTGGAGACACCAATGGCATACGCAACTTGTACCAAGGCCTCGTCAGCGATACCGGCAGCCACCAGGTTTTTTGCGATGTGCCGGGCAGCATAAGCCGCACTACGATCAACCTTAGAAGCATCTTTTCCGGAAAAAGCACCGCCCCCGTGAGCTCCTTTTCCACCATACGTATCTACAATGATCTTACGCCCGGTTAATCCGGCATCACCGTGAGGCCCGCCAATCACAAACTTACCTGTAGGATTGATATGGAAGATCGTTTTTTCATCCAGGAATTTGTCAGGAATTACCCTGGGAATTACAATCGAACGGATATCCTCCTGAATTTTTGCTAACATTTGCGGCTCATTGGCAAAGTCATCGTGTTGGGTAGATACTACAATGGTATGTACTCTTAAAGGATTGTGATCCCCTCCGTATTCAATAGTAACTTGGGCTTTGGCATCCGGACGCAAATAGGACATCAACTCCGGCTCTTCCTTCCGGATTTTGGCCAATTCTTTTACCAAACGATGCGAATACGCCAAAGCCATAGGCATGTATTCGGGGGTTTCGTTGGTCGCATACCCAAACATCATCCCTTGATCACCAGCTCCCTGATCTTTATCGATTCCCTGTCCTTCATTCACTCCCTGCGCAATATCCGGTGACTGGCTGTGCAGCGCTCCCATCACACCACATGACTCGGAATCAAAGCTGTAATCGTTTTTGGTATATCCAATTTTTTTAATGGTTTCTCTTACGATATCGGGAATTTCCACATAGGCATTTGTGGTGACCTCCCCTGCAACTACGACCAAACCGGTAGTAACCATCGTTTCACAGGCTACTCTTGAATCCGGATCCTGACTTAACATGGAATCCAGGATAGCATCCGAGATTTGGTCTGCTATCTTATCAGGATGTCCTTCTGATACTGACTCTGAAGTGAATAAATATGACATAAATCTTGAAATTAAGAAACTAGCGTTTTGTTTTAAATTTAACTGTATTTTCCCAATCGACCTCTTCTTCTTGTAACTCTCTGACAAATGCTGTAAACAATAATTGTTTTCGGTCCACGGATACGATGGCATTGTCATTGACAGAGCGTTTGATTTTCCCTTCCGTGGATAAAATCAGCTTATAGGTCATAGAGTTATACAGCTGCTCAAAATATTGCCTGACTTCATCAGGTAAATCTTCTTGCTGAGAGGGAAACACTTCCATCAAATGGGCAAACACCTGTTGCCTGGATTTGGAAAACTTCCCTTTCAGGTTATATTCATAATATACAGGCGGACTTTCAAATTCCCGGCTGTCTAAATGCGTCAGTGCGGAATTTAATATGTCCACATCATAAAATTCGAAAGTAATACCATATTTAAAATTGAGGGGATCATTTGTGCTTACAGCCCCTACAATGCCCGGAAGGGAATTTAAGGTTGCCGCTCCTTCTTTAAACACGGAATCCAACACAGAAAACGGATTACGAGACACTCCCAATAAAGCCGCCTCCTCCTTTGTCAAAGCTGTTAGCCTGGACAGCTCCAATTTACTATGAGTAAAATCTAACTGTAACTCATAGCGCCCGGAGCCATCTATATTAATATGAACTAACTCCCGGATCTCATAACAAGATGAGAAACAACATGCTACTAAAATCCCTAAAAAAAATCTCATCACCTTACATTCAAGCAGCAAAGATAAAAAATGAATAGTACTTAATCAGAAAGTTCACAAAAGGAATTGCATTCACTTCTATTTCAATAAATATACATCACCTTCTGAAAGTCTCTCATTGGCAACAAATTAAAAGGAATTCTCTCTACGAAACAAGGAAATTCCCTTACAACATTACATTAATTTTCTGCTAAGGTTTTTCATATTTTGAATACTTAATAGACATTACTAAGTTTTTTTTTTTTATTTGTATACATGCTTACTTATTTTTTTCAAAAGGAATAATTTTTGTAGATAGAGCACATTCTTAAGTGAGTATTTTTGAAAAGATCATAGGAGAGCACACTCTAAGATTACTATCGGATCTTCCAAAAAACAACTATTCAAGTCTTCCTTTCATCATTGGCTTTTGCCCGAATGGTGAGCAAGACAGTTAAAGACAAGCAACTTTCGATTAACAAAGGGCTATAACTGCCACTTAGGTCCTTTCGCCAAACTGATTTTTAATCCCTGTTTTCTTTTTTGAAAGAAGAGAACCAATTCTTAAAATAAGTAAAGGTGGAGGAATATGTGTAGCGCATAATCCGGCATAAAACTAATTACACTAACTTAAACCTCTGTATTTTTTTAATTATGCGAATCGGAATAGTTATTAACACTTCATGGAATATCTATAACTTCCGCAAAGGCCTCATCAAGCGTTTACTGGAAGAAGGACATGAAGTAGTTGCTATCGCGCCTAGAGATGATTTTTCTCCTTTATTAGAACAAATGGGATGTGAATATCAAGCTATCAGGGTATACCGTAAGAGTTCCAATCCCATTTCAGATTTGCGGCTTGTTTACGATTTATATAAAGTTTATACCAAATCGTCTCTGGATATTGTACTTCATTTTACCATCAAGCCCAATATTTACGGAAGCGTAGCAGCTGCACTCGCAGGTATTCCGGTCATCAATAACGTGACAGGTTTGGGTACGGTTTTTCTAAGAGAAAATTACAAATCTTACATTGCCAAGACCTTATACCGCTATTCATTTCGCCTACCCAAAGTAGTCTTTTTCCAAAACCAGGACGACCGGAAAATTTTTCTACAACAAGCTCTGGTATCAGAAAAGATCACAGACTTATTGCCGGGTTCAGGGGTAGACATCCACCATTTCAGTCCTGTAGAACAAAGTGATAATGAAGCCAACCAGTCGTCCTTTACCTTTCTGTTGGTTGCTCGTTTGCTGTATGATAAAGGGATTCTTGAATATGTGGATGCCATTCGCAAATTGCGAAAAGAAGGTCGTGTAAAAGCAAAATTCCAACTGTTGGGAGATATAGAAAATGCAGCCGGCTTAGGTATTCCGTTGACCCAAGTGAAAACCTGGCAACAGGAGGGTCTTCTAGAATACTTAGGTAGGGTGGCAGATGTACGCCCCTACATTGCCAAAGCCGACTGTGTGGTGCTTCCTTCTTACAGAGAGGGCACGCCAAGGTCTTTATTAGAAGCGGCCAGTATGGGCAAACCATTGGTGGCTACCGATGTACCCGGATGCAAAGAGGTAGTATATGAAAGTGTAAACGGTTACTTGTGCCCGGCCAAAGATGCTGAAGGCCTGGCAAATGCACTGGAAAAAATGTGGCAAACACCTCAGTCTACCTTGGAAGAGTTCCGTAAAAACAGCCGCACTTTAGCCGTCAGTCAGTTTGATCAACAAATCGTTATCAACAAATATTTTCAGGCTATCTACCAATGTCTAAACCGAAAATATATACCAAAAACAAGCCATACATCAATTTCAAAAATCCCTCATTTACAAGTAGCCGTTACAGCCGAGCTAGAAAACCAAGATTAAACAAAGACGTTTTCGAATCTTTAGTTCTCAATCACAAAGGCCTCGCTTGAAATCAAGCGAGGCCTTTGTGAAAATAGCCGTTCCTTTTACCCTTATTTAGAAAAGCCATTTATAAATATCGTTGCCAAAGGCGAAAACCATAATGCCCAACAACAAGAACATTCCAACTTTTTGAGCCCCTTCCAGGAATTTATCGGAGGGAGGCCTTCCCGAAATAATTTCATAGGATAAGAATACTACATGACCACCATCCAACGCTGGGATCGGCAGGAAGTTCATAAACGCCAATACCATTGAAAGCATCCCTGTGATCATCCAGAAGTGTGTCCAATTCCAGACTCCTCCGAAAAACTGGGCGATCCCTATAGGCCCACTTAGTGACTTCGAAGCGGAAACTTCTCCTTTGAGAATTTTCTTGAAAGCTTTCAGCTGAATGATGATCACTCCGAAAGCTTCTTTCGTTCCTTTGGGAATGGACTCTACAAAAGTATAATGGGTACGGGATACTTCTAAATCCCAGGCCGGATAAAAGCCTAAGGTACCCTTTTCGGTTACTTCCGAAGAAAGTTGTAAGGTATCGATTGCATCCTTTTGACTTCTCGCTACTTTCAGGTCAATATTTTTTCCGGAATTACGGTAAAGTATTTTTTGCAAATCCTGAAAATAGGGGACCGGCTCACCATCCACTGCAATTATCTTATCCCCTTTTTGTAATCCGGCTCTTGCCGCAGGGGTTCCGTCTTCTACCTTATTGACCAAAAAAGGCTTTAATGCATCGATAAAATTCCGGTCTACGTCTTTTTCACTTAATTTCTCAATTAAATCAGAAGGGATATGAATATCAATTTCCCGTCCCTTGCGCAATATGGTATAGTAACTTCCCTCCGCCAGCAAAAAATTAGGGTTTCGCACTTCATCGAAATTATCAAAGCTCTTCCCATTCAGTTTGATGACTTTGTCTCCCCGTTCCAAGCCCATTTCGCGTCCGATCTCATTGACATAAATTCCGTGTTTGTTCACTTCATCCACGGAGTAATACGTATCTCCGTAAAAATAGACAACGCAGATAAACACCACAATTCCGGTAATAATATTCATGATAATCCCTCCCATCATCACAATTAACCGTTGCCAGGCTGGTTTAGCGCGATATTCCCAAGGTTCCGGTTCTGATTTGAGATAATTGGTATCCAGAGATTCATCAATCATTCCTGAAATTTTCACAAAGCCTCCCAACGGCAAAGCGCCCAAAGAATACTCGGTTTCTCCTATTTTAAAGCCAAAGATTTTGGGCGGAAATCCTATTGAGAACTTTTCCACTTTCATCCCAAAAGCTTTCGCGGCTAACATGTGCCCCAGCTCGTGCAATCCCACCAAAATGCACAATCCCAACAAAAGCTGAGCTGTCATGATTAATCCTTCCATGCTTTACATTTAAAAAATTTAGATAATCTAAGTACCTGTACTTAATTTATTAAAGAATCAACTTATTTGTTATCAACAATTTGCAATCATACCCGTTCAAGATAACTCTGAATTTCACTTACCGTAAGATTAAAATAAGTCGCGGGCCAATTGCCGGGTCAATTTATCCGTTTCAACAAAATCCTGATAAGAGGGTGCTCCTATGTATTGAATTTGCTGCATACAGGCTTCATTCAATTCGGCTATCTGCAAAAAGCCTACCTCTTCTTTCAAAAACCGCGCAACAGCAATCTCATTAGCAGCATTTAAGATACAAGGTATATTTCCCCCGGCTTCCAAGGCATCAAAAGCCAGTTGTAAATTCCGGAATGTCTCCCGGTCTGGCTGTTCAAATGTTAGTGACGGATAATTGACAAAGTTAAAACGCTCAAAGGTAGTAGGCAACCTTTCCGGATAAGCCATGGCATATTGAATGGGCAGTTTCATATCCGGCAAGCCTAATTGAGCTTTGATACTTCCGTCTTCAAACTGTACAAGTGAATGTACAATGGATTGAGGATGAATAATGACTTCAATTTGTGAAAGTTCCAAATCAAACAGCCACTTTGCTTCGATCACTTCCAGCCCCTTGTTCATCAAACTGGCCGAATCAATAGTAATTTTCGCCCCCATCTCCCAATTAGGATGTTTAAGGGCCTGTTTTCTGGTAACTACAGCTAACTCTTCGCGGCTCTTCCCCCGGAAGGGTCCTCCCGAAGCCGTCAATATAATTTTTTCAATCGGATTTTGCTCCTCCCCTACCAAACATTGGAAAATAGCCGAATGCTCTGAATCCACAGGCAATATATTCACCTTATGTTGTACGGCCAAAGAAGTAATCAATTGTCCTGCCACCACCAAGGTTTCTTTATTGGCTAAGGCAATATCTTTTTGGCTTTCGATGGCTGAAATGGTTGGTTTTAGCCCTGAATATCCCACCAAGGCCGTCAATACCATATCCACCGAATCTCTTTGCACCACTTCACACAACGCATGGCTACCTGCCATCACTTCGATGGCCGTACCTGCCAAGGCCTCTTTTAACACAGGATAATGCGCTTCATTACCAATGACGGCTGCCTTGGGTTGAAATTTACGGCATTGCTCGATCAATAATGCCACATTGTTTTGGGCAGTCAATACTTCCACTCCAAAATGCTCCGGCTTACTTTCGATAACTTCTAGTGCCTGAGTGCCTATAGAGCCTGTTGAGCCTAAAATGGCAATTCCTTTCTTCTTCCCCATAAAAAAATTAAGCAGATATACTATGGAGGCGTTTCTGGTAATTGAGCCGCCTACTCTGATGACAAATTCTGAGTTATACTTTTCTAAAAAATACCCTTCAGCTACTGCTGATATTTACCTCCTGTATGCTTGAATACTTAAAACCATACATGCTAAAAAACCTGCCCTCTAAGGACAGGCATCCTAACCAAGGCGTAATTTACAAATTATTGTTTAGAATTGAAGGTTTTAAGCATTCAAGCCCAGGGCAACCACCTATCTTGCAATTCCTTATTCGTAAAAAAAGCCGGCATATCCACCGGCTTCTCTATGAGTTTTTCAAAACCAGGATTTGTAAAGACATTTAGTCCTTTACACTTCCTTCTCGATTACTAACCCTATTTTTTTAGTTTTTTTTCGTATTCGTCCCAGGCAAGTGCACTAGCCCCCAACACCGCTGTGTTGTCTCCTTTCAGGTCTGATAACAGTACTTTCACCTTATTTTTATAGATACCCAGGTTATATTCTTCCATATATTTTTTGGTCGGGTTCAAAATCAAATCTCCCGCATTGGCCAATCCTCCAAAAAGAATAAAGGCTTCCGGACTGGTATGTGCAATGGCATCCGATAATTTTAACCCGAGGATTCTTCCGGTATAGTCAAAAGCCTCTATCGCGATAGGATCACCATCCAAAGCGGCCTCCGTAATATGTTTGGCTTCCAGCATATTGTAGCTATAATCGCGCAATACACTTGGCTCAATGCGTTTGGCGAGCAATTCAAAAACCGTACGTTTAATTCCGGTGGCCGAAACGTAGGTTTCCAAGGAGCCTTTTCTGGCTGTCGGACAATCTCGCCCATCCAGGAAAACCGTAGTGTGCCCCAGCTCTCCGGCAAAACCATCGTGCCCGTAGACCAAACTTCCGTTCACATATATACCACTCCCCAATCCAGTACCTAAGGTAATGACTACGAAGTCATCAAAGTCTTTGGCTACCCCAAATTTCTTTTCTCCAATGGCTGCCGCATTGGCATCGTTGGTCAATGCTACGGGCAGGTTGATGGCATCCTGAATCATTTGGGCCAAGGGCACGTATTTTCCCCAGCGCAAATTCGGGGCATCTTCTACCGTTCCATGATAATAATTTCCATTGGGGACCCCTACTCCTACGGCCAATACTTCTACCTGATCGCTTACCTTATTGATCAAGGCAAAACAAGCCTCAGCAAGCCGAGGGACAAAATGATCTGCAGGTTCTTGAGCATAGGTTTTGATACTGTCTGTAATAATGGAAGCCCCTTGCCTGTCCACCAATCCCAATTTTGTATTGGTACCTCCAATGTCAATTCCCAATGTAACCTCTTTCTTACTCATGATTTTTCGCTTATGATTTTTTTACGATATGACCTTTCCATCCATAAAATGCCAAATAGACATATGAGATGATCGGAATAAAGAATGAATAATGGTAGCCCCCTAACATATCGGCCACTGAGCCTTGGACCAAGGGCATTAAGGCTCCTCCCAAAATCATCATGATTAAAAGAGACGAACCTTGTGAAGTATATTTTCCTAAGTCTTTGATTGCCAAAGTAAAGATATTGGACCACATGATGGAGTTAAACAAACCAATCCCAATCACCGTCCAAATGGCCAGCATACCTGTCGTTGCCAAAGTTGTACACAATAATACAATAGCGGCTAAGGAGAATACCAATAACGTACGGGAAGGTGCTCCTTTACCAATTTTAAAGCCGATAAAGTTCACCACCATGATCAACATATAAGGATACACCTGACTGAGCTCGAACTCAAAACCACTCTCAATATATACAACCCCGTAAATCACCAAAAAGGAAGCTACCGCGGCACCGATCATATACAAATTTCTCTTGCCTTCGCTTGCCATATCGCTCAGCGAAATAGCTCCTAAAAAGCGGCCGATCATAGCACCACCCCAGTAGAAAGCCAAATAAGATGAGGCAACACGCTCCGTGAACCCGACTTGCTCTTTCATATAATTAATCAACACGCTACCGATACTCACTTCTCCTCCTACATACATAAAGATGGCAACCATCCCCAAGACCAAATGCGAATGTTTCAAGGCTCCCAAACCGCTTACCACTTGCTCTTCTCCTGTAAAGCGGGGCAAATTCGTTACCTTGATCAAAAGCGCTAACAAAAGGAAAATACCCGCAAAAATCAGATACGGCAATTGTACACCCAACGCGGACATAGGTCCTCCGTCATCCGTGGTAATCGGATCACCGATTTTATTCAGTAACGGCTCACCCCAAGTAGCAAAAAAGTGGAAGACCAAATATCCCCCGATTACCGGAGCAATAGTAGTCCCAAAAGAGTTAAAGGCTTGAGACAGATTCAAGCGGCTGGAGGCCGTTTCCGGTTTTCCTAAAATCGCTACATATGGATTGGCAGAAATTTGCAACATGGTAAACCCCAAACCCAATACAAACAATGCACCGAGAAAGAACCCATAGATTTTAATTTCAGCAGCCGGATACAATAAGGCACAACCCAAAGCCGAAACGATCAGGCCGATCAACAGGCCGTTTTTATAACCGATCTTTGAAATAGGGTCTCCTTTTTTAGAGGAAATAAGGAAGTAAATCAATGAACCCATAAAATAAGCTCCAAAAAAAGCAAATTGCACCAAAAGGGATTGGACCCGGGACAATTCAAACATTTTCTTGACAAAAGGAATGAGGATATCATTCATACACGTGATAAATCCCCACATAAAAAATAGTGTTGTAAGAACAATCAATGGCACAGTATAACTTTTGTTTTCTTGCTGTGCCATACTACTCTGTGAACTCGTTGGTGCAACTCCACCTGCCATAATTTTTTTTCGTTTAATGTTTAGTATTCATTCCCAAATCTATATTTCAATTTCACCGTGTCGCTTACCTCACGGCTACGCAAATATACGCCTCGATCCGCAATGTACAAGTTGTCTGTATCCGACAGACCATGGTGGTATTTCCCCGACTTGATTCATGAGATGAGTTTTAATGATTGCTCAAAGCCAACGTAGCAAAACAGTAACTTAACCAATTGATAGTGAAGACAATGGCATCCTAGAATAAAAGAGGGACGCGTATTACACAAACAAAGCGGAAGTGGTAATATAGCACAGGGTTTGTAAATACACCCTATACGTTATCAGCCACTCTACCTAGCAGGTAACAGGAAGCATTTCAGTGAGTTTTTTGTATTGCATTTCACCTCCCACCTTGGCTAGTATCATCACAGGATTTTGTATTTACCTCAAAATCACTGTGGTTATATCTATGGTTGTTTAAAGGAGAGGATTATTCATTCAAATTACCTTCAATTTTACTAATTAAATACCGCTTCTCAAATCCGCAGGCATTTTTTCCTATTTATTAATTGTAAAATTGGTCCTAATCGTAACTTTGCGTGTCTCTGATTATAATGCGTCAAAAGGAAAATTGCTTTTGGGCAAATACATGTAGACAATAATATCATTGGTAAATAACAACTCAAACAATATGATCAATCGGATGAAAATTCTATGGATATGTCTTTTGTTGGGCTTTGTCTCTACTGCCAGTCTTGCACAAACATATGACTATGTAAAACCAGAAGAGCCAGAAACGGAAGAACCGGAACCAAACGTCCAAGTACAACAGGAAAAAGAGGCAGAGGAAAAAGTACCTCGTACCTTTAATGAATCGGTTGATTTAGGCTTGGATTTCAGCTTTCTGCTTTCCAGCAACTTTACGGATATAGAACTTGCCCCTATTATTGGTTACCGGCCAATTCCATTAGGTTCGGTGGGAATCAGTCCTGTTTACCGGTATCATTACGAAAAGTATTATTTCGGTAACAGCAGTTTAACGACAAATGCTTATGGCTTTCGCCTCTATACCCGTTATGACATCCAGATCGGGAACTTTATTCTGTTTCCTTATGCGGAATATGAACAACTTAGCTATAAATCTTCCTCCACTCAATACAGCTCTGACTTGAACCGCAGATGGCATGATTCTGCTTTTGTAGGTTTGGGATATACCCAAACCACATCCAATGTTTGGTTTCATTTCAAGCTTCTGTATAACACCATGAAAACCAGTTCTAACAACCCTATTTATAATAGTCCGCTGGTTTACCGGTTCGGATTTATTTTTTAATTTCCCAAAACCAAAGGTGGACTTCACAAATAGTAGTAGCGTCCACCTTTGGTTTTTACCTTCTCCCACCAGCGATACAGCCATTTTGCATTTCCGTATGTTGATGGTCCTGCCATATTTTTTTCAGACTTCCTAATTTTCAGAAAAAATATTTATTTACTTTCCCTAAAAGAAACAAATCTTCCTTGGAGTGAATTTTTAAAGTAGAGTAATACCTAAACTTTATCCTTTAGGCGAAGGACGAATTTTAACCATACTTTAAGAAGCCATCTCGCTCAAAAAACAAATAGCATTGAACTTCGGAGAGGAGGCGTGGCATATCACAAAAAGCTTTTTCGGGCAAAGCACTAAAAACAAAACCCAAACAATATTCAAAAGTTGAGAATTTATTTCAAATGAGTATAAATTGTAAGTGAGTTTCAATTTGAAAACCGGTATTCATATAATATAAGGCATTAATTTGTAGCTTTGTATAACACAATTTGGGAAACAATTTTCAAACTTAAACCACAGTTGGTATATGGCATTCGATATTGAGATGATCAAATCTGTCTATGCGAGAATGGGAGAACGCATAGAAAACGCTAGACGAGTGGTTGGCACCCCGCTTACCCTTGCAGAAAAAATTCTTTACGCCCACCTTTATCAAGGAAATGCTACGGAAGCCTATGAAAGAGGTAAATCCTATGTAGACTTTGCTCCCGACCGGGTTGCCATGCAAGATGCAACCGCACAAATGGCTTTATTGCAATTTATGCAAGCGGGCAAGGAAAAAGTAGCAGTACCTTCTACTGTTCACTGCGACCACTTAATCCAAGCAAAAGTGGGCGCTACGGAAGATTTGAAAATAGCAAACGATACGAATAAAGAAGTATACGATTTCTTAGGGTCGGTTTCTAATAAATACGGAATCGGCTTCTGGAAACCAGGTGCCGGTATTATTCACCAAGTAGTATTGGAAAACTATGCCTTCCCGGGTGCCATGATGATCGGCACAGACTCTCACACGCCTAATGCAGGGGGATTGGGAATGATCGCCATTGGTGTAGGAGGTGCGGATGCGGTAGATGTCATGGCCGGAATGCCTTGGGAACTGAAATTTCCGAAATTGATCGGTATCAAACTGACCGGTCAGTTAAGCGGATGGGTTTCTGCGAAAGATGTTATCCTGAAAGTGGCCGGGATCTTGACCGTAAAAGGAGGAACCGGATGCATTGTAGAATATTTTGGAGAAGGAGCCGATTCACTTTCAGCCACCGGAAAAGGAACCATTTGCAATATGGGCGCTGAAATCGGAGCCACTACCTCTTTGTTTGCTTACAGCAGCAAAATGAAAGAATACCTCGCAGCTACCGGAAGAAGCGATGTGGCTGAATTGGCAGATGCTAACAGTGAGAACCTAAGAGCGGACGATGAAGTCATGGCCAACCCTGAAAAATACTACGATCAGGTAATTGAGATCAACCTTTCCGAGTTAGAGCCGCATATCAATGGCCCTTATACTCCGGACTTGGCTTGGCCGCTTTCTAAATTTGCCGAAGCGGTAAAAGAAAACGGTTATCCTCAAAAGTTAGAAGTGGGATTGATCGGTTCTTGTACCAACTCTTCTTATGAAGATTTGACCCGTGCGGCTTCATTGGCACAACAAGCCATCGACAAACAATTAAAAGTAAAATCAGAATTTACCATCACTCCCGGTTCGGAAACTGTACGTTACACGGCAGAAAGAGATGGTATTTTGGATACCTTCGAGCAAATAGGCGGAGTCGTAATGGCGAATGCTTGCGGACCTTGTATCGGGCAATGGGCAAGACATACGGACGACCCTGAAAAAGCAAACTCTATCATCACTTCATTCAACCGTAACTTTGCCAAAAGAAATGACGGGAACCCCGCTACCCGCGCCTTTGTGGCGTCTCCGGAACTGGTGACCGCCTTGGCGATTGCCGGTGACCTGACGTTCAACCCGTTGAAGGATAAATTGCTTAATGAAAAGGGTGAAGAAGTAATGTTGGACGAGCCGAAAGGTTTGGAAGCACCTGCAAAAGGATATGCCGTAGAAGATAACGGATACCAAGCCCCTGCTGAAGACGGTAGTGGTGTAGAGGTAATCGTAAAGGAGGATTCTGAAAGATTGCAGTTACTGGAAGGTTTTGCCGCTTGGAACGGCCAAGACTTGAAAGGGTTGAAATTACTGTTAAAAGCTCATGGCAAATGTACCACCGACCACATCTCCATGGCAGGTCCTTGGTTGCGCTTCCGCGGCCATTTGGATAATATTTCTAATAACTGCTTTATCGGAGCCATCAATGCTTACAACCAAAAGGCCAATGAGGTGAAAAACCAATTGACCGGAGAGTATGGTGAAGTGCCTGCAACGGGTAGAGCTTACAAAGCCGCCGGATTAGGTTCTGTAGTATTCGGAGATGAAAACTACGGGGAAGGTTCTTCCAGAGAGCATGCGGCAATGGAGCCTCGTCATTTGGGAGTAAGAGCCATCATTGTAAAATCTTTTGCAAGGATTCACGAAACCAACTTGAAAAAGCAAGGAATGTTAGCACTTACCTTTGTGAACAAGGAGGATTATGACAAGGTACAGGAAGATGATAGCATCGATATCATCAACTTGGACAAATTTACTCCTGACAACAACCTGACTGTGGTATTGAATCACAAAGACGGTTCTAAAGATGAGTTTGAAGTAGCTCATACATATAACCAAGCTCAAATTGAGTGGTTCAAAGCAGGTTCTGCGCTTAACCTTATCAAGCAACAAGGAGGCAATTAATCCCACCCCAAAATATACTCGAAGGACTGATGAAAATCAGTCCTTTTTTGTTGTTCAGAAAAGAAACTTGCTTCCTTTAAGCTAGATTTTACATATAAATGATTATTCTTTTATATTCACCTTGTACTTGAATATTCACTGATAAATCTATCAAAACCATGAATGCTTTAATTGTTGTTGATATCCAAAATGATTTTGTCACAGGAGGTGCCTTAGCAGTGCCACAAGGAGAAAGCATTATACCCACCGTCAACCAATTGATCGACACCTTTGACCTGGTGGTGGCGACCAAAGATTGGCATCCGAAAAATCACGGTAGTTTTGTGGACAACTACCCCGGCAAAAAGGTGGGAGATGTCATCGACTTACATGGCTTGGATCAAATCCTGTGGCCCACGCACTGTGTACAACATACCCAAGGGGCGGAGTTTGTGGAAGGCCTGAATACCAAAGGTATCCGTAGAGTATTTTCCAAAGGGACGGATACCGATATCGACAGTTACAGTGGGTTTTACGACAATGGCCATCGGAAAGCTACCGGCCTGGAGGAATATTTAAAAGACAAGGGGGTCAAGGATGTGTATATTGCCGGACTGGCCGCAGACTATTGTGTAAAATATACTGCGTTAGATGCTTTGAAAGTAAATTTTAAAACGTATTTGGTGAAAGATGCGACCAAAGGGGTCGACCTGAATGAGGGCGATGTAGAAAAAGCGTTCAAAAATGTACAAGAGGCCGGAGGAATACTATTAACCAGTGAAGAACTTGTCGGGTAACCTTCTTTTTCCACCGGAAGGAAGGGTATATGTCAAATGGCAGACAGGTATTTTTTTGAAAATTACGGATCTTTGCCAATCACTTTCTTTTTTAAAAGAAGGGCAATTATTCAGTTAATCATTTAAATACCCCATGTTTCCCCAATGGTATCAATTCCGGAAAAGGTATTCAGGGGTTTGAAATTACTCACCTAATATTTAACCCATACGAGAATGTCTTATTTAGCAACCACCCAAGAAGTATATAAACAAGCTGCCGAAAGCCCTCAAGTAGGCTTATGCTGTACTACTACTCCCGTATGGCAACTTCCGGGATTAAGCATTCCTCAAAGAATGCTGGAAATGAACTATGGCTGTGGAAGTACGGTACATCCCCGTGATTTGGTCCGTGACCCCAATATTTTGTATGTGGGAGTGGGTGGAGGTATGGAGCTTTTACAGTTTTCCTATTTCAGCCGGAAACCTCAAGGCGTTATCGGAGTAGATGTAGTGGATGAAATGCTCGCGGCTTGCTCTGAAAATATGACAGAAGCAGAAACTCTCAACCCTTGGTTTTCCAGAGAATTTGTGGATTTGCGAAAGGGGGATGCCCTTCATTTACCCATCGAAGACAAGAGCATAGATGTAGCCGCTCAGAACTGTCTGTTCAATATTTTCAAACAAGAAGATTTGCGCAAAGCACTCGCAGAAATGTACCGGGTGTTAAAACCATACGGCCGGTTGGTACTTTCCGATCCCATCTCTGAAGATCCTATTCCGGACACTCTCCAAAACGATGAAACACTCCGGGCTCTGTGCCTTAGCGGAGCCATTCCTCTACAAAGCTATGTTGATTTGATTACCGGTATTGGTTTCGGAACGGTGGAAGTGCGTGCAAAGCGTCCTTACCGGGTTCTGTCTCCCGAGCATTATACAATAGATCAATTGATCTTGACCGAAAGTGTGGAGATTTGTGCAATCAAAGATCCCATGCCTGAAGACGGTCCTTGTGTTTTCACCGGAAAAACGGCTATTTACTTTGGAAGCGCAGCGTATTTTGATGATCAGAAAGGACATGTACTAGCCCAAAACCAACCATTGGCAGTATGTGATAAAACAGCCAATGCACTTGGTGCTTTAGGAAGAAAAGATATTCTCATTACTCCTTCCACTTATTTTTATGATGGAGGAGGTTGTTGTTAATTGAGTTTCAGTATTGAAAAGCTCCCCTCAAGACGCATCTTGAGGGGAGCTTTCTCTTTTTAGCGTTTGACAAAGCGTTTTACAGCTGTTCCATAATCATTGGAAACACGTAATACATAGACGCCTTTCTTTAAGTTACTTACCGGAAGTGAAATCACCTTATCGGCCACATTCTCCCGGATAAATACGGTACCGTGTACATCATACACCATTAGTTTTGAATCCTGCCCATTGCTCCAAGGAACTTCCACCTGCAACCAATCTGCCGCCGGAACCGGGTATACTTTAGTGACGGAAGCCAACTGTTTGTCTTTTTTTCCGGCAACCATCCCTTGATACACTATATCCAACTTGTTGGAGCTTTGATTGGTATTTCCTACCCAGTCAGTCACACTTGCTTCCATCAAGGACACACTCACTACCCCGGCTTTGTCCGGAGTCACTTCCAAGGTATATTTTGCTCTTTCGCCTCTTAGCTGGGTCACCGTACCGTTACTTACTTCAAAATCTTCCATTTCCAAACCTTCCACCTCTTCCGAAAATGTAGCGGAAAAGCGAATGGGTGAATCCACCGTTGGGCTGGACACCGCAGAACGTAACACCACTACAGGAAGTGTTTTGTCTAGCGCGATGACAAAAGAACTATCAACCGTTTGATTACCTGCCACATCGGTAGCCTTTAGTGTAAGACGAACATCTCCTTCCTGCATATTTCCGCCTTGATTCAGTGCAGAAGTACTTATGCTATAGGACCCATCACCTAAATCATCCCATACTACCGAAGTCCCAAAATCGGTATCAAAAGAAGACAGATCTGATTCCAAGTTCAAACCGGCTTCTCCGAGAGATGCCATCAAGGTAAGCCTTTCCCCTGCCCGGTAATTGCCATCTCCTTCATCTTCTACTTTCACAAACACAGGTGCTTGTGCATCTACCCACAAATCTTTTTCACTTCCCAATGACCCGGAAGTGCCGGGAGCAGGCAATACAAGATTCGCGTCAAATCCTCCTGCTACGACCCGGGTGTTCCCCGTCACTTGCAAAGCATCGGTAGACTGATAATCCAAGTCTTGATTAACATCCCCTGGCATTACTTCATATTCAAATGTTAACCTTGAGGTACCACTTCCTTCCGTATACACGGCGTAACGGTCAGTTTCTCCGGTTTCCAAAAGTAGTGATGGAGGGCTCTCCGGGTTTTCGATCTGTACAGACTGATCGAATACTACCTGAAGTGTTAATGTATCCCCTGCTTTGTAGGCACCATTGCTATTGGTAGCAGCCACATATTGCACACTGGCCGTTTGTGCCTGAAAACAATACGCAATACCACTTTCCCAGTCCGGGGCATACTTCTGAGGTGTTCCCACTATAATTTTATCTTGGTCAATGGCCAAGGCATAACCAAACAAGTCATTTTGAGCGGGGTTTGAAGCAAAATATACCATACCACCTTGGGTAGATGCCCACCCCGAATTGGGTTTGTTAAACAGGTAAAACGATCCTTGTCCCATTCCATACCAAGGGTTTAAATTCAATGCTCCTATCAGAATACGGTCATGGTCTATCGCCACGGAAGTACCAAAGACATCATCTTCCGTAGCTCCGGCAGCGGTTAACATAGCCGTTTCAGTCATATTCTCCCAGCCCATATCAGGTTTTTCGTAAACATAAGCAGCTCCCGCATTAATTTCATAACCATCTCTTGAGTCTTTCCCCGGAGCTCCTACCACTACGGTCGTTCCATCCACTGCTACCGAATTACCAAAGCGATAAGATCCGAACTCCTGAATGGTAGGAGTTAAAAAAGCAGTTTCGTTTTGACTCGCCCCCCAACCAGTTCCGGGTTTTTCAAATACATAAGCTCCTCCTGTGGCATCATAAGGGCTCATGATATTTTTATAGGGAGCGCCTACAGTCACTGTTACATCATCAATACTTACCGACATGCCAAAGCGGTCAAAATCGGCCGCATTGGAAGCGGCCAACTGTCCTGTCTCATTCATATTGACCCAACCTCCGGAAGGTTTTTCAAATAAATACACTAAGCCTTGATCACTTCCATTCCCGTCTTTGTCCGGGGCTCCCACTACAATCACCTTCTCCTCTATTGCCACTGCATGTCCGAAATGGTCGTTTGCACTTCCTTGCTGAGGAGTTAGTTTGGCTGTTTCCTGCATATTTCCCCAACCTTCCGAAGGTTGTACAAATACATAGGCGGCTCCTTTTTCATCCTCTTTATTGGGAGCACCTACTACAATTGTTTGATTTGAAATGGCTACTGAATAGCCAAAGTTATCACCCAACCTTCCATCTGTTGCAGTAAGTACCGCACTGAGTTCCCACGCCTCCTCCGCATATTCATATACCAATACTTGCCCTTTGTCCAGATCTATGGGAAAATCCATCATTCCCATACCGACTACGGCAGTAGTACCATCAATGGCAACGGAGATGCCAAATTGGTCATCCAGGTTGTTGACAAAAGGGGTAAATAAAGAAGACAATTGCTCTGTTTCAGAAACACTGGTCCAATCAGTTTGATTGGGGGAAAAAACGTACACACTCCCCTGTTTTTCATTGGTATCTACGGTTTTGTGCGGGGCGCAGACCAATGCTGTCTGCGGGTGTATGGCGATTGCAGTCCCAAAAACATCCTTTGTATTGCCATCAGATGCCCATAGTTTCTCTGTTTCTGTTGAAGTAGTCCAGCCATTTTCCGGCTTTTCAAATATATACGCTGCACCCGAATCCATTTCTTTAAACGGTGCACCTATTAAGGCTAAGCCATCATTCAGGCTTACAGCCTGACCAAAATGATCTCCGCTTTCTCCGTCAGAGGCGGTTAACCGGGCTGTTTCGGAGGCCTTTGCCCATCCTGAATCCGGCCGGGTATATACATACACGGCTCCCTGAGACGGACTGCCGTTTACTTGCTTGAGAGGGGCTCCAATGATGCTCGTTCCATTGGACAATGCCAAGGCGTACCCAAAGGCCTTGGCCCCACTTTCCGAGGGAACCAGTTGAGACAACTCCGTTTGATCAGTCCAAGAGGACTGATTTTCAAAAACGTACACCGCTCCACTTTGAGAGTAACCGTTTATTTCTTTTTCCGGGGCACCGACTAAAATGCCTTCGTCATCCATGGTTACTGACCAACCGAAATGGTCACCGGTAAAACCGTTGGAAGCGGTCAGAGTAGCAACCGGAGTAGTGTCTTGCCAACCCCCGGAAGGTTTGGAATACACATAACATTTGCCAGCCCCTACATAAGCTTGTAGGTTTTGTGGTACCCCCACCACCACCGTTTCATCAAAAATGCTAACTGACTGACCGAAATTTTCATATGTTCCGCCAGGGTTAGAGAGTTTGGCGGTCTCGATCATATCAGTCCAACCTTCTGAGGGCTTTTCAAAGGCGTATGCTTTGTTATCCGAGGTTACCACAGCCACGTCTCCCCAAAGGGCTACCGCTTTGCCGAAGTTCTCTGCATAACCTACATCCGAAGCGGTGAGCTTCGCCATTTTTTGCCAGGTTTCACCATCGAACTGCAAGATATAAGCAGCTCCGTTGTTTGGTCCTGTCTGATCATCTCCAATCGCTCCTACAATAGCCAGATCACCCTCTATTGCAATGGAAGAGCCTATTTGAGGGTTTAAACTATAATTTTCATGGGGAGCAGGGAGCAATGTTGCTACTTGTTCGAAAGTCTGTGCCTGTGTACGATGAGAAAGGATCATTGGTGAAAAACTAATCCAAAGAATAAGGGTCCAATGATTTGGTTTGAGCGTATACATGAATTTGAGTGATAAGTTTAAAAAACGATAGTAATTAGGAAGTAAGAATCATGGATTTGCAAGAAGCAAAAAAACACCAATCAACTCACAACAGCTTGTCATTGAGTAATTTACTAAAAGTAAAATTTTGATATCAGGTGATAAATTAATAGAAGATTGCGATTCATTAAAGGGAATTGTACTGTATCAAAAAATCAGGATTCTAAGGTAATAAATTCACTAACAAAGTGTACAAGTCAATTTCTAATATATTCTTAATAAAACTTAACACCTTACTACAAACAGGAAAGAGGAGTATTGTAACTTCCAGAAGCTGATCTTACATTTTCAAAGAAGATTTTTCTGAAAAAAAACCGCTTCCTCTAAAGAAGCGGTTTTCTCATACAAGGCTGTTACTGTTTGACAAAGCGCCGGACCACCCTGTCCTGTGCATTAGCAATCTGAAGAATATACACACCTTTGGTCAACTGATGTACGGGAATGGTACTGTGCTTTTTGGTAAGCGTTTCTTCCCAAACCAATTTTCCATTGGCGTGATATACTTTTAAGGATGCAGGCAAGGCTTGTGCTTCCGAAATACCAATGTGCAGACTTTGTATAGCCGGGTTGGGAAATACCTTTGGAGTATCAACAAATTTTGTAGTGCCCAATACACTGCCTTGCCCTTGGTATATGACCTCGATCAAATTGGATTCCCGATTAGCCATTCCGGCCCGGTCCTGTACCACATTGTGTGGTAATTGCACTTGCACCTGGCCATTGGCTTGGGGTGTGACATAAACCTTATACTTCTGGTCACTACCTTTCAACTGGTTGACCTGTCCGTTTTGCACGGTAAAGTCGGAAGGTTCCAAACCATACACAGGTTCGGAAAAATAGGCCATAACCAAAAAGGGAACATTGGTGACAGGCTCGTATTTGGGAGGATATAGCTGCACGGAGGGTGAGGTTTTGTCAGTGATCACCATCAAAGAGCTGTCATGACTGATATTACCGACAATATCCATCGCCTTGACAGAAATTTGAAAAGTACCTTCCTGCATATTACCGCCGGCATCTAGCGGGCCCACGGTCAACTCATACCATCCATTTCCCAAGTCGGCAAATTCAGCCGCCGTGTTCAAGTCATGATCGACAGAAGAAAGGTCTGTAGTAAGAAGCAATTCCGCTTCATTCATATCGACTTTTATTGTCAGGAAATCACCGGGTTTGTAATACCCGTCATCCTCTTCACTCACCGAAGCAAACTGTGGAGGAATGGCATCTACCAGAATTTGTCTATTACTTAAAGAATTCTCAGTTCCCGGAGCAGGCAAGGTAAGCCGGGCCGGCAATCCGTTTGCGGAAATAATGCCGGCATTATCACTGATCACCAAGGCCTCTTCCGATTTGTAATCCAGCCATTTGGCATAATCCCCCGCTTGTACCGTGTATTCAAAAACAAATCTGTCGGTACCGTTGTTCTCTTTGTATATGGCAAAGCGGTCGGTTTCGCCGGTTTCCAGTAGTAGTTTGGGAGGAACTTGCGGGTTTTGAACTTCTACAGGTTGAGAAAACTGCAGTTGAATAGAAATGACATCTCCGGCTTTATTGCTTTGATTAGCAAAATAAGGCCTTATATCCCATATTTCTGCCGGCTTCGCCTGGAAAAAATAGACAGCCCCACTTTTCGAAGAATTTCCAAAATTACCCGGGGCACCTGCCACCATTTTATCCCCTGAAAGGGCCACTGAAGTACCGAAGTAGTTTTCAATTTTTGCATCTGATGCAATGATTGTACTCACAGATTCTACGGTACCGGACCATCCCCCTTGAGGTTTTATAAAGTACTGAAGTTCTCCTCGACCGTTTCCATACCGGTGAAAACTAGTGGAAGCCATTCCAAAAACGAAATCTCCTTCAATTGCTACATACCCTCCCAGATAATCATCTTCATAAGGACCAACTGCTTTCAAAAAGGCTGTCTCAGTCATATTCACCCATCCGGAAACGGGCTTTTCATACAAGTACAAAGCGCCACCATTAGGCCCACCAAAAGGATAGGAATCGTCATCCCAAGTATCCACTCCAGGGGCTCCTGCTACAAGAATCCCCCCTGAAACAGCAATATCAGCCCCAAAATAAGAACCTACATCACGATATGAAGGTGAAAGAATGGCGGTTTCGGTAATATTTGTCCAACCACCTTCCGGTTTTTGGAATACATATACACAACCTACATTGGTATAATAAGTATCCGAGTAAGAATGACCTAATGCCCCTACAAAAACACTCTCCTCCTCAACAGCAACGGAATTGCCAAAACTTTCCCATTGATGCCCGTTACTGGCTTTCAGCACAGCCGTTTCTTGAGCGCTAACCCATCCCCCGGCAGGCTTCTCATACAGGTAGACAATTCCTTGCTCAGGAAAATCGAGGTATTTCCCCCAATCACCCACCACTATTAAATCGTCTGACATCGCTAACTCACTTCCAAACCGATCTTCCTCTCCCGGTGGTAAAGAAGATGAAAGCAAAGCCGTTTCATGCATGTCTACCCAACCGCTGTCCGGTTTTTCAAAAAGGTATACCACTTGTTTCTTTTCATAGGTACCCGAAACTAAAACCACATCCCCCTTAACGGCCACTTCCACTCCAAAAATATCCAACGAATCCGTTACGGAAGCAGTGAGAGTAGCCACTTGGGTCCACGCTGCATTCTCAAACTCGTAAATAAAGACTTGTCCCAGGTCAGCACCCTTGTTCATACCATGTTGCGCCAACACTGCTGTATTTTGATCAATGTCAATAGCACTTCCAAAATACTCTTTGAGATTCCCCCAGATGGTTTCTTCCGGGTAAACTTGTGTAACCGTCACAGAGGTGTCCATACCATTCTCCTGAAAGCCAAGGACATGAACCAGGCCCAAATTCTCATGCCCGTTCACCGTTTTTGTCGGCACTCCCATCAAAATAGTTTCTCCATAAGCACAGATTTCAGAAATATTCTCATTAAAAAGACTATCGGGAACAGCTAACCTTTTCGTTTCTGTGGAAGAAATCCATCCTCCTGTAGGTTTGGTAAATGTATAGAATGCATTGTTTTGTTTACTCAATATTCTATCTTTATCCAGGGATACCCAACTACCAAAATGTCCATAAGAAGCACCATCAGAACAAGTAAGCCGGGCGGTTTCGGTCATATTCACCCAAGTGGTATCCGATTTTGAAAAGACATAAAGGGCACCCTGTTCCGCATTACCCGCTACAGAATCCTGAGGGGCACCTACAACAATGGTTTCTTCATCCATGGCAATAGAGGTTCCGAATGGCATATTCTCCACAGGATCAGAAGGGGTTAGAACAGCCGTTTCAGTCATCATATATGCCCAACCGTCTTCAGGCTTTTCAAATACATAAATCAAATTGTCCACACCTCTGATCGCAATGGTTTGATCACTGTGGATCGCAACCGTTGTTGTAAGCTCTACTCCTGTTGAAGTGGATAAATAAGTTCCAGGATCACCTAGACTACCAGCCCAATCATTCGAGTATTTAGATTTTGTATACACAAAATCTCCTATTACAATCATATCTTCTGAAAGGGCCAGGTTACGTCTACCTTCATCAGGAGTAAATAAAATTTGTAAATTGGGCAGCATATCTACCCAGCCCGAATCAGGTTTAAAAAACGCATGTATTTCATAGGCCGAAGATACCAAAATTAAACTTTCAGAAATAGCAACCTCTTGGCCAAAATGCCGGAAATTTCCAGGGTCATGATAAGGCTTGTTGGGAGCATCAGGCATCAAACGGGCTACTTTCTGCCAGGAACTGTCCCTGAATTCAAAAATATAGGCTGAACCATTCTCCCAGCCGGAAATTTCATCTTTGGGAGCTCCTACAATAGCAGTATTTCCGTGTATGGCAACAGCATAGCCAAACTCTTGCAGAAAATTCGGATGTGCATAGGGACGAGGAAGCACTTTGGCCACTTCCTCCCAATATTGGGCGGTCACTGGATGGAAAAAATTGAAAAAAAATACAAAGACAACACAACGCAAAAAATAAGCAGCTAATTTGTTCATGGGGTTGAATTGGTTTAGAAAAAAAAGTGATGATTAGGGGGAGAGTTTGTGGGGCTGCATGCTGAATTATCATGAATGTAAAAATAACAATTTAATACCTTTTAAGTGGTACTAAATTTATTTGATTTGGTTAATAATCTTAAATAACTAAAACTTAATACCCACAAGTAAAAACTTGCAGAAAGTCCTGAGAAAGAAGCAAACATTTACGAAAAATTGTATTTTTAGAGAGACAAACCTTAAACCTCCGAATCGTATGGGCAAATTAATTGAAGCATTGGATCAAACACTGATTGACTTCATCCAAAAGCAGAAAATATTCTTTGTGGCAACGGCTCCGGAAGAAGGGAGAATTAATTTGTCACCGAAGGGCATGGATACCTTCCGGGCGCTGGGTCCCAATCAAGTGGCTTATCAGGACCTAACCGGAAGTGGAAATCAAACAGCCGCTCATGTCTTAGAAAATGGGCGTATGACAGTGATGTTTTGCAGCTTTGAAAAGAATCCTTTGATTTTACGCTTATTCGGTAAGGAGGAAGTCATTCAGTCCTCGGATGAACGATGGAATGAATATATGACTCATTTCGAACCTTTATTGGGAACCCGACAAATTTTTGTCCTGCATATCGACTCGGTGCAAAGTAGTTGTGGTTTTTCCATCCCATTTTACCAATACCAAGGGGAACGTAGTACTTTATTGGATTGGTCCGAAAGAAAGGGGGAGGAAGGATTGAACAATTACCGCCGGGCAAAGAACAGCATTAGTATAAACGGCAAACCCATTCTTTACAAATAATACCTCCCTGCACACCACTTGTCAAATAAAGTGGTGTGCCCGAAGGCATTGTAGAATATTGTACTATTTCTCTATGAATTCTTTGTACATAAAACTAGGCTGTACCCCATCATTGTGTTGATACTTACTTGTGTAAGGGTCGTGATCACCTTTGATTTCAAAAAAGTATATTTGACAAATTTCCACATGAGGGTAAATTCTTACCGGTTGAACGCAGCTGATTTCCAAGGTCCAATAGCCATCCGAACCTACATGCCCTAAGCCAGCAGTAATATGAATGAAAATTCCCAAACGCCCTACCGAGGAGCGCCCTTCTAACTTGGGCACATGCACCTCGGCACGGGTTCTTTCCAAGGTTCTCCCCAAATAAAGCCTGCCAGGCTCCAATACCAAGCCTTCTTCCGGGATTTTGATCAGTTCATAAGCATTGGCTTTTTTCATATCCAATATTCTTTCCTTATAAACTAATAGTTCGTTATGAAGCCGGAGATTATAACTGTTAGGATTCAGTTGCTGCGGTTGAAAGGGTTCAATGAAAATATCTTTCCCTAGTTTCTCTTGAATTTGTTTACCAGAAAGTATCATAATTTATCTAAGTATAATAGGTAGATATATAAAGATAAATTCTTTGGTAAATGTTTCAAAAATATTAAAAAATATAGATTCCTTACATTTTTGCAGTAGATGATTTTTTATTGAAAATCCGTCTTTTGTTTCACTTTACAAATCTTATTCAACAACTATAAATAGGTATAATTATATTTTCTTTCATTTTATTATCCAAATAAAGAAATATATTACAATATACTGTAAAACAGATAATTAATAACACATTCATATCGTAAGTAGTAAATAAAGGAGTTATAAAATAAGCAATACTAACCACGGCTTCAATCACTAGTTCCTACCTCTTTTATCAATTTGAGTGAAACCATGAAAAAACACTATTTTTTGCTACTTTTCCTTATCTTATTTCTATTTAATAATGCCTTAGCTCAAGTGTGGATTGAAGACTTTTCCGGCTATTCTACAGGAGCTACCACAGGGAATGATGATAACCTCCCTCTAGGCTCAGATTGGAGTGCCTTACCCAACGGTTCCCCTGATGTATGGGGAGTAACCCTTATCGGAAATGATAAATTCTATGCTTCAAATACCGGAAGTGAACAAATCTGGGCTTCTGAAAATATTGACATTTCCGGAGAGGCTTATGTTCAAATCTCCCTGGATGTCTTTTGGGATTTCGGTGCCGGAGATTACATACAAGTCATTATTCAAGAAGACGGAGGGAAAGAATCCACTATTTTTGAATACATCAGTACTGCAGTATCTACGGGTAGTAGTGTAGTTACTTCCAGGATTCTCACTGGTAACAACGTACAGATTACTATAAAAATTAACGGGCAAGAAGCTACATTTGACAATGTAACAGTTTCCTCGGTTGTCCCCATTTACTCATTCAATACCGGGAATTGGAGTGATGGAAACAATTGGTCGACAGATGACTTTTCAGTAGGTGGAAGGGTGGCCTGTGGGTGCACACCCAATGGTACAAATGTGGCAGTTATTGGAAATAATGATGTAATTACCTTAGATGTAAGTGGGGCTGTGGGAGCTGTGGATGTGCAAAATACCGGAACCTTGCAATGGGGAGCGGCCTATTATCTGGACATTGAAAAAGGCTTTGTAAATATTGAATCCGGTGGAACGATGGATGCCAACAGCAATACGGCAGATATTAATTACCAATCTGCGTACAGTATCTTGTTAAATAATGAAGGTACCTTAGAGATCTCCAATATTAGCCTCAATGAAGGAAGCTCATTTTTGGAGGTGGATGGCAATAGCTCCATTACCCTTTCAGAAGATTTACTATTTTCTTCCGGGAGTGCAAATTCAACCATAACAAATAATTTGTCAGATACCTTATTTATTAACCGTTTGTATTTCGATGAAAACAACACCGGGTTTGTCAATAACCAAACAACTTCTATCAACAGTGCTATCTATATGGATGGGAGTAGTATCAGTGGTGCAACACTGGAAAATAATTCAGTATTAATATTCCAAGATATTACCTTAAATGACGGAGACCTGGAGTTGAATAACAATGCTACCATCTACCAATCAGGAGACTTTACTGATGGAAGTATAGACTCCGGAAGTGAATTCAGTAACTTAAACGGTGCCACCTGGAACTTTGCAGGAACCGGTACCAGTGATGCTGATGTAGAAAGCATACTGGATTGTGCTACTAATAGCAATACATTTAATTATAATGCTGCTGGTGGTCAAACTGTATTTGGTCTGAACTACTACCATGTACAATTCGCGGAAAGCGGCACAAAAGTAACCCGGAATGACCTGGATGTAGACGGCAACCTGATCATTACGGGCAATGCTACTTTAGATGCCGATCACAACATTAGTATAGCCGGTGACTGGCAAAACAATCTACTTGAAAGTAATTTTGATGAAGGTACAAATACGGTGACATTTGACGGCACTACCGATCAAAACATCACCCTTTCCGATACGGAAGAAATCTTTTATAACTTCACAATCAACAAAGCCTCAGGTGATGTGATTCCCAATGCTATTACCCAGATTAAGTCCGGAGGGAAAGCGACTTTTACACAAGGAATCGTGCAAACGACTTCAAGCACGGTATTCCAATTTGAAAGTGGCTCGACAAGCAATGGAGGAGCAAGTACTAGTTATGTGGATGGTCCGGTCAAAAAAACAGGTAGTGAAGACTTCTATTTTCCCATAGGGGATAATGGCGTTTGGGCTCGAGCCAGCATCACAAACATGCTAACGGCCGATGCTACCACTGAATTTACCGCCGAATACCATTATGCATCCTACAGTGATGATACCATTGATCCACTGTTATTAGTTACAGCCCCCAGTACCATTGTCAGTACAATTGAATATTGGGACGTAGAACACAGCGGTGGTACCGCCCCAGGACTCACAGAAGTGTCTTTGGCTTGGGAGGATGCTCGTAGAAGTGATATTACACAAGCGCTTTTAGGAACTGATGACCTCCAAGTAGCCCATTACGATGAAGGCTCAAATCATTGGGAGATAAATAACCCAAGTGCTAGCCTTGATTTTACAGATATAAATTCTCCGGGAAGCGCCACTTCTTCCTTTTCCAGCTTTAGCCCTTTTACATTTATTTCTACCAGTGGCAATAACCCATTGCCTGTTGTGCTTTCCGATTTTTTTGTAACCCTGGAAGAAAACGGGGCCCTGTTACAATGGGAAACACTTTCTGAAACCAATAATAGTTACTTTGAAATACAGCGCTCTTTGGGAGGAGATACTTTTCAAGCTATTGGTTATAAAGATGCCATTGGACGCTCCAATAGCACATATCAATTTATGGACCATGAAGTGTATAACTTAGGCCAAAACAATGTTTATTACCGCTTAAAACAAGTGGATACGGATAAAAAGGAAAGCTTTTCGAAAGTCATATCCGTAAAACTCCCAAACCGAGAGTCAATCTTAATCACATTGGTATCGCCTAACCCTTTTCACTCAGACCTAAAAATTGTGATAGAAACCAATACTCAGAAAACAGGAAGCATACAATTAATTGATATCACAGGAAACCGCCTGTACCATTCCATGGTGAATCTGACAAAGGGTATTAATGAGTTTATGATTCAACATCTTGAAAGATTACCCTCAGGAATGTACTTCGTCTTGGTGAAGTCTCCTGATAAACAATGGAGTGAAAAAGTAGTAAAGAAATAAAACCCACGCTTTTCCCGCACACTTGTCCTCCTGATACCAGGAGGATTTTTTATTCTTCATCAATCTCAATCGTACGCAGAGGAGTCGGTAATAACTGAACCGTATCCCGGATGGCCGAACGAAAGGCAGATTGTCGTGCTCTGTTTCGAGCTTCGGAAGCTGAAAAGCGAATTTTTCGTTCTATCCGATTGATGGCCGTTTGATACTCTTCATTTTCCAAGTCACGCTTTAGAGCCATCCCATACATTTCCTGGGCTTTTTTCAAGTCTCTTAAATAATACTCGTATAAAAACCCTAACTTAAAACACGGAGCAGACAAATCTGTGTTCTTCTCCACGGCTGATTTTAAATACCCCTCCGCCAACAAATAATTTTTCCGCTTCCGGTGATACTCCGCTAAGTTCTCACTGGCTTCCCAAAGGCCCTCTTCCAGCTTCACAGCTTTATCAAACCAGTATTTTGCACTATCCGGCTTGTTTAACAGAGAAAGTGTCTTTCCAACAGAACTGTATAAAAAGGCATCTTGCTTACACAAACGTACGGCAGTATCGGCCACTTCCAGCGCTTTCTGAGGTAATAACTCTTCTTGATAATATTGGATGAGTTGAATATAAGCCTCAGTATAGGTTGGCTCACTTTTAATCGCTTCAAACAAAAATTTCCGGGCTTTTTCCTTTTCTTTCTTTTTCAAATAGATAGCTCCCAAAGCATATAGTACATTGGGCAAGCCCGGTACAAAGTTGTTTGCCTTTTGCAAGTACGTCAATGCCTGATCCTCTTTCCCCAATTGATGATAGATCACGCCAATGAATTGATACAATTCAAAATCGTCAAACTCGGTATTTTCTACTTTATGCAATTCCTTCAAGGCCTCTTGCAAAGCCCCTTTTTGGTATAAAACTTTGCCTTTAAAGAAAGTATATTTTTCCGGACGGGTATCTAATTCCAAGGCATCGTCTATATCCCGCAATGCTTGATTGTATTTTTCAATTTCAAAATTGATCAATGCCTTCTGATAATACAACTCTGCCTTTTCCGGATATTTTTCCAAGGCTTGCCGGATAAATTCCAATTGTTTTTTAAAGTCCCGGTTAGTGGGTTCCCGGAAGTCAACCAACTGATCCTTCACCGGCACATCTGACTGACACCCAAACAATAGCAACATAACCATCCATCCAAAACCATGAAGGAAATACCTACTCATTTTATAAAAACCACATTCAATCATTATGCACGCTTAACAATCTATGGAAGCCTATGGGCTTATAAAACTATTTCTCATTCCTTTGTTACTAGGGCACAATTTAATAACTTTCACCCTCATTTGAGATAGCATTACATATTAATTCACATTCAACAAAAAATTATGCTAAATATAGTATTATTTGGCCCTCCAGGTGCGGGCAAAGGAACACAGAGTGCGAAGATAAAGGAAAAATACAACCTGGTACACCTCTCTACCGGAGATCTACTCAGGTCAGAGATTGCTGCGGGAACAGAATTAGGATTGAAGGCCAAAGTTCTTATCGATTCGGGAAAACTCGTGCCGGATGAAGTCGTCATCGGAATGATCGATCACAAGTTGAAAGAGAATCAAGATGCAGAGGGATTTATCTTTGACGGGTTCCCCCGGACAGTGAAACAAGCACAGGCTCTGGATGAGCTATTGCAAAATAATAATACGCAAATTTCAGGCATGATTGCTTTGGAAGTGAATGAAGAAGAATTAACTCAACGGATTTTGAAAAGGGGGGAAACTTCTGGCCGTACAGATGACCAAGACGAAGCCTTGATCCGCAAAAGAGTACAGGAGTACGAAGAAAAAACCGCTCCGGTGGCCAAGCACTACAAAGGCCAAAGCAAGTTTACGTCCGTACAGGGAATCGGGGAAATCGAAGAGATTTTCCAAAGTCTTAGTAATGCTATCGATGCATTGAAATAAGCAAATTGCGTCTAAATCAGTCCATAGAACAACAGTGTCAAGTTACTCTTTGACGCTGTTGTTCTTTTCTATAACAGCACTTTACAAACCCTACTATCGCCCGAACGGACTTTTCAGGAGCTTCCCACATTCCAAAATGACCGCTTTGTTCCAATATCACCATATGAGCAGTAGTCAATTGTAAGATTTCTTCTTGGTTACGTTGCCAAGGTACTGCCCTATCTTCTTTCCCTGAAAGATACATCACCGGTCGTGACCAACTCTTTAAAAACGTAAGGCTCTCTTCCCGTTCTGCCATCGCTTGGAGAGCAGTCACCATGGCTTCCTCCCCGGATATTTCCCAAGCTTTTTTGCTTATTTTTTGGATTAATTCCTTCTGAGTCGTTTGAAACTGTTTGGAAAAACGATGGGCAAACTGCGCATGAACCAAGCGGTGGTTCCCAAATTTTTGTAGAAAAGAAATCATCTTTTCCCGCTCTTTTTGCTTTTTTTCGGAATCGGAAAAGCTTGTAGAGTGAAAAAGTCCCAAGCCCAATAAGGTATCCCCGAATAGCTTGGCATATGCCAGCGCAATATATCCTCCCATAGAATGACCGACCATCACACATTGGTGAATATCCCTTTGTACTAATTCCTCTCTCACAAAACAGGCATAGGCTTGTACGGATGCTTTCCAAATACAAGCCTCCGATCCAAAGCCAGGTAAATCCAAGGAGATCACTTGAAAATAATGCTCCAAGGCATCCATCACCGGCTCCCAAATAAAGCCAGCTTCGCAAAAGCCGGGGAGCAACACTAACACAGGTTTTTGGCAGGTAAATTTCTCAAACTCCATACATTCCTTTTTCAACTTATCCCTGATTGGGATCAATGGGTTTTATAAATATTGGGTGACGGTTTGTTCCGAGATTTCGCTCCAGGCAGTGATGTCTTTTTTGAACTTTGAATAACTTTCATACACTTTCTGGGCAAAAGGATCGGCATTTGCAACTTCTTCCACTACCTCTTTTGCAATGGATTTTAAATTGTGAATCACTTCTTCCGGAAAACGCTTTATCTGTACCTCACTTTCGTTTACAATCTTATTCAAATACTCATTATTTTTGGATTCGAATTCGGATAGCATCAACATATTGTACTTATACGAAGCCATCCTGACCATTTCCTGCAAGTCGTCCGGAAGTTCTTCATAGGCCTTTTTATTGCAAAAAAGCTCCAAGGTGGGCCCGGGTTCATGCCAGCCCGGGTAATAATAGTACTTCGCCACCCGGTGAAAACCCATTAAATAATCGTGGTAAGGCCCGATCCATTCCGTGGCATCGATCACCCCCCGCTCCAGATTGGTATAAATTTCCCCTCCGGCCACTGTAATACTGGAACCTCCGGCTTTCGAAATTACTTTCCCTCCGAGGCCGGGAATCCGCATTTTTAATCCTTTAAGATCTTCTACCGAATTAATCTCTTTGTTAAACCAACCTCCCATTTGCACCCCGGTATTTCCACAAGGAAAAGGCTCCAAACCAAACTTGGCATAAAGCTCTCGCCACAAGTCCCATCCACCACCATAATACAGCCAGGCATTCATTTGTTGGGCATTCATGCCAAACGGTACAGCGGCAAAAAATACCGCCGAAGGGATTTTTCCCGCCCAATAATAAGCCACTCCATGCCCCATTTGTACGGCTCCCAGCGTCACGGCATCAAAGGCTTCAAAAGCCGGCACTAATTCTCCGGCTCCGTATACTTTGATCTTCAAACGGCCGCTTGACATGGTTTCCAATTCCTTTGCCAACTGATTGATAGACTCTCCTACCACCGGAAAGTTAGGGGGCCATACCGTCACACACTTCCATTCGAACTTTTTGCTCATATAAGCAGGCAACTCCACTTTTTTCTGACTTGTGTGCCCACAAGCGGCCAAAAGGGAAGCGGAAGTGGCCGCTCCGGCAGCAAAACTCCCTTTTCGAATAAATTCTCTTCGTTGTATTTTTTTCTCTTTCATATGCAATCAAGTGCCAATCATTACTCTCATTCCCAAACTGTAGTACAAAACATCCTTCTTCGGGCTTTGTGTATGCCCATCAGAGGAAAATTATTTGAAAATATAGTTTATCCAAAGAAAATAAGGAGAAAACATGAAAAGGAATACTTTGAAGTGGTTTAAACGTATAGTTTTTAACCGAAAATAGAATCAAAACCGGCTCCTCTGTATCACTTTTTGAAACATTTCAAAAAAAGAAAAAGGTTAAGTCACTTCTTTATATAAAAAGTATACTCCGCCTGTTAGGTATACCAGGCGGAGAAATCCGGTGGCACTCTGTAAAATTTATGCACTTCCGATAAGCTGCCAATTCTTTGGAAGAAGTACTTAGCCAAGCACTTTGTCAATAGCTGCGGCCAACTTGCGATCGTGCTCTGTCACTACATTTCCGGCATCATGAGTACACAAACTGATTTTTACTTGATTGTACACATTGTATAATTCCGGATGATGATTTTGTCTTTCGGCCAATAATGCCACTTTGGAAATGAAGGCAAATGCCTCTACAAAATCTTTGAACTTAAATTCTCTGACGAGTTTGTTATCAATCTCTTGCCACATGGTTAGTGAAAGGTTAAGGTAAATACTGATTTTCTCTGTGAGTTTAGTGATTCCCGGAAAGCTACGCAAGGAGATAGGCCGAATAATCTTCAGATCACCCTCAATCTTTTAAAAAATCATACCCCATATCTATAGAAACAAAAAAGAGGAAAACATTCTTTGTTCTCCCCCTTCCTTTGTTTTACCGCTTGTACATCATGCAATTTCTACCGCTTGTAGTTCCAGCTCAAGGCGGTTCATCTTCACTAACATTTGCGGGTTAAACAATTCTAATTGCGCACCAAAACAGGTGAATAACTCCTGATAATATGCAATTCCTTTCAACAGGTTGTTTTTAAACGTTTTTAAGTATTTCTCTGATTTGGCAGTCTTATTTCCGGAGGATTCCTGTAATTTATTTTTAAAATAAGTGACATACATCTCTAACTCTTTGATAAAAAGACTCGGACGGTCTTTCCGTTGAATGACATTTGCTTTCCCATAAATATGACGAACCATGTCCCGCAGTGAAACGACTTTGGAAAAGTAGGCCATATTAGGTCCCGGACAAACAGACACCCCCTCCCCTTCTTTGCGTGTATCCATACCATTCACTAGCAAGGCCGGGGTTCCCAGTCCTACACAAATACACGATTTTTCAACAATCTTATCGTATTCCGTCCGGTATTCCTCCGGTGATAATTGCTGTGCTTCCAGTTTTTTCAATTTGAGATGCTGGTAATGCCTGGATGCCGTACAAAGCGCTTCCTCTGTAAAGTCCTTGTTCGAAACCAGATACTTTTTAGGGCATGAGCTTCCGGGTCTCTCTTTTTCTATAAGCCTCTCCTTTTCCTGATCTTTACTATTGTTCCGCAGATTATTAAAAGGCACCCCCAAAGGTGAAATATTGCTCAAGTACAAGTCTTTTTCCTCTGCCTTACTCAATTGTTTCCGGGTAGATGGATCCACATTGGTGGCTTCGGGCACCAATAAAAAAGGAGAGCCCCAACCTACGGAATTGATTTGATAATGCTCTAATAAAAACTGATGTTCTTCGGCAGTCCCCAATCCCCCCTGAGCAGATATGGCCACATCCGGAATTTCCTCCGGGCAATAACGTTTTTTGGAGGTTAATGCCTCAACGTATAAGGAAAATACCGATTGTCCTAACGCTTTCCGGTTTTGTTTAAACTCTTCCAAAATAGGTCCCATCAGATGGCCATCGGTAGCAAAGGCATGCCCACCACAGTTCAAACCCGATTCGATACGGTACTCATCCACCCAAAGCCCCTTTTTGGCCAGGTACTTTCCTTGAATCAATGCTGAGCGATAGTCACTGACTTTCAGAACAATTTTCTTTTTATTGCTTTTACCCGGTTGGGGATAAAAATCTTCAAACTGTTCAAGGTAATTGTATAAGCGTGGATTCATACCTGCCGAAAGCACAAGAGAGGCTTCCAATTCACTTTGAGCAAAGCCCCGGAGTGCTGCATGGGCATCGTTATACTCTACCGGTAGCTTTTCATCCTTGGAATAATTTTCCTTATCCAGCTTGGTCATAATGTTCACATCAATCGATCCGCAAGACAAATTGCGTTGAAGCCAGGTTTTTAATTGATGCAGTGGTGTATTCGCTTCCAGCAAGGTCATATATTCTTTTTTTAAAGAAGAAAAGGCCGGCAACATATCCATATATTTTTCGATCTCCCCTTTCTTTTCCAAAAGAGATTGAAGCAGGTTTTCAAACTTATTCCCCACAATTTGATGTACCAGGTTGAGATAGGCAGTTATCCTTTTTGCTCTGAAATCCAACACCTTTTCCGTAATGGGATCAAAAGGCAATTGCAGCTTTTGACAGTAATATTCCCGCATCCGTTCAATAAGTTGGTCATCTACAATCGAGATCACCGAGGAGATTCCGTAATGCGCTATTTTTATAGGAGTGTCAATGGTAAATCCAGTTCCCATAACCGGAATATGGAAGGAGTGTATACGTTTCATTCGCTAGTCTTTTAAATGATAAACTGTTGTAAAGAAAGCGAAGCCAAACAGTTCTGGAAATGATGTACATCATGTTGCGCGTATTTCCTGCAAAAGGAAAAGCCCGGAAAACACTCCGGGCTTTTGGAAAACACTTTGAATAGAGGATCGTTAATCAACTTTTTCGAAACTATAGGCTACTTTTTGTTTCAACTTAGGATTTTTCAGTTTCAACACAAGCCGGTTCAATTGTTTCCCCCAGCTATTTTGTAATTTTTTATCCTCAATAGCTACCTTTTCTACTTCGGGAATGATTTGTTTCGCATCGTAAACTAGTCGTAAAGTACTTTCTCCTGTAAAGAGGATTTTACCTTTGGAATCTATGACTACTTGGCAAGGGGTCATCAAGGAAATGAACGTTTCGCCTTTGATTTCTTTCAATGCATATTGTTCCGTGACCGTTACATTTTTTCCTTTTTTCAATTGTACACTCCGCTTCCAGGTGCTTACCGCAGCCTGTTCCGGATAGGCTTTGGCAATATCCAATGAAAACTGTATTTGCTTACTACTTTCGGAAAACTGTACCCCCCGGGCTTTATACGCATTTCCATTCTTTTGCATGACACCGTTGATGGTGGGTAAGGAATGATATCCCGACTGCATGGTCCAGATAGAGTAACGCTCGCGACTAAAGGTTTTCTTGGAATACGTTTCCACCCCTACATCGATCACCACCGGTTTCCCATCGTAATAGAGAATAAAATTCCCGACATCGTTGTGGTTGTGACTTTCATTGTTATGTCCACCTTTCGCAGCTACATAAAACCCTTTTGTACTTCCGGCATGCTCTCTTGCGGTGAACACCTGCGTATCAGGCAACCATGCACTGCCTGACAAAGGTTCTTTTGCCGGAACTTGTTGCAGGTCGTTTAACTGAAACAATGCGGTTAGCAGGCGTCTCATATTATTTCCATGGGGTAAATACTGCCCGTTATGTGCTTGTGATTGCGCCAAAAAAGCGGCAAAACTCATCATCATTTCATCCTCTATTGATTTTCCATATTGAAAAATCAGATCGGGATAAGGCTTCGCTTTGGCCGGGGCATCTGCAAAATTGACAAAGTAATTTCCCGAAGAGATATATGCTTTGTAAATATACTGTCCGATTTTCCGGACCAAAGGTTCCGTAAACAGATTTACCTTCCCATCAGTGATGTCCTTGAACTGAGTCAGACAATCCAACAAAGAACCCCCTGCATGCCCCCAATAAGCCGGCCCTTCGTCACAACCTCCGTCTTCCGGATAATAATTGATAAAATGATCTACACACTGAGCAATCTTTTCCAATGCTTCTACTTTCCGCTGAGGGTCTTTTTCCATCAAAAGCACACAAGAAAGCCAATTAGATGCAATCCAAGGGTTCCAGTTATTGACAAAGCGCCCACCGTAACCCATCCACCAAAAATCCTTACGTTCTAAGCCCGGAATAAGAATTCTTTGTTGAACTTCTTCCTCAATCCGTTGGCTGATCAAAGGAGTGAGTTTATCCAGTTCCTCTTTAAGCAAATAATGAATCCAGGCCAAGGTATTCCCTGTTTCTGCTGCGGTCAGGTCAATGATATGCTCTGCATAGTTAGGCAAAGGAGTTGCACCGTCTTTTTGCAAAGAGAGGTGTGCAGGTATTACCCAGGAAGTCTCTTCACAAACCAACCAGACGCCTGTCATTATTTGCGTCATAAAACGGCCTTCGCCTTCCATCATTTCTGCCAATACCAAATCCTTTAGCTTATTTCTTCTGGCGCTGAATACTGCCTGGTAATTGCTCCGGTTTCCATTTTGAGCAAACTGTATGTACAAGCTTGCCGGAAGACTCGGCCATTCATAGTCCAAAGCTTTTTCTCCTGCCCGGATATAATGCTCTCTGACATAAGCCGGTAAGCGTTCCCATGCATCGCGGTTCCGGTAAGCCGGAAAAGGTTTCCACTGACCAGCCTGTTCCACAAGGTGCCCGGCTTGTGTTGCAGTAAGTTGTTGGGTCAGTAAGTTTCTAGGGGTTACTGTATGTTGTGCATACAGCATTGAACTCATTAAAAAACTAATGAGCCAAAAGGTGATTTTTTTCATTTTGATAAAGTGTTTTTAGTGATCTTTAAATTTTCTAAGAAAAGATAGCAAGGAAAGGGCAAAATTCATGAGAGAACAGAAGGATTAAATGCCCGGAGATGTAAATTGTGGAAGCATTCTTGATAAGATACTTAATAAGAAAAAGAAAATACAGAAATCGGCTTTACCCAACAAATTAGTTTTTGAAATTAGGCATTTCTGTATTTATTTCGCTTGTAATAAATTGATAGTTCAATTCTTTTATTTTAAATAATTTTTGAATGGAAACCCTTGCTTTAGTCTTCTTCGGTTCTTTATTAGTTGGTGCTCTCTTAGTAGGTTCTTACCTTGCTAAATACGAAAACCAACGATAACAAGAGCCATTCATAATAAAGACATTGGTAACGCCTTCCCAAATCACTCAAAGGAAGGCGTTTTTTATTACCATAAAAAACAAGCCTCCTGGCCACATTTGATGGTCAGGAGGCTTGTCCAATCCGTTAGAGTCAAATTCATTCCGGATTTTAGAAAACTCTACGTATTAGTATTTTTCAGAAATTACCTCTTCGTATTCTTTGAGCTTTTTGCGTTTGCTATCTACCAAGGTCATTTCGTCTACCAAATGCTTGGCTCCTGCAAATTTATCAATCACAAATAGTACATACCGGATGTCCACCGCGATACAACGCTGCAACTCCGGCTCAAAAGCAATATCCCCACTCATTGCTTCCCAGTTACCATCAAAGGCGATCCCGATCAACTCCCCTTCGGCATTGATCACCGGGCTTCCGGAGTTCCCCCCTGTAATATCCAGGTTGGTAATAAACGCTACAGGCAAAATGCCATCTTGAGCATAACGCCCGTAGTCTTTGTTTTGAATCAGCGATTTTAATTTTTCAGGTACGATGAACTCGTGGTTGGAAGCATCTTCTTTTTCCAAGATTCCCTCTGCAGTGGTATAGTATGCATAGAACATCGCATCGCCTGGGAAGTAATCCAATACCTGTCCGTAAGTTACCCGCAAGGTAGAGTTTGCGTTCGGATAGTAGTTTTTACCCGGATTCATTTCCCGTAAACCGGCTACAAACAAACGATCGCCTTTGTTGACATTTTCTTCCACTTGCTTCAACACCGGCACCATACCAAAGTAGGACTGTAAGAAAGAGAAGAAGGTACGCATACCTATATCCGACTTAATCATTTCCGGATCCAGGCTTTGCATATACTCGTTCAGTTTGTCTTCGGAAGCAAACATACTCGAAGCAAAAATATCCTCTACAAAAGCACTGTAGTCCCCTTTGTAATCATTTTGAATTTGAGTATATACCTGAGGGTGTTTGGCAGGGTCAATTTCGTTGGCAAACAACTCTAACATTGCGGCCAGCACCCTTTTATCGGTTTCGGGATCGTATTCTTCAAAGTGCTTTACAATATCCTTTTTCAGTTTCTCTACCAATTCCTGCAATTCTTTTTCGTCTTCCTCGGTTTTCACTTCTTTAAAACTCAACTCTAAAAAGGAAGACATTAATTTGAATACTTCAGAACCGCCAAAGATGGCTGAGTTATAATAAACATTCAACTTGTTCAAAGAAGCTAATTCTTCGTATCCTTTTTGGATATTGGCCAGTGCCTCACCATACTTTTCTTTTCTTTTTGCATCGGCATTTACCCAAGCAGCAAACTCTTTTTCCAATTGTTTCTTTTTCTCCAATACGTCCAGGCGCTTTAGCCCGCGAGTTTGTCCGATGAAGTACTTCCAGTAGTTACTTAAAGAAGCATATTTGGAAGCATACTGAATGCGAACAGCCGGATCGCTATCCATTCTTTCTTTCATGATCCGGAGGCGTTCTCCTCTGATCTTTACTCTGGAAGGGTTGGTTTCATTGATGGCCAAATCCACTCCGTAAGAGGTCAAATAGCGGTCTGTTGAACCTGGAAAGCCCATTACCATAGCATAGTCGCCACGGTTATACCCTTCTAAAGAAACCGGTAAATATTTTTTAGGAGCATAAGGAACATTGTCTTTGGAATATTCGGCAGGCTTTCCATCTTTATCCGTATAAATCCGGAACATGGCAAAATCTCCGGTGTGGCGAGGCCACATCCAGTTATCCGTATCACCACCGTATTTCCCGATTGACTCTGGCGGAGCTCCTACCAAACGCACATCGTTAAATGTTTCATAGACAAACAGGTAATACTCATTGCCATCAAAAAAACCTTTGACAGAAGCCTCATAGCGCTCACTTTCTTGTGCTTCTTTTTCGATTTGCTTAGAAATTTCTTCAACTTTGGCTTTTCTCTCTTCTTCACTCATATCGTCAGAAACCTTAGCCAATACTTTTTGGCTCACATCTTCCATCCGCACCAAAAAGGAGGCTGTTAAGCCTTCATTCGGCAACTCCTGGTCTTTGTTCATCGCCCAAAAGCCATTTTTCAGATAATCATGCTCTACGGAGCTATGATCTTGGATTGCATCATAAGCACAGTGATGGTTAGTTAAAAGCAAACCTTGGTTAGAAACCACCTCTGCCGTACAAAATCCCCCTCCCAACATTACAATGGCATCCTTCAAGCTGGAATTGTTGACACTATAGATTTCTTCCGGGCTCAATTTCAGGCCCTGCTTTTTCATGTCTTTGTAATTCAGACGCTCAATGAACATCGGCAACCACATGCCTTCATCCGGAGGGGTGCTGGCCAACAACAGTGCAGGCATCAGCATAAACGCTGCAACTATGGCAGCAAAAAATTTCTTAAGCATAAAATTAACGGTTAAGTGTTGTTTTACTCAAAATAAAAGGGGCACTACTCCACCTATTGGTAATCAAAATGGAGACAAATCAACTCCTTGCCACTCATTTTTCCTTTTCTAAAGAAGTAAGTAACTAATGCTCAGTAACAAAACTCCCAAACAGAATCATCAAGGTATTTATGCCGCTCTTTTGTACAGGTAAAAATACAGTAGATTCCCGACTAAAGAAAACGACTACCGGGATAATAGCCTCCAAAGCAGTTGAACGGTCTGCCTCATAAACCAGCGGAAAAGGCGAGGTGAAAAGTACAGTAAAATGAGCGATACTACAGGTAAGCTGTTTTCGTAATTGGCCCATTGGAAGCCCATTGTATACCCCTCATACAGCCAATGTACGATGGGCAAGATGGTAATGAGCCCGGTAAAAAGGCCTACCAAACTGCCAAAGGATAATTTGAGACGGGTTAAAAAAGCTACAAAAGCACTGATTTTTCCAAAATGCAATTCTATGAGTCCTTCATCTTGTACATGGCTTATCTTCCGGGCCACAAAAGTCATCACGTCTGCATCTAGTTGAATATGTGTTTTCAAGAGTAACTCCTGCTCTTCGCTGGGATTTTCTTGGGGACTGGCCGTAGCAATCACGGCTTCCCCTTCCCAAAGCAAAGCTTTCAACAGCGCCCATTTGTTCAGTTTATCCATAGAAGAGAATATCAACGAAAAATACCTGGTGATCTGGCGGTTGCTTCCCAGGCGATTTTCACCAAATGTTCCAACCTTATTTTTTCACAAATCCCGTGACAAAATTCCGCACGATTCCCACCAGCTCTTTCCAGAAATTTACTGACACAGTAATACTTTCATTATGCACCTTGTGCAAGGCACTTTTTCCACTTTGGGCAATTTCCGGTTTAATCCGGGTAATCACATCCCCATCCAGTTGGATGAGTGTTTGCATCACAATTTCCTCCACTCCCAATTCCCAAGCTTTCCGGATAAGGACTAATTCCTGTGCTTCCAGATCAAATGGGACATAGCCCCCCACCAAATCACTCCTTTCAAAATCATTGTCCCAACCTTCGATGCCACGACTTTTGGCGGCATCCATTGCTCCCAGGATTTGGTCCGAAATCAATTGTACCCGTTGGAATATGATCAATTCTCCTTCATCCACCTCGGGGTCTTTTTCATATTCTCCCGGGTGCAAATTGATATGCCGGGCCTTCTGACGGATCACTTCAAAAGACTTAAAAGAACCCGGTTTGCTTCCGTTTAAATCAAGCTCAATATCCAATTCAAGAAACTTTGAGATATACTTATTGGCAATGTCCATCAAAGCAATCCGGGCCTCAGGCATTTTCCGGCCGGTAATATTTTTCTTTACTATGGTATTGACTTCCAGATTGGTCAGGTCCTTATAAATACTGTTGATCTGGTTTCCGATACTACTCTGCCCCATGGTTTATTCTTGTTTCGCTTCGTTGCGGATCAAGCGAAGTAACTCTTTGATGGTAGAAATATTTTTACTGATGATTTCATACCCTTCCCGCTCTCGACTTTGATGAAAATCTTTCAGTTCCTGATAATCTCCCGTAACAAACTCTTCGTCATATACCGTTTTGATATCTCCTTGAAGCAAATCAATTTTAGTCATGATCACTTTGGGGTCCCGGTCATGATCTAAGTCCGGCAGGTGGGCTTCTCCGGCTTTAGGAGGAGTTGATTTAAATTTGGTTTTTCCTACTGCGGTAACGATTTCCAGGGTAATCAGGTTTTCCAAAGAAGATTGGATTTTTTCGACCAATCCCATTTCTTTCTCGTCCTTAGTGGCCATTTTCAGTTAATTTTTGGTGAATACTTTATAAGAAATAATAGAGAAAAGCTTTTCGTAAGAGTTATTGTAAAAATTGCTTTGTACTCCACCCGGCTTTTCCATTTTGTATTTTACATATGAACATTACTTTGCCCAGACAGCAACGTAACAGAGGCGAAAGATAAAAAAACACCGGAGAAAATGTCCCTTTTCTCCGGTGTTTTTTTATCCATGGAATCACCCACCTGCTTTCATTTTCATTCTAAAATTAATTTCTTACAAATCTTTTGATGGGAAATATTCAATTCTACAATATAAAAACCTTTTTTCCACTGGTTTACATCTATCGTAAATAGTTGTTCCCAGTCAGCTCTTTGTACCTGTTGAGTATGGTATAGCTGCCCGGCCAAATCTCTTACTTGAATAGAACAAGCTTGACTCCCTGGAGGGAAATAGATGGAAAAAGCCGATTTTGCCGGGTTGGGGAATACCTTCCAGTCTTGTAAAGCTTCCGGTTGGAAGAACACAAAAATCGATGCTGTATATATCGGGACACCATCCATGTCGGTTTCTCTCAAACGGTAATAATTCCAGTTTTTCTCCGGAGCCGTATCCTTTACTTCATACTGATGAGATTCCCTACTGTACCCTTGTGCCTCTACCGTAGCCAGTTCCCGCCAACGAATTCCGTCCAAGGATTTTTCGACTGTAAAACTTTCCGTGTTTGTTTCCGATTCGGTAGTCCACTCAATGGTAATCGCTTCACCTTCTTGAAAGGCCATAAATTCTCTCAGGTGAACCGGCAAAGGCGTTTGGTACTTATTGACTGAGCCTAAGGTAAAGTAATCACCCGTATTGAAATCCACCGTATTAAAGGTAATGGTAGAGGAACCCGCATCCCAAACCCCACTGGAAACGACCTGATCCACGGAAGTCCCAAACGATTCGGAAGAGTTAATCAATAACACTAAATCAGAAGAGTTACCCGAACTACTTAAATTAGTTAAGTCAAAAGATACGGACACCGTACCCACATCTCCGGTTTCTTGTACCCTCCACATTTTGTTTAAACGGGCCTGTACTCCTTGCGCCAGAGGCACATCGGAATAATTGGCATTTTCATCCAGACTTTCTCCATTATTTCCCCAAACAAGGTACTCACCATCCGTCAACATAGCCGAAGGGTTCCCAATGGTTACGACACTGCCCTCATTGATACTCCGGGATTCAGCCTGATTTAAGGCTTGCCCGGACACATCCCTGCCAATTCCGGCAACATCGTTAGCATAACTACTATGGTCGAAATATTGATGATTTGCCGGATCAATCTCTACTCCGTATTTAATTGCCAGATACGTCCGGATATCTTTTTGTTGATTGCTATCAATATCCTTTGTGTATACAATGAGCTCGGCAATTCCTCCATCCAAAAAATGTGTCCCGTTTCCGCCTATATCCAATGTACTGTTTTGGCCATCAATATCAGAGATTAAGGTCCCCAATTTGGAACTCACATGAGCCGGGCTTCTGTACAAACTGAAGTTTGGAAACTCCAGTACGGTGCTTTTCCAACTAAACTCATGAATAAATGTATTTTCATCCAATCCTACGTAGGAAATATCGGATTCTTGTGCTTTTACTTTGGCATAGGATTCCAGGTTGCCCATATTGAGCCAACTCGCATACATTTTCACCTCTCCGTTGATTCCTAAACTCTCTTCCAAGAGCAGGTTTGAGTTCAGCAGGTTATCTACTTTTGCCACCACAAATACATTCAGGTTTCCATAGGAATTGAGTCCAAAGATGCCATCCGTATCGATTAATTGATCGTCACTTCCGTCAAAATACACCAAAGGATTTCCGTTCAAGGAGCTTGATTGGTAAACCGGTTGTAAACTGGCAGTCCCTTGTGCTACATCGTTCCCATTGCCACTTTGATCCGCCCATTGACTCACAGCAGTCCCTGATAAAGTAATGCCACTACCGGCTTTAAGCCATAACTGCAGGTTGCTAGTACCTGCTCCTCCCGGGCTTTGTCCAAAGCCTAGCGTACTCACCAGAGATAAAAGCATTAACCAAAATAATCGATTCTTCATGACTATCAAGGACTAGGGATTGATGATATCAGGTATTTTCACAAAAAACAATAGTAAAAAGCACCTAATACGATTTTGTTGGTAATCGAGTAAATTTATCTTTTAAACCTATGGAATTGTATTTTCTTGTGTCATTTTATCAGTTTAAGATTAATAAATGTTAACACATACAAAAGGCCTGACTGAGAAGCCAGGCCTTATTACTATTAAAAATCTATCAATACCTTACAGGTAAATTTTACCTTCGTAAAAGTAGCACTATTCTTAGTTACTCTCAATCACTTTTCCATCTTCACGGTATAAATCAACTTCTCCTTTCAGTTGAAGCGCAATGACGGTAACAGTAGGATCCAGATCTTCCTCAGGCACATCTATGTACAATAAACCGGGCACCTCACTCCAGTACTGTTTCCCAATCACTTTATGTCCTAGTTTGGTGCCATTGCCAACAATACGAATCCGGTTCACTTTATTCTTCAGACCTTTGATCACAATCGGACCATTGGGTTTGTGTAACAGATAAAGGAATAATGTCTTTTTGTCTTTTGACAAATTGGTAGGTCCGTAGAAATGTCCGTGGGGAATCCCACCGATCGTTTCGTAAATTGCTTCTTTGTGCTTATTAGTCCAGCGGCCAAGCTCTTTCAGAATATGAACTTGTTGTTCAGGAATCGTGCCATCAGCTTTAGGACCAATGTCTAACAACAAGTTTCCTCCCATAGTGATACAATCTATAAAAATACGAATCACTTGACTAGGGGTTTTGTAATTCAAATCATTGTCCTGATGTCCCCAAGAGTTGTTCATTGTCATACACAATTCCCAATAAGGGTTCTTAGGAGCAGTCACCGGTACACCTTGTTCCGGAGTAGCATAATCACCATAACCTTGCAAACGAGAATTAAGAATTACGTTCGGCCGCCAAGTCAACAATTTCTGACGAAGCTCTTTGGATTTCCACTCTTCTGCACTGTGTTCCCAATCACCGTCAAACCAATATAAGTCCGGTTGGTACTGTGTTGACAGTTCTTCCATCTGCCCAAACATATAGGTCAAATACTTCTCCCAGCGTTTGGGGTCATTCTTGTACCGGTACGTATCCCGGAGGTGCAAGGGATAATCCGGATGCGACCAGTCCGAAAGAGAATAATAAAGCCCTACTTTCAGGTTGTTCTTTTGCAGTGCTTTGGTGAATGGAGCCAACACATCGCGCTTGGCGGCAGACTTCTTCGGTATGCTCAAGTCTCCGTATTGGGTATCCCACAGTGCCACCCCATCGTGATGGCGGGTGGTAATCACCGCATACTGAGCGCCACTTTCTTTGATCAGTTTTGCCCAAGCTTCCGGGTCATAGTTTGCTGCCGTAAAACTGTCCAGCTGCTTCATATAGTCTTCATGAGAAATATACCCATTGAAAAAAGACCAAGATTCGTCAATGCCATTTACAGCATAAATTCCCCAGTGAATAAAGATCCCCAACTTGGCATCTTTAAACCACGCCATACGTTTGGCTTTTTGCTCGGCTGTTTCTTCCTGAATTTCCTGCGCACTGGCAGTAAAATGAAATAGTAAAGTTGTAATACCTAAAAGGGCAATCGCTATTCTTCTCATTTTTATAGTTATAGGTTAGAAATTGAATTCTTTTCTGATCATGTACCCGAAGGGCTTTAGTCCTTTATTTCAACTTGAATGTAGTTAAGACTGCCGCATGGTCCGATGGCCATTTGACAGGATGCTTATCCAACATTTGAGAGTCGATTACTTTGAGCTTTTTTCCTTTGAAATAAATATAATCAATCCGGTCTTGGGTTTCCTCAGTAAAGCGTGGCGACCAGGTACGGCCAAAATATTTCACCGGGTCCGGATGAGCTTTACGGTAAGAATCCGCAAATCCTGCATTCAGTATCGCCTTACTTACCGGCCAGTCTACCACAAAGCCGTTGTGAAGGTGGGCAGCCTTCTTCACCCAGTCCAAATGCGAACCGCTGTTAAAGTCCCCCGCCATAATGACCGGTGTTTGATCGGCTTTTTCCAGTTGTGGCTGTATTTCCTTTAGGATGGTTTGGATTTCGGCTAACCGGGTAGCTTCTTCAGCCGCTATCAATGTATCAGCCGGAACGTTTTCTTTGTTTTTCACCTGAGTCCAATAGTCGGGTAAATAATGTAGCCAGACCGTATAAAAATTTAATGATTGCCCTTTGCTTACATGTACTTTAGCGCCTCCACTGTTAAAAGGCCGGAATAGGTCTTGGGTTTCTCCAATGGGATAGCGACTCATAATTGACAAATTAGAGCTCCGCAAGTAAAAATAATAGCCTAATGCATCTGCAATCTCTTCACCGGACCCATAGGTTTCTTGCATAGAAATGATATCGGCTCCGCTATGTTTAATGACATCAATGACGCGTTGTACCCCGACAAACTCCCCGGTTTCCCGGCCTCCATGCCAAATGTTAAAAGACAGGATTTTTAGTTCTTCTACTTTCGCCTTTTGTAGTTCTGCCTCTAGTTGAAAAAACCGTTGGTACTCCTGACGAACCGCCTCTGCTGAAAGGGTAGAATTCCAAACCTTTACTTGATCCAAATAGCCGTTAAAGGTATACATCTCCTCCAGTTTCACCGTACTTCCTGCCCCCAAACACAAGTCGGCATCATTACTCAAATCGCCTACGCCTTTAATATTATAGATTGCAACATTTTTCCCATCATAATAGAGCCTGGCTTCCTGTTTTTTCCGGTTGAGTGAAAATGCCAACAAATGCCACTTTCCGTCATTGATCGTCTGCCTTTCCTCTGTAGGTTGATATTGGTAAAAGTTTTTCCCATCGGCAATGTTCCACGCCCAAGAGCCATTGGCTTGAGCAGCCAGGTACCAACCTTTGGTTTTGGGATCTCCAATGTCTTTCGTACCTATCATACTATGGTTATTCATCGCTCCTTGGGGAGTTTTCACCCAAAGCATCAAGGCAAAATCCTGTTCTGTGTCCAGGTTGATTTGGCCTCGGACCACCACCTTTCCTCTTGATGGGGAGTTTGCAGAAAGGTCCAGACATTTTCCGGAAAGCCCTTGTACAAAAGAGGGTTGGAAATTCATCATGTAAACTGCCGGGTCCTTCTGCCCTTTATTATGCAAATTCCCATCAAAGTCTAATGCCAGATAAGTATCCGGCTGAGCCAATGCCCAATGACTGAGGCCAAGCCACAAACCAGTGAATAAAAAGTATAAAAATCGCATATTTAGTTATTGTGTTAGGTTTCAACAAATATAAGAAAGCAAGGGCGTTTTGCCTTACACACTGTTAAGGAAAACAATGTGTAAAATCATAGAAAACGTTTGCTTTTTAGGTATTTACCGAATTTAAACCGAAACCTGCCCCGGATAAGCTATTTAATAAACTAACACAATAGAGAGGACTCTTGACTTTGTCATTATAAAAAGATCCGGTTACCCGTTTGTTTTCACGAAAAGGATATCATAATGATCTCTAATACACTGAAGCGGATCGGATGCTCTCGGGGTTGTGCCTTCTAAGCAGGCGTTATTTCCCTACTTTATTACTTATCATTTCTTTGTAAAATTTAATCTGTTTCTTATTTCAGTTTCTTGAATCTGAAGAGTAAATTTGCCACCCTATCAGGGGGATATTTTTTATATTAAAAATATCAGAACAATAGAATAAGAGGACTAACTTACAACTATAACTACATTATAACACTGTATATCAACGAGTAATACCTATTACCCAAAATGGGTTATCTTTTTATATTACTCAGCCTAAGCAATCCAAGTATGAAACAGTCAATTATAGTCCTTTTAAGTTTACTACTTAGTCTTCATCTGAATAGTAAAGTGCTAGGAAACTTTAGCATTAAGGAAAAAGCCACGGCTGCTTCCGTTGGTCTGGCATATGATTTTCACATTACTCAAAACAACCACCGTTTACACCTTGCTTTAAATAACAACCGCCCAGGTACTGTAACGGTTACTTTATTTGATCAACAGCGAAATATCGTTTTCACGAAAAAGTTTAAAAACGAATCTAATATCAACCATAATTACAGCCTCTCTTCTTATGATGCCGGGCTGTACAGTTTAAAAGTTGAAAAAGGAGCCTATATCAAATATCATGTGCTTTATATTGGTGAGCCTATGGTCAGTGCTTTAGGGCCCTATGATGTATTTATATCGTCCGGAATAAGGAATGAAAAGGTATTGATCACATATACCAATTCCCGTACCCCTGTCTCCATTCTTATGACCAACCAAGAGGGAGAAGTCATATATAAACAAGAGATTTTGCAAGTACATCACCATGTTTATATACCCATGAATAAACTAATGAAAGGCTTGTATACACTCACTGTTACCGGAAGTGAAAAAGTGGTCAGCAAAGTTTTTGGAATTAACAACACGACCAACCTCAAAAAAATATAAACAGTGAAAAAGTACATATAGAACAAGCCATTACCCTCTCTCATAATACCATATACACTTATATTTCAGAGTACATGTAAAAGGCTATAATATTTAGCTTGTTTTTTTAAACTCTCTTAAACGTCATTCTTTGCCAAGGCTTCTTCCGGGTATACCACTGTTTTGCCGGTAGCCTTATCAACAGGCATTTGGGCATCAACACTTTTTAAATAATCGGTTAAAACACCGGCTAACTCTTTCAGTTTTTCAGGATGTTTATCAACCAGGTTTTCGGTTTCTCCAATGTCTTCACGCAGATTAAACAATTCGAAACGTTGATCAGTATGATAATAGATCAATTTCCAATCGCCCAAACGAGCCGTACTGGAAGCGCCAAGCCCGGGTCCTGCCGGTCCCCAGTGGTTCGGATAATGCCAAAACAGTGGCCGCTCTTCTGTAGTATACCCTTCTTCTTGAATAAGTAAAGGGATAAAACTTTGTCCGTCTATTGCCTGAACCGTTTCATAGTTTTTCACTCCGGCCATTTCCAATATGGTAGGATAAAAATCCTCTATGATCAAATATTGATCGCAATGTGAATCGGGTGCGACTACACCCGGCCACTTTACCAACATCGGCTCACGAATTCCGCCTTCATGTGCCGAACCCTTACCACTGGAAAGGGGCAAGTTATGCGTATGAGGCTCTCCTCCTCTGGCTACAGCGCTTAATCCTCCATTGTCAGACATAAACAAAATAATGGTATTCTCAGCAATTCCTTTCTTCTCCAGGTATCTCATCAAGTCTCCAAGACTTTTGTCCATTCCTTCTACCATAGAAGCATAGCGAGCCTCTACCTCTTCCAATCCGGCATCGCGGTATTTTTGAGCAAAGCGTTCATCCGCTTCTATCGGAGTATGCACTGCATAATGAGACATATACAGATAAAAAGGTTTTTGAGCATCTACTGCGGCATCAAGTGCTTCTACAGCTTCTAAGGTCAATGCTTCACTTAAGAAAATATCTTTACCATGATACTTTTCTAACCCGGGCACATTCCAAGTGCGGTCCTTGCCAGGTTTGGAAAAACTCTTTGTACCCAAATAGGAAGCCGGTGCTCCGGCAGCATGTCCGGCAATATTCACCTCAAAGCCCAAGTTTAAAGGGTTTTCTCCGGGTGTATTGATTGCGCCCAAATGCGCCTTTCCTACATGAATGGTGCGATACCCCGCTTGTTTTAGAATTTCGGCCAAAGGAGTCGCAAAAACGGCATTTTCTACGGTCGAGTCCGCTGCCATACCTGCATGATTCCAATTGGGAGCCGTAAGGAATTTGGACTGTGGCTCTTGTGCATTGTCCTTTCGCAAGGTCCAATTGGTCACTTTATGGTGAGCGGCATTCATTCCGGTATTCAAACTTACCCGGGTAGGTGAGCAAACGGCACAAGCGTAGGCTTGGGTAAATTTCATCCCTTCAGCAGCCAACTTCTCCATATTTGGCGTTTGAAACTGCTGATTGAATGGTGTAGACTCTTTGTAAAAGGGTACGGAAGTATCTTGCCAACCCATATCATCTACCAAAAACATAATGATATTGGGTTGTTTTGAGGTGGGCTGTTTGTCCTCCTCCTTGCGTTCTGTTTTACAACTAAAAGTTAATATGGCTAAAATTAATAGGTAAAGGGTTGTGGTTTTCATAGGAGATTATACTTAGGTATTCATAAATGTAAACTATGGGGATTACCGAAACACTTATCAATCCTTGCAAGCGGTTCGTTCGAATAAGCCTATTTAGAGTTTTATTCCTACAGTCCCCTGACAAGGATCAACTATGAAAATAGTTTTTTTCCACGATAAATTTATAAATACCTTTTGCAAACCTTTGCTACTTTTTCGAAAAGTAACAATCCTTTCGGTCTTTGGAACCTAAAAGGGGGTGATACTTTTCGAATATGTTACTAGTATTTTATACGATAAAAGGCACTGGTGAAAAGCAAAGTATAAAGACTATCAAAGAAATCCATCCGATAACCTTCCGCTTTACATCCAGCGGTTTGTCTTCCAAAGCCGGAGGATGGTAAATTCCTAATACTCTTCCCAACAAAAACCCAAAAACCAGCCATCCGTAGAACCCTTCTACTTGCGGGAAAATAGCCTTGGTTAAAAGTTGTGTTAAAAAGACCAATAAGGCTAAAAGAAGCACATTTCGTTTGTTAGAAGTTATTTTATCAAACACAAACACCAAAAACAGCAAGTAGATAAGCCCTGTCCAGAGGTTGTTTTGAAAGTCATGTTGAAAATCTTCTATGGAAAAGATTCCCAAACCGCCCAGGAAGATAAAACCTATAAATAAGAACGCTGACACAAATTTGTGTTTTCTGTACCCGATGAGGCCGTACAAAATATGCCCACCGTCCAGCTGTCCTATCGGCAGTAAATTGAGAGAGGTGAAAAAACAAGCTAAATAGCTGGCCAAGAGAAAAGGGTAATGGAAGATTTCATGGTCGTTGGGAATTTTGGAGGGATCGTCTACCAAATACATTTTACATAATTCAAACAAGAGGTTGGTGCCCATCCGGAGGTTTTCTCCTTCTCTCATTCCTTCGTATACATACTTTTCATACTCCATCCCAAACTTGGCATAATGCGGGTGAATTTGAAAGACATAGGATGCCTCAGGCAAATGTGTAAATGCATAGTACAACACTCCCAACATCACCACAAAGCCGGCAAGAGGCCCGGCAGCCCCCACATCGAAAAACTCTTTGCGCGACTTCAAGGGGCTTTTGATTTGAATATACGCACCCATCGTACCTATACTAGGCATCACTCCAAAAAACCAAAAGGGAATATAGTAAGGAAGTGTCACTTTCAGCCGGTAATACTTTGCCGTAAAATAATGCCCGAACTCATGGCAGGTAAGAATCCCTAAGAAGGGCAGGGAAAAATATAGCCCTTGCGTAAACTCGTTCCAGGTGACACCGGTTAACAGCAGGTATTTGCCCCAAGTCCACTCTACTCCGGCATACGTTGTTCCCACAAGGGTAATGAGAAACAGAAGTAAATGGACTCCTTTTTGGCGTATATGTTTTTTCAGCATGATCAATGTATTAAGCTGCACAAAGCTAATGAAAAAGAAATGAGTAATAAGCCGAAGGGCACGCAATGCCCAACACGTCACTAAGCCGATACGCGAAAATACAGAAAGATCGAGGGGATCAAAAAAACAGGTATGCTTATATCATTTCTACCGTTTTTCTAAGGTTACCCAACTTAAGCAACCCTAAACTTGAGAAAAGTAATTTTTAAGGTAAAGACAAAAAAAGAGGCTTAGTGCCTAGCACCAAGCCTCCGATATACTTGATCGAGTATATTACTACTTCAACTCTACTTCAGCACCTGCTTCTTCCAACTGCTTCTTCAAGTCCTCAGCCTCTTCTTTAGATACACCTTCTTTTACATTAGAAGGAGCTTCATCAGCCATTGCTTTCGCTTCTTTCAAGCCAAGACCAGTGAGGTTTTTCAACAACTTCACTACAGCTAACTTCGCGCTTCCTGGAGACTTCAACACTACATCAAAAGAAGTCTTCTCTTCTGCTGCTTCTCCAGAAGCATCTCCACTAGCAGCAACCATTACAGGTGCAGCTGCAGCTGCAGGCTCGATTCCGTACTCATCTTTCAGGATAGTAGCTAAATCATTAACTTCTTTTACAGTTAAGTTAACCAGCTGCTCAGCGAATTCTTTTAAATCTGCCATTTCTAAACTTATTTTAAAATTAAATGCTTAAAATCGAAAATTGATAAATATATATGTGGAAGCTTAAAGAGGAAGCTAGGCATCCCTAACCCCTGCGCGTAACAACTATTGTTCTCTTTCAGCAAGAGTTTTCACCAAGCCGGCCAACGTGTCGCCACCACTTTGCAGGGCAGAAACCACATTTTTGGCAGGAGATTGAAGCAATCCGATGATTTCTCCAATAAGCTCTTGTTTAGATTTAAGATTGCTAAGCGTGTCTAAGTTTTCGTCTCCGATGAATAAGTCAGAGTCGATAGATGCTCCTTTCAACAAAGGTCTGGGATCATCTTTCTTGCCACTTTTCTTGCGGTATTCTTTTAAGATTTTCGCAGGTAAGTTTCCTACTTCCGGAGAAAACATAATTCCTGAAAAACCTTTCAAGACGTTATTATTAAAATCTGTGTAATCCGTCTCTAATGTTTCGAGAGCTTTTTGGATCAAGGTGTTTTTCACTACTCGATATTCCACACCCTTCTCGAAACATAAGCTTCTGAAATCATTGATTTCGGCCACTGTCATGCCGGAAGCATCCGTGATATAGAAATAATCCGTATTTGATAACTTCTCACTCAGCTTGCCGACCAGTTGTTTCTTTTCTTCCTTTGTCATGATTATATTCCTGATAATGAAGCTTTGTCAATACTAATCCCCGGGCTCATAGTACTTGAGAGAGTGATACTCTTAAAGTAAGTACCTTTTGCCGCAGAAGGCTTTAATTTTGAGATGGTATTTATCAACTCCTCAGCATTGTCTTTCAGCTTCTCAGGAGTGAAAGATACTTTTCCGATACTGGTGTGGATAATTCCGGTTTTGTCCACCTTGAAATCGATCTTACCGGCCTTCACTTCCTTTACTGCGTTACCAATATCCATGGTTACAGTTCCGGCTTTAGGGTTCGGCATCAAGCCTCGAGGTCCTAAGATTCTTCCTAGTTTACCTACTTTGGCCATCACGGTAGGCATGGTAATGATTACATCCACATCGGTCCATCCCCCTTCAATCTTCTTGATGTAGTCATCTAATCCTACATGATCAGCACCAGCGGCTTTGGCTTCTTCCTCCTTGTCAGGTGTGCAGAGTACCAAAACGCTCACATCTTTTCCAACGCCATGGGGCAAGGTAACAACACCTCTTACCATTTGGTCTGCTTTCCGAGGATCAACGCCCAAACGCACGTCTACATCTACAGAAGCATCAAAGGAAGTATATGAGATTTCTTTTACCAATTCACAAGCCTCAGAGAGAGAGTAAGCCTTATCCGCATCGATTTTGCTTAATGCCTCTTTATGTTTTTTTGATAACTTTGCCATGTTTCTTGATTTTATTCGCTCCAAGGAGCATCTCCAGTAACAGTAATACCCATACTTCTGGCGGTACCAGCTACCATTTTCATTGCAGATTCCATTTCAAATGCATTCAAGTCAGGCATTTTTGTTTCTGCAATTTCTTTCACTTGGTCCCATGTAACGGACCCGATTTTATCTCGGTTTGGCTCTGAAGAACCTTTCTTTACTTTCGCGGCCTCTCTTAACATGACTGCAGCCGGAGGGGTTTTGATCACAAAGTCAAACGACTTATCTGAATAGATGGTAACCACGACCGGCAATAGTACTCCCGCTTTGTCTTGGGTTCTGGCATTGAACTGCTTGCAGAAGTCCATAATGTTCAGACCCTTACTACCAAGCGCAGGACCCACTGGCGGAGAAGGATTAGCTGCCCCTCCTTTAATTTGCAGCTTCAGAAAACCAGTTACTTCTTTTGCCATTTTACTCTACTTTTTCGACTTGTACGTAATTTAACTCAACAGGAGCATTTCTACCAAAGATCTTCACCATCACACTGAGTTTCTTTTTCTCTTCAAAAACCTCCTCTACAGTGCCTGTAAACCCATTGAATGGTCCATCCATTACTTTCACCGATTCGCCTACGATGAAGGTGGCATCATGCTTCACTTCGTATTCATCAGTATCCTCTACTTTACCCAGAATCCTATTCACTTCCGCTTCCCGCATAGGGCGAGGCTTGGCAGTAGAATCCCGGCCATCTACATTCAAAAAGCCAATTACACCAGGAACATTCCGCACAAATTGCAAAACTTCACCATGATCTAAATTGGCTTGGATAATCACATACCCTGGAAAGAAGTTCTTCTCGACCGCAACTTTTTTACTTTTGCCGTCTTTCATCTTTCGAATCTGATAGACCTTCTCGGAAGGAACCAACACTTCCGTGATGTGTTCCTGGAAGCCCAAATTCACGAGCTCTTTTTCCAGATAGGTTTTTACCTTCTTTTCCTGCCCGCTAACAGCCCTTACCACATACCAATTCAAATCACTCATTGCTCCTAAAATTAAAATAGCTTAAAACGACCCGTAAAACAGGTCCATAGCGTTTCTGAATGCAACGTCAATCACCCCGACTAATAAAGCAAACACGAGGGAAGCGACAAGGACCAAAACCGAACTTTCTTGTAACTCAGAAAAACTTAACCAGGTTACGTGCTCCATCATCTCCTGGTAGGAATCCTTGACAAATGTTTTAACTTTCTCAAACATGGTGATTAACTATAAAGTAATTACTGTCATGGGCTCCACAACAGTAATACGAGATGAATACTGACTTATCTTATTAGCACGGGCGGAGAGACTCGAACTCCCAGCCTGCGGTTTTGGAGACCGCTGCTCTACCAATTGAGCTACACCCGTGTGTATTTTTGGTTTTTGCTTCCTGAATTACCTCAGAAGCGGAGTGCAAAAGTATAAACAATCGCGATTTTATCAAACTCTATTGAAGAAAAAAACCGGATTTTTCGCAATTATTTACCCTGAGAAAAAGAACTTAAAAGAAAGCCCTGCTAGATCAATGCTAACAGGGCCCATATATCTTCGTAAGTCTCGATTACTCAATGATTTCAGTAACTTGACCTGCTCCAACAGTTCTACCACCTTCACGGATCGCAAAGCGAAGACCTTGCTCCATGGCAATTTCTTTTTGCAACTCTACAGTGATAGTAATGTTGTCACCTGGCATTACCATTTCTACTCCGTCAGGAAGAGAGATAGTACCCGTTACGTCAGTAGTTCTGAAGTAGAACTGAGGGTTATACCCTTTGAAGAATGGAGTGTGACGACCACCTTCTTCTTTTGACAATACATAAACCTCTGCTTTGAATTTAGTGTGAGGAGTTACAGAACCTGGCTTACAGATTACCATACCTCTTTTGATATCGGTTTTTTCGATACCTCTCAACAACAGACCTACGTTGTCACCAGCTTCACCTCTGTCTAGGATTTTTCTGAACATCTCAACCCCAGTAATGGTTGATTTTAAGCCTTCAGCTCCTACACCGATGATATCTACAGGATCACCAGAGTTGATTACACCTCTTTCGATTCTACCGGTAGCTACCGTACCACGACCAGTGATTGAGAATACATCCTCAACTGGCATCAAGAAAGGCTTGTCAGTAATACGTGGAGGAATTGGAATATGCTCATCAACTTCCTTCATCAATTCCATGATTGTGTCAACCCATTTAGAGTCTCCGTTCAAACCACCAAGGGCAGAACCACGAATCACAGGAATGTTATCACCGTCGAATCCGTAGTCAGAAAGCAATTCTCTTACTTCCATTTCTACTAATTCTAACAACTCTTCGTCATCAACCATGTCCACCTTGTTCAAGAACACAACCAAAGCAGGAACACCTACTTGTCTTGCTAACAAGATATGCTCTCTAGTTTGAGGCATAGGACCGTCAGTTGCAGCTACTACCAAGATTGCTCCGTCCATTTGAGCAGCACCTGTTACCATGTTCTTCACATAGTCAGCGTGACCAGGACAGTCAACGTGAGCGTAGTGTCTTGTTGCGGTTTGATATTCTACGTGAGAAGTATTAATTGTAATACCTCTTTCTTTTTCTTCTGGAGCGTTATCAATTGTATCGAAATCGCGAACTTCAGATAAACCAGCTTCTGCAAGCACTTTAGTAATCGCTGCAGTCAAAGTGGTTTTACCGTGGTCAACGTGACCAATAGTACCTATATTTAAGTGAGGTTTAGAACGGTCAAAGGTTTCTTTTGCCATCTTTACTAAAGATTAAGTATAAGTGAATAATTTACTCAAATAACTCGAGCCAATGACGGGATTTGAACCCGTGACCTCTTCCTTACCAAGGAAGCACTCTACCCCTGAGCTACATCGGCTACAATAGAAGAGAGCGGGAGACGAGGCTCGAACCCGCGACCTGCAGCTTGGAAGGCTGCCGCTCTACCAACTGAGCTACTCCCGCTTTTATTAGCTTTTTAATTTACCCTGTAAAGTTACTATTTTTTTTCGCTTTTCAGAGCAGTTCCCATAAGATTTGTGGGGAGAGCAGGATTCGAACCTGCGAAGTCGTAAGACAACGGATTTACAGTCCGTCCCAGTTGGCCGCTTTGGTATCTCCCCAGTAAGTTGTTTTTCGCTTTTTTCAGCGCCTCTGTTATCGTTTTGAGGTGTGCAAAAGTATATGCATTTTTTTAAACCGCAAACATTTTTCAGAAAAAAATCCCATTATTTTTTCTGCTTCTCCGCAAAGATTACCTTTATATACCGTCAAACGATTGATAATCAGTGATTTTTTCAAAGTAAAAAAAGTTCAAATTTTTGATAAAAAAATTCTCGTTTTATGGATTTTAAAAATACGCTGGCCTTTGCTCAACAGTTGGATGAGGATGATCCCCTGAAAGATTTTCGGAAAAAATTCTACATTCCGGAAAAAAACGGAAAACCTGTCATTTATTTCTGTGGAAATTCTTTGGGTCTACAACCTCAATCCACCCAACATTACTTGGCTCAAGTGCTGGAAGCTTGGCAACACTTGGCCGTGGAAGGACACTTTTCGGGAGCCAACCCCTGGAGTACCTTCCACAAAAAATTGCGGGAACCCATTGCCAAATTAATAGGAGCCCTTCCTATCGAAGTGATCAGTATGAATGCACTTACCGTCAATTTGCATTTGCTCTTGGTTTCTTTTTACAGACCTACACCTCAACGGTACAAAATTTTAGTGGAACACAAGCCTTTCCCCTCCGACCGCTATGCACTCTCTTCACATATCCGCTGGCATGGCTTGTCTGAAGAAGATTGTTTCATCGAGCTTCGTCCCAGAGAACATGAACACAGTCTTCGTACGGAAGATATATTACAGGCCATTGAGCAACATAAAGAGGAACTGGCTTTGGTCTTATTTGGAGGAATAAACTATTTGAGCGGTCAATTATTCGAATTGGAAAAAATCACCCAAGCTGCTCATCAAGCCGGGGCGCTTATGGGTTTAGACCTGGCTCATGCCATTGGGAATGTTCCTCTACAACTACATCAGTGGCAGGTCGACTTTGCGACTTGGTGTACTTATAAATACCTCAACTCCGGCCCCGGAGGCATTGCCGGCATTTTTATTCATGAAAAATTTGCGCACCAAAGCCAGTTGCCTCGCTTTGCCGGATGGTACGGTCATAACGAAGAAAGGCGCTTTTTGATGGAAGAAACTTTTCAACCCATTCCCGGGGCTGATGGATGGCAACTCAGCAATGGTCCGGCTTTGTTATTTGCCTCGCTCAAAGCTTCGTTGGATATTTTTGAAGAAGCAGGCATCGAAAACCTGAGAAAAAAGAGTATTCAATTGACCGGTTATCTGGAATTTTTACTCGCAGGCTTAAACAAAAAAGCAGGAAAAGAGAGAATCAACGTGATTACACCCACTAATAGTGAAGAAAGGGGATGCCAACTATCATTGGAAATTACAGGCCGGGGCAAAGAATATTTTCAAAAACTGACAAAAGCCGGAGTCATTTTAGATTGGAGAGAACCTAATATCCTCCGGGTTGCTCCTGTTCCTTTGTACAATACCTTTGAAGAAGTCTACAACTTTTATAAAATTTTGGAAGAAATTTGAGAAATTAAATATCCTATTTTTGCTGATTCACGCATTTGGTGATGAATTTACGGTTTTTTAAAATCATTCTACTCATTGTTATGTAATAAGTAAAAGTTCAACTCTGCTTGTAAGTAGTATTGACTTCTATACAGTATAGCGTATGAATGAGTGGCCAAATCACAAAATTCCAAGCTAGAAAACCTGTTTTTGGGGCAGTTGTGGCCTAAAACAGGCTTAATAATCGCTTTAATATGGCCTTTGACGAAGGCTTAAAAAAATCCATGTTGTTATACAGGTGGATTAGATTACCTCCTGTTGTTTATTCTTTCTGTAAATCATAATATTACCCTGATAGAACGCTCTCATGTTTGACCCAAAAGAATTTGAATATCTAACCAATACGGACTTTTTACAAACCAAAAGAAGGATTATCCAAAAGCTTTTTCATCAATTTAGCCAACTGGAGCATGTTATTTCCGGGCAAATACATCGCTTTCCTTTTATCCAAAGCATGCCTTTGAGAAGAGGAAAAGTATCCAAAGGGGAAAACTACCGGGAGCTCCCTTACCTGGTCCTGGATTATCCCGCAGTCTTTAAGCGGGAGGATATTTTCAGCTTGCGAACGATATTTTGGTGGGGGCATGAATTTAGTTGCACGCTGCATTTACAGGGCAAGTATAAGAAGCGCTTTGAGGAAAAGATCATTGAAAGGATAAAGACTCCGGAAAAGCATAGCAATTTGCAGCTTTGCATACATGCCACTCCATGGGAATACTACTTTGAGGAGGACAACTACCAGTCGATTTTAGAAATGGATTCAAAGACCTTGGAGCAGGTCATACAAGAGAAGCCGTTTGTAAAGCTCGCTTGCAGGCTTCCTTTGGAGAGGTTTGAGGAATTAGAAGCGTTTGTCAAGGAAAGTACACAAACACTTTTTGCACTGTTGAAATAGTCACCTGAAAATAAAAAAACCCCGGATAATTCCGGGGTTTCAACGATCTATAACTACTAGTTGTTAGAGTTTCTACCTCCACCGCCGCCACCGCTGCGTCTTCTGCGGTTATCTCCACCACCTCTTTTTCTTCCGCCACCTCGGCTGCTCTTTCCACCACCAGTTTCTGTAGAAGGTGATAAATCAACTTTACCGTATACTTCACCTTTGAAGATCCATACTTTGATACCAATTTTACCATATACGGTATTGGCTTCAGAAAGCGCATAGTCGATATCCGCTCTCAAGGTATGCAAAGGAATACGTCCTTCTTTGTATGTTTCGCTACGGGCCATTTCCGCACCGCCCAAACGGCCAGAAACTTTCACTTTGATCCCTTGAGCACCTACACGCATTGCGTTAGCAATAGCTTGTTTCATCGCTCTACGGTAAGAGACCCTGTTTTGTAATTGCTGAGCAATAGACTCTCCCACCAATTTGGCATCAAGCTCAGGACGTTTGATCTCATTGATATTGATCTGTACATCCTTACCAGTCAGCTTTTTCAACTCTTCTTTGATTCGATCTACTTCTTGTCCGGCTTTACCGATCACTACTCCAGGTCGAGCAGTATTCACGGTTAAAGTAAGGCGTTTCAAAGTTCGCTCAATGATCACTTTAGATACGCCCGCTCTAGGATTAGGGATCCTGGCGGCAAGATATTTTCGAATCGTTTCGTCTTCTATTAATTTATCTGAAAAGTCTTTACCTCCATACCAGTTTGAATCCCATCCTCTAATTAAACCTAAACGTAGACCTGTTGGATTAACTTTTTGTCCCATTAATTTATATTTAAAGGTTAATTATCAGAATTTTCAGATTCAGTTTCAACTACTGCTTGCGCGTCAAACATGGTTTCGGCAGAGTCCACTACCAAAGTCACATGGTTAGAGCGCTTGCGGATACGGTGTGCCCTTCCTTGAGGAGCCGGACGAAACCGCTTCAAGGTTCTTCCTTGAGTCACGAACACTTCTTTTACGAATAAATCCGCATCTTCAATCGAGCTATCAGGGTTTTTTGCTTCCCAGTTAGCTACGGCAGAAAGAAGTAGTTTTTCTATGAGAGGTGCCCCAGCTTTGGCTTCAAATTTCAGGATATTCAAGGCGTTGATTACACTTTCTCCCCGCACTGAATCCACTACCAAACGCATCTTCCTGGGTGCTATAGGCACATTTCTTAATTTAGCTACAGCTTCCATTTTATCTATCTTTTACCTTTATCTTTCTTTGCAATATGTCCTCTGAAGTTTCTTGTAGGTGCAAATTCACCTAATTTATGCCCTACCATGTTTTCTGTTACATATACAGGGATAAACTTGTTACCGTTATGCACCGCAAAGGTGTGCCCGATAAAATCCGGAGAGATCATTGATCTACGAGACCAAGTCTTAATTACAGACTTTTTTCCTGATCCGTCCAATTGCTCAATCTTCTTTTCCAATCGGAAATCTATATATGGTCCTTTTTTAAGCGATCTTGCCATGATTACTTCTTAGATTTTCTTCTACTGATAATAAACCTATTCGAATATTTATTTTTATCACGGGTTTTCTTCCCTTTCGAGTATAAGCCCGTTCTTGATCGTGGGTGTCCTCCAGAAGATTTTCCTTCACCACCCCCCATTGGGTGATCAACTGGGTTCATTGCTACCCCTCGAACTCTAGGTCGTTTACCTAACCAACGGTTTCTACCAGCTTTACCTAAGGTCACGTTCATATGATCACTGTTAGACACAGTACCGATTGTGGCATAACAAGTTTCCAATACTTGGCGAGTTTCACCAGAAGGCAATTTCACAGAAACGTATTTACCCGAACGCCCCAACAATTGAGCATACGCTCCGGCACTACGCACCATACTGGCACCTTTTCCGGGCTTCAACTCAATATTGTGAATGATGGTACCGACAGGGATTTTGCCAATAGGCATGGCATTTCCTACTTCCGGAGCCACTTCAGGACCTGAAACGACCGTTTGGTCTACGGAAAGTCCTTGAGGAGCGATGATATATGTTTTTGTACCATCTACGTAGTACAACAAGGCAATATAAGCGGTACGATTCGGATCGTATTCGATAGATTTCACTACGGCAGGAACACCGTGCTTATTTCTTTTGAAATCGATAACCCTATATCTCTTCTTATGGCCTCCACCCAGGTAACGCATGGTCATGCGTCCGCGGTGATTCCTACCGCCTGAGTTTTTCATTGGAGCTAATAAGCTTTTTTCGGGTTGATCAGTAGTTATTTCTTCAAAGCTCGGTGCTACTCTATATCGCTGACCGGGAGTAACCGGCCTTAGTTTTTTTACTCCCATTACTCAAATTTCTTTTGTAATTATTTAAACTAACAGCCTGTTGAATTAAGCATTCTCGTACAAATCAATCACATCCCCTTCTACCAACGTCACGTACGCCTTCTTGAAACTTGCCGAATGCCCACTAATAAAATTAGTTTTGGTGTACCTGGATTTCGGTTTTCCAGGAAGGATCGCCGTTCTGACGCCCTCTACGGTTACCCCGTATTTACTTTCAACAGCCTTCTTAATTTCGATTTTATTGGCCCTTTTGTCGACTACAAATCCGTAAACGCCTGCCTCGTTCTTCTCAGATGCTTTCTCGGTAATGATTGGCCTTTTTAATACTTGCATTTTGATTCGATTTCTAGAAGTTAGCAAATTTTTCGACTGACCCTTCACAAACTACCAATTGATCATAGTGGATGATATCGTAGGTATTTAGAGAGTCAATAGTCACAACTTTAGACTTAGACAAGTTGCGAGATGATAAGAAAATATTTTTATCATCATTTGCAAGCACTACTAAAGTCTTTTTTTCACCCAAAGAAAGATTGTTCAGAATACTTACAAAATCTTTGGTTTTAGGTGCATCAAACGCAAAGTCTTCTACCACGGCAATGCTAGCTTCAGTTGCTTTTGCACTCAAGGCAGATCTTTTGGCCAATTGCTTTACCTTTTTATTCAGCTTAAATCCGTAATCTCTTGGTTTCGGCCCGAAAATTCTACCTCCTCCACGAAAAACGGGAGACTTGATACTACCCGCCCGGGCGGTACCCGTACCTTTTTGCTTTTTTAATTTCTTGGTAGAACCGGCAATCTCGGCACGCTCTTTTGATTTGTGTGTTCCTTGTCTTTGGTTGGCCAAATACTGCTTTACAACCAAATAAACGGCATGCTCATTCGGCTCTGCTCCAAACACTGATGCCGGCAAAGTTACTTTTCTACCGGTATCGCTTCCGCTTGTATTTAAAACTGCTAATTCCATTGCTACTTCTCAATTACTTTTCAATGATCACATAAGAATTTTTTGCACCGGGTACTGCACCGCTCACCACGATCAAATTCTGCTCTGGATAAATCTTAAGCACTCTCAAGTTATCCACTTTTACGCGCTCATTCCCAGTTCTCCCGGCCATTCGCAACCCTTTAAATACACGAGAAGGATAAGAACACGCCCCAATGGCACCAGGGTGTCTTTGACGGTTGTGCTGACCGTGAGTAGATTGACCTACCCCGCCAAAACCATGTCTTTTAACAACCCCTTGAAAACCTTTACCTTTTGAAGTTCCTACCACATCCACAAACTCCCCTACTTCAAAGATTTTCTCTATCGTCAGGGTATCTCCCAAGGCAAATTCGCCTTCGAAATCCCTGAATTCGACTAGCTTTCTTTTAGGCGCAATATCCGCCTTCTTGAAATGCCCTAACATCGCTTTTGAAGTGTTTTTTTCTTTCTTTTCTCCAAAAGCTACTTGAATTGCCTTGTACCCGTCCGTGTCCTCAGTTTTTACTTGAGTTACTACACAAGGACCGGCTTGAATAAGCGTACACGCTACGTTTTTCCCGTTTTCATCGTAGACACTGGTCATGCCTACTTTTTTTCCAATTATCCCTGGCATTACTGTATGTGTTTCAGACCTTAAATAAACTATCTGTTTGCTTTATTATCCGGGGCAAAAACCCGTTGATTATTCAATAATTACAATAGAGATATGCACACAAATCCCCATAAAAGGAGTGCAAAAGTAGCAATTAATACCAACTTAACAAACATAGAATCAATTTTTTCCGAAATTATCAAGGGCTCCGGGAAAAATTATTGCCCTTTGCCTCTTTTTGTCTGAAATTCCACAAAATCAGGCTACTTGCGAAAAAAATAACCGCTTTGCAACTTTCCGGTAGAGGATTCTACCTTTCATGAGCCCTCACGGATAGCCCATGAGTATGGGACGAGCTTTCCCAAAAAAAATCCCGGATGATGAATTCACCCGGGATCAAATTTTATCATTTCACTGAACTTCCAAATGAATGTCCAGTGCCATTGTGTTGGCTTAGTAAGCCCTCTTGTTTTTACCGTCTCTGAAATTCACAAAGGAATTGTTAGCCACCCGTGTTCCTCCAGGAGTCGGGTAATCTCCGGTAAAGTACCAATCGCCCAAATGGTTAGGGCAGGCAGCATGCAGGTTTTCCACCGTTTGGAAGATCACCTTCACTTCTGCCCGGATATGTGGAAGTTTTACGATTTCGGCAATTTCATCGGAAATTTCCTCGTACGTAAATTGCTCGTACAATTCATTGACAAAGTTCACCTCAATATTTTCTCCCGTCTTCACCGCCTTTTTGGCTTTCTTGTATACTTCCTCTTTAAGGTAAGATTTGTTGTGTTTGTCCAACAGGCTCATCATCGCTCTGAAAGCAACAAACAGTTGCATCTTCGACATGTCAATGCCATAACAATCCGGGAAGCGGATTTGCGGAGCGGAAGAGACGATGATGATCCGCTTAGGCTCCAACCGGTCAAGCAGGGTAATGATACTTTTTTCCAGGGTTGTTCCCCGTACAATGGAGTCGTCCAGCACTACCAATGTATCATGGTTTTTATTAATCACTCCGTAGGTAGTGTCATACACATGGGCGACCATCTCATCCCTTTGTCCGTCATCGGCAATAAAGGTCCGCAGCTTTACATCTTTCAATACGATCTTTTCTGTCCGTGCACGGAAAGACAAGATACGCTCCAATTCTTCTCCCTTAAGATTTTCATCTTCAATGGCCTTTTTCCTTTGCTGAATCAAATACTTTTCAATACCCGACATCATACCTAAATAAGCTGTCTCTGCGGTATTCGGGATATAGGAAAAAACCGTATTTTCCAGGTCGTAATCGATGGCCTCTAAAATCTGAGGGCAAAGTAATTCTCCAAGTTTTTTCCGTTCGTTATAAATTTCAGGGTCAGTTCCTCTGGAGAAGTAAATTCTTTCGAAGCTACAAGCCTTTTTCGGAAGAGGGGGAGTAAACTGAGTTTCTTCATAATCGCCTTTTTTGTTAACGATTAAGGCATGCCCCGGCTGGATCTCCTGAATTTTATCGTATTCAATGTTAAAAGCTGTTTTGATAGCGGGTTTTTCAGAAGCCGCCACAATCACTTCATCATTTGCATAATAATAAGCCGGACGGATACCTGCCGGATCACGGGCGACAAACGTTGCTCCATACCCGGTCATTCCCATCATGGCATACCCTCCGTCAAAATCCTTACAGGCACGTTGCAACACCCGGGACAAATCCAGTTCGTGTTCTATCCGCTCTGTAATGGAGACATTATCCAAGCCTTCGTCTTTGTATTTTCTGAACAGCAATTCATTTTCTTCATCCAGAAAATGCCCGATCTTTTCCATGACGGTTACCGTATCCACATTTTCTTTGGGGTGTTGTCCCAACTCAATCAATTTTTGGAACAGCTCCTCCACATTGGTCATATTAAAATTGCCGGCAACAAGCAATGTGCGACTTCGCCAGTTGTTAGGCCGCACCACCGGATGACAATGCCCAATGGTATTTTTACCATGTGTACCATAGCGCAGGTGTCCCATAAATACGTCTCCCATAAAGTTTGTGTTATTCCGCATCCATTCGGCATTCATAAACTTTTTCGGGTGCTTGGACTTGACTTTGTTTAACTTCTCAGTAATGTTCTGAAAAATATCTGTCACAGGTTGTGGTTCTATCGAACGGAACCGGTCCAAATATGGCTTTCCCGGTTTGAGGTTCATTTTTATAGATGCCACTCCCGCTCCATCTTGCCCGCGGTTGTGTTGTTTATGCATCAATAAATACAATTTATTGAGCGCATATGCAGGTGTTTGATATTTCTCGATGAAGTAAGATAATGGCTTTCTCAGCCTGATAAAGGCAATACCACATTCGTGTTTAATAGATTCACTCATTGGAAGTCCCTAATATTTGTATAAACTATTTTTCAGACAGGTGAGAAAAAGAAGTTATGGGCTTCCCCCCATCACCAAAACTTAATTTTGCGGCAAAATTATCTTATTACTAGCGAAACCCACTTACCTTTGATCGTTTTTTTAATCCCAAGACTCTTTTTGTTCTAACTGGTTGATTTTTATTGTTTAAAAAGAGTTTCGTTCTGTGGGAGGCCTTAGGAATAATTTATGGCGGTTTTGTTAATATTATGAGGAATGAGGAATAGCTAGATTCGCTTTCTTTTATACTTTCCCCTTACTCCTCTCACTTACCGTATTCAAAGGCATTGTTTCATTCAATGAAAACAGGTCTTTGCCTATTGACAGATATCAACTATTTACAATTTTTACTTTGAAAACAACAAAATTTCAAATTAGATCACTGGAACAGGTAAATTTCTCCCAACTACATAAGGCTTTCCTTAGTGCTTTTGCTGATTATCAAACACAAATGAAGCCTAGTAAAGAGGAATTGTTTCAGCGACTGGTCCGGATTGGAGGGGACTTGAGTCTCAGTGCCGGGGCTTTTTATAAAGAACAATTAGTGGGATTTATTCTTACTGGCACGGGTATTTACCAGGGAAAGCCTACCGCCTACAATGCCGGCACCGGAGTGCTTCCCGGTTTCCGGGGCAATCACTTAACGGAACAACTGTACACGTATCTCTGGGAAAAATTCCCAATACATAATATCCAACAATGCTTGTTGGAAGTCATCACCACCAATCAGCGAGCCATTGCCATTTATCACAAATTAGGCTTTGTGATCCACCGGACCTATGAATGCTATGTTAACACCCGGGAAATCAACGCTCCGGCTCCTTTGCTCAAAATCAAAATCCACCTGGAAAAAGCGGAACGTTGGGAAGAGTTGCAAAGTTTTTGGGACACTACCCCTTCCTGGCAGAACTCCTGGCAAGCCATTTCACAAAACTCGGCAGACGAAACCATTCTCATCGCCAAAGCAAACAAGCAAATTGTGGGCTACCTTTCGTTTTTATCCGATACCGGAAGAGTCTCACAAATAGCTGTTCTCCCGGATTACCGTAGAATGTATATCGGTTGGCAATTGTTACAAACCGCTCAAAAAATAGCGCATCCGCTTCAAAAGCTTTCTTTTATCAATATTGATCAAACCTACGGCCCTTTGCACCAGTTTTTAAAGCGGGTGGGCTTTCAAAATCCCATTGCTCAATATGAAATGATAAAAACACTTTAAGTTTCAAAAGATTTTATGGAAATAAAAAAGCCGACCAAAACGGCCGGCTTTTTTGTCAGAAATATTACAAACTATGCACTTAATTTGTTTGTATTTGGATTTATCTATTGAATTCGATCTCTATTGATGATTGGTTTCAAGCGCTTCTTGATCATTTAGCGTCTGTGGCTCTGTTACCTCTTGCTCTTCAGTAGGCTTGGCCTTTTTCGCAAACATTTGAACAATCAGATCCGAGATGTAATACATTACCGGAACAATCACCAAGGTAAGAAACGTAGCAAACACAAGCCCGTAAATCACCGTCCAAGCCATAGGTCCCCATGTATCGGCATTCGGACCTCCCATGTAAATATTGGGTTTAAAATGAGCAAACAAACCAAAGAAATCGATGTTCAACCCTGTGGCCAATGGCACCAATCCCAATACCGTGGTAATGGCTGTTAACAGTACCGGACGCAAACGGGTATACCCCCCTTCTACCAAACATTCAATAAAGAGACTGGATGGTAAATGCTCGTCCTCGCTCATCCCTAGTTCTTGCCTCTTCCGGTTCCGGGTCAGGTCTACATAGTCAATCAATACAATGGCGTTGTTCACCACTACCCCGGCAAGAGAGATAATCCCCACACCGGTCATGATGATGACAAAGTCGTCACCAAACAGGGCCATTCCTAAAAACACCCCAATCAAACTGAAGATTACCGATCCTACGATGATAAACGGCTTGATCCCTGAGTTGAACTGGGAGACCAAGATCAAGAAGATTGCAGACACCGCAATAATCAATGCACTCATCAAAAACTCTTGGTTTTTCTGTTGCTCTTCTTGCTCACCGGTAAACTTGAAGGAATATCCTTCCGGCATTTTATGATTTTCTAATAATGCTTGAATTTGCTGTACGATTTCATTCGCATTGTATCCTTCCAACACATTGGAACTCACTTCAATCATCCGATCCAGATCTTTTCGCTTCACCGAACCGAACGTAGAACTGTATTCTAAATCCGCAATGGACGATACGGGGATTTGGTGGAATTTCCCTTTATTATCTCTGAAGGTTAACCGCTTGTCATACAGACTTGACACATCATAGCGGTATTTATCAGCCAATCGCAATTGAATCGGATAGTCGTCTTCCCCGTCTTTAAATTTGGAAACTTCTTTTCCGTAGATGGCCGTCCGCAAATCAGCCGCCAGCATCCCGGTAGACAGTCCGTACCGTCCGGCTTTGGCCCGGTCAATATTGACCAATAGTTCCGGCTTGCCCAAATCCACTTCGATTTGCAATCCGTCCAGACCGTCCACCCCTCCGTGCTCAATGATATTTTTAATCTTTTCGGCTTCTTCAATCAAGGTAATATAATTCTCTCCTGTCACTTCAATGTTCACAGGCTTTCCTACCGGAGGCCCCATCTTTTCCTTGTCCGTAGTGACTTTCAAGCCCGGAACTCCTTTGGCGGCCTCCCCTACTTTGTTCATAATTTCGGAAGTACTGATGCCGTTACGGTTCTCAAAGTCTTCAAAGGCAATGGCAATTTTACTTTTATTCGGCGTAATATCCCTTCCCACCGACTCCATGGGATTCCCGGTATTTTGCCCTACATTGGTTACTACGGATTCTACAATTTCGCTATAGGGCTCCAATACCTCAAACACTCTCTTTTCAACTTGTTTGGTCAACTCATTCGTAGTTTTGACATCTGTCCCTTGCGCTGCTTCCATGTAGATGTAGACATAATTCGGATCCGTATCTGAGAACAAACTGATTTGTGGCTGATTTGCAGAAAACAAGCCTAAAGAAAAGAACAAAAAGAGAGTCGTTCCTATCAAAAAGACATACGGCCTCCAGGAGGTAAGTGCATATCGCAGCGTTTTCAGGTAAATTTTTTCCAACCTGACCAGAAGGGTGTTTTGAAACCAATAAGCCGCTTTTTTCACTACAAATGCATTGGCAAACGAAATCAAGGCAAACAGCATAAACAAGTTCCCCCAAGTGTAGGTCTCGGCAACGAAAAAGCAAATAACCGATAAGACGGCCAAGCCGATTCCAAATACCGTCAGGTTCTTCTTATTCTTTTGCTCTTTGCCATTGTCTACTTTCATAAAGCCTGCAGCCACCACCGGGTTGATCACCAATCCGACAAACAGAGAGGACGTCAATACAATGATCAATGTGATGGGCAGGTATTTCATAAACTCACCCATGATACCCGGCCAGAACGCCAAGGGTACGAAAGCAGCCAAGGTAGTAGCGGTAGAACTGATGATGGCAGAGGCCACCTCACCTACTCCTTCCTTTGCTGCTTGTAAGGTACCCATCCCCTGCTCGCGCAAACGGTAGATATTTTCAATCACCACAATGGCATTGTCCACCAACATCCCCAACGCCAGGATCAAGCCAAACAACATTACCATATTGACCGAAACCCCCAAGGCACTCAAAATCATGAAAGACATAAACATGGACAAGGGAATGGCCAATCCTACAAATAGTGCATTCCGGAAACCTAAGAAGAACAGGAGTACCAAAACCACCAACAACATCCCGGAAATAATACTGTTTTCCAGGTTGCTCAGTTGCAATTTCATATGGTCCGCCTGGCTATTGGTAATTTCAATATTCAAGGTGCTTGGCAAATGATGCGCCTTGGCTTCTTCCAGAATCTCATCGATTTTTTCCGTAGCATTGATCAGGTTTTCCCCGTTTCGCTTCACTACAGACAAGGTCACTACCGGAAAATTTCCTTCGGTGGCAAAGTCACGGGTTGCCATCCGGGCAAAGCTTTCCCGCTCTACATAACTGTCCACTACTTCCGCGACATCCTTCAGGTAAATGGTGTTTTGCTCTTCCGACTTGACCACAATATTCTTGATTTCTTCTACATTCTGAAATTCACCGAATACCCGTAAAGAGCGTCTGTATCCATTGGTAAGAATATCCCCCCCGGACATCGTGATATTTTCATTAGCAATGGCTTTTTCAATATCCCCGAAGGTTATTTTCACCGCTTCCATCTTATACAAGTCGGCATTGACTTGTATTTCACGATCCAAGGCTCCGATGATATCCACTTTAGAAACTTCTGAAAGGGCTTCCATCTCATCTTCCAGGTACTCCGCATAATCTTTCAACTTATCCAACTCAAAATCACCTGACAGGTTCACCATCATGATTGGCAATTCTGACAAGTCTACTTCTAATACTTGCGGATCTTCATCCAGGTCGTTAGGCAATTCTTTTTTGGATTTATCTACGGCATCCTTTGTGTCCTGGATGGCTTTTGCAATTTCAATATCTTCGTTGAACTCAATCAAAATCACCGATACATCTTGTGCCGAGGTAGAATTAATTTTCTTCACCCCTTTGATGGATTTCAGTTCCTTCTCGATAGGCCGGGTAATCAGGTTTTCGATATCCACCGGAGAGTTACCGGGGTAAATAGTATTGACATACACTGTGGGCATCACCACTTCCGGAAATTGTTCCTTGGGCATGGTGATGTACGAATACAAGCCAAACAACACGATGATTCCGGTAAGGATAAACACACTGGTGCTGTTGTTGACCGAAAGTGTACTGAGCCCGAACTCGCGTTTTATTTTTTTATCGTCTTGGTTTGCCATTGTTGATATAGCTTTTCTTAAATGGATGATTTGGACTTATAATATCAGTCAAACCGGGGTGGGTAGTAAAAAGAAGAGGGGATGCAACAAATGATTGAAAAAATAGAATTCCCCTCTCTGGCTTACTTTTAGTTTTTAGTAATCTTTACATCCTGCTTTTGCTGATTCACGATCTTCACTTCTTCTCCGTCTATCACCTCGTTAAATCCTTTGGTAATCACCATATCTCCGGACAACAAGCCCGACTGGATCAAGGTCATCCCCTTATAAGATTTACCCGTTTCGATAGTCAACTTTTTTACAAGATTTTTACCCCCTTCGGCCCGTACAGCATACAGGAATTTTTGATTATTATTCACTGATTTCTGAATCAATTGTGAAGGAACGGTGATAGCTTCTTCCTTTTGAAAATCGTTGATTTTTACCACTGCCATGGAGTTGGGCTTCAAGAATCCTTCTTTGTTATTGAGCATCAACTCAATACGGAACGTACGGTTTTGCGGATTGATAAACTTACCGATATAACGGATCTTCTCTTTGCGTTCAAGCCCTAAGACGGGGAAGGAAACCTCCACAGAATCTCCTTGTCTTACACTGGTAGTATATGCTTCGGAAACTTCCGCGTTCACTTCTACATTTGCCAAGTTCACCACCCTTACTACCGGAGCACTAGGGCTGACCATCTCCCCGGAATTCACAAAAAACTCATCCACAGTGCCGCTAATCGGCGATTTCACATACGTCTTACTCAATTGGGTTTTCAGGGTAGCAAGTTTTTTCTCCAAACTTTCTTTCCTATTCTTGGCTTCCAGGTATTGCACTTCCGAACCAATCTTCCGGTCCCAAAGGTTTTTCTGACGATTGTAAAGATTGGTAGCCAACTCCAATTCGGTTTCCATTTCGGCTATATTGTTGCGTACGACTTCCGCATCAATTGAAGCCAATACTTGTCCCTTCTTTACATAGGTACCTTCCTCCACATGACGCCTGATCAAGATCCCACTGACTTCAGGATTCACGGATACGTTTTTACTGGACTTCACATTACCTTGTACCTCGATGTAGTGGTTAAAGGTACCCGGTGCCAATTTTAATACCTCTACTTGTTTCAGGTTGGCTGTAGGGTCTTTATCTTCCAAGCTCACCAATTCAGCTTCCAACTTATCAATCTTGGATTTCAACAGGTTGAACTCTTTCTTGTACTCCGCCAGTTGTTGCTTTTTCTCTTCCAGGCCTTCTCCCTGTTGGGGCGAACAGGCCGACATCCAGGCCATAAGCGCGACAAAAGTGATAGCGTTGACTTTCATAATTGTATCTGTATCGAGATAGAAATTTAATTTTGACATTGGTATTGTGTGATGTTTGGTAGCACCGAAAAGTACCTTGAAGGTCCATTTCCTTTACTCTCCGTATAAAGCCCCTATGGCCTTTTCATAATCTACTTTGGAGATGAGCGCATCATATAAAGCATTGTAATAATTTGTTTCGGCTTCTTTATAAGCAGTTTCAGCATCTACCACATCCAGAATAGCCCCCAAACCTTCTTCGTATTTGGTTTTGGTAACCTGGTAAACTTCTTGAGCCAAATCCATATTCTGCTGCTGGTTATCTAACTCTTCCAAGGCATTTTCCATAGAAACCCGCGCTTGTCTTTTTTCCATCAGGATAGCATTTTGCAGATGGCGTTGCTCATTCTCGGTTTTGTGCATGGCTAACTTCTGCTGCTGAATCAAGTACTTCTTTTGCAACCCGTCAAAAAGCGGGATATTCAGCTTCAACCCGATAGCTCCTTGTCCGTACCACTTATCGGTAAATTTACTCATGTCATTGACACCGGTAAATGTGCTGTAGCTGGCACTCAAATACAGGGAAGGGTAATACTGTACCTGATAGCGCTTCATGCTATAGCGGTTTACCTCTTGTTGGGTCTGCAACATGGAGTATTCGATACGGTTGGCGTAGTCGAAATTTTCATCCTGAAAGATCTGTTCAGGTAATTCGATGTCTTCAATTTTATCCGTCAGCACAAGTGCTTCATTGACATCACGCCCCATTTGAAAATTCAGAATTTGCTTATTAAGCACTAAAAACTTTTCGGCTTGATTCAATGCCGACTTGGCATTGTTGTAAGACACTCTCACCCTCGAAACATCAATTGCTTCACGGAAGCCGTTCTCATACATGGCCTTGGTATGATGTAGCAAAGAGTCAATCCGCTGTAAATTTTGCTTGGCCAATTGCATTCTTTCACTGGTTACCAGCACCGTATAGTAAGCTTTACTCACTTGGGAAACCCGTTCAATCTTGGTCTGTATCAAACTTTTTTGACTCAACTCCCTTACGGTTTTTGCCGCTTTTAAGCCAAGGAAAAAAGCCCCGTCAAAAATCAATTGATTAAGAGAAACCCCTGCATCGCCATTGTATTTGGTACCCATAGGCACCCCGGCTACTTCTCCTTCAGCTGCGGTACTATCCATAAATGAGGCAGGTAAAAAGGCCACAGGCACCTTATAATTATAAGTAAAACTGGCGCTGGCATTGATTTGCGGCAACCCTTGGGCAGTCACCTCCCCCACCTGGGCTTTGGAAACTTCCGTATCCAATACGGCATTCTGTACATCCGAATGGTTCGACAAAGCATAGTCAATGCACTCTTGCAATGACATCTGCTGGACATCCTGCGCACTGGCACTCTGCCAAGCAACAGTTAGCAATAGGACAAGTATAGTGTTGCGAAAAAGGACCATAAATCTTAGTCTTTAACTTCAGCTTGTTTTTGATAATTTTCTAAATATTCCAGGCCTTTTCTGGTACAAATTCCATGAATGAAATGATCAAACATTTGCAGTTGTACCTCAGCCAATTCAAATTCTTTCGGTGGAAAAACCTTGGTATTAAAGGCCATTTCCACATTCTCCATTCGCATGCGGGAAATGATCTCAATGTTTAATCCGGATCTGAAATACCCTTGATCAATGCCTTTCCTCAAAGTTTCACTCAACAAGTCCAGTGCGCAATGCTCCCGGAAAGACACAAAACACTCCCAGGCCTTAGGGTAATACTTCTGCATGTCGTACAACAAAGTCGGATTCATATTCAACAAATGCTTCCGGAAGAACCCTGTTAGCTTCACCAACTCTTCTATCACATCCTTGGCGTCCTCATGAATCTTCTTTAAATCCTCCTTTTGCTGTTCCAGGCGGCCGGAAGTACAGGTTAATACGATCTCGCTTTTGTCTTTAAAGTATTGATAGATGGTTTTTTTAGAGACATAAATTTCCCTGGAAATATCATCCATCGTCACCGTCTTAATACCATAGCGAAAAAACAGCTCCGTGGCCGCTTCTAAAATTCTCTCACGTGTATCCATTCAAACATTGAATTATGATGATAGTAGTTAATGTATTAAATGAGTTGATTAGTCGATTGACCATACACCCTCAGGTGATGTTGTCAGTTTACTGATCTAAAGTGTTTGTTAGATGTTGAGGTTTTTACTAAAAGGATATAAAGTGGTAATTATTAAAAGCAAAACTATGGAAACTCCAATAAGTTTCAAAGTTTCCTCAGTTTTCTTTTTGTGTTTTTTTTATTGCCGGAAAGAGGAGAGGATAAAAGGTGAAAAACCAAACAGTGTCAGATAGAGAAAAATATAGGCATAAAAAAACCTTCCGGGTTTTAGAAACCCGGAAGGTATATCAATTGTTTTTCACAGACCTGAGAATACTATTCCTCTTTCAAAAAGACCTCAATCACAGGGATTTCCACTTCCGGTTTTACCACAGGAAGGCGAAGGTTCACATCCCCCTCTCCCACTTTTTGTTCGACCCAATGTCCATAAGGTTTGGTAATTTTAATTTCCGAAGCATCGTGCAAAAACTGTGCATACCGGATTTTGTCTTTTAACCCTTTCAGGGTAAAATTTTGCAATGGATACTCTAACAAATGTATGTATAAACGATGGGTAGTAGGGTTATACGTTAACAAGCAGTTTTCAGGCACGTCAAAGGATTCCGGAGCAGGTACACATCCGTAGATAGCGCGACTATGATACTTCATCCAATTACCCATTTTCTTCAAGGCTTTATCTGCCCGGTAGTCAAATGCACCACGACCGGTAGGCCCTACATTTAAAAGCAAGTTTCCTCCTTTGCTCACTGATTCGATCAATAAACCCAACAATTGACGATTGTCTTTCCAAGTAAGCTCATCACGGTAATACCCCCAAGAGCCGGAAAAGGTCTGACAGGTTTCCCAAGGTATTTTCTCACCCTTGTAGGTAGGCCATTCAGCCACCTTAAACTGTTCAGGAGTAGTAAAATCCCAACCTCCCTCGAAGTCCTTCAAGTCTGCCCGGTCATTGACAATAATCCCAGGTTGTAGCTTCCGCACCATTTTCATCAACTCCACCGAACCCCAATCATCCCGGCTTTTGCCATGTTCTCCGGGGTAAGAAAAATCCAGCCAAAGAATATCGACTTGGCCGTAATTGCTTAAAATTTCCCGTACTTGGTTTTTTAGATATTCCCGGTAAATCGCCATATCCCGTCCCTTGTTCAGTTTTTTGTACTCTTTATCCGAGGATGCACTTTGAGGGTGTACCCCGTCAATGGTAAAGTGGGGGTGATGCCAGTCAATCAGGGAATAATAGAAGCCAATACGCAAGCCTTCAGCCCGGAAAGCCTCTACCCATTCTTTTATCAAATCTTTTCCGTAAGGGGTATTAGGGGCATCATAATCGGTATATTCCGAATCAAACAAGCAGAAACCATCGTGGTGTTTAGTAGTGATAACGGCATACTTCATTCCTGCTTTTTTGGCCTTCTTTGCCCATTCTTTAGGATTGTACAAATCCGGGTCAAACAGGTCGAAGTACTTTTGATACGCCTCATTGGTCAGGCGTTCATTCTTTTTTACCCACTCATGCCGCCCAGGCAAAGCATAAAGCCCCCAGTGAATAAACATTCCGAACCGATCGTGCGTCCACCAGGCCAGACGCTGTTTTTTTGCTTCCGGAGTTTCTTCCCATATTTTCGTTTCCTGGCCCCAAGACATATGGGAAAATAGTATTAAAAGGGAATAAAGTGTAAATAATGCTTTCATTTTCATTTGACTACATCGATTTAGTTGACTTTTTGCATGAAGTTAAGCAAGAAATCAAATTCCCAAGGTGCAAAGGTTTGCAAGAATATGGGTACTTGTGGGTCACAAAGTACGGCCTTACATACCAACCCCGAATTTGTGCATCCCTTAGCCTTAGATTTTATAATGAAAGATATATTTTTGAATTTCAGGCAATTTGGCAATTCCCAACATATTCAGCCCAAGCCTTTGAGAAAAACGAAAAAATTGGATAACTCCCCAGGAGACAAAAATTAACTAGCTATATGAGAAATAATTGGATACAACTAGCAATGGTGGGGTGGATGGCTGCACTACTATACTGCACACCAAAGCAAAACACAAGTACTTCAGACGACATTGAACAAGCAGATTCTCTAACAAACTCTGCAAAAAAGGAAGATATGCCTGACTTACCGGATAGCCTAAAGGTTCCTCCGGCCCCGGTACTTTCACCTCAAGAAGCCTTGGCTTCCTTTCGGTTGGAAGATGGATTCCGGGTTGAGATTGTGGCCACGGAACCCGAGGTTTCCACCCCGGTTGCGATGACCTTCGATGCCAAAGGGCGTATATGGGTGGCAGAAATGAATGGCTATATGCCCAATATTGAAGGAAGCGGAGAAGAACTTCCCACCGGCCGGATTATGATTTTGGAAGATAAGGACGAAAACGGACACCGGGAACATAGCAAAACTTTCCTGGATAACTTAGTCCTTCCCCGGGCACTCTGTTTGGTATACGGAGGACTTCTCTATGCCGAACCGCCAAACCTTTGGTTTGTAGAAATCCAAAATGACCAACCGGCCCACAAGGTGTTGGTGGACTCTGCCTATGCCGTAGACGGCAACGTAGAACATCAACCGAACGGTCTGTTGCTCGCCAGGGACAATTGGATTTACAGTGCCAAGTCCAATGCCCGATACCGCAAGATTCAAGGCAAATGGATCAAGGAAAGAACGACTTTCAGAGGGCAATGGGGCATCAGTCAAGACGATTTTGGTCACTTGTTTTACAATACTAATTCCAGCCAGTTACGCGCAGATTATATCTTGCCTGACGGAGATCAACGGGACCGGAAACCTTTGTTAAACCAAGCCTTAAACATCGACATCGTAGGGAATCAGCATGTTTATCCGGTCCGTATGACCCCGGGGGTAAACCGGGGCTATTTGGAAGATTTTCTGGACGAGGAATGGAAACTTATCAATTTTACGGCTGCCTGTGGCCCGGTCATCTACCGGGGAGATAATTTTCCGGAAGCGTATTATGGAAATGCCTTTGTAGCCGAACCTTCAGCCAATCTCATTAAACGAAACCTGGTTTGTGAAAAAGAGGGTAGGTTGATTGCAAAACAAGCCTATCAACAACGGGAGTTTTTTGCCTCAACAGACGAGCGGTTTCGCCCGGTCAACCTTTACAATGCCCCGGATGGTTGTTTGTATGTATTGGACATGTACCGCGGAATTATCCAACATAAAACCTATATGACCGAGTTTTTGTCCAAACAGGTAAAAGAGCGGAAACTGGATACCCCCATTACCATGGGAAGGATTTACCGGGTGGTTCACCAAGACAAATCACCCTCTCTCATCCCCGACCTGAGCGGTGCCACTACCCAACAACTTGTGAACTACTTATCATTTAAAAACGGATGGATACGGGACAAAGCCCAACAAATGTTGATCGAACAAAATCAACCCGGTACCGCCGAAAAGATGGAAACGCTTATTCAACAAGCTACTTCTCCTATTGGTAAAGTTCATGCCTTATGGGTATTGGAGGGAATTGGAAAAGTGCGGTTGAAAACTATTCAATCGGCCTTTAACGAGGAGGATATTTCGGTAAAAGCAACGGCTTTGCGGGTCAGTGAAGTTTTGAAAGGGCAAATCGCCGAACCAACACTGCTTACTCTCTTACAAAAAGCAACCAAACCTACTGAAAATAAAGCCGTAACGCTTCAAGCCATTCTCTCCCTGGGTAAATTCGCTTCGCCTCAATCCGTACAGGTACTAACACAATTAGGAACAAGCTACTCTTCCGATACTTTACTGTTGGGGGCTATTACCAGCAGTTTGGCAACAAAAGAAGCTAAAGCATTGGCTTTATTAGAAAAGAACAACCAAACACAGCATCCCTTTTACTCCTATCTACAAGGATATCTTTCGACTCAAAAAAACAAAAAAAACGAAGCGATTCTGGCCTTGGATGAAACAGAGCTAAAACAGTACGATACCGGGAAAAAACTATTCACTCAACATTGCAGTACATGCCATGGAGAAGACGGAGCGGGAATTGAACCTTTGGCTCCACCCCTGGCTGGCTCAGAGTGGGTGAATGGCGATTACGATCCATTAATTTTGATTACATTACACGGTCTGCAAGGACCTGTCACGGTAAATGGTAAAGTGTACCAACCTCCCATGGTACAGCCCCAAATGCCCGGCTTGAAATACAATACGGATTTTACGGATGAAAAAGTAGCTGCGGTCCTGTCCTATATTCGCAACACATGGGGCAACCATTCCTCCTTTGTGGAGCCCGGGAGAGTAAACCAACTTCGCAACCGTTACAAGGACAGAAAAAAACCCTTTACGGAAAAAGAACTACAGGCATTGGGAAACCAAGCTCAATAAAAAGACAAAACCGCCCGAGGCCTTGACTACCGGGCGGCTTTTTTATATTGAAGTGAATTAAACTTTTTCTTTTTCCTAAAAATATTTCAAAAAGAATATCACTTACTTTTTTCTTTTCGCATAAAAGCCTCCCGGCTTACAAATGCGGTTTGAATGCGCCTGGGGTCAAACAAGACTACTTCCTTCGTGTTTTCCGATAAACCATAAACCACTTGAGGGCCCGGATAAAAACGTACCGTGTTGTTCCGTTTTTCATAAAGGTCTTTCATGGTAATGACACAAAACGGGACTTGTTTTGCCAGACTGTCTCTCAAACTCGTATTTTCCAAATAATCATTTGCGGCTAAGTTGCCAAACATGGAGATATAATTATATACGGCAGCCGAGTCCAGTTTTTGCACCCCACTGACTTTGTAAAAAGAAGAATCGAATGCAATTTGAAAGCTTTTATCCGGACTGACAGGATAGTCTACCTGCAAATTCTTCATCGTACGGAAGGTGGTATACAACACTCGCTTGTCTCTCCACTCTCTTTCATTAATCCGGTATAATTTATCCAAGTTGATAAAATACCCCGGTACATACACCAGGTAAGGTGCTTCCCCCGGTACTTTGGCGTAAGTGTTCACACTGTCTCCATACAAGCTGTAGCGTTTCATCACTCCTTCCGCACCGAATACCTTCACATTTATTCCCTTCTTATTAAACTCTTGGTTGACTCCGGAAATGTTCTCTTCCGTCACGGGCCGTTTCACCTCCATATTTTGCATCACCGTTAACAGCGTCTGGATAGCTTGAGGAGCAACGGTATAGCGGCCATTCAGTTTCCAGTTTTGATCGCCTTGCCTGGTTAATTCATGCGTTCCCACCTCTATTCGCTGGATGTGAGCCGTATCATTTACCACAAACAGTTGCCCTTCTACCTGTACGCTCGACTGTTCTTCGGTCTGAATCAGAGAAAGAAAAACACCCGCTAATAAAAGAATATTAATGATGATAAGAATCTTAATTTTTGAAGTCATGATGTTTTGCCGTTTGACATTATTTCTTAAGAAATGACGATCCTTGTAAATACCTCTTTGTTGCCATTAGGCTTTGCGTTCGTATTTCCGCTTGCGCAAATAATACCGTCCGATCCCAAAAACAATAATCAAGGCTACCGGAAGGGCTACATTCAGTATTTGCCAATATATTTTTTCTTCGCGGACCCGCGGCATATCCAAGGGACGCAGCGTAATGGACTTGTTCCGGGATGCGATGAGTCCGCCTTTGTCCGTCATATACGACAAGGTATTCAGGATAAACTCTTTGTTAGACAATGACTGTTGCCGGAATGGGTCAAAGTCAATGGGCTGTACATTATTGTTGCGGGGATTAATTTCATTCCGGAGAATATCTCCATCGGAAAAAACCAATATTTTCGCCTGGTTTCCTTGTTTTACAATCTCAGTCCCTTCCGCTCCTTTGGGCGGAAAGCGGTTTGCATACAGAGATTTAAACTTTCCTTCCAGCAAGTAGGCTACCGGCAAATGTTGCCGGTTGTATAAATCGCGGTTGGCATCTTCCCGGATTTCGTTCAAGTCAATCATACTCGGAATGCCTTTTACCTGGGTATATTTGGAAGTGTATACCAAAGGAGTTTTAGTAACCCCTTCAGCCTTTACCGTATCAATGGTACTGAGAAACTTTCCATAAATCACATCCATGTTCCGGACGATAGGATGCTCGCTGAATTTGTTTAAATAGATATAATATACCCAAGGCAAAGTTTGTGTACGCGGGCGGTTTCCGAAGGTGCCCGTTACCACTTCTACGGCTCCGGCTTGTTGGTCTTTCAATAAGTCGATGTTTACCCGTACTCCATAGCGGAAAAGTAAGGGTTCGATATTCAAATCATAACCGAAAGCATAGGTTCCGCCTTGACTTATACTGTCCAGGTTCATCTGTACCTTGTCCATGAAAAACAGCACATTCCCACCACGCATCACATATTGGTCAAGTTTGAATTTGTCCAATTCGGAAAATTTCTTTTTGGGTTGAGCAATGATCAAAGCATCATAACGGCTTAGGTCGGTTTGCTCCAACCGGACCCTGTCCACAATATATCCTTCGGAAAGAGACGTGGTAATGTCTGCCGTTTGCACCTGATTCAACTCGTCATGCCCTTCAATAAAAGCAATGGATTTCTTTTGTGTAGCCACCAGTTGCCCAATGGCGGAGGCCAACTCAAATTCGATTCCTTCTACCGACTGGTTCAGTTGTTCTTGTTCGCTGGCCGCTTTGTTTCCTTTTAAAAGCAACACGGGCTTTTCCCGGTTTTTATATGTGATAATAGCTCCGGGAAAAAGGATTTGCTCTTTGCGTTCGCCTTCCACCACATCAAACACATTGGTATAAGGCAAGCCTTTTTGTACCAGTTGTTGATAAAACCGGTTACGAGCCTGGGCAGTCGGTGCTTCGTTGGGATCCGTAAATTTAAATTCCAGATTTTTCCCTCCGAATATTTTAAACTCTTCCAGGGTTTCACGGATGGCTTTTTGCAATCGCCTGAATTCCGAATTCAAATCTCCATCCAAATACACTTCCACATAGACAACATCATTCAAGCCGGAAAGTAATTCTTTACTGGCCCCGGAAATCGTATAGCGTTTTTCATCGGTCAGGTCCCAACGGAAAAACCACTGCCCCGAGTGAATATTAATCAACACCAACAGCAATACCAGTGCTGTATATTGCAGTATATCTTCCCACTTTTTCGGATTGTTTAACTTCATTTCTGTTTTTATAGTAATGAGTGGTTTGTGTTTTTTAAAGTTTGAGGGAGTGGAGTGTTAGTCAAAAATATATGCGAAGCAAGAAATTCCTTTTCAGTTTTTTCTTTCCCCTCTTTTCATCTTACCACATCTTCCCTTGATCAATTTCCAACCTAACTACCATTTCCGGCTACCCAATACCAACTTGGTCAAAGCCAACATCCCGGTAGCCATGCTAAAAAAATATATCAGGTTACGGGAATCCACCAAGCCCCGGCTTACCGAATTATAATGGTAGTCGATCCCTACCTTGGCCAGATAATAGGAATAACTGGCCCACACATCAATCGCTGCAATGGAAGTAATCCCTTCGTACAGCAAAAAACAAAGGAATACGGAAAATATAAAAGCTACGATTTGGTTATCGGTGATGGAAGAAGCAAAAACCCCAATTGCCGTAAACACTCCGGCCAAACAAATTAAGCCTATATACGAACCGGCCACCCCGGCTGAATCGATATTGCCCTGAGGCGAACCCAACTCATGTACCGAAAAATAATAAATGACAGTAGGTATCAGGGCAAATAGCACTAATAACAGACTTGAAAAATACTTGCCTAAGATGATTTCCCAATCGGTAAGCGGACGGGTTAAAAGCAACTCCATTGTACCTCCTTTCTTTTCCTCTGCAAATGTTCGCATGGTAACTGCCGGAATAAGAAACATAAATACGTAGGGTGCCAAGGTAAACAGTGGATCAAGGTTGGCAAAACCGTAGTTCAAAATACTGGTTTGTGGAAATACCCACGTAAACAAACCTATGCCTACGAGGAAAACTATAAGCACAATATAGCCTACCAGCGAATTAAAAAAACTGTTAATTTCTTTGATTAACACCTGAAACATATCGGTTTGAGGTTTGTTGATTAATTTGGTTTAAAAATCAGAAGAGGAAGACATGGAACGTTACACGACTCTTGATTTTACAAAGAGTTGATTTCAACTTTAAAAGTAATCAATAAAACTCTTAGACCTGCAAAATCAATACCTATGATGACTTATGATTTCCGGATCTTGTGAAAGGTAATTTTCTTAAGTGTAACTTTTACGTTATACCAGTCTCCTATTCCCCCCTTCCCACAAAAATATATTTTCCCATCGTACTGAAAAATTATTCCTCGAAATCAAAGCATTCCTCCTGAGAATGTGTAAAATTCAATTAGTTTTGTGCAAAAAATGTAATGGAAACAGGGACTCATGACCACCTTTTTCATTCTTTCCAGCATTCAAGATCAAAAAAACCATGTCAGATAATAAAGTTGTTTTTATCACCGGGGCATCCTCCGGTATTGGCCGCTCTATTGCGATGTACCTACATCAAAAGGGTTTGAAAGTTTATGGCACGACTCGTAAAACACCTCAGCCCGGACAGGAAGTATTTCCCTTGGTACAAATGGACGTTAACAATGAGGCATCGGTACACACCGCCATTCAAAAAGTCATTGAAAAAGAAGGCCGTCTGGATGTATTGATTAACAATGCAGGATTAGGCATTGCCGGGGCTTTGGAAGACACTCCCATCGAGAAAGTAGAGCAGGTATTTGACACCAATGTCTATGGAATTTTGCGCACTTGCCAAACCGTATTGCCTTATATGCGCCAACAACACAGCGGATTGATCATCAATATAAGCTCCATTGCCGCGCAGATGGGACTGCCTTTCCGGGGGATTTACAGTGCCAGCAAGGCTGCTGTGGAAGCTCTCACCGAAACCTTGAGCATGGAAGTAAAGCCATTCGGCATTCAAATTTGCTCCATCCAGCCCGGGGATTTCAATACCAATATCAATCAGAACCGGGTGGTGGCCGAAAGCCCGGAAAACTCTCCTTACAAAACACAATTTGAAAAGATTCATCAACAGATTCACAAAGAGGTACAACATGCCGGAGATCCTCAACAAGTAGCAAAACAAGCTTATCAAATCATCCAAAGCCGCCAACCTCAGTTAACCTATATGGTAGGCAAACCCTTACAAAAGCTCTCGACTCAGGTAAAAAAACTTGTAAGTGGCCGGTTATTCGAAAAGATTTTGTTGAAGCATTACGGGTTAAATAAATAATTCCGGAAAGAGCTAAGCATTTTGCGATAGTATGTCCTTTCGTAGAAACGGCATTTTATATAGCTTTTTTTGTACGTTTATCTGTTAAAAGCTGCTTCGTATGCAAAACATGAGTTGATTTATTGTTTACGAACAAAATTTTAAACAACTTCCCGGAGAAATTTATATATTGAAGTGAATTAAACTTTTTTTTTCCTAAAAAAATGCTTCAAAAACGCCTCTCCTCTGTGTTACTTTTTGCAACAATAGCTTTGGCTGTTCTTTTCAAAAAATGCCTTGATCAGCCGATTTTGATTCCGTCTTCGGTCAAAAACTATATGTGTAAACCGCTTCATTCATTGATCTGGTATTTTCCAAAAACTTTACTTTTTAAGACTTAAAAAAATTCCCTTTTATGAAAAAGGTCAATATCTCCAAGTGGAAACACACAGATAAAGCATTTTTCACAAAGGAGACTCAATGATTGTTTCAGAAGGTATTTTCTACAATCAGAAAAGAAAAACATTCTCTTTACTAATTACTAGCAACTTTTTTAGCTACTGTTTTTTAGAACCAATGAAAAAATTTATCATCACATTCCTCTTAGTAAGCACAACTCATTTCCTCCTTGCACAGGACTTCCATTGGGGGGTAAGGGCCGGAGCCGGTTTGTATAAAATCGACATCAACGAATTGGACATTTATGACGATACCCGGAAAAAGTTCGGTATTGATATCGGCCTGTTGGCTAAGTATGATTTTAATTCCCAAATCGGCATACAGATAGAACCAGGCTTCAGTCAAAAGGGATTTAAAGCCTCAGGTATACAGTCTTTAAATCAGGAACGCAATATTCATCTCAATTACCTTTCCTTACCTGTGTTATTCACCGTCAGCCCCTTTCAAAATTTTTCCTTTTTAGTAGGTCCTGAGTTAGACCTTTTGCTATCTTCCAGGGAGAGCTACGATGGACAACACAACGACCTGTCTACTTTTTTCCGGCAGACGGTAGACCTGGGCTTAGACCTCGGTATCAGTTACCGTTTGCTCACCCGGTATGGCGTCAGTGTCAAATATAATTACGGTTTCATGCCCTTAGTCAAAAACTGGAAGGTGGATAACAAAAGCAGTTCTTCCGGTTCCGACCTCTATAATCAAGGCTGGGTATTCAACTTGAGTTACTACATCCAGTAATAAAATTGTTTGGTTTAAAAGGAGAAGTTCCGAATGGATAACCTCTCCTTTTAAGAGTTCCGAATACCATCAGTCCCTTCAACTGGTTTTTTCCTCATTCATTTCTTCTTGTATCGTTTGAGCAATTTCTCCTTGTGAGATAAATTCTTCTACTTTCATTACCACTTCCGGATTACTCAGGATACGCGAATGCCCCCAACCTTTTGTCAACACCATACGGGAATCAGGCAAAACAAAATTCAGCCGTTTGCTCAAATCTACCGGAACTTCCCGGTCTTTATCATCATGGATTACCAAAGTTGGAAATTTTTTAGGTAAGCGTTTCACAATATTCAATGCATCAAACTCATGAAAGTCGCGTTGAAATTTCTTTTGGATATAAGTATACAAAGCCTTCTCGATAACTTTTCCACCCCGGATTTTCTCTAGAAACTGTTCTACGATAAAAGCCGAATCCGCCGGAACCCCAATAAGAACCACCCGCTCTGCCATTAAACCTTCAGACATACTATTTAACGTAACAATGCCTCCTAACGAATGTCCAATCACCGCATGAAAACCGCCCCACTTCCGGGTTAATTGATGTACTACTTCCGTCATTTCAACTACGTTGGTTTGCTTCCCCGAAGAAGCACCATGGGCAGGAAAATCCAAAGAAAACACATTATAGCCTTTATGTCTCAAGCTTTCCGCAAAATAGGCCCCTTGCAACCCTCTTCCGGCCCACCCATGTAAAAACAACACATTAGGCCCCTCATTTTGCCAATGATATAAATGCAACTGCTCCCCTTTATGCTCCATCATCGTTACCGAAGCTTGCTCCAGCACCTCTTTTTCGTAGGCTGTGGGATACGTTCTGAAGGGAGTCATAAACAATTTCACCCCCCAGTTACCCGCCAAGGCAGGTGATACAACTTCCAGTTTGGGCATTGCCCAACGTATACACCGTAATACAAAAGGAATCTTGTTTTTCTTTTTCATTTTTAAGACCAAATGGTCTGTTTTTAATTAAAAAAAGACAGATAATTAGTTGTAAGTGATGCCTGACAATCCCTTCAAAGGTTGAAAAGGGAATGGTCAATAGCTCTACTGTTCATTCCTATCTGTTATCTATCTCTATGAAAAAATTTCATTTTCCATATAATTTCTCAAAAAGCGCACGGCAAAGGTCATATGCTTATTTTGTTGACATGCGCGAGACATGATTAATGCCCCTTCCAAAGTAGACATGAACAAAGTCGCCAACTCTTCGCTTTTGACTTCCGGTTTGAACTCCCCGCTTTTTTTACCTTCCTCCAGTTTAATAATAATATATTGATGCAAGGTATTGACTGCTTCAACGGCCTTGGCGCGCAATACCGGGTGTGAATCAATGCTATCAATAGCGGAATTGAAAATAGGACAACCTCCCGAAATCACCGGGTCGTAACAAAAACTTTCGAACACTTCAATAATAGAATTCAGCTTTTGCCGGGCAGTACGGTCTTTATCCAGGCGTTGGCGAAACCGGCTCAACACCTTTTTATAACTGTAGTCAAAAGCAGCAAGGGCAATTTCATCTTTATTATTGAAGTGATTGTAAATCCCCCCTTTCTTCAAGTTGGTCGCATCCATAATATCCTTCAAGCTACAACCGTCGTAACCGAATTTATTAAACAACTCTGCTGACTTCTGGATAATGACTTCTCTTGTCGCTTCTCCTTTTCTCATATTTTTCAGACCGATTGGTTTGTAAAGGTAAAAGATATTCCGGGAGATAAAAATTTTTACGGGCTTAATTTATTCCATCCAGTTCCTTTTCAATTTAAGAGCATTTACATTACCCAAAGGCAGAAACCCATTTTCACAAACAATATAGCTTGTAGGCATGTTTATATTATTTTAACTTGTACATAACATTACCAAACCATTTTTTCACTAAAGTAACCGGGTATACTTTGGGTCTTACACTTTATTCATTTCTACTATTAATAGCCGGTTCTTTAACGGGCTTCATTGCGCTGTTGATATTCCTCCGTTTGGAAAGAAATGTCCGTTGGTTCGGGTGCCTGATGTTGGCCATAGCCCACTGGGCGGTGGCATATGGCTTCGAGCTTACTGCTAAGACTCTCCCACAAATGCTTTTTTGGATCAATCTGGAATATATCGGGATCGCGTTCTTACCGGCCATCTGGATGTTGGCTATTCTTAAGTTTTTTCACAAACAGGAATGGCTGAACCCACGTAATAAGTTACTCCTGTTTGCAATCCCTCTGATCACTTTACTCATGGTATGGACGAACCCCTGGCACCATTTACACTATGAGCAAATAGCCAAAGATATTCAGGGCGAACTTACTTTATTGGTGATTAAACCGGGGCCTTGGTATTGGGTCCATACAGCTTATTTCTACCTTTCACTCATTTGGGGTACATGTTTGCTCTTTGTTCAATTCAAAAAAGCCGGAACTATTTACAAAAAACAAATTGCCATTATACTCACCGGGGCCATCATTCCATGGTTGGCAAACTTGGTGTATCAAATGGACTTCCGTCCCTTACAACATATAGACATTACTCCTTATGCTTTTATTCTCACCGCATTGGTGATCAGTTTCGGTTTATTTCATTTCAAACTTTTTGATATTGTACCCATTGCCCGCGAAAAAGTATTTGAAGTAATGGAGGAAGGCGTTATGGTTATCAACAACCAAGGACGGATAATTGATTTGAATCCGGAAATGCAATCCATTCTATCCTCATACACTTCGGTGATCATTGGTATGGAATCCGAAAAACTATTCGATCAACAATCCAACTTGTTGCAAAAACTGAATAAACGAATCAATGACAAACTGGAAATTACCCTCAAAGAAGGGCCTTTAGTACGTTACTTTGAGGTGATTATCACACCTATTTTTGAAAAAGACCGCAAATACAGTGGCTCTGTGTTACTTTTCAGAAATATTACTTCCCGGAAATTATCCGAGGAAAAGCTTCAGGATCAAACACAGGAATTGGTGGAACTCAACCAATTAAAAGACCGCTTATTTGCCATCATTTCTCATGACTTGCGCAGTCCTTTATTAAGCTTGATGCATGTACTCCGTATGACGGATGAAGGCTTACTATCCGAAGAAGAATTCAAAACATACCTTCCACAACTTTCAAAAAACATAGACTACACCTCCAACTTGGTGGAAAACTTATTGTACTGGTCCAGAACGCAACTTCATGGAGAATCCATCAACCCCGAACATTTCAAAATCAAAGATATCATTGACAACAAAATCAACCTGTTTACTAAAAATGCTACTGAAAAGGGTATACGTTTGGAAAAGGACGTTCCGGATGACCTCCACGTTTATGCAGATGTAAACATGATTCAATTGGTCGTCCGTAATTTATTGGTCAATGCCATTAAATTCTCTAAAAAAGACGGAATTATTAAAATTTCAGCGGAAGCCGGACAGGAATATACAACCGTATGTGTCAGCGATACCGGAATCGGTATGACGAAGGAGGATTTAAGCAAGGTATTTGGCATAGAAACCTTTACCCAACGAGGTACCAGCAATGAAAAAGGCACCGGATTAGGCATATTGTTATGCATTGATTTTGTTGAGAAAAACCATGGGATGATTTGGGCAGAAAGCAAACCGGGCCATGGCAGCCAGTTTTATTTTACCATACCTAATGACGAGGCACCCAATACACAAACTCCTGCTACGTCTAGCCATTCGAAGCTACATTAAGCCTTGCAACACATTTATATATATCAGCTATTCACTTCAATCATCACCGCCCATCAAAGGTCTTGAGTGGTTCTCGTATAACTCTCCTTTTTTTATTTTCCCTTCTCCCTTCTTCTGTTAACTTTGTCCATGATACGATCAAAAAAGTATCCTTAACCCAACAAACGTAAAATAAAAGACATTGGAGAAGTTTCATTATGGTGAAGCCCGACTCACTGTAGGTCTGGCTTTAGAAATCGAACAAGGTCAGCGGCAGGGTATCATCGGCCCGGCTGCCCGTGAAAAAGTGCTCCGCAGCTACGAAGCGGTGCAAAATATTGTCAACAGTGAAAAAGTGGTGTATGGAATCAATACGGGCTTTGGCTCGCTCTGTACCACAATCATTTCCAAAGAAGACACTCAAAAATTACAGTACAACATCCTTCGCAGCCATAGTGTGGGTGTAGGCGAACCGGTGCCCCTGTCAGTCGCCCGGCTGATGATGATCCAAAAGCTTCACTCACTTTGCCAAGGCTATTCGGGCGTGGCATTATCGACTCTCGAAAGGATCATCTGGCATATTGACCACAACATTACCCCACTGGTGCCTATTCAAGGTTCCGTAGGCGCTTCTGGAGATTTAGCTCCCCTGGCCCACCTCTTTTTACCATTGATTGGTCTTGGAAAAGTTTGGTACAAGGGCCAGTATGTGGAAACGGTTGAAATGATGCAGGCTGAAAACATACAACCTATCGAACTGGGAGCAAAAGAAGGTTTGGCCTTAATTAACGGCACACAGTTTATTACTGCCTATGCCATCAAAGCTACCGAAAGATTGCTCAATTGCCTGGATGCAGCTGACATTATTGGAGCTATGAGTCTCGAAGGAATGCTCGGTTCCGTAAAACCTTTTGACGAGCACTTGCATCAACTTCGGGCTTACGATGGTTCGCAACATGTAGCGCATCGATTGCGCAACCTGCTCAGTGACTCGGAAATGATCGCCTCTCACAAAGATTGCGGTCGTGTACAAGACCCCTACTCCTTGCGCTGTATGCCTCAGGTACACGGGGCTTCCCGTAACTCTTGGCTCCATTTAAAAGAAATGCTGGAAAATGAGCTGAATGCCGTAACCGACAACCCGATCATTTTCAGTGAAGAAAAGACCATCAGTGGAGGAAACTTCCACGGACAGTTGCTGGCACTTCCGCTGGATTACGCCACACTAGGCGCTTCCGAGCTAGGCAATATCTCCGACCGGAGAGTTTACTTATTATTGGAAGGGAGCATTGTCGGTTTGCCTACTTTGTTGATGAAAAACACAGGTATCAACTCCGGTTTTATGATTCCGCAATACACGTCTGCGGCCTTGGCCAGTGAAAACAAAAGCTTGTGCTTCCCGGCCAGTGCCGATAGCATCCCTACTTCATTGGGTCAGGAAGACCATGTAAGCATGGGTTCCATTTCCGGAAGAAAGACCAACCAGGTGATCGATAACTTGGAATATATCTTGGCAGTAGAACTGCTCTGTGCCGCACAAGCCTTCGATTTCCGCAAGCCGCTCAAATCCAGCGTGGTTTTGGACGGTTGTCACCAGCTGATCCGCCAGCACATCGACCATGCCGAAGAAGACCGCATTTTTGCCAACGATATTGAAAAAACACATGAGATCATTGTTTCCAAACAATTGGTCAAACATGCCCACCAACTAGCCATTGACAACCACATAAATTTAAAAGGAGAACATCATGAATTATTCGGACTTTATTAACCAATACGCTAATCACCCCCATTATAAAGCGCCTCACGGCAACCGACTACACGCCAAATCCTGGCAAACAGAGGCCGCATTGCGTATGCTACTAAACAACCTGGATGCCGAGGTGGCCGAAAATCCGGACGAACTGGTAGTGTACGGAGGCACCGGACAAGCCGCCCGGAACCGTCAGTCCTTGGAGCAAATTATCAAAACATTACTCAAGCTGGAGGAAGACCAAAGTTTATTGGTGCAGTCCGGCAAACCTGTCGGAGTCGTGCGCACACATACAGAAGCTCCCCGGGTATTGATTGCCAACAGTAACCTGGTTCCCAAATGGGCTACTTGGGAACACTTCGAAGCGTTGAAGAGCCGCGGCCTGATGATGTACGGGCAGATGACGGCCGGTAGCTGGATTTACATTGGGTCTCAAGGAATTTTACAAGGAACTTACGAAACCTTTGCCGAATGCGGCAAGCAGCATTTTGGCGGAAGTCTCCGGCATAAGTTAGTAGTCTCTGCCGGGTTAGGCGGAATGGGAGGTGCTCAGCCTTTGGCCGCAACCATTGCCGGTGGTACTTTTTTAGGTGCGGATATCGATCCGGAGCGAATTAAAAAACGCCTGGAAACCCGCTACATCGACAAAATGACCTATGACTACGAAGAGGCCAAACGATGGGCTTTGGAAGCCAAAGAAAAAGGAGAAAATATTTCCATCGGATTGGTAAGTGATGCGGGAGATATGTTGGAAAAACTCATTCAAGATGGCATTGTACCCGAAGTACTCACCGACCAAACATCCGCACACGATCCGTTACATGGCTATATTCCTCACGGCTTAAGCTTGGCAGAAGCTGCTGAGCTGCGCAAAAAAGACCCCGAGGGCTATGTAGTACGCTCTAAAAAAAGTATGGCCCGCCATGTAGGCTTTATGTTGGAGCTGCAAAAAAGAGGAAGCAAGACTTTTGATTATGGCAACAACATCCGGGAGTTTGCCAAAGAAGGAGGCGAGCCCAATGCCTTTGACTTCAAAGGATTTGTTCCCGAATATATCCGCCCCTTGTTCTGCGAAGGAAAAGGCCCTTTCCGTTGGGCAGCCCTTTCCGGAGACCCGGAAGATATTTATACCACCGACCGCGCCTTGATCGAAGCCTTCCCGGAAAACAAACACTTGATCAATTGGCTGGAAAACGCCAAAGATAAAATTGCCTTCCAAGGTTTGCCTTGCCGGATTTGCTGGCTGGGCATGGGCGAACGGGAAAAAGCCGGGTTGATTTTTAATGAATTGGTACGCACAGGAAAAGTTTCGGCCCCAATCGTGATTGGCCGCGATCACCTGGATTGTGGTTCGGTGGCCTCTCCTAACCGGGAAACAGAAGGCATGTTGGATGGTAGTGATGCCGTGTCCGACTGGCCTTTGCTTAATTTAATGTCCAATACCAGTGGTGGTGCTACCTGGGTATCCTTCCATCATGGAGGCGGGGTAGGCATGGGATATTCTCAACATGCCGGAATGGTGGTATTGGCTGATGGTACCGACCGGGCCGAACGTTGCCTGCAACGTGTACTGCACAACGACCCGGCCATGGGCGTGTTTCGTCATGCCGATGCCGGTTATGGCATTGCTCAGAATTATGCAGAAAAATTTGATTTAAAACTCAAATAAAAACTGCCAGGCAGTAAAATAGAATTCAACCACCCTGCCATGCCGGGGTGGTCTTTTTTATCAAAACCGCTACTTATTTTGAAAAACATAAAACTCATCGGGCCTTTCCGGCAAATACTCACCATGGCCAACTTACCGGAAGGCGGTCCTATCAAAGACGATTCCTTAGAATTAATCGAAAACGGAGGGGTACTTATTCAGGGAGAGCATATCCTGAAAGTTGGCACCTACAAAGACCTTTATCTGGATGCGGTGCAGCAAGGAGCAAGTATCGAAGAAGTTGAGGAAGAGACGGTACTTTTACCCGGCCTGATTGATTGTCATACTCATATGTGCTTTGGCGGCTCCCGCCACCGGGACTATTCCCTCCGGGTAGCCGGGGTCACCTACCAGGAAATTCTGCAACAAGGAGGAGGGATCCACGATACCGTTCAAAAAACCAGGGAAGCCTCTCAGGAAGCTTTGTCTGTGATGCTCCATCAGCGCGCCAACCGTCATTTGCAAGACGGAATCACTACCTGTGAAGTAAAAAGCGGCTACGGTTTAAGTGTCGATGCCGAATTAAAAATGCTACGGAGCATTCAAGAGGTAAACTCAAAACATACTTTGGACATGGTATCCACTTGTTTGGCTGCTCATGTATGCCCTAAAGAATTTGACGATAAGCAAGCCTATTTACAACATATCGTTCAGGAGTTGTTACCCAAAATACAAAAAGAAGGCCTGTCAGACCGGGTGGATATTTTTGTAGAAGAAGAAGCTTTTAATGTCGAGATTTCCCGGGAATATTTGCGACAAGCCAAAGCCATGGGATTTCAACTTACCCTCCATGCCGACCAATTCAGTACCGGTGGGAGCCGTCTGGCCGCGGAGTTAGGCGCCTTGAGTGCCGACCATCTGGAAGCCAGTGGAGAAGAAGAAGTAAAAATATTGGCAAAAAGCGGAGTAATGCCTGTGGTCTTGCCCGGGGCTTCTTTAGGCTTGGGCATGCACTTTGCCCCCGCCCGGAAAATTCTCGATTGGGGAGGTCCGTTGGCCATCTCTACCGACTGGAACCCCGGCTCGGGTCCTATGGGTGACTTATTGGTACAAGCCTCTCTCTTAGGAGTATATGAAAAACTCAGTATGGCCGAAACCTTGGCTGGCATTACGGCCCGTCCGGCACAAGCCCTGGGACTCCAAGACAGAGGAATTCTACAAGCTAATAAACTGGCCGATATGGTAGCTTTCCCTTGCGGGGATGTCCGGGAGATTTGTTATCATCAAGGCAAAATGAAACCCGTCAAAGTTTGGAAAAGGGGAAACGAAATACACGGTAAAAATTAGATATGGCACTTGTGCAAAGTAAGAAAGAGGTAGTGGTGATTAACCGGTACCTCTTTCTTTGATAAAGAAGTGAATTAAACTTTTTCTTTTTCCTAAAAAATGTTTCAAAAACCATAAGTTTAAACCACTTCAAAATTAAAATCTTCAAAAAACAAACAATAAGAAAAGCCGCAACAGGGCTTTTCATCAAAGTGCATCACCGTTTTTTTAAATAAAAAAGTTATTAAAAGGCTATTTTGATGCCTTATAAATTGATTTTTCTGAGGTTTATACTTTTTCAAATTCACCGGAAAATGTATACTTGTAAATATTTATCACAATTCAGCGGGTTTTACTTTGTCTGTAAATTCACTATATTTTAGTACACTTTTTATTTTTTGCAGGGTCAAACCATAATTTTTTATCTTACAACCCTTTTTGGAAACTTCTGCAAGAGACTTGCTAACAAGAATTTAAACCAACCTGGCTAAACGTATTTGTTTTTACCAGAAAACAAACAAATCCTATCATACTAACATCAATATTGTGTTTAAACACTTGCTTTAAGCACAAGTAAAACTTATAAACTTACAACGAATACGCCACATGAACCCCTTGTTGTATTTGTGGATATTGATCGTACTATTTCCTCTAAGTAGCACTTCGAAAGCTTTCGATGATACTTTGGATGCCATGCAGATCCTACAACTTTTGGATTCTGCAAAGGCCTATACGTACCTGGATATTGACCGGGCGGACGATTTGATCGATTCGGCCTATCAACAATCCGTGCAGCATGATTACTATCAGGGAATAATCCGCTCCAAAATTTCCAGAGCTTATCTACTTTATAAACAATCGAAATACGAAGCTTCCCTCTATCTCTACTCCGAATGTCTTGCAAACAGTCAAAAGCACCAGTACACTCGAGGAATCATAGATGCCTATTATGGAATTGGCAATGTTTTTTCTGCATTTTCCCAGTATAGTTTGGCCTATAAAAATTACTTAAAAGCTTTGAAACTTGCGGAAGAGATTCACTATAAGGAAGGGGTCGCGGGCAATAAGAATGCCCTGGGAGTGATCAGCTTACACTTGCAGAATTATCCGGATGCTCTTTCGTTTTTGCGACAATCGGTTGTAACCTTTGAACAACTGAAACATGTCCGTAGTGCAGGGATTGTCTATAACAACATAGGCCGGACTTATTATAAAATCGGACAATTGGATTCGGCTCATTGGTATTTTCAAAAAGCGCAACAATACTTTGAAGAAAGCAAAACTTACCGGAATTACTTTATCAGCGATATTCATTTTGCCAAACTTTTCTTACTTCAAAAAAACTACATTCTGGCCATCGCACATGCAGAAAAGGGTTTGCATTATTTTACCGAAGAGTATAACAATGTAAAATTACAATACGAAGCTTTGGAGGTATTGGGCAAAACGTACCTGGCAATGGGAAAGGTCAATAAATCCGAAGAAATTTTCTTAAAAGCATTGGGCCTCACTTCTCAAGGAGAATTTTTGGCAGAGTTAGTACAAACTTACCAGAATTTAAGCCTATTATATCACCAAAAAGGAGATTATCAAGCGGCCTATCAGGCGCTCACTCAAAACCAGAAATGGGCCGATTCTCTCGCCATCCATCAAAACAATCAATATGTTAAAGCTCTTCAATTAGAGTTTAACATAGAGCAAAAAAATAAAGAAAACGCTCTCCTCAAAGCTCAGGTCGAGCAACAATTATTGATTTTAACAGCCATTGGGATTGTCTTACTCTTCTCTGTGCTACTGGCTATACTGATTTACCGGTTTTATCATAGAAAAAAGATACTCAACCGGGAGCTGGTTGCTTTGAATATAAAGTACCTGGAACAAAAAGAGCAATTGGCCGCAATGACCGAAGAACTCTCCAATCAGAATGAGTATATTTCACAAATGAATATCGATTTGGAAAAAAAAGTCATGGAACATACCTTGGATTTGCGGGTAAAAAACAAACAATTGGAAGAGTATGCTTACTTCAATGCCCATAATGTACGGGGACCTTTGGCTCGCTTACTCGGACTTATCAATTTATTAAATTACGGAATAGCAGACCTACACAATGATGGCATTTTAGAAAAGATCCAAATTACCGCACAAGAGCTGGATGAGGTGATCAAAAGTATTAATCATATTCTGAGAAAAAGAGAGTCTACAATGCAACCAGACCTTTAAGATTCCTTCCGGAGGAACATCTTAAAGGTCTGGTTTCTTAATCTTCATAACAAGAAAAGAATTCTACAAAGCCGCTTCGCTCTTTTCTTCTTCCACAGCTTCCGTCCTTGCATTCACTAATGTATCCGTCATATTCTTCATAGGCGAGAGGGAATCTATCTTATTAGTGGTTAACAGCGTTTCTTCCGGAACACTGGCATCAGGCAAGTTGACCGGAATGGCTATTTGATAGCTTTTTTTCTTGTTTTTAATATGAAGAGACTTATCGCGCAACCAAGGGTTGTAGAATTTCAAGGTTTTATAACTCACCCCTTCTTTTAATGCAAAATCCACCAAGTCAGGAATGGATTCTTGCACTTCCACATAACGCAAGTCTTCAGGATAATACAAATTTTGTTTTTTCAACTTGAAGTGATATTTATCTGTATTTTCAAAGATCTCCTTAATCGCCAATATTCTGAAAACGTAGCGGGCAGTTTCGTTATTCAAAGCCAAGTCATAATACGAATCGGCTTTTTGCCTATTTAAAGACCGTTCCACACCGGTAATCCCCATATTGTATGAGGCCGCAACCAATGTCCAACTCCCGAATTTTTTATATGCTCGTTTAAGGTACTTCGCAGCAGCTTCCGTTGATTTAATAGGATCGTACCGTTCATCTACTTCACTGTTGATTTCCAAATCGAATTCCTTTCCGGTTCCTTTCATAAATTGCCAAAAGCCGGTCGCTCCCACTGGAGAAATCACATTGGTCAACGCACTTTCGATGACTGCCAAATATTTAAAATCGGCAGGAATACCGTTTGCTTCCAATATTTTTTCAATGCGGGGAAACCAACGGTTGGCACGCTTTAACATCAAGTACGTATTTGAGTGCCAAAACACATTTGCATGCATTTCCCTGTCAAACCGTTCCCGCACTTCGTGTTCTTTTAAAGGGGCTGGTTCTCCGCAGAACTCCACATATTCAGGCAAATCAATGTTGAATGCCTCCATGGAATAGCGGAGTTCTGCATTGATGGGCGGTTCTTTTTTTTCAAATTTTTCATAAAAATGATACCCAATCAATCCCAGCAAAATGATCAATATAGCCGTACTTTGAATGTTTTTCAAGTGTATTAGAAATTTGGTGACAATAAATATTTAGAATAGAACTCATCAATCACTTTTACAGCTTCTTCTGAAGAGTCCACAATGTTAATGAGATCCAAGTCGCCCGGGCTTAAGTTCCGTTCTTTTTCCAGGACAACCCCTTTGATCCAATCAAACAGGCCTTGCCAGTAGTCTCTTCCGACCAATACAATTGGGAAACGTCCAATTTTCTTTGTTTGTATCAGCGTATACGCCTCAAATAATTCATCCAAGGTACCCAGTCCGCCAGGCATCACAATGAATCCTTGAGAATACTTCACAAACATGACTTTTCTGACAAAGAAATAGTCAAAGGTAATCAATTTATCCGGATCGATATACACATTGCTTCCCTGCTCAAAAGGAAGAACAATATTTAAACCCACCGATTTACCATTCTGTTCACGGGCTCCTTTGTTCCCCGCTTCCATAATTCCCGGGCCGCCTCCTGTAATCACCCCGTAGCCATGCTTCACTAACATGGAGGCAATCTCTTCGGCTTGTTTATAATACTTGTGGGTTTGGGGGGTTCGGGCAGAACCAAACACCGAGACACAGGGCCCTATTTTGGCCAGTTTTTCAAAGCCCTCGACAAATTCGGCCATTACTTTAAAAATGACCCAAGAATCTTCACTCTTGATTTCATTCCAATTTTTGGTTTTAAAAGCTTTCAGGATTTTACTTTCCTGTTCGTCAAGAGTAGCAGTATTATGATTATTAGTTTTCATAAGGCAATACGAGTTAGTGAAAAAATTGAATTTTTACAGGTTCAAACGGGAAAAATCATTCAATACGGCTAGTATTTTTCGATACTTCGTGAGTAATTAAAAATAATAAATCAATACGGGTTTTTAAGTAAAAATTTAAACTATTTCCACCAAAACCCTAAAAACAGGACTCAAAAGTCCCAGAAAAATAAAACGAGAAAATCGTGAAAAGTGTTCAAAACATCTATGAGACTTAGTAGCGGTACCGCGTAATTGTATCCGGAGTTTCCTACCAACCCTTTAGTATACACGCTTTTGCACACTGTCAAAATACCACTTATTTCCAATAGAACGTATATGCAACTCATGTTCATGGGAGAAAGGCATGGAATAGCTATGAAATATGCCATTCAGATAGTTCAAGCGGCCGATCCCCAAGCGCCCCTTCCATTGGCGAATCTCTTCCAGAGGTTTGGAATCGATGAGTGCTTTTAATGAATTCATCTCTTCACTAGAGGGAATATAGCGATTAAAAAGCTGTGTGTCATTGTTCTTGATTGCCGTAAGGATAGCCTTTACGGTATTTTTCCGATCCGATTGATCTATATGTGTCAATTCATACTCCGGCTCTTTTCCTACAATAACCTTGTACTGTAGCGTTTCAATGCCATTCAAATAGATCTCAAACCAATAAACGCCCTCTTCTTCAAACACATAATGCAAGGTATAAACTCGCCCTTCTTTCCCTAAAGGGACCCGCTCGGATTTGACGACTCCGTAAAAGTTTTCCGGACTTTTAAAAATAAACGCCTTCTCCACCGGAGCTTTTGCCTCAAAAGAAATTGAGACACTTTTGGTTGTTTGTATAATTCCCTGTTTAGAAAAAAGCCGGGTCAATTGATTATAAAAATACCCTTTGGCTATCCGGGGAAGATTACAAAGTTCTTCTTTCTTCTTTTGAGGATTCAATAATTGCCATTGATTTTCTTCCGGTATATGGTCAAAAATAAAATATTCCGGAGGGCATAAATAGTAATAATCATTCAGTTCCTTTTTGAAGGTCTGTGTATGATATTCTACGGTTCCGCTAGCCCAGGTCACGTCCAATAAGTACCAATCGCCCTCGATTTTCACAGCACTCCAGGCATGATTGGTTTGATAAAGCGCCCCTATCTGGCTGATATGTTTCCGGGCAAAGCCATATACCGTTACGGCTTCGATCCCTGCCAACCGGCACAATTCTTCAAACAAGGCCGAATACCCTTGGCATACGGCTTTTTTCTGACGCATCACTTCGGCTGCAGATTTCTTTTCGTAACCACTGGAAAAGAAGGTTTGAGTATCATAGCCCACGTTTTCCGTGATCCAAATAAAAAAAGCTCTTACTTGTTCATATTCTCGGGAAAAACGGTGGCTGATCAATTCATTGAGTTGTTCCGGGGTATGTATATCTGCGGAAGGAAGTGAACGGACATATTCATCGACAAGGCGGTAATCCAGTAAGCGCAGGTCACGTTGAAAGGCTTGTAGTGAACTGCTATACAACAATAACCACAGACATAACAAAGGGATTTTCATCTTAATTTACATCATTAAACTGGTTAAAGATTACCGTCAGTTCATTGCATCGAAAGGCCCCTTATTTTGAAAGAGTTATCTCTATTGGGAAGATCTTCTCAATACCTCCAAGGGAAAAAGTAGCCCACGATATAAGATCGTTGTAAGATGATGAGCGCAAAGCAACTCTCTGTTATTTGATTAACGCAACCCCTATCATACAGTTCAAACATTTCTTGCTCCGGCAAAAGTTATTGTACAATTCCAGAGAAGCCTGCGAATCAAAAGCTGTCTTTATGTTCATTCCACTATCTTGCCAAGAAGAGGTAATTTTATTTTTTTCCGCAGGCAATTGCTCTAAAATTGCAATAGCCCGTTCCATCATCTGGGGATAATCTTTGTACAAGCTATAAGCCGCCAATAGAGGAACTATGGTATTGATAAGCAGGTTGTCAATACTTCCTTGGCCCATCCCCCGGAGGGCTTTTTTAGAGGGTTTATCCAACATATAGTGCTTCTGCCAATAGGCTGCAGGTTCTATGGCAAACAACCGCCGGAGTTCGGAGAGTTCTTTTGTAAAAAGCAATTTTGAAAACAACCCCTTCTGAAAAGCAATCAAACGGGCAAACTGGGCCAGACGCACACTGGGAAAATTAGCTGGCCGGAGTCTTAAAAACTTCCATTCGTGCAGTTCCACTCGAGTATACAATTGATACTTATGGGCTAAAAACCGGTATTCCCGCTTTAGCATTTTAGCATAAGCAGTATGCAAATCGCCACCTAACATATTGGCTTGCCCAAATACCAACGCATCTATCTGGGTTTGTGAAGGAGAATGTCTCAACAAGATTTTCAAAGGAAGTGAAAAAGCCAATTTCTCAAACGGCTCCCTGTTTAACTTAAATCCAAAGTTTTGCGCCAATAAGCAATACGCAGTGGCTTCCCAATCTTGCTTACATCGTTGTAATAACTCAAGGACTTGCCCGGCTTTCCTGTACAAACGCTCCATTAAGGACTTATCCAACATATTGGTGATGGCAAGGGATGGTACTTGGGTAAATTGTGATTTACAAGCCGGAACTTGCAGTGTTTGTGCTAATTCCCGGTACTTTTCAATCAAGCCTTCGGATACTTTGCCTGCAAGAGCCAATACGGGAAGCAATGTTCGGTCGGTACGATGTACTTCCTTGTCATGCTTCCAAACTACATGTAAAATTACGTTTTGATAAGCAGGGTCGCTTTCATGACGGTGTTGAAACCATTCCGAAGACTGATAATGTATTTCTACATTTCCTACCCATTCAATATTGCCAATCTTGATTTTTGCTTGTAAAAAGTCCGGGCCGGCATTTGTATTCAAAATGCCCGGATGCAAAATAGTCAATGGTTGTCCGCAGAAAGTGTATAAGTCTTGATGTGTAAAATATTGGAATTGCCAAACGAATTGTAAAAACGCTTCTTGCATATCACTAAAGTTTTATGCAAAAACTCCATAGCGTCTGTATAGTTAACCCAACCTGGGCCATCAGAAGTAAGAATTTGCCTGGCAAATTAAACTTTTGCTACTTACAGGGAGCTGCCCTTTATCAAAAAGAAACGCTCTTATCTTCTTATTTGGAAGTTTTTTAAGATTTCCCTGTATGATCTATGGAAACCCTTACCTCTGTACCCGGTCCTTTCTTTTAAATACCAATATATCCCATTGGTGGTGTTTTTTTTGACTTTAAAAAATCTTCATTATTTCCGTTGTTACAGAGCTACAAATTACAAATTACACAACAAATAACATTAAAATTTATCAATTTTATAAATATTAATTTATTTTATTGAAAAATTTGTAATAAAAGATTAAACCCTTTTAATTTGTCATAAAATTAATCAGTTCTGTAACATTGTAGGGTGATGAAACTGGCAGCCATGCCCTCCGGTCTCGGGGGTGGAGAATTTGGGATAAATTAATGGCAAGCAGATGATTTGGCAAAATTCACCTGCCTGCTATTGACTAACCGCTCCGTGAAGGTTCGAATCCTTCCCCTACAGCTTTTTCAAGGCAAACAAACGGTTTGCTTTATTTAAAATATTACTATTTCACTGTAGGGTGATGAAACTGGCAGCCATGCCCTCCGGTCTCGGGGGTGGAGAGTCCGGGATAAACTGATGGCAAGCAAATGATCTGATCTATGTCGTTTCATTTGCTTGTCATTATCTAACCGCTCCGTGAAGGTTCGAATCCTTCCCCTACAGCTCAATAAAAAAGGAATTCTCTCTCAAGAATTCCTTTTTTATTGCAGAACTATTTCTGTTCTATTACATAGAAAAGGGCAGGCTTATAACGGCCCACCCTTAAGTATTTGGCAAAAGAAAAACCTCACTTATTTAGTAATCTTCATTTTCTCCTTGAGAGGAAACAGGCTCTTCTACTAATTGTTCGCTTTCCATTTTGATATAATCCTGAATAACCGTAGCCAACGGAAAGGCTTCTCGTAGACGGATATAGGCACTATGTGCTTGAATTTTTGTTAAATAGTTGCCTACTTTCACCTTATAGTTTGGCTGTTCGTATTCCGTTTTTACCCGTACGGCAAAGCTTCTCAACAACTCATCCTCCAAAGCCCTGGCCCGTTCCCGGTTACGCCCGGAGTAGATCAGCACCCTGTAGCCTGGCAAACGGGTAATTTCCCCGTTGCGAATCGCCATCTGTTCAATTTTATGATCTACTTCCTGGGTTATATCCATTTCCGGTTTTGGCTCCACCCAAGCCTGCTCCGAAGACAATTCCTCCAGTTCATTTTCCAGTTCGGCTTCTTTAGGAGGATCAAACTTTACCTGATAAGGACTCAAGTCATCCCGGAAATTCGTTGCCGTAGGCACTTGTTGACTTTTACAAGCCATCAAAAACCCCAACAAAAGACTGATATATAGACAGTTATTTTTCATCAAAAGAAGTTTAGTGCGATTTAGAATCGTGCTTTTACTAAGTAATTGTTACTCTTCAAGTAACACACATTTGTTATTTAGCACATCTTGTTCCACCGTTTTAAATTTCACGTCCTTCTTGACAGATCCATCACTGTAACGTACTGTCACCCGGTCGTTTCGACCATGTACTTTCTGAGAAGCTAAGGGTTGCGTCACTTCTACCTCTTGCCGGGGGGCATTCGCTTGTTGTGAATCCCTATTACCAATCAACGACCTGGACTCCTCTTTCTGTTCTTGATACGCTTGTTTTTGGGCGCGTTGTTCACGGGCTTCTCTCACTTCATCAGAATCCCGAACGGCCAATTGGCATTTCGATAAGAAAGCAGTAGTATCTCCGTTGATAGTTCCCAGAAATTCTTTAAACAGCTCAAATGCTTCAAATTTATAAATCAACAAGGGGTCTTTTTGCTCATGTACCGCATTTTGTACCTGCTGCTTCAGCTCATCCATCTCGCGTAAATGCTCTTTCCAAGCGTGGTCAATGATGGCCAACGTAATATTCTGTTCCAGCGTTTTTACCAATTCACGGCATTCTGTCTCTTTTGCCTTTTCCAGGTTTACCACTACATTGATAAATCTCGTTCCATCCGTAAAAGGCACGGAGATGTCTTTCACTGTAGCTCCTCTCTCCTCATAAATTTTGGCAATTACCGGATAGGTCTTCTCTGCAATGTTTTTGTTTTTATTCTGATAATGCTGATAAGCCTCCTGATAAAGTTTTTCCGTAAGAGCTTCCGTATTTCCTTGATCAAACTCTTCTTTTGTAATCGCTGAGTCTATACCAAACAGGCGAAGCCCTTCTAGTTTAAACCCGTCATAATCGCCTTGGAATCCTTCAATGATATTTTGAGATACCTCATAGTACATGGTCATAATATCCAGCTGGAGGCGTTCACCGTACAAGGCATTTCTTCTCCGGCTATAAATGACATCCCTTTGAGAGCTCATCACATCATCGTACTCCAACAAGCGCTTACGAATGGCGAAGTTGTTTTCCTCTACTTTTTTCTGCGCTCTTTCAATGGACTTACTGATCATAGAGTGTTGGATCATTTCTCCTTCCTCCAAGCCCAAACGGTCCATAATTTTGGCTACTCTATCCGAGCCGAACAAACGCATCAAGTTATCTTCCAAACTAACAAAGAACTGAGATGCTCCCGGGTCTCCTTGACGACCGGAACGCCCTCTCAACTGCCTGTCTACCCGTCTTGATTCATGTCTTTCCGTACCGATAATGGCCAATCCACCGGCTTGTTTGGCTTCGGGAGTCAACTTAATATCCGTACCGCGACCCGCCATGTTGGTGGCAATAGTCACTGTGCCCGGAATACCGGCTTTAGCCACCACATCCGCCTCCCGGGCGTGTTGTTTAGCATTCAATACCTGATGCTCAATTTTAAGTAACTTCAACAAGCGGCTGAGCAATTCCGAATTTTCAACCGAAGTAGTACCCACCAATACCGGGCGTCCTTCATTGACAAGTTCCTGAATTTCCTCTACGACTGCATTGAATTTTTCCCGGACTGTTTTATATACTTTGTCTTCCCTATCGTCCCGGACAATCGGCCGGTTAGTAGGAATGACGACCACATCCAATTTATAAATCTCCCAAAACTCTCCGGCCTCTGTTTCTGCCGTACCCGTCATACCAGCCAATTTGTGGTACATACGGAAGTAGTTTTGCAGGGTAATCGTGGCATAAGTCTGGGTGGCATCTTCAATTTTCACACTTTCTTTAGCTTCCAATGCCTGGTGCAAACCATCCGAGTACCTACGGCCTTCCATGACACGGCCGGTCTGTTCATCAACAATTTTCACCTTCGAATCCACCACAATATAATCCACATCTTTTTCAAACATGGAGTAAGCTCTAAGCAATTGGTTTACAGTGTGGATCCGTTGGGTTTTCGCGGTATATTCTACTACGGTTTCTTCTTTTTTAGAAAGGCGCTCTTCCGGTGAAAGGGATTCATCTTTCTCAATTTCGGCAATTTTACTTCCGATATCCGGTAAGACAAAAAATTCTATGTCTTCCCCTTCTTGCGTAATCATTTCCAAACCTTTCTCGGTCAGGTCGATGCTGTTATTTTTCTCATCAATGGTAAAATACAAGACCTTATCGGCTTCCGGCATCAACTTGGAATTTTCCTGCATGTAGTAGTTTTCCGTCTTTGTCAACACCTGTTTGATCCCTGTCCCACTCAAGTATTTAATCAACGGTTTGTACTTGGGAAAGCCCCGGTGAGCTCTCATCAAAGCCAATCCTCCTTCTTCCTGATTTCCTTCCGAAATCAACTTCTTCGCTTGATTCAGTAAGTCAGCCGCCAATTTTCTTTGTGCCATCACAATTTTCGACACCCTCGGCTTCATTTCATAAAACTCATGCTCATCTCCTTGTGGTACAGGCCCGGAGATGATCAAAGGCGTCCGGGCATCATCCACCAACACCGAATCCACCTCATCGACCATTGCAAAATGATGTTTGCGTTGCACTTGTTCTTCCGGATTCCTGGCCATGTTATCACGGAGGTAGTCAAAACCAAATTCATTATTGGTTCCATAAGTGATATCGGCTTTATAGGCGGCAATCCGTTCGGGAGAGTGCGGTTCGTGTTTATCAATACAATCCACTTTCAAACCGTGGAACTCAAACAAAGGAGCCATCCATTCGGAATCCCGTTTGGCCAGGTAGTCGTTCACCGTTACGATATGTACTCCCCGTCTGGCCAAGGCATTTAAGTATGCAGGCAAGGTAGCCACCAACGTTTTACCTTCCCCGGTAGCCATTTCGGCAATTTTTCCTTGGTGCAAGACCAAACCACCAATGAGTTGTACATCAAAATGCACCATGTTCCACTCCATCTCATTGCCGGCAGCAATCCATTTGTTGTGCCAGGTAGCCTTTCCGTTTTCGATTTGGACATGCGAGCGGGTAGCCGCCAACTGTTCGTCATGTGGAGTAGCATTCACGACCAGCTTTTTATTTTCCGTCAACCTGCGGGCGGTTTCTTTGACTACGGCAAAAGCTTCCGGTAACATCTCCATCAGAATTTCTTCCAGTTGATCGTTCCGGTCTTTTTCGTATTGATCTATGGTATCAAAAATTTCTTCTTTTTGATGAATGTCCAAGTCAGGATTGTCCTCTACTTTTTGGTGCAGATCCTTTAACTTCTGATCTATTTCAGACAGGTACTCATCAATCTTTTGCTTGATTTGTTGAGTTTGATCCCGCAGTTCATCATCCGATAAAGACTGCAATTTCTGGAAAGCGGCATTTACTTCCCCTACATACGGGAAGAGTTCTTTTAAGTCTTTATCTGACTTAGTCCCAAAAAACCTGGTGACAATTTTAGTGAGGAAATTCATTATTTATTCTCTTTTAAATGCTTATCTGGATGTATGATATATTTAAACTAGTCTACCCTTAATTCAATCCCCGGGCAGATCATTTACCTCATTTTTGAAGCCGGCAAAACCCTATTAGGCAAAGAAAAATATTATAACAACCGAATAAAAGTCTTTGCAACTAAAATGCAAATTTACACTTTGTAGCAGAGTTATTACACAGCTATAGCATAGATACAAGCTTTTCTTTTTGATTTACAATATCTTACCAAAAAAAACGGGATTCTTACCAAAGTTGTAAACCGACACGAAACCCTGCCAATACGTCAGCCTTTGTCACAAGACCTGGGAATATTCCGGGCTTTTATTTACCGTTGCCTCCCCGGAAAGTGAGTTTCCGGCCTAATGCATTCAGATACAGGCATGATGTAAAACATCCAGCAAATTGAATAATAAAATCCTGAAAAAGGAAATTAGGGGGAAGAATTTTCAAAGAGAAGCCTATTAACTATCTTCCAACAACTTTTTGATCACTACCTGGCGGTAGGTTTTTCCTATGGGCAATTGCTTTCCGGCAAGCTCTACCATATTGCCTTCGATAGAACGCACTTGCTTAAAGGCAATGATATACGATTTGTGAATCCGGATAAATTGATCTGCCGGAAGGATTTCTTCCAGTTTTTTTAAAGACTCCAAGGTAATAATGCGTTGGTCTTGGGTATAAATGGAAACATATTCTTTCAAGCCTTCGATGTATAAAATATCCCGGAGGTCGATTTTATAAATCTTATGTTCGGATTTTACGGTGAGAAATTTAGGCAGGCTTGTCAAGGAGTTTTCGGTTACTTGTTGGCTCAGTTGCCGCAAGTGAAGTTGTTCGGTGGCTTTATTCACCGCCTTGGCAAACCGCTCAAACGAAAAGGGTTTGACCAAATAATCAATTACTCCTAATTGATATCCTTCCAAAGCAAAATCGGCATAGGCAGTCGTAAAAATCACCAAAGGAGGTTGCGAAAGAGATTGTAGTAACTCCACCCCGGTGAGTTGAGGCATTTGAATATCCAGAAAAACCAAGTCTACCGAGTCTTTTTGCAAAATTTCCACCACCTCCAGCGGTTTTTGACATTTGGCTACCAGTTCTAACTGAGGCATCTTCTGAATATAGTTTTCAATCAATGTTAAAGCCAAGGCCTCATCATCTACTGCAAGACATCTCACTTTCATCATATTCCTACTTGTTACCAGTCCTAAAAAATAATTTATTCCTTATCTTTTGGTTGCCCTTTCCAAATTTCCAGATGCACTTCGAAGCGCCCTTCTATTTGTTGAATACTCAACAAATGAGAGTGGGGATATAGTAATTTCAAACGCCTCTTGACATTTTCAATTCCGATTCCTCCTACCCGGTCTTTGATGTATTTTTCCGTAGGCACACTGTTTTTTACATCAAATTGCAGATGATCCGCATCTGCCACCATCTCAATCTTTACCCAGCCTTTATCGATATCCTCAATTAAACTGTGTTTAAAACTATTTTCAATAAACGGGATAAACAACATCGGCTCTATCTGCAAGCCTTTGGCCCGGATATCAAAATTTGCCCGGATATTTAAATTTTGCTCCCCTTTGATTTTTTGCAAGTCAATATAATTCTGAATATACTTTATTTCTTTTTCCAAAGGCACTTTTTCCGCATTGCATTCATAAATCAGGTAACGCAAAATATCCGAAAGTTTCAAAATCACCTCCGGAGCCAGCTCCGACTTGATATAAGATAATGTATAGGCGTTGTTCAGGGCATTAAACAAAAAATGCGGATTGATTTGGGATTTGAGGAACTTCATTTCAGCCTCCAAATTTTTATTTTTCAACTCACGCGCTTCTTGTTCTTTTCGGTAATTGATCCGGGAGGTGGCATATGCCGTACTACCAAACAACACTCCTAATGACAACATGACATTAAAGAGAAAGACCGGATGAAATAATAAAAAATGAGGGCGGCTCCTGCGCCAATTAAAACGGGGAGCCCGTTTCTCGCTTCCTTCCGAAGGAGGGGGCGGCACCCGTAAAGCCAATTCTTTTTTCAAACGCTCTTTTTGTGCTTTGAAGAGGTAAAGATTGCCCGTATTGATTCCATAAGGATCAGCTTTTAAGCCCAGATAACTTACGGAGAATAACAACATCAGAATTGTTAGAAAATACAGGAAATACTTCTTCCGGGTAAACAGAAGAGGAATAAGCAAACCTATATTCAAATAGGCCAAACCTACTTGAAAGGATAACTGTACGGCAGTCTTAACAGCCGCCTTCTGTATGGGCAGCCGTTGATAATAAAAATAAGTAAACAGGGCCAACAGACCCAACCACAAAGCAATGTGGTAGAGAACGAGTTGACGGTTTTGCTTTAAGAACAAGAGCCACGACTTCATCTGTCAAAATTACTCATCTTTGTACGGGCCGTCAATATTTTTCAACCAACGACCCGGTTTGCCCCTTCAACTGGTGCTCATACTCAAAGAAAGAGCATGGACTTTCCCATCAATAACCTTCGGACTGAGGTTTCTTTCCTTTGATTTAAACATCTGGCCCCTGGCAATCACTTGTTGAATTCTTAGGAGCTTTCGTTGAAATTATTCACAAGCATTTTACTACAAAGGGTATCATTGTATCAACAAACAACCAATTCTCCTTGTAAGTCAACACCTTACCATTCACTAAATAATTTTAATGCTTTATGAAATCGAACTTAAAAATCAACTTTGTTTCCTTAAGTTTTGTCTTCTGTTTGCTCACAATGCCTTTTGGAACATCCTATTCACAAACGGAAACCGAACCGGACAGAAAAATACAATTTGCCCAAGCACGGAAAGAAATGCATGAATATTTCAAAACGAATATTCAACCGGTATTACAAACCCAAAGAAACAAATTAGATACTTATCTAAGTGCACAGGAAAAAGAAGAGATCGTTGAAATCAGGGCCGCATTGAAAGCTATGCACGAGGAACACAATGCCCTGCGAAAGAAGGGACAAAAACGCCCAGATTTCAGGACGTTGAGTGAAGAAGAAAAGCAAGAAAGGTATCTACAACGCAAAGCTCATCGGCAATTAATGAACCAAGCTTGGGAAATTGCGGGCAACCATGAAACGGATATTCTCAATTTATTCGAAGATATAAAGCAGGAACATCAGCAATGGAGGGAAGAAATCAAAGCCATAATGGGTAAGTTCAAAAAAAAGCACCCGGAACAAAAGGATGAAGAGAATCATAAAAGGCACCGATCCAGACACCACAAAGGCCCTGGGCATAGAGCAATAGGGCTATTGCACAGCGAAGTGCATTTTTTACTTTGGGCCCCCAATGAGGATGCTCTTCCATCCATAAATAAGGAAATGGATCTGTCCGTATTCCCGAACCCTTCCGCGGAAACCAACCGGCTGCATTTTTCCATAAAAAAAGAAGGCTTGGTGAAAATCACCCTGCACAAGGTAAATGGAGACCTGGTGAAAACATTACTGAATGAACCCAAAGCCCCGGGATCTTATACCGAAAACTTCGATATCAGTACACTCAAACGAGGAGTCTATATGTATAAAATAGTGACACCAGACGGTACCATATCAAAGCGCTTTGTCAAAGAATAAGGTGAAATACTGTCGAATCCCCAAAAAGAGCCTTAAAAATAGAAAAAAGCAACCATGAATCATGGTTGCTTTTTTCTATTTAGAATTATTTTCAAGAATCGAATTAAAAAAAACAGAAATATACCATAAAAATAGTATTTTTATATATATTTACACATCTGCTTATCACAGCAGATATTTTCGAGGGAAAGCACAAAAAAATTACCATTTTTTTGTGAAAAAGAAAAAACATGTTTTAATTAGCCCTTGATTACTAAAATGAGCTTTACAGAACAATTGAAAATTGAAAAGTTAAGTTAGCCAAGAAGGGAAAGCCAAAGTAAAGCTCTGACTTGCAGCAATCTGCCTTTAGGTTCTACAAGTTTTAATTTCGGAAATAGTTAGTTGTAAGATAATAATTGTAAAAAAGTGTGGTTTTACTGCGCTTTTTTATTTTTTTGTAGCAACTTAAAAAGTAAAAGGGGCCATATCAGCCCCATGAGCCTTATACAAGAGCAGCTCGACTTATAAGATCGTAAGTGAGAAGGCAAAAAGAACATATGTATATACAAACATTCACTCAACCGGAAAGGTTATCCATCAAATTCCCAAAACTCGGTTTTCCGTACAAAAACCAAACATTGTTATTCAATTAACTTCAAGTGTGATTTCGGTACTTTTTAAAGAATTTACCGATGATAACTCACCCTACCGTTTCCCTGCTTCATCACTTAGCTCCCACTTTCGTTTTTGGAGATCAATTATACAAGTAGTATTTAAGGGCTAGTTGCCTAAAGGATTCAGCTTCTGCTTCCCAAAGTGCTTTGATAGAAGCATAACGAAACTGATTTGCCTCTAATAATTGTCGAATTCTGCCACTGCCTGCAACTTTATCAAACATTGTCAGCCTGGAAGGATCGCAAAGTTGAAAAACATTTTTATCCGGATACAACCGGTGGTTCACTTGTAAAAAATAAAATTGAATACTGGAGAGTTCTGCCTTTTGCCAATCAGTAATATGCACTTGTACACCATGTACTTCTTTGCCTGCATATACATTGTAATAGGGCTTAAAAGATATTGGCCGGAAAGTTACTCCCGGAAGTTGTAAGGCATTCATCTGCTTGGCCATCTCTCCGGCATTGATCCAGGGAGCGGCAAACACCTGGAAAGGCAAAGTATACCCCACTCCGATGGACACAACCTGCAACTCTCCTAAGATGCCCGACACCGGATAATAATCTGCGGAATGTTTATGAGGAATATGCGGAGAGGTAGGCACCCATTCCAAGCCTGTATTTTCAAAGGACATTTCTCTTTTCCAACCCTGCATTTGTACTACTTTTAAGTTGCAAGTGTGCGCTAAAAATTTTTCCAAGTTCAACAAATATGCGAGCTCTCCACTGGTTAAGCCATACAGGTAAGGTATTTTAAATTGACTGACAAAAGAGATAAACCCCTCTTGAACCAGACTTCCTTCTATCCGCTTCCCACCTAAGGGGTTCGGCCGATCCAAAATTACCACTTCAATATTGTTTTCTGCGGCAGCTTCCATCACCAAGCCCATCGTACTGATATAGGTATACGAACGACAACCAATGTCTTGAATATCGTAAACCAATACATCGATTCCTTGTAGCATTTCCGGGGTTGGCTTCCGGGTTTTTCCATAGAGAGAATATACGGGAAGCCGGGTTTGGGCATCGGTATAAAATGCCACATATTCCCCTGCAGAATAATTTCCTCTCACACCATGTTCAGGGCCATATAAAGCTACTAAATTGACATTGCTCGCTTCAAAAAGAATATCCACCGTAGATTTCAATTGACTATCTACTCCTGTTGCATTGGTTACCAGGCCCACCCGCTTACCTTCTAACACATCAAAATTCCGTTCTTTCAATACTTCTATGCCTAGCTTTACTTTCGGAATTTGCCCTACGCATTCAAAAATCAACAGTAGGGAAAGTAAAAGTGTCATGCCATATTTGATTCGATTCATCATGTATGTAGTTGGTTGAATGAGATACTCAAAAATAATAAGGAATCATCAGGCCACCTCAAAGGAATATGTTTTTGCATCGAAACCGGTTTGTACAAGCTTTAATAAATACCTTTCACCCTAGAAGAAAACCGTTAATACCAAAGAATTTTCCTCCTTTCGCCTTTTTGATCAAATAGCTTGGAATACTCTTATTTTCCTATAATTTTGTACTCTCTAAAGAAAAGAATACTCATGAAGCAATACTCTTTCCATAGTAAATCCAGGCACAGCCGAATAAAGATGGCTGGAAAGAGCTATATTGCCTATACACCCGGGATAATAAACTAACATACATATATTTCAAAAATATCAAATCCCGGATCATCAGCTTCCGGGATTTTTTTATAAATAAATTAAATAAGCAAATTCATGCTCTTACAGTGTACCACCTATACCAAGACTACTTCTCACATTCAGCTAAATTACCGGATGAAGGATAAGTGTTTTGTGTTACACAGGGCTGGCCGAATGAGCTTTTGAAAAGCAAAGATTTCAAGATAAATCATAAAACCGGCCCGCTGACAAGGCCGGTTTTTTTATTCCGTACCTAAAATAAAAACCATTTCTAAAAACTATGAAAACGACTTTCCGGAACAGTGCATTAAACAAGTGCACTGTTTTTCAGAAAGATACACCCAGCCATGAAAACTGATTTTTCCTTTACAATCATCCTTGATCCGGCAAGTCTTTCCGGAATTTAATATTCAGCAAGCAATACACAACTGACTTCTCAAGTGGAGAAGTCAGTTGTTAACTTCAACCCTACTCACTCAAAGTATATTGAATACATCATGGCTCTCTCAGGAAAAAAATTAATCCGGCTCGGATATCCGGAAGGCCCCGTCATAGGGTTAGCCTTAAGTGTTATACAACAGCATTATAAAAAACTCAAAAAAGAAGAACTCAATATCCTGCTAAAGACAGTCCTGGAAAACCCTTCGGAATATACGGAACACGAGTATTTGGGAAGCATTGCAAAATCCCTCTTACCTCCCCAAGGCACCCCTAAAAGTTTTGAACTTCGAAAAAACAATCCGGCCTTCGCTATCTACGGAGGAGCAGATATTGAACCCATTGCTCTCAATCAGATGGAAACAGCGATGTGCTTGCCCATTGCACAGGAAGGCGCCTTAATGCCCGATGCTCATCCCGGCTATGGCTTGCCAATTGGCGGTGTACTGGCCACACAAAATGCCGTGATTCCCTATGGAGTGGGTGTTGATATTGGCTGTCGCATGTGTATGAGCATTTATGACCTTCCCACGCAAAAGCTGGAACAAGATAAAAATACCTTTACCAAAATGTTGATGGACCATACGCGGTTTGGTCATGCCACTTTTCAGAAACCCATCGATCATGCCGTGCTGGAACGGAAAGAATTCAAAGAAATTCCTATTGCACAGTCTCTTAAAGACCGGGCCTATAAACAGATCGGTTCTTCGGGAGGAGGAAACCACTTTGTAGAATTTGGCTTGGTAGAGATTGTAGATGCACACAATGAATACCAACTTCCATTAGGTGAGTACCTGGCAGTACTTTCCCATTCCGGTTCCAGAGGGCTGGGAGCCAGTATCGCCAACTACTATACCAAGCTGGCCATGCAGACCTGCCAGCTTCCTCAACATGCCAAACACCTGGCCTGGCTGGATCTTGACAGCGAAGCGGGACAAGAATATTGGCTGGCGATGAACTTGGCAGGTGATTATGCCTCGGCCTGCCACCATCAAATTCACGAAAGGCTTTCTCAAGCCATGGGCGAACAAGCCCGGGTCAGGATTGAAAACCACCATAACTTTGCATGGAAAGAGCAAAATGCGCAAGGAGATGAAATCATTGTACACCGGAAAGGCGCGACTCCGGCGGGCAAAGGGGCACTTGGCATCATCCCCGGCTCTATGACAAGCCCCGGGTTTATTGTACGAGGGAAAGGCAACTCCCTATCCATTAACTCCACTTCTCACGGAGCCGGAAGAGTCATGTCCCGCACCAAGGCAAAAAAAAACCTGTCGGCTAAAGTCGTCAAACAACATTTGCAAAAGGCCGGCATCACCTTAATCGGTTCAGGCTTGGATGAAGCCCCTATGGTATACAAAGACATCCATCAGGTGATGGCGCATCAAAAAGAACTGGTAGAGATTATTGGAAAATTCATTCCTAAAATTGTCCGGATGTGCGGAGATCACCGCTTTATAGAAGTGGATTAAATCATTGCACACGGCAAGAAACATGAAAGGTGAAAGGAACAGGTCAAACGGATCAGAATGAAGCTTTTTCTACCTTCATGTGAGGAGCTTTTCACAGGTTTTACCCGGCAGGACTTTGTTGTTTTCAGACATGAATGATTTATCTGCGTGGATTTTTTATTACTTTTGGGCGAATGTAGCCGCCAAGGCTGTACAAAAGCATTTATTCGCTTAACCCAAGATTTAACAGAGTGCGATTTGCAGATATTATAGGGCTTTCTGAAGTAAAAAACACCTTAATTCATTCGGTGAAATCCAACCATGTTGCACATGCCCAATTATTTGTGGGAAAACCCGGCAGTGCAAATCTGGCCATGGCTTTGGCTTATGCCCAATATGTAAATTGTGAAAACAAACAGGAAGACGATGCCTGTGGCGAATGTGCCGCTTGTAATAAGATCCAAAAGTTCATTCATCCGGACTTGCACTTTATCGTGCCTACGGCTACCACCAAAAGTATTCCCAAACGCACAGACGCAGTTTCACAGGCTTTTGCCAAAGAATGGCGTGCTTTCCTAGCCGACAACCCCTATGCGTACCTCTCGGAATGGTCAGCTTATTTTGGGGCTGAAAACAAGCAATGCATCATTCCCAAAGAGGAAAGCCGGAACATTATCCGTACTTTATCCATGAAAGCCTTTGAAGCTGAATACAAAATCATGTTGATTTGGCTTCCGGAATTAATGCAAGCTCCCGCAGCCAATGCCATCCTGAAAGTACTGGAAGAACCCCCGGCCAAGACCTTGTTTCTATTGGTAAGCAATAATACGGATGCCCTGTTAACCACTATTCTCTCCCGGACACAACCGGTTCAGATTCCTCTTTTTAGCGATGAAGAAGTACAGGAATATTTAGAACAACAACTGAATGTCCCTCCGGAAAAAGCTCTGCAAACCGCTCATATTGTAGATGGCAACCTGAACGAAGCCATGAAGATTGGAGCGGATGTACACGATGAAAATGAGGAGTACTTTAAACAATGGATGCGCGAATGTTTTAAATCCGACTTTACCAAATTGGTGGATTGGGCTGACCGCTTTCAACGCTTGGGAAAAGAGACCCAAAAAAGTATATTTCAATACGGACTGACCTTGCTACGGGAAACGATGCTCTATAAATTTGCAGGCGAAGAGACCTTACGGGTCAGCGGAGAACAGAAAGAATTTATCAAGAATTTCTCAAAAGTAATCACCAATCAGAACCTGGAGCCATTGGTAAATCATTTCAGCCAATCACTCTATCACCTGGAAAGAAATGCAAACCCCAAGATTACTTTTCTGAATTTATCGTTACAAATCGTACAAATCTTTAAAAACTGGCAGCGATAAAACTCTGCAAACCGACTTTCCTTACAACTCTCTTTATCCAAAGCCTTCTCTTCGCCTACATTTATGCACAGCAGGTACCAGAAAGGAAACCGAAGCGGTAAATCGGTGTTAAGTAATTAGTAATTTACTCAAACCTATACGAACCATGATCAAAGATGCTATTTACCCGGTAGATATTGATTTTGAATATAAACTATGGAAAAACAGACTGTCTTATTATCAAAATGAATTGTTGATTTTACAGCACCGGCTCAAAGAATTGTTGGATGAACATCCCGAATTACTGGAAACAACGCAACGTTTCAATAAATTGATCGATACCTTTATCAGCCGTGAAATCCACTTGCAAAACCTCATTAAGGTACAAGAGGAATCCATTGATTACTATTTAAAAGACTACCCCATTTCTCCCTTGCACGAACATTTCAGAGAACATGAAAAAATCAAGGAAAATATAGAGCAGTTGGATGCAGAATACGCTATTTTTTTTGATGAGTTTATTGAAAATTTTAACCGCTATTAATGCTTGCGAAATATTCATTCCAGCCATGAGTGAAGTAGTGATTAAGTAAGTCATCGTAAATTAAAATTAACCTACCCTCTGAGTTTTGACTTGCAATAATTCAAGGCTAAACTTTTCAGCAAAAGCCCTTAGTTGCCATTCACTCTTTCACTCATTTTTCAAAAAACTGATTATTAAAACTACAGCTTGCGTTAAATAGGAAAGAATACCTATAGGAATAAAGACGGAAATCCTCCACTTTTGCAGCTCTTAAAACAAGTGCCTATACATCAACTGGCTTTAGAAAATACCCGTTATTATTATTTTGGGAAATTGGAAAAAGAGGCTTTTACGGCTGGCATTTACAATGTAGAAGGCACGGCTGCTTCAGGGGAAAATACCATTTCCTGTGTTCTCCAAACATTTGACAAGTAAGGTGAGTTAATTGCAATGCAGGAAATTGCCAAAGGTTTTTCACCTAGTTTGACGACTTTGATTTTCCAAACTTCCCTTTTAAAAGAAAATAATTTATATACTACGTTGGTCAGAAAGGATTTTTTCCATCCTTTGGATAAAGAACTACTATACCGGTTTGAAACTCGCAAATCCTTTTCAATAGGGTTTGACGGACAAATCACACATAACCCATAGAAAACTTATGAAATACGACATCCACTGGTTAATTAATCAACAACAAAAAACAATCAAATACCTGTTTTTCTGGGGACATCAACCAGCCCAAGACGGGAGCATCAGTGCCAGCTGCTTAAGTCAATGGTGGCAAGCTTCATTTATAGTAGAGGGAATCAGCTACCCCACAGCCGAACATTGGATGATGGCGGAAAAGGCCCGTTTGTTTAAGGATATGGAAATACTGGAAAAAATCATTCGGGCTTCCGGCCCTGCTGAGGCAAAAAAGTTAGGAAGAAAAGTAAAGAATTTCGACCAACATCTTTGGGAAGCCCAAAGATATGACATTGTAAAAGAGGGCAATTTTCATAAATTCTCACAACACCCCACCCTTAAAACATTCTTGCTAGGTACTGTAGGCCGGGTATTGGTAGAAGCCAGTCCGGTAGACAGGATTTGGGGAATCGGAATGGCCAAAAGAGACAAAGGTGTTGAAAACCCCGAGCAATGGAAAGGGTTAAACCTACTGGGTTTTGCCTTGATGGAAGTACGAGAAATGTTATCGGGCTCCACTCATTAGCCCCTGAAAGTATACCTTATAAAAAAACCTGCTTGAAACGGCAGGTTTTTTTATTATACATGGTATACATGTAAATTTATTTCGTCACTTTATTTTCCTGATTTTCCAGGTTAAACAAGTCATTGAGTACATCTACCAGGGTTTCTGCTTCATCTCTTTTACACGCGGCTTTTAACTGCAATACCGGAATGCGAAGAATCTTATTCATCATGTTCCGGGTGAGTTTATCCACTTTTTTGAATTGTGCATCGTCCATTTGTTTCATGGCCTTCTTCAATTCTTCCTGACGGATATCCTCCAATGCTCCTTTTAACTTTTGAATGGTAGGGCTAAATACCATTTCCCGGGTCCATTCTCTAAACTCAGCAATCGCTTCCTCTACAATCTGTTCTACTTGAGGCACTGACTGCATTCGCCGCTTAAGTGCCTGACTGGCCCTGTTTTGAATATTGTCGATGTTGTACACCAACACCCCCGGTACGTCTTCCACTTCTTTTTCCACACTGCGGGGAACCGACAAATCTATAAAACATTTGAAAGCCAGACTGCTGACCTCTTCCACCTTCGACTTCGTAAAAAACGGAGTGGATTTGGAAATGGAACTGATAATCACATGCGCTTCCCGGGCTTCTTCCCAAACCTTTTCAAAAGGGACTGCTTCAAAGCCACAGGTTGCTGCTAGCGCCTGAGCTTTACTCAAGGTGCGGTTGGTAATTTTGACTTGGCCTAAGGTACTATCCGCCAAGTTCCTCACAACGTCCGTCCCGATTTCTCCCAGTCCAACCACTAACACTTTCGGCTCCTTTACATCGGTCGTCAACTCCTGTAACAACTCTACACCGGCATAAGACGTGGATGCCGCCCCGTCCCGGAAGGGAGTTTCCTGTACCACACGCTTATTGGTAAAGAAAATCGTATGCATCAAACGGTGTAAAAAAGGACCGGCCATCTCAGCATCTGCCGACCACTGGTACGCTTTTTTCACCTGATTGGAAATTTGCAGATCGCCCACTACTTGGGATTCCAGCCCCATTGCCACCCGGAAGAGATGCCGGATTGCCATTTCGTGCTCCTTGATCCGGATAAAATACTTTTCCAAATCAGCGACATCACCCATCTTTTTTTCAATTCCCAAGAGTTTGATCAACCAATCGGAATGGTCTTCCTCGGAAGAATAGTATATCTCAGTGCGGTTACAAGTAGAAAGGATTAAGGCCTCATTCAGGTTTAGTACGTCTTTTAACTTTTCCAACAAGCGCTCACATTCCTCTTGCGACAAAGATAAATGTTCCCGGATGTGAATAGGGGTTGTTTTGTACGATACGGATATTGCTTTAAATTGACCCTGCATTACGGCTAATAGCTTTGTGTAAAACTTTGACAAAAATAAAGTATAAAAGGTACTTATTAAAAAAGCAGTCGGAAAGAAATTTAAATTTAGAACGAATCTAGTAGGAGAGTTGGTAAGCTTCAATGACTTTTATCATGTTTTTGCTAATATTCTTGGTATATGCTTTGAATTATAGCACTTTTCTTATATTCTTTATGCACTTACACGACAAGATCGTTAGGAAAAGATATATGATTTTTTAAAAAGATCAATTAGTTTTGTAACTAATTGATTTTGTGCTAACTTAAAACCGTAAAAAGTTAAATTTTTAAATAGGAGACGTTTTGCCTGAACTATTGGAAAAATTACAAGGAGGAGATCTGAAAAGCCTTGGCAAAGTACCCGAAGTAATTGAAGAAATTGGAGAAAACCAGGATAAGTTTGACGAGGTTTTTGATGGTATTTTTACACCGGATCCGGTAATCAGAAAGAGAGCGGCCACTGCTGTAGAAAAAATTTCTCAAAAACATCCGGATTTATTGCGCCCCCACAAAAAACTGCTGTTAAAACATTTACCCAAAATCAAACAGCATGAGGTAAAGTGGAACCTTGCGCAAACGCTTCCCCGCTTGAAAATGTCCCGCAATGAGCGGTCTTATACCATTGATATACTTTTGTACTGGCTCCGCACGGAAATGAAAAGCAAAAATGTGATGCTACATTGTATGGAGGCTTTGGCACAACTCGCCCAAAATGATCTTTTCTTGCAAAAAGAAGTCGTATTGGAAATAGAATTCCAATCGCACTCCGGAAATACGGCTGTCAAAGCCAGTGCCCAAAAGATTCTCAAAGATATGAAGTAGGGCCTTTTTATTATACAGAGCAATAACAGACAGACCGGTCAACAGTCACTCCTTTAAAAAACCGGAGGCTTTTGCTTTGCATTCCGGATACCTGCTTATGCAGTTTCCCAAATTCACTGAACAATCAAAACAGGTCAATGCAAACTCTATGACCATTCCTCAAAAATCACTATATTATTTGATATCTTTGGATAGTTGACAAACCTGTTATATACAGTATTAAAATCTACAATTTATGTATTTGCTTTTCATTCTGATCCCTACATAAAGTTATCCTTATTCAAGGCTTTTTCATAGGATAGTGTCTTGATCAGCCAGTATATTCATTATATAAGCAGCACTATTCACCTCTATTTTTTTGTTATTACGGTCTCTTATTTTCAAATAACACAAGTATGTCCTTAGGTCAACTTTCTTTATTCAACCGCGCGGAAGCGTATGCATCCAAAGTCGCCATCATCGATGAGCATCAATATTACACATACGAACAATTATTGCTTCGTTCCAGACATATCGCCCGTTGTGTATTGAAAGGCAATGAAGATTTACAAGAAATCAGAATTGCTTTTATGATCGCCCCCGGTTATGATTATACAGCGACACAATGGGGCATTTGGCAAGCCGGTGGAATTGCGGTTCCTCTATGCCCCTCCCACCCCCTGCCGGCTTTAGAACATGTTTTACAAGACAGCCAGGCGGAAATATTGATTGTCAGTGAAGCATATAAGGCCAAAGTTCAACCTCTTTTACAACAATGTTCTGTGGAGTTTTACACGTTGGAGGAGCTACAGGATATGGATCAGGATCCTACCAGTCCGCTACCCAGTATACCTAGCCATCGCAAAGCGATGATTATTTACACCAGTGGTACCACCCAGTTGCCCAAAGGGGTGGTAAGTACACACGATAACCTGGAAGCCCAACTGTTAAGTTTGTCCGAAGCTTGGCAATGGCAACCCAATGATCATATCCTCAATGTACTGCCTTTGCATCATGTACATGGCATTGTCAATATTTTACTATGTGCATTATGGAATGGAGCCACTTGTGAATTTGCCGGTGAATTCTCCCCCACCAAAGTATGGGACAAGTTTTCCGAAGGCCGAATCAATGTATTTATGGCTGTGCCTACGGTTTATTATCAACTTTTACAACGTTATCATCATGCCGATGCGGAAAAACAGCAATTATGGTCTGACTGTTTACAAGGATTTCGTTTGATGGTTTCCGGATCGGCAGCTTTGCCTGTAAACATATTGGAACAATGGCGGGAAATTTCCGGACATACCCTGTTAGAGCGCTATGGTATGACAGAAATTGGAATGGCCTTATCCAACCCCTATGAAGGGGAAAGAAGACCCGGACATGTAGGCCAGGCATTGCCCAAGGTTGAAGTACGTTTGGTCAATGAAAACGGCAATCTTTGCCAGGAAAAGGAACCCGGGGAAATTCAAGTCAAAAGCCCTTGTATATTCCAAGAATATTGGCAAAAACCCGAAGCTACTCAAGAGGCCTTTACCGATGACGGTTGGTTCAAAACCGGAGATATTGCCTTAGTAGAACAAGGTAGTTATAAAATTTTGGGAAGAAACTCCGTAGACATCATTAAATCAGGAGGATATAAAATATCTGCACTGGAAATTGAAGAAGTGCTGCGTCAACATCCTCAGGTCAAAGAATGTGCCGTGGTAGGAATAGCGGATGAAAAATGGGGTGAATGTGTAGCTGCAGCCCTGATCTGGGATACCGGTGAAGCCTTTGCTTTGGCACAATTTAAAGAATGGGCAGAAACTCACTTACCTTCTTACAAAATCCCATCAAAAGTCAAACTTGTGGAAGCACTTCCCCGCAATGCCATGGGAAAGGTTACCAAGAATGAATTAAAAAAGGAATTTTAGCCCCTTCCCGGAGGATTTTACTTGTTCTTCGAAAATACAGGTAAAATCCTCTGTGTTACCGTAAGGAGTATGCGAACCATCTTTTAATTTCCGTACACCACTACTTCCTTCATCCATTTCTTTACTTGCCCGGACAAATCAAACAACTCTATATAGACCAGATAGCTCCCCCAGCGAACTTTACGCCCTGTACTGTCCACTCCTTCCCAACGAAATACCCCGGAAGTGCCTAAGGTTTCGTTTTTTGCCAAACAACAAACCTCTTTACCCATCGCATCAAAAATAGTGACAGATGCTATCCATCCTGCTCTGGGAATTTGATATTCCAAATTAACAAAATCCCTATATCCGTCCGCATCCGGCGAAACTACTTGTGGAGACAAACGGAAATAGTCTGTTGAATTTACTTGTCCTTCATTTTCCCAAGACTGAGAGTTGGCATATCCGGGGCTGGCATATCCCACATTTGCTGACGCAGAAGTCCAGTTATGTGCCTCATTCTCCGGTTCTTGATAACTAATTCTCTCTAAAGAAACACCCTCCACATCTTCCAACAATGTATGGTGCATATTTTCATGATAGTCCAACCATTGTACAATCTGATTGTGGGGGTTGAGTAACACAACCGCTCCTTCCGTATCGGAAAAAGCAGGTAAGGCCATAGAGTACCAAGTAGAATCGGAAGCAGACGGGTATTGGTTTTGAAGTTGATACATATCGGAAGTAAGTAATAAAAAACTTCCCGGAGCCAGAACCCTAGTTTCTCCGGAAATGGGATTGGCATCTTGTATAATCCCCTCATGCCCATTGGCCAATTGCCAGTTTTTCAAATCAATGTACTTATCAGAAACATTCACTAATTCCACAAAATCCACTCCCCCATTCTCAGGATTAAACAGAATTTCAGAAAGCAGTATATCCGTAGAACCGGCAGGTTGGGGCAAAGAAAAATAGCGGCTTTCCGCCTCATGTAAAGTATTTCCCACACAGTCCCGTACATTTTTTACTACGATGGAATATACTTGTCCTTTTGCCAGTGGCGACTGCAGTTTCAAGAACACTTGGCTCCGGTTTAATTCATCCATGGAAAGTGAATCCACATGAATTTCAGGTTGAATCTGAAACTGAGCATAGGCGATTGAAACAGGCTCAAGTTTTTCATCAAACAGCAATTGTAAATTCAAAGAATCCTGTGCCATGGCATTGATTAAATGTGGGCCCCGTTTATCCGAAAGTTGTACCAAATGCGAATTATGTTGTCCGGGAGTCCCTCCCAGCGGTGCTTGGGATGCTTGCCAGTTGTTTCGCAAAGCACAAGGAAAATCCAAATCCCGCATTTCCAAGGAGAAGCCTCCCCCACTCCTTTCCAAATCTTGGTACCAGGCCGCTTCATAAGCCACTTCAAATACCAACTCCTCATAGCAATTCCTGATGGCTAATTGTTGCCCTGAGTTAGACAAACCTGGCCATAAAGATATGCCCAACACGGTACCATACGGAGTAAAATCTTCCCTATACTCTTGTGCACATACAATAGCCGCCTCGCCCGCCGGCAAATCCACCTTAGGTAAAGCAATTTCCTTTTCTCCAAAAATCAAGAAGTACTCTTCCAGGGAAAGTGTGTTACCGGTTGTATTTCGCAATTCCAGGTATTCGAACCCGGGCAGACCTTGGGACGGCAAAGGATCTGCCATAATTTCCGTAATAGACAAGCTTCCCCACCCCGGCACAAGCGGCACTTCGAAGGTAAATTCTTCAACTACTAATAAATTTCCGCTAAGGTCTTTTTGATTCATTACTTCTAGCATATAAGCTTGTCCCTCTTTCCACGGTTTGTCAAACTTTAAACAGACTTTCCAAGGTGTTTCTTCTTGCCAAACAACCTCTGCAGGGAATTGTCCTCCGACTTGGTAATGATTGAATGCCTTCGCAAATTTTTCTTGTAAGCTTTCATTAAAATGTACTTCTATTTCTTGCAAGGAAAGGACTTCGATAGTCGCTATTCGGGGCGCTTGTTTGTCTAAACTGACTAAATGTTTTGAGCCGGGTACCACTGTCCAGTCGGCTGCGCTAAACGGCAATATTTGCAAGGAATACACTGAATCGGCTATCAATGCTTCTGCAAAAATCAAGTGAAGCAGAGAAGGTTCATCCGCATTGAAAAATACCGTATCAGGATGTATCATTTCCTGTCCCAATTCAAACAAAGAAGGTTTTAACGTTTTGCCTTCCGGGAGCTTTTCCAGATGAATATTCAGTTGAAATGCGGTCTTAACATAAATCTCACGGATGCCGGAATGATATATCAGCGTACCGGACAGGTACTCCGTTTGTTTCCCATTCATGTTCTCCATATGCCAGGCTTCCAACAACAAAGGCTCCTTTTCGGGAAAGGTTTCATGGAAGAACAAATGCAGTCGATCACTCAAGGTATCCTGATATGCTTGAACCGAATCCGGCACCCACTTTCCCCCTAACAAAAATTGACGGGCTTCCAGGTTCGTTGAATTTACGTCTTCAGTAAACTGTACTTCTACCTTCTTTGGGGAAAGTACATTCAGCTTAGCAATAGAAAGAGAAGAGGTTGAAAAGGGGAAGGTAAGTGTATCCCGCAATACGTTTCCGGATAAGTCTTCCAACGCTGTTAACGAAAGCCGAAAGGTACTTTCCTCCACAAACTTCTCTTGCCAATACAGCAACAAATCCTTTTGGGTCACTGTATTTAGCAGAAGCGAATCCGGAGGAGCAAAAGGCGTATTGATATAATAGTGCTCTTTTACCTGTGCACTTCGGAGGGTAATTTTTTCAGAAAACTGTAATTGAATGGTATGTGTATCAAGCCTTTCATAGCCCTTTACATTTGGGGCTTTCACATCATAGACAAATGTTTTAGTACTGTTGTACATGTTATTCCCATAGCAGTCCTCCACTTGGCTCACCCGTAAAGAATAATCCTTTTCGTATTCCAGACTATCTTCAAAATACAAATGCACTTTTGAAAAATCCAAAGCATCTCTCTTCACATACTCAGGATGATTTTCGGAAGGTTGAAGCTGATAGTGGTTGAGGATTTCTGCCGAAACTTTATCTATATTTTCTGAAAAGTACAATATGAGATGCTTGCTACTTTCAATATGAATTTCTTCCAAACGAGGTCGCTTCGTATCCCTTTCCACCTGCCGGATAACCGGACTTTCCATGATATTTCCCTTTTGGTCTTCAATGGATGATATACGGAGTTCAATGGACTTGTTTGGGGGAATTTCCTCTGAAAAAAACAAAAAGACTTCTTGAGGAGCTTCCGGATTTCCGATCACTTTTACAGGATGAAATTGCCCATCCAATAAATAATATGCCGGTTGGGAAGCCGGCCCTTCTGCTACCCATTCAGAAAATACTACTTGCAAACTATTTTCGGAATCCACGACAACCGAATCCACTTCGGGAGGAAAACGGTCTTCAAAGGTAAATATGTATCGCAAGGTATCGTCCGATTGGTTACCTAAGGTATCGCTTATTTGCCAAGTAGCCAGTTGGTACACCCTATCCACTTGAAAGGCTTCTTTAAAACTCAAAATCACTTCAGATCCACTCTCTGAAAGCACTACCCGATCCGGCTTGAGACTACCGGGATAGATATGGTAATGTTGAGAGGAAGTTGCCGAGGATTCGGAAAGGACTTCATCAAAATGTACTGCAAGTTGGTCCGTGGCAATGGTTTCTACCCCCAGTAACTGAGGGGGTGTTATATCGGGAAGAAAATAGGTAAACGCTGTGTACAAAGGCCATTCCGGGGAAATATGATTCCCTTCCTTATCCGAAACCCCGGCGATTTCTAAAGTAGTTTTTTGACCGGGTTCAAATGAATTTTCAAAGGTCAGTTGTATTTCCGAACCTTTAACCAGTACTTGTACCAGTGGGTTCTCCGGTTCAGTACGGAAGTTTTCTGTTTGAATGGAAGAAGCTTCTTCTAACCACTCGGAAAAATGTAATGCTAACGTGTTGGAAGAACTCACTGATAATGCCGTCAAATAAGGCTTACGAAGCACTATGAAATCATCAAAATAAAAACTGTTTCTGCGACTATTGGACGAATAACGGATTTGGATCCCCATATGTATACTCACCCAAAAACTATTGTCCGTATAGGAGATTTCTAGTTGTTCATTAAGGTATACTCGCCATGTTCCGGCCTTGTTTCGCTCGACACGAATGGCAACTTCAGAAGTCCCGATTGAGCTGGTGCCTTCTGCCAACAGCTCTTCTTTATCCGCATCCTGTTTATATACGGCAATGCAGTCTCCTACCTTCAGAAAATACCCTTGTAAGGGTCCGTTCAGGTCCGCTTGGTTACTGATCAGATAAACACGAGCATGGTTTTTCTCATAAAGACTACTGGAAACCGTAAAGTCCAATTTTACTTTTATCTGCCATTCCATAACCGATAAATTCAAATCGGGAATAGTCACTGGTTTTGATAAATACCCTTTTCTGATAGAGGTACCTCCATAAGGCAAAGCTGATTGCAATTGCCCGGATGCATTGAGTGTAAAGCCGAGGCTGCGGTCCACCGTATTCCCCCCCTGCCAAGTAGGATCCAGTGATGCTTGATTAAAATCGTCTTTTAAAAGTTGTCCATGAAGGACCGTGCTGAAATGCAAAAGAATAAAGAGGAAACCTGTAATGAATCTCATTTTTTTCATACGGGCTTAACTCATATTCCCCCCAAAGATGTTTAAGCTTTTCTACAGCCCACTTTTCAAAATTCAACTATCTCTTAGAAAGCTGAAAGGCAAATGTGTACCTTTTTATTACGGAAGTTTATATAAATGTCAAACAGATGACACTTCACTTGTGAAAGGATATATACCTTGCTCCTTAATTAATATCTTACAACGCCACTTATTTTGAAACCTCAGGGGGTATTTCTTAAAATATCCTTTGGGATTTCAAAACTTTTAAAAAACTTTCGTTGAAATGTTGCCCCAAAACCAGGATAGGCGAAACGGTTTTCATCTATACGATCTTTCTCAAAAACCAAATAACCTTACAATGGGAGAATTTGTAAAATCTAAAACCCTAGGTGCTAAGATTATTTTTATTGCACTACTGGCCCTGTTAAGTATCAGCGGTTATTTTATCCTTTCATCTTACTTTCTCTTTCATGGCATGGCCGAAAAGGAAGGTTTGAAACAGCTTCAAAGCCTGGCCAATACCTCCGCTTTGATGATTGACGGGGACTTACACCAACAATTAACCCAACAGTATTCCACCAAAGATGCTCTTCGTAGCAACCGGCAGGATCCTCTTTATGACCAACTCCATCAAAGGTTAAAAAACATTGCAGAGGTCAACGAATTACACAGCCCTATTTACACCTTGATCCGATCAGAAGATGGAAAGCATTTCGAATTTATTCTTACCTCTTCGGAAGCGCCTTATTTCAGGCACAGCTATGAGCATTTCCCTCCTCTGTTAGACTCTTTGTTTTCCCAAGGAGGAACACTGGATAAATACGAAAGCGAAAACGGTACGTGGTTATCTGCTTTTGCTCCTATCCGTACTTCCGAAGGCAAAGTAGTGGCCGTGGTTCAGGTCGATCAAAAGTTTGATGAGTTCATTCAATCAGCCAATCAGAAATTAATCAAAGAGATCAGTTTCTCCCTGGTATTTTTACTTTTAGTTGGTTCGATACTGGTATTCTACCTCAACAAAATCACCAAGAATGAACAACAAGATAAAGAAGCATTGCTTCGCTCTTACAAGCTTATCGAACAAAAAAACAAAAATATTTCGGACAGTATTCAATATGCCAAACGCATTCAGGACGCTTTAATGCCTGACGAACAGACCATACAAACCCAACTCCCGGAGGCCTATATGTTATTCAAAGGGAAAGATACGGTCAGTGGGGATTTTCCCTGGCTCTATAAAGTACCGGATAAAAATCAGGTATATGCGGCAGCTGTGGATTGCACAGGCCACGGAGTACCGGGGGCTCTCTTGTCGATTATCGGTTATTTTCTTTTGAATGACATTATTCAACACAAAAAAATCTCCGAACCGGGGCTTATTCTGGAAGAGTTACACCGGAAAGTGGTTGAAACCTTAAAACAAAACGAGGCCTCTACCATGAGTAATGATGGAATGGATATCGCATTGGTCAAAATTGACTATGACACCCAGGTCTTGGAATTTGCCGGGGCACACCGCCCATTGGTCTTTTTGCATAACGGGGAGCTCTTGGAACTGAAAGGAAACAAACTTCCTGTAGGAGGAACTCAATATCAGAAAAGAAAAAAAGAAATTAAGTTTACCAACCACCAAGTGCACTTCCAGAGTAACGATTCGATTCACCTCTTTTCCGATGGGTATCAAGACCAATTCGGAGGACCACAAGGGAAAAAGTTTATGGTTAAAAATTTAAAATCGACTTTAGCAGAATTGCATCAACAACCCATGGACAAAGTAAAACATGCATTGGATGAAAAGTTTACCCATTGGAAAGGGGAACATCCACAAATGGACGATGTTCTGGTAATGGGGATACGATTGTAAAAAATCAAGTACTTGCTCCCAAAAACCAACCTCCCTTATGCTATGGAGGTTGGTTGCTTCAAACCGATCAAATTTCCCAATCTCTCCAAGAGAATTTTGGACTATTCTTTTATCTTGAATGAAAGTCCCCCCGCGAGGGTGATTCAATTCATATTTTTTAGTAACTTATATACCTCTTTTAACGTCAATTACTCAAAAATCATGGATGCCAGGCATAGTGAAATAGTAATTATTGAAGAGGATGAACAAATTATAGACGCCTTAAAATTACTACTCAATCAATTCAGTCATTTTCAAATACTTAACGTTTATCCTCATCATCATACGGCCCTTAAGACACTGCATAAAAACCTACCGGATATCCTGATTTACTCTTTGCAAGATTCTTTGGAAAGCTTACAGGGAATAAAAGAAATTCATAAAAAATATTCACAAATTAAGATCCTGGTCTTGTCTGCTTTGGATGATAAAGACACGGTTTTTCAGGCCTTCCATTTTGGTGCTTCGGGGTATATTTTAAAGAACCATCATTACACAGAACTTTTGGATGCCTTAGAGCTTATTTCCGAAGGAGGGGCCCCTATGAGCCCAAGCATTGCAAAAATGCTGGTGAGTTCCTTTCAAAAAAACACCAATTCTCCCCTTACCGAAAGAGAAACGGAGGTATTGTCCTTATTGGCAATCGGGCAAAGTTATGCCATGATTGCCGACACGTTGTTTATTACCAAAGAGACCATCAAAACCCATATCAAACATATTTACCATAAACTGCAAGTGAAGTCTAAAGCAGAAGCCATTGCCATCGCCTTAAAAGAAAAATATATTTAAACAGGCAATCTTTTTCCTACACAAAACACCTCCCACTTTAGGAGCTATCCAATACACAATATTCTGCCAAAAGATTTCATCCACTATCTTCCCCCCATCGAATTACCTATAAGTGAATTTGATGGGTTGCCTTTATTCTTACCTGTAAAAAAATTGCATTATAAGCAGGATTATATTTTTCTAAAAATCAATTATTTATACTTAACAAAATCCTCCCAGCGGGGTGATTTTCTTTGCTACGCATATTTCTAGCTTTGTATAACACAGCCTACCATTACTTTTTACATCCTGATTACTCCTTTAATCCTGACTACCCAACCACTATCATTTTATAGTAAAATAAACACTTATGACAGTAAAATTACTTATCCATGCAGTCGCAATAGTTGTATTTTTCTGTACTCAAGTAATTGCGCAAGAACGCACTATTACCGGGCAAGTTAGCGGGGAAGAAGAAGGCCCCCTGCCTGGTGTCTCTATTTTAGTGAAAGGAACTAACGAAGGAGCCGTTACCGACATTAATGGGAACTACAGCATTTCGGTGCCGGAAGGGGCTGATATATTGGTGTACAGTTATGTAGGATACCTCAGCCAGGAAGTGAGTATAGGGAATCGTACATCCATTAATATCGTAATGGAATCGGATACCAAAACCCTCAGTGAGGTGGTCGTAACTGCGTTAGGGTTTGAAGCCAGCAAAGACAAGCTGGGTAACGCCACACATACGGTACAAGGAGATGCCCTGGCCCGTTCGGGCGAGCCCAATCTGATCAACAGTATGCAGGGAAAATCTCCCGGTGTTAACATCGTACAAAGCAGTGGAGACCCTGGGGCCGGTTCCAGGATACAAATCCGGGGAGCTACTTCCATCACCCAAAATATCCAGCCGTTGATCGTCATCGATGGGGTACCGATATTTAACGATTCCTATTATGGAGAAGGATTTGGCGGACAAGACGAAGGATCCAGTGGGAGTATAGGGAGTGGAGGAGGAGTGACTCAACAAAACCGGTTAAATGACTTGAACCCGGATGATATAGCTTCCATTGAAGTGTTGAAAGGCGCTTCTGCCGCAGCCGTTTGGGGATCCCGGGCGGCCAACGGTGTTTTGGTCATCACCACCAAAAAAGGTTCTTCTTCCAAAGATAGAGTGACCATTAACTTCAATTCCAGCGTGAGTTTTGATGAGGTAAATCAGGAAATCCCGCTCAACGAGCGCTACGGTCAAGGTTCGGGAATGATTTACAGCCCGACCAATGTCTTATCTTTTGGAGATAGAATTGCCAACCGCCCTGGTGGGGACGATACCTTTATTACGGATGAAAATGCACCGGGATATGCAGGTATGTTTATAGGAAATACCGGTAAAACGTATTATGCCATAGCCCCTGGAACAGAGAACGACTTAAGCGGAGGCAAAAACTCCCGGGCCGTATTTAACCCCTTTGACTATCTTTTCGAAACAGGCGTGACATGGACTAACTCCATCAGCTTGGGTACTTCGGGTGATAAAGGAGATGTATATCTGAGTCTTTCCCACTTAGATCAAGATGGGATTATCAAAGAAAACAGTACCTACCAACGTACTACAGGACGGATTAATGCTAACCGATACCTAGGAAAACTCTTTACGGTTAAAACCTCAGCCGGATACACCCGTACCACCTCCAACCGGGTGCAGATGGGTTCCAACCTCAGTGGCTTGTTCTTGGGGGGCTTGCGAACTCCTGCCGACTTTTTCAGTGAAGACTATGAAGGTACTTATATTGACCCCTCAGGCTTTGAATTCCCCGAGAGACAAAGAGCCTATCGTAATTATTTGGGTGCCAATACCAGTTCCGGATATGACAACCCCCTTTGGATGATGCGCAATATCACCAGTAAGGCCGTAGTCAACCGCTTTATCGGTAAACTGGAATTAGGTTTTGATCCCCTTTCCTGGTTAAATATTACGGCCCGGGGAGGTCTGGACTTTTATACTGATGAAAGAGAAGACTTTTACCCGATCCTCTCTGCCGGTGAAAATAGTGGTGGACGCTTTACCAAGGAAACCATTACCCGTAGTCAACTGAACCTCGATTTAATTGCCCGAGCCAACTTTAAACTTAATGATTATATTAATACTAATTTCTTAGTTGGGTTAGGGCTCAATGAGCAAAAGTTGGACGACCACGGTGCCACAACCCGACAGTTTACCAACCCTTTGTCCCCTCCACAACTCAGCAATGGTACAGGAGGCAACCGGTTTTTATTTAATTATGAAGAAGTGATCCGTACCATAGGGTATTATGCCACTGCTGGCGTTGAATTGTACGATCAAGTGTTTGTTAACTTGTCGGGCCGGGTAGACGCACTTTCCTCCTTGCCGGTGAGCGACAATACGTTCTTCTACCCTGCCGGAGATATCGCCTGGCAATTCACTAAAATACTCCCCCAAAACTCTATCCTGACCTTTGGTAAATTACGGGCCGGATATGGTAAAGTTGGTAGAGGGCCTGATCCTTATTTGCTCAAAACGACCTTTATTAACCCCGATAATAATACTGACGGTGGCTTTGGAGAAGGTTGGGGACCAGGGGTAAACCCGGATGCTTACGGAGGTGGTTTTGCCATTAGCAATGTAGCGGGAAACCCGGATATCAAACCTGAAACCAAAATCGAGTTTGAAGTAGGGGCAGATTTGAGGTTCATTAATGACCGGCTTACTTTAGGGGTTACCTATTATGAAAATGAAACCAACGATTTGATCATTCAAGTGGATGTGCCCGAATCCAGCGGTTTCATCAAACAAACGACCAATGCCGCTGATATCGAAAACAAGGGAATAGAACTGGATTTAAGCGGAACCATCCTGAAAAACCCCGATTTCTCCTGGGTAACCAATATCAACTACTCTCATAATAGAAATGAAGTACTGCGAATGTCAGGAACCAATTCGGTTTTGATTAGCGGATTTTCCGGAACCAGCTCCAGAGGGGTAGTCGGCGAACAACTCGGAGTCCTTTGGGGAGCCAGATGGACCCGTAACGATGATGGTAGCCTGGATTTAGATGAGAATGGCTTTCCTCAACTAGGTGAAGAAGCCGGAGTAATTGGCGACCCCAACCCCGATTTCCGCTTGGGCTTTGGCAATACCTTTACCTATAAAAACCTAACCGTCAATATCCTATTTGACGGAAGTTTTGGCAACAAGATGTGGAACGGAACCAAAGGAGCTTTAGCCTTCTTCGGTCGTGCGGCCTATACCGCCGAAGAAACCATCCTCACTGAAGCCCAGGCCAATGACTTGTTAGTCTGGGACGGCTCTACGGTAGCGGAAGTCTATCCCTATGCACAACAAGGTGACGGGACATATGTGGTACGTGGTTCGATCAGAGATTTTGGTGCCGGCAATGTATTCTTAGACGAAATCTGGTATACAGTAGGTCCGGGTAGTGGGTTCACAGGACCTGACGAGCAGTTTGTTGAAGATGCTGAGTGGACACGACTCCGAGAGGTGACTGTTTCCTATAATTTCAATACGCCTTGGGTAAAAGATGTACTCAAACTCCAAAATATCAACTTCTCTTTCACAGGACGCAACTTAAAACTGTGGACAGATTATACAGGCGTAGACCCTGACACCAACTTGAATGGGGCCGGAAACAATGGATTTGGATTGGATTACTTCAATAATCCCAATACCCGCTCCTATATCTTCACACTACGGGTAACTTATTAGTTGAATCAAAACTTGAATAATTATGAGAATTACCTATAAATTTTTCACCTTACTGCTAGTTTGTTTATTTAGCTACAGTTCGTGTACTGATTTCGTAGAAGGGTATCAAGATGATCCTAACAACCCTACCGATGCTCCGGTTAATACGCTGATGACGGTGGCCTTCACAGGAATGATTATCCCTCACTCCGGAGAAGATGCCCGGCTGGCCTGTATGTGGTCCCGGCAATTTACCGGTACTGACCGACAATATTCAGGATATAATGTATATAGCATCAACTCTGAGGACTTTGAGTGGGACAAATTCTACTTTGCTATTATTCAACAGGCCAACTTAGTGATTGAACGCGCTCCCTTAACGAATAACCGGATTTTGAAAGGAATGGCGCTAACGATCAAAGCCCATGCATTTGGAGTAATGATCTCCTTATGGGGAGATGCCCCATATTTTGAAGCCAATCAACTGGATGAGTTCCCTGACCCTAATTTCGACAGCCAGGTCACCGTGTATGCGGAAGTTCAAAAGCTGTTAGATGAAGCCATTGCTGATTTGGAATCCGATATCGGTGATGATTTGGGTGTAGACTTCTATTTCAACGGAGACACCGAATTATGGATCAAAGCCGCTCGGACATTAAAAGCCCGGTTTTATATGCATACCAAAAATTATGCTGCAGCTAAAACTCAGGCGGAAATGGGCATATTAACAGTCGCTGATGATATGATGATTCCTCACGGAGGTACTTACATCCAGGATATGAATATCTATCATTCTTTCCTCGTCATTGACCGGGATACCTATATGGGAGCCCGGGGGGCTATCCTTCCTCAAATGCTGGATGCCAACAAAGCCTGGTACCGGGGAGATGCCAAAACCGATGAAAGCAAGCGCTTTGCCTATATTTACACCCCTCCATCCTCTCCCGAGCTGGATGATTACGGGATTAATACCGGTTCAGAAGGTATCTTTGCTTCTAATGCATCATTTAAACTTGTTACTTGCGAAGAAAACCTGCTCATCCTTGCAGAAACATTACTTAGAGAAGATGACTTGGATGGAGCCCTCGAAGCCTTGAACAAAGTAAGGCAACTCCATGCTACACAATTTGAAGCGACCTACGATGACTATGTGGCTGCTGACTTTGAAGCCGGTGGCATAGCCAATCTTTCGGGAAAGACAGCCTCCGAATCCATGATGTATGAAATTCTTGAAGAAAAATACATCTCTTTGGTAGGGCAAATCGAGGTCTTCAACGATATACGCAGAACTGATAACCTGTTGGGTCTTCCTCCCACTACTGGTACTCAATTACCAGAACGCTTCCTTATCCCTCAGGATGAGATTAATGCCAACGCAAATATCCCGGGAAACCGTCCGGATATTTTCACCCCTACAGCGGTGAATCAATAAATTGAATTTTAATACTTAAACAAGGTTGCTACACAGCAACCTTGTTCCTTTTTGATCTTATGAAAATTACCCTCTCTATATTGCTTCTCTTTAGTATAAGTTTTGCCGGTAAGGCTCAAACCTTTGCGCCTAACGGGCGAATGGACATGAACACCAATCCCGGTGCTGTGATCACCACCAAAAAGCCCACCTCCCATACGGTCTTATCTTCTTCTTATTACCTGAAAGAGCAATGGATGCATGGGTTGATTAAACTTAAAAAAGAAAATAGCGCCATTCGAGGAAAATTCCGTTACAACCTGATCACTCATTATATAGAAGTCATCCAAGAGGAAGAATTAAATTATATTTCCCGTCACGACATTGCCGGTTTGGAATGGCAAAAGACTGACGGAAATAGTATTCACTTTGTCAATGCAATGGGTTATCGTAAAATACAACCCGTACGCGGCATGTTAGAAGTACTCATCGATGGAAAAACCATGCTTTTCCGCCATAGTTATTTGGCCCTCAAAGAACCGGATTATATAGCCGCCCTTCAAGTAGGTTCTCAACATTCCCAAATCACGCTTGCATCCGCTTTGTACTTTGGCAAGCAAGGCCAACTGGTAAAAGTCCCCTTCCGGAAAAAAAAGATCCTTGAATACTTTGCGCCCTATCAAAATCAGCTAAAAAAATTCATCAAGCAGCATCATTTAAAAATCAGAAAAGCGGAAGACCTTTCTAAACTGGTCCATTATTATAATTCCTTATAAGACCTTTTCCCTCTTTATTTTTGCCTCGAACTTATTGCAAAATGATACTGTTCTCTATATCTTGACAGTTAATTGTTGTTACAACAAATGTTTATTAATTATTATTACTTTTTCTAAATCTGTAATTCGAATAACCTTAAACTTTCTTTCCAAATGACAAACCAACTTATAACTCAAGAGGTACTTGACAATGCCTATTCCTACCCTGCCTACATGGAAATGTTAAAAAAGCTGCTTGCGGAAGGAAAAACCACGGGAAATAACCACAGCGATGAATATGTGTTCTATGCAGAGATGAACATGCAACGGATGGAGCGGATTGATAAATCCATTACTCTCTCAGAAGAAACAACACAAGCCCTTCAGCAAATCCAAACCCCTGTATATTGGGTAGTATTGACAGAAGGCTGGTGTGGCGATGCGGCTCAAAATCTCCCCATCCTCCATAAAATGTCGCTTGTAAACCCTAAGATTCAACTTAAACTTATTTTGCGCGATGAGCACCTGGATATTATGGATGCCTACCTCACCAACGGTGGACGTTCTATCCCCAAACTCATTTGTTTGAAAGCCGATAATTTGCAGGAAACCGGCACTTGGGGACCCCGGCCGGCACCTTTACAAGAGATGATGGCGGAATTTAAAAAGCAAGCAAACGGGGATCAAAAGGAATTGATTATTTCCATGCAAAAGTGGTATGCGAAAGACAAAGCTTTGACGCTTCAAAAAGAATTTATCCAACTGTTGGAACAATGGGATATAAAAGCTTAACCTTTTGAATTTACACCGGGGCGAAATACCGGACCAAGCGTTCCCATTTCGGCCCGGTCTTTTTTTCCTTCAGGATTTTCCGAAGAAGGATCTATATATTTAACTCTTCTCTCAATTCTCACTCTCTTTTTATCTATGAAGTGGTTTAAACATATAGTTCTTGACCGAAAGTGGACTTAAAACCGGCTCATCAAGGCTCTTTTTGAAGAGAATAGCCAAAGCTCTTGTTGAAAAAAGTAACACAAAGGAGGCGTTTTTGAAACATTTTTCAGGAAAAAGAAAAAGTTTAATTCACTTCTATATATCCCCCCAAATCAACGAATTAATCATTTTTGATCCCTGTCATTTCTCCCGGCCCCTGATCACTATTATCTGATTACTCTTTTTTGTATTTTTACCCAAACACCTTTTAAACTTAAACTATGTCATCACATCATTTTGTCAAAGAAGGTCAAGAACCAGCCTTATTTATCTCTGACCCTCAGTCTGTGAATTTGAACTTGTTGCAACAACTGCTAGAATGGAGTCCACATGTGGTCATTTCCGAGGCCTGCGCCTCTTCTTCTATTCCTCTTCATATTAAAATTGATGCGGTGGCATTCAGTCATTCAAATTCCTCCGCCCCAAACGATCTTTCTTTTCAACATCCCTTCAATACCGTCCGGCTAACCAATGGGCAAATTACTCCTCTGATCGACTATCTGACACTACAAGGAATCACAGCTCTGAATGTAATCCATTCCGTATTCGATCAAGAGTTTATCGAACTTTTAAAACCCTTTGTGTCGAAAATTGACTTGGTGATTTACGATCAACAACATAAAAGCATTTCCATCTACAACACTGTATTTGAAAAGTGGGTAACTGCCCGGACAAGGTTTTATTTGTACGGAGATGTAAGCTCTTCCAAACTCCTCAACTTAAAAAAAATCAGTAAAAACTGTTTTGTTAGCGAACAGACAGGCCCGGTTTCTATCGCCAGTGAAGCAGAGCTCTTTATTGTGGAGCAGCTTTCAATCCGTTAGGTATCCGTATTGTAAAAACATAAGTTTTGCTTCCGCACAAAACAGGTACATATATCATAAAGACATAAAAAACGCTTTTCTTTCTCTCGGAAAAGCGTTCAATACAAATACTGTCATATGCATTTTATATCTAACTCCTGGACTTTCGAAACCGGAAGCCAAATCCCAACTCTACCACATCAGCTTTGGCATAATGCGATTTTAGTCGCCAAAGGGCAAAGAAATTGTCATTGAGATAATACCTCAAACTATAACGTTGGAAAATCGGTTTATCCACTTTATACGGTCTGTATACATACACTCCCATCACGGTCATCAATGAAAACTTACTGATCATCAACTCATGGCCTGCAGTGAGGGAGACCCGGTAAAAATTAGGATCCGGTTCTTCCACCATATCCTGGATGGACTCCGTGTAAAACATATCCACCCCAAAAACCAAAGCACTTCGTCTGCTCACCCGCTTGTTGGCAGCCAGTGATAGCGTATAGGCAAAGTCTCTTGTGGTATCCGAATAGTTGGCCATTTTCATGGCAAAGCCCGTATAAACATCAAAATTCCATCCTTTGCGGTAAGTAAATTCCAGGTCCTTGCGCAATTTATAATTATCGGGCTTGGGAATATAAGCCATTCCTAAATTATAAGAAACGGTATTTGCCCCTTTGTTAGGCAGGTTAAACGCTCCATTTGAATAATGTGTAAATGACAAACCTGTTTGCAAACGCCAATGAGGACTCAATTGATAATGGTACAGAAAATTGGTTTCCAAAGTTACATTCAAATGAGTGCTATAAAATAAGTTTTCGGGATTTGTCTCCGCATCATAAGGTTTGGTGCCATAGTGCAGGCCCGGCCCCAGCTTAAAGCTAAGCATATGCCTCTCTTTACGCATAGGAAATATTTGAATATAAGGCGTAAATGCAAAGGCACTCCCCAAACGATCATCGTTCATATCAAAATAATGAAAGGCAAAGCCAATCTCCGGATAGTTATATACTTCGTGCCAGGCTTTGTCGCCATCCGTCCGTATATGATAGAACAACTCGACTCCGCGAGGTTGCTTACCACTCAGATCTCTAGTGACTTCCGGACTATGATTTAATAAATAACCGTAACGCAGGTTCATACCCATAACGCCAGCGTTTTTTGAAGACTGTCCCAAACTAACCGTAGAGGCCCAAGCGATCAAGACCCCAACCACTAATAAAATAGCATTCCCTTTTTGTCTGTTCATTTGTATGATGGATGTTTTCTGAATTCTGTTTTCTGTGTTTTAAACGATTATCAATCTGCTTTAAAGGTTGTTGCTAATTTAGTTAATTGTATAAAACGTTTGATACTAGGCTTTTGTCAAATAAGTTGGAACCTTACCGAACGGCTCTCCAACCATCCGGTAAGATACATTATCCCAATAGTTGCTTGATCCGGGTAATAAATTGTTCGACATCTTCCTCTGTTGAGTCAAACGAAGTCATCCAACGGTATACACCTTCTTCTTCGTCCCAAGGATAAAAGAAAAAATCTTTTTGCAATGCTTCGGCAATGGCTTTGGGTAGTTTTACAAATAAAGCATTAGCCTCTACCTTCTGGGTGATTTCAACTCCGGCATCGCGAACCTCTTTTTCCAGCAGCGATGCCAAACGGTTGGCATGCCGGGCATTTTTCAACCACACATCTTCTTCCAAATACGCTAAGAACTGGGCGGATATATAACGCATTTTTGAAGCTAATTGCATACCCTGTTTTCGAACATATTTGTAATTTTTGCCCAATTCAGGATTCAAAAAGACAACCGCTTCGCCAAACATTAAGCCGTTTTTAGTGCCTCCAAAAGAAAGTAAATCTACCCCCACATCGGTGGTGAACGCTTTAAATGAACATCCCAAGCTGGCTGCGGCATTGGCTAAACGGGCCCCATCCATATGTACATACATCCCATGGCTATGGGCAAAGTCCGTGATGATTTTAATTTCTTCCGGACGATAAACCGTACCGAACTCGGTCACTTGGGTAATGGAAATTACCCGGGCTTGTGCATGATGTTCGAAGCCTACCGAATGTAATAAGGGTTGAATTTGCTCTATTTTTATTTTACCATCCTGGCTAGGCAAACCGATGAGTTTACTTCCGGTAAATTTTTCAGGGGCACCGCATTCATCCACATTGATATGGGCTACCTCACTACAAACCACGGCTTCGAAAGACTTCAATAACGTAGCCAATCCGGTGACGTTTGCACCGGTTCCATTGTATACAAAATCCGCTTCAGCCTGTTCTCCGAAAAGCTCTTTAAATTTCTTTTTGGCTTGGGTCGTATACGTATCGTTCCCATAAGCTCCGGCATGTCCTTGATTGGCTTCTTGAAGCGCCTTCATTACTTTGGGATGGACCGTTGCATAGTTGTCGCTGGCAAAATAAGATGGTTGTTTGTTCATTCTTCGTCTTTGTTAATCCCTAAACTTTCGTTAGTCAAATAAGTGCTATATGAGTTTTTATATTTGGAGTTTAAGTCATGACAACTTTCAAAAAAATTCAATCTACCTCTCCATAGTTCTAGAACATAAAACTCCTCAGGTTTCTTGTGGCTTGTATTTATATCAACGATTACACACCTGCCTATTAAAAACCCTTTAAATTTTCTTTCCTGCAAATTTAGAAGTTTCTTTTTGGCTACTTATTAAAACCTAGACAATTATCCCTTCAAATCTGACATTTAATTTTACCAAAGGCGCTAAGTAGATAAATTTGATACATCTCAAGAGCGGGAAATTGAAATGGGAGGGAAAAACTACCTTTATAGGCTGGCCAAAACCTAAAGAAGAAAATAACCTGCCATTCAGAGATGGCAGCATACAGGCAATCACTACACATTAGAAGAATTTTCACATCAAGCTATTCAAAAATTCTTTTAAATCTATCTCCGGGGCCAAGCTCAATTTTTTCCTGAGCCGATAACGGGCCACTTTCAGGCTATTCAATGAAATGCCTAAAATGGTCGCGATTTCTTTGGAAGATAAACCCATCTTATACAGCGAGCACAAGCGCACATCGTTGGAAGTGAGCTGGGGGGATGTTGCCCGGAGTTTGGTGACAAACCCTCTGTAAACATGATCGAAGGACATTCTAAAACCTTCCCACTCTTTATCCAGGTCAAAACTGTCATCAATCATTTGGACTAACTTTTTGAATTCTTTGGCCTCTGTATATTCTACATTTTTCATCAGTTGCAAAAGGTGCATTTTAAGCAGTTCCAAAAGCTGATTCTTATGAATAGTATGTAACGTATAGGTGGCCAGCTCTTTATGTTTGCTGTGTAATTCTTCCCGGAGTTGCTGCCCGGAAAACTCAGACAAATGCGGCTCGGGGCTCTCCTGTTTTCTATCGGCATCCAAAGGCTCGGCATTTTGTATTTCTACTGATAAAGGGCCCTCATCATTCTTTGCCGAGAAATTTTGCCCGTAAAAAACCTTAAACCATACGTTGTAACCACCATAGATTAACAAGAAAAATGAGAGGGTTATCAATACCCAAAACCACCAAAAGTTCCAAAAGGGAGGTAATACGGTAATTTTCAATATAGTATTTTTCTTATTTCCATAATGCTTTTGGTTATTGGAATTGAGTGTAGGCAATTCACTTCTCGAAGCCGAAATATTCGTACGTAGTGGTATGGTAGGACCTGTGTTGTTTGTCAGGGTGCTAATCTCATACTGATTCTGATTAGATGTAACAGTGTAAAAAATAGACCTGCCTAACTGTTCCTGGTTCCAATAAACCACCTTAGTAGGGTTCGCTATCCTGGAGGGTTCCTGCGCTAGATTTTGATATGGGATAAATATACCTGTTACGACTACGGAGTCTTGCTTTTGAGTGTCATTACAGGTTAAAAAACTTCCATAAAATTGTAAAAGTAAAATTATAAAAAGGTTGTTACACATGGCACACATGAGTTTTTCAAATGATAATAAGGCAAGTTGTTGCTAATGTTTCAGCACTTAGTAATAAAAGTAGTTTTCTCAAAAAATGTAAGAGTGGAGCTCTCTCAAAAGTTAATCGCCTGAGTTGTGTGTGTCAATCATGCATAGGTGTTATTCATTTCAGGATCAGTCCTGAACTAATCAATTTAAGGAAATTTGAGAACTTTCCCAAGTTAAATTTTATATAGTGGAATTTACAGAATACCCAAATAGGCATACCCATATACCAAAAGTACGTACAATGCTCCTACACTTTTACCGGGCATATGGAAACAAACAAAAAACTCTTTTAGGTGAAGAATCCACCTAAAAGAGTTTTTAACTGAAACAGCTTTTATTTATTTTTTCAACATTCTTCCTACTCTGGTTATTTGCCCGACAGTCAGTTGGTAAATGTATAAGCCGTTAGGCAATGTACTGGCATCAACATCCACTTTATGATTGCCCTTTTCCAATTCTTTATTCAACAAGATACTTACTTCTTGTCCTTGCAAATTCAGCAGCCTTAAGGTGGTTTGACTACGAGAAGGCAAGGTGAATCGTATGGTGGTTTGATAAGTGAATGGATTTGGATAATTCAGCACGGAAATATCTGCCGAACCTTCCGCTTTTGAAGCCAAACCGGTTTTGGCTACGGCACTTCCACAAGCTCCTAAGTCTTCCCAAGGTCCCCAAGCTCCACCTGTACCGGGTTCATCTCCCAGGGTCCACCATTTTGCGCGGAAAAGGTTTCCGTTATGAGTCACTTCATCGCCACCTACATACACTGTACCGGCATCCCAAACCGGGGCAGAACAAAGTGTTCCTTCGGCAATCGTCACCATTACTTGATCGGTAGCCGTTTTATTGTCATTGTCCGTAACGGTAATGGAGATCGTATAAGTACCGTAAGCCGATGGCGTCCAGGTAGCAGAATAGTTTCCGGCAGAACCGCTTGTGGAAGCAGACTGTCCGTCCACATAGAATTGAGCACTCGTAATGTTTCCATCCTGATCATATGCCGAAGCTGACAGATTCACCGGTTCAAAGTTGAATTGTTCAATCGTACTGTTGTTTACCGGTGCGGTAATGTCCACCACCGGATCACAATTAGAAGAGCAAGGAGGCACTATTTCTTCATGAATAGCTCTCAACAAAGAAGTTTGATCTTGTGTATCATGACTCAATTCCCAGATCATAATTCCCCCGCCCTCTTGCATGCTCAGTTGGGCTTTGGCCTTGATGGTAGTGATACCGTTGTAATACACAGTACTACCATTGGAAACAAAGGTATCCGAATTAGGATCTGCACCTTCCGCAATCAACGTTTTGTATGCTTTCCAGGTAGGTCTTCCGTAAAACGGTACACCGATCACCGCTTTGGCTTTTGGCAAACCTCTTCCTCTCCAATAATTCAGTGCATCCACAGCATAGGAATAAGGAGCGTGCAATTCCCCGTTTCCTCCGTCATACGCCATAATGTTTAAGAAATCCACATAGCCGAATACATCATCTTTCACTCCCCCGGCATTCCAACCTAAGGCCACAACCGCAGCGGTAAGCAGTTTTCCTTGTGCATGTAAAGCCGTGGACAACTCTTGCATCAACAAAGAGAAGTGATCGGAAGAAGGTGTATCTCTGTCAGGATATTCCCAATCCATATCCACTCCATCCAGGTTGTAATTGGATACCCATTGCATCACTGTATTCACAAAGGCAGTTCTCGTGGCCGGGTCTGCAGCCAACGTATTAAAGCGCCCATCGTTTCCTCCGCCATCACCAATGTCCCATCCACCAATGGCAAGCAGTACTTTTACGTTGTTGGCATGAGCCTGTGTTACCAGATCCTGCAAATGAGAGGGGTTGGCCAAAGGTTCCAATCCTCCTGAGGCCGTAGGCAGTGCAAACGCATAATTGACGTGTGTCAATTTATCGAACTGAATTTGGCTAACCGGACCGCCCCAACTAGGGAAATAGCCCACTATTTTATGACCTACGGCATTCTGACTAGGTATGCCTTCAGCCAAATCTTGTGACGATTCGGATAAAGCTTGTACCGCATTGCCACAAGGCCCTAAATCTTCCCAAGGACCCCAGGGGCCGCTTGTACCGGGTTCATCGCCTTGTGTCCACCATTTGGCACGATATAGATTTCCATTGTGAGAAGCTTGGTTTCCTCCTACATACACTGTATTGGCATCCCAAGCAGGAGTGGTACAACCGCTCACTTGCTCGATGGTAAAAGAAATACTGTCAGTACTAGTCGCATTCGCATTATCGGTCACCGTAGCCACCAATGTATAACTTTGATAAGCAGAAGGAGTCCAAGAGGCCGAATAAGTGTTACCGGCACCAGAAGCGTTTAACGTTTGACCGTCAATCGCAAAAGTAACCAGGCTTACAGATCCGTCACTGTCCGAAGCAGTTGCTTCCAGGTTTATCATACTTAAATTGGCTTGCTGAATCACCGCCCCATTTGTAGGGGATGTGATGGAAACCGTTGGGTTGGCATTGGGGCAGTTAGCACCCACACAGGCGATGGTTACAGTAGAAGAAGTATTTCCCGTAAGGTTTTCATTGTCTGTTGCCGTGGCCGTGATGGTATATTCTCCAAAGGAAGAAGGCATCCACTGGCCGGAATAAGTATTGCCCGAAGCCGTAGCATTTATGGTTTGTCCGTCTACAGAAAAAGTTACTCCGGTCACAGTACCGTCAGTATCCGTTGCCGTTGCGGTCAGGTCCACCATAGCCAGACCGTTTTGCTCGATAGTGGAGCCATTGGCCGGTGCGGTAATGGAAACATACGGAGCACTTCCTCCACTACCCCCTGTCGCAAACACTTCGTTTAACTTATTGACCAACGGAGACTTGGTAGAAGGACAGTAAGGAAGTTTATTCCCGAATTTTTGTGTGACGGGCCCCAGATTCAAATCTCCGAAAACCTGCCATACAATTACTCCCGCAGCACTGCGGTCATTTACATATTGGGCTTTAATACCAATGGACTCTTCGTCATCATAACTAACAAAATAGTTACCTTTGGTAAGGTAAGGCACTTTGGCCGTATCATCCCAATGCCGTGTCCAGCCACTTCCCATGGCTTGTTGTATTGCCTGGTAGTTGGGTGTACCGTCCCACACATCTTTTGGCCAATTGGTGTAATCGGCACAAGTCACAATCGGGCCGTCAGGCTGTACCGTTTCCGGTCTTTTTACCGTAGCAGCGCCCAAAGAAGCAGGACCATCCGTAATCACTCCCCTGCCATAAAAGGCCACTCCCATATTGACCTTATTGGCCGGAACACCGCTCGTTTGCAGGTATTGAAACGTCTTGTCCCAGGTGAAGCCCGAAGAACCGTAAAGATTGGAATTATGCCCGGTATTGTCCGACCAACCGCCTTCAAAATCATAGGTCATCATATTGAAGTAATCCATATTCTGAGCCAATTGGGGCCAGTCGAATCCATTCAATTTGTCCGGGTTGGCTGAAAAAGCAGCCGTAATCAGTTTACCCGGACCAATGGCCTGACGGATATCTTTTACCAACTGTAAGAAGTTTGCGTAGTCGTCCTGTCCATAATTTTCAATATTCATCCCTGCCGAATTCGGATATTCCCAATCCAGGTCAATTCCGTCAAAACCCATGTTGATTAACTTGACACAATCGTCCAGAAAGCGTTGCTTTTTAGCTGCATCCCGGGCCATTTCCGGGAAGTGTTTACACATACTCCACCCACCAATAGAAGCCATAATTTTCACTCCATTATCTTGGCAAAGTTTTAACAAACCGGGGGCACCGCCAGGCTTGGGATACGGCACCGGTAAATTTCCGGACTCTCCGGTGTTAATATTATTCCAGCTGTTACCGACCACACGATACCCATCGTTCCAGGCAGGGCTGCCTTCCGAAACGTTATAGAGTAAATCCAATTCCCCTTTTAAGATCCAATAATCCCAACTGCTATACACATCAGGATGCAACAGTGGACCGGGCTCTTGTACTGCACCCACTTGGTAGATATTTTTATTCCGCAAATCTCCGCTGTGCAAAGATCCGTCTTTGGCTACACCGAAAAAGGAAAAATTAAGAATGGTGTATTGGGAGTAATCGATGTTCAATTGGTTAAAAACGCCTCGGTCCGGCAACCCGTTCGCAGTACCTTTCCAGGCATCCCATTGCGTGATATAACCGACAATTTGCTTTTGATGATGAGTCGTGTTGTACTGTCCTCCCGAATTGATTTGGGCTATGGCGACTGACCCGGTCCATAAGAGGCCGCACAACATCCAAGCTTTTAAGCGGACTCGTTGTAAAAGCTTTGTAAGCCACAAAGCCTTAGGTGTGTTTGGGTAAAGTTTCATTGTGTTAAAAAAGTTTAATGAATTGAAGCTTAATATTCTCTGAAATTATTCTACTTTTCAGCCAGAATCAATCTGATAGGGGCAACAATGGTGGATACAAGAAAGGTAGACTTGCCGGAAAAAGGGATACAATGGCATAAAATTTCTGCCTTGACACTCACGGTACCAGCTCTTTAGGGATACATCCGGAAAATAAGGTAAAAGTTATTTTTTATTAACATCTAATTCAACACCAAATCGTTTTTAGAATCCGCAAATTACTTACTTTCGCGCCTTAAATTATTGAGCCTTAAATTTGGCATTGTATGAATCTACTTTATGCATTTGATTTGGCAGGGACATTTACCTTTGCGATTTCAGGAATTCTGACCGTCAGAGAAAAAGAACAAGATTGGTTAGGAGCCACATTTACCGGATTTATTACGGCGATTGGTGGCGGAAGTCTCCGGGATATTTTGCTGGGCAGCTATCCCTTGACTTGGGTGGGAGACACCTCCTACTTACATGTCATTTTATTGGCAGTGCCTATTACGTACATGTTTTATTATCAATTGGAAAAACTCAAACGTACCTTGCTTTTATTTGACACCATGGGTATTGCATTTTTCACTTTGGTAGGAACAAAAAAAGCCCTGGACGTTGGTGTGGCCCCGGAAGTAGCGGCCATCATGGGAATGTTTTCGGCCATCATGGGTGGAGTCATCCGCGACACCTTGATCAATGATACTCCCATACTTTATCGCAAAGAGATTTATGCCAGTGCTTGTTTGGCAGGAGCTATTACATTTCTATCCTTAAATAGCTTGGGAGTAAATTACAATATAAATTTTGTCGTTTCGCTAATTCTGATCATCTCAATCCGCATTTTGGCGGTCAAGTACAATTTACAATTGCCACAATTCAAGCGGTAAAACGTGCAATAGTTTCCGACAAACAAAAAATAGCCCCAGTGCTCTAAAGTACCGGGGCTATTTTATGATTAATTGTAAGAGAATTTCATTATTAATTCTTGATCAGTTTTATCATTTGTTGCTCTGTACCATTGGTCAATCTGACTACATAAATCCCTTTCGCCAAGTGTTGAGGTAATTGTATCTGTTGATCAAAATAGCTTTGAGATCTGTTCTCGTACGTTTGTGAAAAGACTACATTCCCTTGAAAGTCGACTACCTGAACCAGCGTGGAAGCCTTTTCCAAATACCCTATTTTCAATTGGACTTGATACCCACTTACCGGATTCGGATAAACCTCCAACCTTTTTTCTCCCGCTACATAATTTACAGCAGCTGTATGAAAGTACTCACTTTTCCCATCAAAATCCGTTTGTTTCAGACGGTAGTATAACCAACCGATTTGTGGGCCATGATCCGTGTATTGATAGGCCTGAAGATGATCGGTAGTTCCACTTCCCTGAACCTGCCCGATACTTGTGAAGGTTTTTCCGTCTTGCGAACGTTGCACCTCAAAGTACTCATTATTGATTTCCGATGCGGTAGTCCAATCAATTACTACTTTGCCTTGGGCTTGTTGAACATGAAAACTTAACAAGGTAATCGGCAAAGGAATCGTATTGTCATTACAAGTCCCTTTATAACCTTGATCTTCCCAGTATTGACAAGTATTTCTACCGATATTGACAGTACCATTCCCATCCAGTTTTTTGGGGTCCGGGTCAAATACCACATCTCTTCCAATATCTAAAGTACCATCTCCATCTACTTTTACTTCTGCATCTCCATCAAAGCTTAAATCTTCTCCTACTTTTAACTCTCCGGAGTTTTTCACTTCCACCTTTGCATCCTCTCCAAACTCAGCACTTCCATCCACCTGCAAATCACCTTCTCCTTCTATTTTTACTTCTGCTTCCTCATCAAAGCTTAAATCTCCTCCTACTTTTAGCTCTCCGGTGTTTTTTACTTCCACCTTTGACTTTTCTCCAAAATCGGCACTTCCACCCACCTGCAAATCGCCTTCTCCTTCTATTTTCACTTCTGCTTCCTCATCAAAACTCAGACCTCCTCCTACTTTTAGCTCTCCGGTGTTTTTTACTTCCACCTTTGACTTTTCTCCAAAATCGGCACTTCCATCTATCTGCAAATCAGTATTATCACTAACTTTTAAGGTCGCTTCATCCCCAAACTCTGAGTTTCCTTTTATAATCAACTTCCCATTATTGCTTAACTCAATGGTACAGTTTTCTCCAACTTTAAAATCTCCTTCAATAATAAGAGTACCTGATATTTTCAAAGTAAGATTGTTATTGGCCTCAAAATTCCCATTAATATGTAAACTTGCATTAGAAAATATCTCAATATTCAGGCTATTCCCGGCTTTCAACCTTCCGTTCCGATTAATAGCATGCCCCCCAAATATTTTAACGGTTCCGTTCCTTAAGTTTGTTGTTGGAGGAACATTGCCACCATTCCAAGTAGTATTATCTACCCAATCACCACTTGTGGAGGAGGTATAATTTGCTGCAAATAAATGAACCGGGGGACTCAATAGAAGTATTAGCAAAGCGCCCATTGCTATACCGGACCACTTTGTCAGTTGTTTTTCTCTCATAACAGGTTTGAATTAGGAGTATTCAGTGTTATTTAAGAACATGGCGCAATTTCATTTTCAAGATCAAAAATGAATTTCAGTCATGTACTCAAGGCAAAGATACTATTTCTGGCAAAATAGTATTTTCTCAAAAAACAAAAATTAAGAATTATTTAGAAATAGCACTTCTAAATAGCTACAAGAAGGCTATTAATAGAAAAAACCACTCTATACATTAGCATTATTAATGAATAAAAATAGTGATTTATACCTAATAAAAATTGTACTATTCAATGAATACACATCTTTATTTTCTTCACACACAAGTTTCTTGTGTTTATTTGAAATTCCTATTTAAGAAAAGGTATGCATTTTTAAAACAGATTTTATCCACCAGCTCTTCTTCTGAAAAGCCCCTTTTGAGCGGTTCGAACCGGGTGTCTTTGCAAAGCATTTCCAGGAGCGTCTGTTTGAAAACAGGAAATGCTTTGACCGATTTGTACGGTCCGATAGGGGTAATTTGCCCGTCAAAATCAGAGCCGATACAAATAATGTCCCATACTTTACTTTTGGTACTTCCCGGTACATTTTGGCTTTGCATAACCGTATTTACAATATGATAAATTTGATCCAAAATCAAACGGGTCCATTTGAAGCGGTTCCGTGATTTACGAAAGTAAGCATAAAGCCCTTTGTCTTGTACGGTATCTCCTTTTCGGAGCTGGTTTTTAAGGTATCTCAATTTTTCGCCACCTGCCAGGATTCGTTCGGAAAAGATCAAACCGATCAAGCCCTTTGATTGATGAATACGCACAATTTCATCGTCATACAAATTGATACTCCAAGGGTTAAATCCTCCCGAGCGGTCGTATTCAATCTCGCTGTCTACCGGATCTGGCTCATCGTACACACTCTTTTTACCATTTACCGCAGCATGACTCATCACAATCGGAATGCTATCTTCGGGGTGCTCCTGTTGGTATTGATCCAGTAATGCATAATAATCCATCCGGGACTGTGTGCTCATATGCTTGATATCAATCAGAATCCTCTTTCCCGTGGCCTCATTCCGGGCCTTCCGTTGCTTTGAGTCCGAGTCGATTCCCAGTAAACGTTTGATGACCTTTTCACCCAGAGGAGTGATCCCCTGGTTCAGGCCCACACGACTCTGTTGGCCAAACAAGGGTCCGAAAGGCTCCGCATACTCCAATACCATCCTGAAAAACAGGTTAAACCCCTGAGCATGCCCGCAAATGGAATTACTAAACATATGGGTCAAGTTCACCCAAATAGGAGTATAGTTCCACACCGGATCTCCGGCCTCCCCTACCCCTTTGACCAAATCCAACCTGTATAAGATTTCATTGTCCTTGACATTGCGCGGATTGCGATAACCGTTAAAGTTTATATGTCCGCGTCCCAGTGCATGTAGCCCTTCCACCGTCAGCACTACAGCGATGGTAAGTTGCTCCGGAAATTGTTTGTTTTTCTCCAGGATATCGTGAATTTCAGTAGCATTTTTTACCAAGTGATAACTACACCTTTTGGTCGTTCCGTTAATTTTCACTTTACTGAAACAATCATTTTGCTCGGAACTCTTGAGTAATTGTTTTATCTCATATTTCAACTGGGAGTAGTGGTCGTAAGTCGTAGACTGAAAGTATTCATTGATTTTGCGGTAAGCTACGGAGGTGATGCGTCCTGCCAGGGTTTCCACCATTTTACGAAGCATGGAGGCAGGATGGGCATAATACATGCTGCTGATGGACATTTTCTGTTCGGGAGGATGTAAGGCACAAAAGACAACTTGCACATTGGCTTGAGCCAGTTTCCGGAAGTCGGATTGAGAAAAAGCCGGAATTCTGACAATGGAGTTAATAAAGCCCCGCAAACCCTGCCGGGGATAAGATTTCCACAAATCTAATTTATCATTGTGGAAATGTTTCATAACCGGATGACAGTGAATATCAACAAAGACTGAGGAATACGCCATAGGGGATGTTAAGCTAAAGTAAAAACAAGAAGTCAATTACTTTAAAAGGCGCATTTTTCTATAGGAAGTTCCTTTAACACCCGTCTGTTAAGTGTTAATCCATAAATTTTCCGGAGCGGAGTCAAATACTGTTTTTATCGATACCCAATGCTTCGCAAGATTTACGGGCCGCATCTTGCTCGGCTTTCTTTTTACTGTAGCCATTTCCCTCGGCAATCAATTCCGTATCCAACAACAGTTTTACTTTAAATTGTTTGTTGCTTTTTTTGGTAGCGCTTTTTTGAGCGGTTTCGAAATTGATGTCTTTATTGTTTTTCTGTGCCCATTCAATGATCAAGCTCTTGAAGTTGGTGGTTGTTTCTATAATTTCTTCAAGATCATAATGTTGAATCAACAGCTGTTTCACAATAAATTTCCGGCAGTACTTAAAGCCTTTGTCCAGGTACACGGCCCCTACAAAAGCTTCCATGGCATCGCCATAAATCGATTTAAACGTTTGGGAATTTCTCTTCCTCCCCTCGTATTCTACCAGTTGGCTTAAGCCGATTTTAATGGCCAATCTGTTGAGGGATTCCCGGTTGACAATACGGGAGCGGATTTCGGTCAGGAAACCTTCATCTTTGTAAGGAAAGCGTTTAAAGAGGTATTCGGCCACTACCGCACCTAGTACGGCATCGCCCAAATATTCAAGACGTTCATTGGATTCTTTAAAACCGTGAGTGTTTTCTTTAGCAATAGAAGTATGTTTCATAGCCAAGGAGTAAAGCTCCACATTATAGGGCTTTACTCCTGTGATTCTTTTGACAGCTTCTATTAGCTTTTTATCTTTTGCAGAATAATTTTTAATCCAACGTGTAAAAAATCTAGTGAAATGCACTACCCGTTAAATTTTCGCAGTAGAACTGAAAAATTATGTCCGCCAAACCCAAACGTATTACTCAATACAGTATTGATTTCACGTTGTTGAGCCTGGCTAAAGGTAAAGTTCAATCTAGGATCAAACTCCTCATCATCTGTAAAGTGATTGATCGTTGGCGGCACGACTTGTTTTTCCAGTGCAAACAAACAAGCAATCGTTTCGATCGCTCCGGCGGCCCCCAACAAGTGTCCGGTCATAGATTTGGTAGAACTGATATTTAACTTATATGCATGCTCTCCGAAAACAGATTCAATCGCTTTCACCTCACTCACATCACCCAACGGGGTAGAAGTACCGTGTACGTTGATGTAATCTACCTGATCAGGTGTAATTCCTGCATCGTTCAAGGCATCATGCATCACACTGGTAGCCCCGAGTCCTTCCGGATGAGGAGCTGTAATATGATAAGCATCTGCTGACATACCGCCTCCGATGACTTCCGCGTAAATCTTGGCGCCACGAGCTTTGGCATGTTCCAGTTCTTCCAGAATCAAAGCTCCGGCTCCCTCACCCAACACAAAACCATTCCGGTCTTTGTCGAAAGGACGAGAAGCTGTTTCCGGGGAATCATTGCGTTCAGACAACGCTTTTAGGGCGTTAAATCCACCGATTCCGGATTCTACAACCGCTGCTTCAGACCCTCCGGTAATGAACACATCGGCTTTTCCTAGGCGGATATAGTTATAAGCATCGACAATGGCATTGGTAGAAGAGGCACAGGCGGACACCGTCACGAAGTTAGGGCCTCTAAACCCGTATTTTATAGAAATATGCCCTGCACTTAAATCCGCAATCATTTTAGGAATAAAGAATGGGTTAAAGCGCGGCACGCCATTGCCGGTTGCATATCCGCTCACTTCCTCATGAAAGGTAGTTAAGCCTCCAATGCCGGACCCCCAGATAACTCCGGAGCGACCTAAATCTATGGCTTCCAGGTCCAATTTGGAATCTTGAACGGCCTCAGCAGCAACCACCATTGCATACTGAGTAAACAAGTCCATTTTCCGAGCTTCCTTTCGCTCGATATGGTCCTTTATATCGAAATTCTTAATTTCGCAAGCAAACTTGGTTTTGAAATTGGTTGTGTCAAACCTTGTAATAGGTGCTGCACCACTCACTCCTTTCTCCAGATTTGCCCAGTATTCTTCTTTATTATTGCCGATGGGAGTCAAGGCTCCGATACCGGTTACAACTACTCTTTTGAGTTCCATGGAATATCCCTCAGTTTGATTTTCCTTATGAACAAATTAGACCTGTAAGGTATCCGATACAGCATATCGAATGCTACCTTGCAGGTCCACAAGATAATAATTTTACGTCAAAAAATTAACTTCTTAGCTAGTGTGCTCTTCAAGATAAGATATGGCTTGACCTACAGTAGTAATGCTCTCAGCTTGGTCATCGGGAATAGAGATATTGAATTCTTTTTCAAATTCCATGATTAGCTCTACAGTATCCAGTGAATCAGCTCCCAAATCATTGGTAAAACTTGCTTCTGGAGTAACTTCAGACTCCTCTACTCCTAATTTATCGATGATGATTTTCTTTACCTTTTGTGCTATTTCTGACATACTTCTAATAGTTAATTTTCTACAAATAATGCTGCAAATAAAGTCATTAAAACAGGAAAGTCAAAATTTGGATTGCAAATTTGAGAATCAAACTGTTCTCTTCTTTAAATTTCTATGGAAATTCGTTCGGAATCAGGGATTTTTTTAGATTTTTTATAGCGATAGCCATGGGGCTTCAGCGCTGATTTGCCTGGAAGCTAATAATCGCCCTATGCGTTATTCTTCAGTTCCGTTCGCTCTTTCGTTCAAGTATTCCCTGACCAACTTTTTCAAACCCTTTTTGGCCGCTGCCATAATCATCACCGAAAGGTTTTCGCGAATCATTTTTGAAAGAAAGGACTCCTTTTGCACTTTTGATACAGGCTGTGCCGAAGCAACTTGGTCCACGGAGGTTTTGAGGGCTTTTAGCTCTGCTTTGTATTTATTGGGTTTCCGCAAGAGCATTCTCACCAAGACATATGTAATCATGGCCCCCAGCCCCATGAAGATGAGCCCTTTCCCCCGGTTTACCAGTTCATCCACCGCCCCTCCGGAAAGATGCTGCACTTCTTTTTTATAATGAGCAATCTCCGTTAATACCCGTTCCTTTTCCTTTTTGATAGCATCTTCCACAGTATCGTTTGTTTAGGTTATGATTTTTGGAATAGTCCATCCAGCACTTTCAGCAATGCAATGCGTAAGGGGCCCCGTAGTTTAATCACCACAAAAGTCAACAGAACATACAATCCTGACACCATAAAAAAGCCGTAAAACTGAGGGATTTCCAGCCAGTAGCTCAGCACTAATGCCAAACCAAAACTCACAAAGAAGGCAAAAAACGACAGCATAACTACCACTGCACAAACAATGATAAAAACCGCTAATATTTTAGCCGTGCCGGCTTTCACCTCCAGCTTTATCAAGCTTAGGTAGCTTTCCAGCAAGCGAGTCAAGTTTTCAAGCAGTTTTGCCACTACCGATTGTTCATCACTTTGCTTGTCTGTTACTTTTTTCTTACCCAGTAGTTTATTAAACATTCAATTCGTTTTGTTTTCAATCTTTCGCTAAAATAAAAATTTTGGAGCAGTTCTTTACGACAGAAGAAATTAAAAGTAATAAAAGCAAAAGTCAAATGTATTAAAAGCATTTCCTTTGAAAATAACAGCGGTTTGTTTCCGGCTAAACCGAATACTGCCCGGAAGTTACTTTATTTTTGACCTGTAAGAGGCAATATATGCCGGATCCTTACTTACTTTGGGATACAAGTATCTAAAAAATCCATGAGCACAAAGAAAAAGATATTCAAAGAGTTAAGAAATTTAGGAATTACCATTGTCCTCCTGGCAATTTTATATTTCACCGGTTGGCATACTACGGTAATAGGCACATTACAACGCGGGGTTTTGTACACGGGGTTGATGAACCCTGACTTGGACACTCTGGCAACACCTGCCTCCACAGCAGATTATGATTTTCAATTACAAAATATGGATGGCGAGCTTCTGGACTTTCAAAGTTTAAAAGGCAAAACTATTTTCATGAACTTTTGGGCCACTTGGTGCCCTCCCTGTATTGCCGAAATGCCCTCCATTCACCAACTGTATCAAAAACTGGAAACCCAGGAGAATATCGTATTTGTTATGTTATCCGTAGATGAAGACTCTGAAAAACTTCGCAAGTTCTTGGCTAACAAAGCATATGATTTCCCGGTTTACCAATTGACCTCTCCATTGCCTGCAATTTATCAAAGCAACTCCATTCCTACTACTTTCGTGATTTCTCCGGAAGGTAAAGTTGTATTAAAACATGAAAAAATGGCCGACTATAGTACCGAAAAATTCTACAACTACCTGAAAGACTTGTAAGTGGCAAAAACTTACACGACTTCCAGCCTGCTTATGGTATTGGAAACTTAGCCTCCCACATCCTTTCGGGACCTATGCTAAGGGCATGTTTAGATTTCATCCGTTTGAGCCCAAAACGCCCATTTCAGGCACCTCAACACAGCATTCTGAGAACTCTAAACGGATATTTTTTACCGGCAAAGGGGCGCTCCTCCGCAACGAATTTCAAACATGCTCTAAAGCTAATGGTTATCTCAAATATAATCTTTAACTTTGGGAATAAGGGATTGCTCTTTTTCAAGATACACCTACCAAGTTCTATTTTGGAAAAGAACCGCATTCGTCTAAATCAAACCCTACATTTCGCATTTTCCTATTTCATTTAGCAAACAAGCCTTTGGCATGAGCAATTCAGAATTCGGCTGGGAACTACAGCAAACCAAACTCCCTGATACTTTTTATTCTTCCACTCACCAACAACCCATCAGCCAGTGCCTGGTGTGTGAAAAATCTTTGCTGGAAGAAGGCACACAGTACTTTATTGAAAAATCTGTACGAAAATACCCCGAATACCAAGCGGAGGACATCGTGTTTGAATATGCAATGTGCCTGAGTTGTGCGGAAAAACAGCGCAAGGAATTATCCACCGAATCGCTACAAAAAATTGAAGAATTCTTTTCGGAAAGGGTAGATTTTCAGTCGCGTAGTCAAGAGTTTTTGGAGAAAAGCGGAACAGAGGTAGCTCCTTGGTTGGCCCGTTGCGTGATCACCAATAAACCCCTGGAAGAGTTAGAAGAATATACCCTACACGCTCACTGCCAGGGAGGCAATCTGTTATTCACCTTTATGCCGTATATGATTAGCGGGGAGGCGATGGATGAAATTGCCGACTTGCTATCCGAACAAACCTTGGGGGAAATTGACCGCTTCACCGGAAAATATTTTACCGGGCCTCCGGAAGTAAGCGAAATTTTGAAAAAACGGAGGTTGATACTTTTATAAAAAAGAATGGGGAACGTTTAACCTGTAGTATTCACAAAACGTTCCCTGTTTAAGTTAACCAATCACTGACCGGAACCTACTGTGGCTTCCACTTCTTGCTCTCCTTTCAGTTGCTTTTCATACAAGTCTTTATACACCCCCTCTTCCCGGACCAAATCCTGATGTATCCCATTTTGTACCACTTCGCCATCATCCAACACAATTACTTTGTCAGCCAACTTTGCGGAAGATACACGATGAGAAATGATAATGGAAGTACGGTTTTCCATAATTTTCTTCAAGCTATTGAGAATTGCATTTTCCGTTTTGGTATCCACTGCGGATAAACTATCATCCAAAATCAACAAGCCCGGTTTACGCAATATCGCCCGGGCAATGGATACCCTCTGTTTTTGTCCTCCCGATAGCGAGATCCCCCGCTCCCCTACCCGGGTGGCAAACCCTTCTTTAAAACCTTGAATATTTTCATACAGATCGGCATCCTTCGCGGCTTGTTTCATTTCTTCTTGAGTATAGCGCTCCACCCCGAAAGTAATATTATTTTCTATCGAGTCAGAGAACAAGAATACATCCTGAGGCACATACCCTATCTGGCTTCTCAAATTGCCAATATGATAATCCCGGATGTCCGTATTGTCAATCATAATGCTCCCGTCTTTCACATCATACAGGCGACACAGCAAATTGGCAATGGTACTCTTCCCCGACCCTGTCGTCCCCAAGATAGCCAATGACTCCCCGGGCTTAATTTCAAATGAAACGTTCTTTAAGGCATGCACCCCCGAATCAGGATAGACGAAGTTCACCTTCTCAAAACGCACATCCCCCGATATGGACTGCTCTATGTTCTTATGAGAAACGATATCATTTTTGGTATTCAAGAATTCATTAATACGCTTTTGCGAGGCCGCGGCCCGTTGAATAATACTCGTCACCCAGCCCAGAGCCGTTACCGGCCAGCCCAGCATCCCTACATACATGATAAACTCCGCGATGTTTCCCGCTGTAATGCTTCCCCGGGCCACTTCCACACCTCCAACGTATACGGTCAAAATGGTACTCAAGCCGATCAGCGCCAGCATCAAAGGGAAAAACAACGCATTCACCCGGGTGAGTTTTAGAGAGCGGTCTTTATATTCCTTACTCTCCTGAGTAAACTTCCGCAACATATCTTCTTCCTGAACAAAGGCTTTAATCACCCGGATACCGGAAAAGGCCTCTTGCACAAATGTGGACAGCGAAGAAAGGCTCTCCTGAATTTCTTCCGATCGTTTGTTGATCAGGTTATGCACATAATAAATACTGACAGACAACAGTGGTAAAGGCAATAAGGCAAACAAGGTCAATTTTACACTTACGGTTAGCATATAACCGATCACCAGAACACAGGTTACCGCCAAGTTGACACTGTACATCAATGCCGGCCCTAAATACATTCTCACTTTACTCACGTCTTCGGAGATCCGGGCCATTAAATCCCCGGTATTATTTCTCCGGTAAAACGCCAAAGGGAGCGCTTGATAATGCGCATAAATTTCATTCTTCAGGTCGTATTCGATCTTACGGGATACCTTGATGATGAACTGCCTCATAAAAAACAAGAAGGCCCCACGAATAAGAGCCATGCAAACAATCAACAAGCCATAAAAAACAACAATTTGAAAAAACATCCCCAAAAAATCTTCTTGTATGGTCAAGCCGTCAAATAAGGGATAGATTTTTAAGGTATCGGAAACAAGATTAAAAGAATGCCTTACCAGTTGCGCGGGGATAATGCTGAATACCACCGACAAAGACACAAATAAGAATCCCAGGAGTAGCTGGAATTTATATTTGTACAAATATTTATTGAGATATGCTAAATCTTTCACAGGATATCAATTTTAGGGCTGATGCTTAATGTGTAAGCACTATAAGTAAGTTGACATTTTTCGGGCAACTGTAAGCAATTGCTCTTTTAGCATTTACTGATTTTTCAAGGATAGGGTTTACAAACCCAACTCTCAATTCTTCTTATGAGAAAGTAGCAAAGTTACTGGATTATAAAAACATATTTCGTTAAGAAAGTATTAAAATCAAGAGGTTAAAAATATTCTTGTGTGTGTGTTGGTTGGATCATAAGACCAAGGAACAGTTGGCCAATGGTGAAGATACCAGTATAAAATTGTATGAAGAACTTCTTTCCGATGACTGGTATATTTCTTTCTTAAATAGAAAAAGCCCGGTGTTATCCGGGCTTTTGTGAATCCGGCAGGATTCAAACCTGCAACCTCCAGAGCCGTAATCTGGTGCTCTATTCAGTTGAGCTACGGATCCGATTCGCTGTGCAAAAGTAAACAAAATCTTTAAAACACAAAATTTTTTTTACAGATCTCTAAAACCCGTGAAATATTCGCTCTTTTCCCTACCCTATATAGTAAAGAAAGCCCACAAGCAACTTATTAAAAAAGTAAAGGAATGTGTAACTTATCACAAAAAACTCCTATGGATACAACAATACAAGCACAAACCATTGAAGCCAGTCGCAGCAAAGTACAGCGCCTGGTATCCTTAGATGCCTTCCGTGGTTTTACCATCGCAGCCATGATCATTGTCAATGATCCGGGCTCCTGGAGCCATGTGTATGCGCCCCTATTGCATGCGGAATGGCATGGCATCACTCCTACCGATTTAGTTTTCCCGTTTTTCCTATTTATAGTTGGAGTCTCGATTGTACTTGCCTACACCAAACGCATGGAGAAAGCCTACTCCACCAAAGATCTGGTACAAAAAGTGCTGATCCGGGCTTTAAAAATATTTGTCTTGGGACTTTTTCTCAACCTTTATCCCAAATTCAATTTTGAAGAAATCCGTATTCCGGGTGTTTTACAGCGGATTTCCATTGTTTTTATCTGTTGCGCCTTGTTGTTTTTATTTTCCGGTTGGAAACAATGGCTCAAAGCCTGTCTGGCCCTTTTGGTACTTTATTGCTTGGCCATGATGTTAATACCGGTTCCGGGTCTGGGAGCCGGAGTATTGGAACCTGGTAAAAACCTGGCCGCCTGGGTGGACAGTTTACTGATCCCCGGCAGGTTATGGCAGGGTACCTGGGACCCCGAAGGTCTTCTGAGCACCTTTCCGGCAATTGCCACCGGCATCACCGGCATGCTGGCAGGGCGAATCATTGTCTCTTCGCAGGAGCAACACCAGAAAGTTGTATGGCTGTTTGTTTGGGGCTTTGCCCTTTTCGTTCTGGGAGGTATCTGGAATTGGTTTTTCCCTATCAACAAAAATCTTTGGACCAGCTCTTATGTACTTTACACCAGTGGCTTAGCCTTTCTGTGTTTGGCCGCCAGCATATTTATTGTCGATATAAAAGGTTATAAAAAATGGACCCGAATAGGCGTCATCTTCGGGGCTAATGCCATCACGGCTTATGTACTGGCAGGCATTTTAGGCTTCCTGTTTGTCTTTGAATTAAACGAAGCCGGAGACTCTCTACAAACCCTTTATTTTAATGGTTTGGTGAATGCAGGAATGGCCCCCAAACTCGTCTCTCTTATTTGGGCGGTACTTTACACAGCGCTCTGTTTCGTGCCGGTTTATATTTTGTACAAAAAGAAAATTTTTATCAAAGTATAAAAGCCTGCCCCATTTTTCAACTGACTTAACAAACTTCAGGTGGAATCTTCGTCAGGAATTTTCAAGAATAGAACATTTACGGATAAATTGGAACAGAGTATGTATTACAAGCGTTTATTTAATAAACTAAACTAAAAAACTTACATGCACACAGCTATGAAACAATTATTCATTTTGATGGGGGTGGCCATACTGTTTGCCTCCTGCTCATCTACTAACCAAGCCATTGTAGACTTTGACAAAGGCGCTGATTTCAGCAAGTACCAAACCTTTAATTGGTACAAAGACATGAATTCAAAATCTGAAATTAACCAACATGGTTACAATGACTTAATGACGGCCCGGATTAAAAATGTGGTCAAATCACAAATGGAGGGCCGGGATTACCACTATGTAGAAGACAATAGTGCGGATATCCATATCAATGCTTACATCATGGTAGAGGAAAAAATGGGCTACCGGCAAAGTCCTTTCACTCCGGGCTATTATCGCTGGTACGAACCTTCCGTACCTTATGTATATAAAGAAGGCAAATTGTATATAGACATGGTAGATGCCCGCAAAAAGAAATTGGTTTGGAGCGGGCAGGTAGAGATGGAATTGTACAATGACCCTGAAAAAAAAGATGCGGCCGTAAGAGATGCTGTCTCTAGTATTTTTGCCAAATATACTTTTAGGGCAAGTCAAAGCATAACTAACGGCCTTTAATAATCATATGAATTTTTGTAGGTTTAAGTGTGGTGTTGAAAAAAGCTTACCTTTTTTGGTAAGCTTTTTTAATATGTTCTCAGCCCTTTGTTTTTTTTAAGGTTAACCCCAAATCATTCTTATGCAAACACTTTCGAACCCTTTGGTACCCACCGATCAACAAAATCATTTTGTCTATTATACCCCCGTTATCACTCCCCCCAAAGCAACCATCCTGCTCATCCATGGGTTGAATAATCCTTATATTACTTATACGGATTGGATCCGGTGGTTTTTGGCACAGGGTTTTGCCGTACAATTAGTCAAACTACCTGCCCACAGAACTACGAGCAAAGGCTATGAGCGATTCAATGCCTCCTTACTGTTTCAAGCCATTGAACAAGCCTACCTATCTATTTCTGTTCAACCTGTTATTTTATTTGGTTACTCTCTCGGAGGCTTATTGGGACTCACCTTGCAAAACACCCGTTCAATTCAATACGACAAGGCCTTGTTGTTTGCCCCCGCTTCCGCTACACGCCTTCGAGGAGCACTTTTCAATACACTACTTCGCATCTTACCCAATATCCGTATCCGTAGCGCCTCCTTGCCCGATTACCGCCATCATAATTTTGTATCCATCAAAGCTTACCGTGAGTTGTTCAAGATTCAAAACCAACTGCTAACAAGTCAGTTTGAACACCTTAACCAACCCACTCTCACTTTTATTGATCCCAAAGACGAGTTGATTTCAACCAAGCGGCTTCGACAACAAATCAAACAATACCGGCTGTCAAACTGGGAAATACATTACCTGAACAGCCGGGCCGGAAAAAGTCACCATCACCTAATTGTAGACAAATATTCATTGGGGCAAGAAAACTGGAAAAAGACCACTATGATTGTCGAAAATTTCCTGAAAGGATCATCGTAAAAAGCTTGGACAAGCAGCTTCTATTTTTCAAAAGCTTTTACTTTGTCCAACACTTCTTCTACGGGAATGGATTGAATGCAAGAGCATTTCAATGATTTTTTACATGCATCACAGTCTTTTTCTTTCCAGAGGCACTCTGCTTTCTCTCCCAAAGGTGCCCACCTTTCTGGATGCATATTTTGTGCAGGGGCATAGAGGCCCAAGGTCTGTTTTCCTAAAGCGGCCGCTAAATGTAAAGGCCCGGTATTACTTGCAATCACTCCATCGGCTGCATCTATCAAACCCAACAGGTCCGTCAGGTTCAATTTACCGGTCAAGTTAGTTACATAAGGCAAGTAAAAGATGGAAGGCATCTTTTGCTTCAACAGTTCTCCTTCGGCTTCCGAACCAACCACCAATACCTGAAACCGGTACCGAGGTAAAGCTTCCAACAATGCGAAGTACTGCTCGAGCGGCCAATTATGAGCACTATCGCTTGACTTAGGGTGAAGGATCAAATTAAACAGATCCTTTTTCAAATAGCGGGTAAAAGATTTGGGTGCTTCCGGGTCGGCTTCCAAGCCAAAGTAAGAAGGCAACTCTTCCAAAGTCGGTGTATGCTCAACACCCAGAGGTGCTAACAATTTAAAATTGCGCTGCGCCTCATGTTCACTTATATGCTTGGCGGATACTTTCACACGCTTGTTGCAATATCTCCACTGAAAAAACGGAGAGCTTGTACCTACCCGCTGTGGGATTTTGGCTTTATGGGCGACTTTGGCTAGTTCTTTATCCGGAAAAAGAAATACGATGGCATCCGCATCCAAACTTGACAAGGTCTCCGGTTGCTTCAGCACCTGTTCGCGATCGATAAATTGGTCAATATGTTTACATCGCTCCACAATATCCCGCGCATAAGCCCTGCCAATAAAGGAAATATGCAAGTCCGGATACACGGATTTTAAGTACCCCGCCAAGGGCAAAGTCACTATCACACCGTTCAGATGATCCGTACGGCTAATGATCCATCGCTTCATTATTTAATCACTTTCATTCTTTTAAACTCTTTCGTTTCGTCAAACAACTTACGGAAGGTAACATGTGTTTTCTTCACTTCTGCACCAATCTGTTCGCAAATACGGATCATTTTCGGATTAAAATCCCCTATCCAGTTTAACTCCACATCTTTGTAGCGATAATTCTCCACGTTGGCAAATTCCCGTTGGTAGGCAACAATCAAGGCCGCTTCCACTCCTTTTCCCTGATGTGCCGGAGTAATTCCAAAGGCCACTCCAAAAAGCTTGTTGGCCCCTACGAATTTCTGGTAGTATAAAAATTTCAATTTGGCCCACCAATTGAACTGCCCATTCAAGTGCTTGAACAACTGATTCAATTCAGGTAGTTGAATCCAGAAAGCAATCGGCTCCCCTTTATAATAGCCAAACCAGATAATCTCCTCATCAATGACAGGCTTCATTTGGCGCATAATGTTCATCGCTTGTGCTTTGGGCATTTCTCCCACCCCTGCATGTTTTACCCAAGCTTTGTTGTACACCGCCCGGAAATCTTCGGCATATTTTTCTATTTCTTTTAAGTTGATATGCCTGAACTCATAATCCGGGTTATTATAAATCCGGTTGGCTTTTGCAAAAATGCGTTCGTCCAAATGCCCTTGCACTTTACGTCCGAAAGTAAACTGTTGGAAATACTCACGAAAGCCGTAGTTTTCAAAAAGTTCTTTATAATAAGGGAAATTATAAGGCATACAATAATTCGGTTCTGTAAACCCCTGTACCAGACAGCCCCACCATTTGTCCCTTTCTCCAAAATTGACTGGCCCATCCATGGCTTCCATACCCCGCTCTTCCAGCCAGGCTTTACAAGTATCAAACAACATATTAGCAGCCTCCTGATCATTGATGCAGTCAAAAAAGCCCATCCCTCCGGTAGGCTGATCATTGTCTTTATTAGCCGTACGCTTATTCACAAATACCGCAACCCTTCCGACCGCTTCGTTCTTCCCGTTGCGGAGGATAAAACGGGCACATTCTCCATGGCGGAACATCTTATTTTTCTTAGGGTCAAACACCTCCTCGATGTCTTTATCCAAAGGACGAATCCAATATGAATCGTTTTTATAAAGTTTGACAGGTACTTGCAAAAACTCTTTGACAAGTTTCGGATCGTTTACTTCTATTATTTTCATAGCCTCAATAACTATCTGTTTGAAAATCTACAATGCCCTAACGGCAGAGATGGAATGCGGCCGCTCCCAAAAAGAAAGTTTAAAAATAGTGAAACCCTGACAGAGAGCGAAAAAAGAAAGCTGCCATGATCAGATTTTCCGGGAGCGACATCCGGAAAATACCAAGGCAGCTTTTTTGTCAGATAAAACGATTCGCATAAGTTGTGTGCATATCAACGACACCTCTTGATGCTTTATGAGAGTGCGGTAAACTGTTTTAAGAAGCGCACATCGTTTTCAAAAAACAAACGAATATCTTCGATTTTGTGCTTATACAAAGCAATCCGTTCGATGCCCATACCGAAGGCAAAGCCCGTATATTCTTCCGGGTCTATCCCACAATTGGACAATACATTCGGATCTACCATACCACATCCCAGAATTTCCAGCCACCCGGTTCCTTTGGTCATTTTCCGGTCCAGCTCGGTTTCCATCCCCCAATAAATATCTACCTCGGCACTAGGCTCGGTAAAAGGGAAATAAGAAGGGCGGAAACGCACTTTGATATCATGCCCAAACATCTCTTTCGCAAAGTAATAGAGGGTATTTTTCAGATCGGCAAAACTCACGTTTTTATCCACATACAGTCCCTCTACCTGATGAAACAAACAATGGGAACGGGCCGAAATGGCTTCGTTACGGAACACACGCCCGGGCATAATCGAGCGAAACGGAGGTTTCTCCATGCTCATCAGTCGGGTTTGTACATTTGACGTATGTGTACGCAACAGAATATCCGGATCTTTTTGAATAAAAAAGGTATCCTGCATTTCTCTGGCCGGATGGTTAGGCGGGAAGTTCAAAGAAGTGAAATTGTACCAATCTTCTTCAATTTCGGGCCCATCTGACACATTAAATCCGATACGCTCAAATATTTCGATGATTTGCTCACGGGTTTGGGTAATCGGATGTACTGAGCCCAAGGTATTGGGAATATTGGGCAAGGTGAGGTCATGCGGGCGGTCTTTCCCTGGGCCTTGCGTACTTTCCAATGCCTCGATCAGCTCCTGAAATTTCGCCTGAGCGGTATTTTTCAAACCATTCACTTTCTGACCAAACTCCTTCTTATCTTCCGGGGCTATATCTTTGATTCCGGAAAACAACTCCGCTACCACACTTTTTCTGCTAATGTATTTAAGTCTGAAATCTTCCAACTCTTGTTGAGATTGGGCAGTAGCCGCTTGTATTTCCTGAGTGAGTTTTTCTATTTGATCAAACATAAGATTCTTTGAGTTTTCCGCGATTTAAGAGTATGTTTCAACGCAACTTCCAGGTTGAAACCGGAGTCGTTTACCGTAGCTCTTCACTTGCTGGGAATCCCTCCCGTTACAAAAGTTAAACATATTCAAAGGATTGCGAAATTAATGATTTTCTCACAGATTATCATGAAGTAGCGTAGGTTTAAAATTCGTTTTTGACAGCAAAATGCCTTCTTCAAGAGTTCTTTAAAAATGAGTTTAGAGGAAAAAATATAGTTTTTGATATAAAATAGAATAGACAGGAGCCTTGGCAACTTCGCACCATTGTACCTGTCGCATAGGCTCGTCATACCAATTATCATGAATTTTCATAAGTTGGGTATAGGAATGGATATTCCGTTTCACTTCAGTTGATTTTTCCCTGTAATCCTTCTGATTTCCTCTCAAAGATTTTTTATATTGAAGTGAATTAACCTTTTTCTTTTTCCTAAAAAATGTTTCAAAAACGCCTCCTCTGTGTTACTTTTTTCAACAATAGCTTTGGCTATTCTTTTCAAAAAGTGCCTTAGTGAGCCGGTTTTGATCCCATTTAAGGAGATATTTGGATTTTATCTTGATGTATTTTCAGGGTATCTCTTACTGAAAACCACCTGTTACGGGGGTTGCTGAATCTTAGTACCTGGCATACCAGCCGGCTTGTTGCACCCAACCAAAGCCCTTGAAATATTACAACTATCCCCGTTTTCTTCACTTCTTTCATTCTTTAATCCTTAAATACCATGCGAACATTAGATATCTCTTTTCCCAATAAAAGTGGAGCCATGCTTTCTGCAAAACTGGAATTACCCGCTGACGGCCAAGCCCACAACTTTGCACTGTTTGCTCATTGCTTTACCTGTGATAAAAACCTGAATGCTATTAAGCATATCAGTCGGGCAATGACGACTCAAGGTTTGGGTGTATTGCGGTTTGACTTCACCGGGTTGGGAGAAAGTGAAGGAGACTTTGCCGAAACCAGTATCGGAAGTAATATGGAAGACCTTTTGGCTGCCGCTGATTTTTTAAAAAAAGAATACAAAGCTCCTGCTCTTTTGATCGGACATTCCTTCGGAGGTGCTGCTGTGTTGCTTACAGCCCATCAAATTTCCAGTGCATTGGCCGTAGCTACCATTGGCGCTCCCTTTGACCCGGAACATGTCACACACTTGTTTAGCGATCAATTGGACGAGTTGCGTGAACAAGGTAAAGCAAAAGTGAACATTGGGGGCAGGCCTTTCTTTTTGAAAAAGAAATTTCTGGATGATTTACAAACGGTGCACTCTCATCATCCCATTCAGAATCTGGATGCCGCTTTATTGGTCTTACACTCTCCTCAGGATGAAATTGTCAGTATTGATAACGCCACCAAAATTTACAAAGCTGCCCAACATCCTAAAAGTTACTTATCCCTGGATGGAGCCAATCACTTGCTAAGCAAAAAACTGGATGCTCTGTATGTGGGTGAGGTTATTGCTACTTGGGCCAAGCGTTATGTGCAATGGCCCACCATTGAACCTTTGGCCACTAACAAACAAGTGGTGATCCGCACACAACAAGAGTTTACCACGGAAGTACGGGCGGGTACTCACGGCTTTCTGGCTGATGAGCCCGAATCGGTAGGAGGCAATAACCTGGGGCCTACCCCTTATGATTTGTTGGTAGCGGCCTTGGGTACTTGTACCGGAATGACTTTACGTATATATGCCAATTTGAAAAAATGGGACTTGGAAGAAGTGCGGGTACACTTGGAGCACAACCGTATCCACACTCAGGACTGTGAGGGCTTACAAAGCAAACATAAAGATGGTAAGTTGGATTTTATCGACCGGGAAATCGAGTTGTATGGCAATCTTACCGAGGAACAGAAAGAGAAATTATTGGAAATTGCCAATCGCTGTCCGGTACATAAAACCTTAACTTCCGATATTAAAATCAATACCGCTCTAAAAAAATAAAGTATCTCTTTCGCAGCCACTATGAACGCCAGGCATTTCATATACCTGGCGTTCTTAACTAGAAATATTGGCCCACCATCCTTGTTTTATAAAGATCGTAATGCACCGATAATTCCCAATGCCTCTCCTTTGGGTTTACCTACAAGCAAGGGGGTCTTTTCGCTGACAATCACCATCTTTTCGGCAAAGCTTCCTAAAAAGATAGAGGCTGCCGTGGTTCTGCCTCTGGAACTCACCGCGACCAAATGCGACTTTACGTTTTCTGCCGCTTCCAAAATCAATTTGGCCGGTCTTCCTTTGGAATCCAAGGTAAAAACCGGTACGATTTCAACCCCTTCGGCATTCAAGGACTTTACAAATACCTCAAATTTTTTGGTAGCATGGTCTTTCATGATTTTGGCATAGCCCCGGAGTGATTTCCCCGACACATGATACCCTGTAGGCACCGAATATACATGATGACAATACACTTTGGTATCTCCTACTTCCCGGGCCAGATTGATGGCCTTTTGGGCGGCAAACCGGGAACTTTCCGAAAAGTCCGTACAAAAAGAAATGCCTTCAAAAGTATAGTCCGTCAACTCCGGAACGATTAAAACGGAACAGTTCGCCCTCCGGGCAATCCGGGCCAAAAAGCTTCCGCTACTTTTATCCGAGCTTTTTCTACCGATCACAATTAGGTCGATATTTTTCACCTTCGACCATTTAACCAAGGTAGATAAACGCGAACCTTCCAAAATGATAAATTCTATATCATAAGCATGATACGAGGGGAAGTTTTTTTTCACATTTTCTTCCATTTGTGTACGTAGGTACTCATCGTAGGGAACGGTACCACCATACAGCTCTTGTTTAATTTCTTCTGGCAGGTCCAGGTTGGTATCGATATAGGTAAAGTATATTTTTTCCGGTTTAAAATACGGAGCCATCAGCTCAATATACTTAATGATAGAAGCATCCGTATCTGAAAAATCCAGTCCCACCATTAGTCTTTTTAGCTCATACATATTGTGGTCTTTCATGAGATTAAAGGAATGTTATAGTACACTTATCAATGAATAAAAAATGTAAGCAAGTTAGTCTGAGAATAAGCCTGCAAAAATAATGGTAAATTACCATAGAAAGGTAATTAAAATTGTTGAAAAGCTTTTTATTTCAAGGCAAGAAAGCTGTAAGTTCAAAATAAGCCCGTTGAAACGTTGGATCAAGCCTCTGTATTCGCTTCTTTGATCCGGATTTTGTGGATTTTCCGAACTTTCTTCATCGGCTAAATTCTGCTAAATCGTTGACACTTATACGGATTCTCCACTTCTGTAACTATCTTTGCAGCAAAATTTCAAGCGGATTAACAGTAATGAAATATTTAGTAGTTGGATTAGGCAATATCGGAGCAGAATATGCTAACACCCGGCATAATATCGGATTTATGATTGCTGACCGGTTAGCCGAAAAATTTAAGTGTACTTTTGAAAGCGAGCGACAGGCCTTTGTCACGGAATTCAAACACAAAGGACGATCTATTCATTTGATCAAACCTACTACTTATATGAATCTCAGTGGGAAGGCTGTTCGCCACTGGATGAATCAATTAAAAATCCCTCAAGACAACCTTCTGGTATTAGTAGACGACCTGGCCTTGCCTTTCGGTACACTGCGTATGCGGGCAAAAGGATCGGATGCCGGGCACAACGGACTGAAAAACATTCAAGAATTACTGGGCAATAACAAATACCCCCGCTTGAGGTTTGGCATTGGCGATAGCTTTTCCAAAGGGAAACAGATTGATTATGTGTTGGGTGATTTTGACAAAAAGGAGCAAGAAGAGCTTGAGATTTTCATTGAAAAATCTTGTGACATGGTATTGTCTTTTGCCAGTATTGGCATACAACGCACCATGACGACCTATAATAACTAACAAAGCATCTGGACTTTTCTCAACCGGACTTGATTACTTGAAATAGTATTCAATGAACTATAATTAAAATAAATACATGAAAATCAACTTAAACAATTTTGAAAAGTTTGAGACCAGGCACAACAGTGTGTCAGGAGCTCAGCTCTCCGAAATGCTAAAAGTGGTAAAAGCAGATTCTTTGGATCAACTGATCGAAGAGACTATCCCACAAAATATCCGTCTGAAGAAAAGGCTTAACCTGCCAGAAGCTAAGACTGAGTTTGACTTTCTCAAAGAGTTTAAAGCTCTCGCTGTAAAAAATAAACTATTTAAATCTTATATCGGCTTAGGCTACCATAACTGTATCACTCCGAATGTGATTGTCCGCAATATTTTGGAAAATCCCGGATGGTACACAGCTTATACGCCTTACCAGGCCGAAATTGCTCAGGGAAGATTGGAAATGTTGTTAAACTTCCAAACCCTGATTTCGGACCTGACGGGCATGGAAATCGCCAATGCCTCTCTACTGGATGAAGGAACAGCCGCAGCCGAGGCAATGAGTATGTTCCGGGCCACCCGCAAAAAAGACAAGAAAACGGCGAATAAATTTTTCGTTGCGGATACTTGTCTCCCTCAAACTATTGATATTTTAAAAACCCGCTGCGAGCCAATCGGTGTAGAATTGGAGGTGGGTGATTATACTACCTTAGCTCTTACGGATGAAAATCTGTTTGGAGTATTACTACAATATCCGGAAGTAAACGGAGAAGTAGTAGATTACACAGATTTGATAAGCAAAGCGCATGATAACAATGTAAAAGTTGCCGTAGCAGCGGATATCTTGAGTTTGACGCTCTTGACTCCTCCGGGGGAAATGGGAGCCGATGCAGTAGTAGGTACTACTCAACGTCTTGGGGTACCCATGGGATATGGCGGACCTCACGCAGCCTATTTTGCTACGAAAGACGAGTTCAAGCGATTGATCCCAGGTAGAATCATCGGAGTATCTAAGGATGCCGAAGGCAATACGGCTTACCGGATGGCTCTTCAAACCCGTGAGCAACACATCAAAAGAGAGCGTGCTACCTCCAACATTTGTACCGCACAGGTATTACTTGCCGTCATCTCTGCTGCCTATGCGGTATATCACGGTCCTGAGGGCTTAAAAAATATCGGTCTTCGCGTACACGGCCTGAGTAAGTTATTGGCTGATAGTCTTAGCAAAGCCGGGCTTAGCCTTGAAAACAAAGTATTCTTTGATACGCTTACTATTGCTGTTCAATCTTCTGAAAACCAACAAAAAGTAAAAGAAGAAGCCTTAGCGCAAGAAATCAACTTCCGCTATATCGGTGATAGTCAGATCGGTATTGCTCTGGATGAAACGACTACGGTAGCAGATGTAGCACAGATTGTAGCTATTTTCGAAAAAGCCTTAGGCCTGAACACTCAAGTAGATGTAGCAACCTTGGCGGAAAACATCGAGTTGGCTATCCCACAAACTATTGCGAGAAAGTCGGACTACCTGAGCCACCCCTCTTTCCACAAATACCGGACAGAGCACGAGTTATTACGCTATTTGAAAAGATTAGAAAATAAGGACTTGTCATTGGTACATTCCATGATCTCTTTGGGTTCATGCACCATGAAGTTGAATGCTACCACGGAAATGATTCCTATTACCTGGCCTGAGTTCGGGCAATTACACCCCTTCGTTCCTGTAGATCAAGCGGAAGGATATGCCGAGTTGTTTAAAAACTTCGAAAACTTCTTGTGTGAAATTACCGGATTTGATGCCGTATCCCTACAGCCGAACTCCGGAGCACAAGGAGAATATGCCGGTTTGATGACCATCCGGGACTTCTTTAAAGCCCAAGGTCAAGCACACCGTAACGTTGCTTTGATTCCGTCATCAGCTCATGGGACCAACCCTGCCAGTGCGATTATGGCCGGTATGAAAGTGGTGATTGTAAAATGCGATGAACACGGTAATATTGATGTAACAGATCTGAAAGAAAAGGCAGAGCAACATCAGGAAAACCTGGCGGCATTGCTCGTCACTTATCCTTCTACCCACGGTGTATTTGAAGAAGCCATTATGGAAATCTGTAAGATTACCCATGACAACGGAGGTAGGGTATATATGGATGGAGCCAACCTGAATGCACAAGTAGGCCTGACCAATCCCGGGTTCATCGGAGCAGACGTTTGTCACTTGAACTTACATAAAACCTTCTGTATTCCTCACGGCGGAGGCGGACCAGGGATGGGCCCGATTGGTGTAACCAAGGAGTTGGCTCCTTACTTGCCAAACCACCCTGTAGTAGATATCAATGGAGGTGCCAGTTCTGCTGTGTCTGCAGCCCCTTGGGGAAGCGCCAGCATTTTGGGAATCTCTTATGCATACATCGCCATGATGGGAACTGAGGGATTGGAAAATGCTACCAAAACCGCTATCCTGAACGCGAACTATCTCAAAGAGCAATTGAGCAAACACTTCCCGATTCTTTATACCGGAAAGAACAATCGTTGTGCTCATGAGATGATTGTGGATTGCAGAGAGTTTAAGAAACATGGAGTAGAGGTAGAAGACATTGCCAAGCGCTTGATGGACTATGGCTACCATGCACCTACGGTTTCATTCCCGGTACCGGGCACCTTGATGATAGAACCTACCGAAAGTGAATCAAAAGAAGAACTGGACCGTTTCTGTGACACTTTGATCTCTATCCGTAAAGAAATTCAAGAAGTGATAGACGGCAAAGCCGATGCACAAAACAATGTTTTGAAAAATGCGCCACATACGGCTACAATGGCTACTACGGGAGAATGGGATTATCCCTACAGTATCGAGCAAGCTGTATATCCGTTGGCATTTGTAAAAGAAAGAAAATTCTGGCCTTCTGTCAGAAGGGTTGACAATGCCTACGGAGACCGTAACTTGGTGTGTAGCTGTTTGCCTGTGGAAGAATACATTGAAGAAGAAGAAGTAACACAGTAATAATACACATGCTTATTCATAGAAAAAGGGTCTCTTTCGGGACCCTTTTTTATTTATTATTCTTTATAAGATTACCGTCTAAAGCCATAGTTGGCCGGAAGCATAAAATAACACCTTACTCGCTTCTTAGTCCATGCATTACTTTAGATTCTTCTCCAGAATTTCTACCAATTCGGTGAGATATTTTTGATCCGTTTCGTCAAAATCAGCACGTTTATCGCTGTCTATATCCAATACTCCAATCACTTTTCCTTCCTGGTTATGAACAGGCAATACAATTTCTGATTTCGATAAGGAGCTGCATGCAATATGTCCCGGGAAAGCGTCTACATCCTCCACTAAGTAAATAACGTCTTCTTTCCAGGCGTTTCCACACACTCCTTTGCCCTTTGCAATTCTTGTACAAGCTACTGGTCCTTGGAAAGGGCCTAACACCAATTCTTCCTCTTTAACCAAGTAAAAGCCAACCCACAAAAAGTCAAACATTGTTTTAAGAGCAGCTGCCGTATTTGCCAGGTTAGCAATCAAATCGCTTTCTACGGAAAGGAGTGCGTCAATCTGTTGGTTCAAGGAAGCATATCGTTCACTTTTCGAACCTTCGATACTATGAATTTCTTCAGCCATAAAGCAAAGATAGAATATAGCACAAAAAAAAGCAGCCTATCTTGAGATAGGCTGCTGTAAAAAAAGACAAGACTGGCGATGACTTACTCTCCCACCTGTTACGGCAGTACCATCAGCGCGACAGGGCTTAACTTCTCTGTTCGGAA